>NZ_CP125652.1:0-691666 GCF_030053135.1 Rhizobium sp. BT04 | reverse complement strand
ACCGGCGTCGCGCTCGGCGGCTATGTCTCCTTTTCGGGAATCCTGACCTTTCCGAAGTCGGAAGAGCTGCGCGAGATCGCCAAGACGATCCCGCAGGATCGGCTGCTGGTGGAAACGGACGCGCCGTATCTGGCGCCGAAGCGCTGGCGCGGCAAGCGCAATGAACCGTCCTATGTCGTCAACACCGCCGAGGTGCTCGCCGAGACGATCGGCCTTTCCTATGCTGAGGTCGCACGGATCACGACAGAGAATGCCTTCCGGCTGTTCTCGAAGATGCCGAGGGTCTAGCGGCGTGCTCTACCGACGGCGCTTCACCATTCTCGGCTGTTCGTCGTCACCCGGCGTGCCGCGCATTACCGGCGACTGGGGCGCCTGCAATCCCGACAATCCGAAGAACCGGCGCACGCGCGCCGCCTTCATGGTGCAGCAATTTGCGGGGGATGGCGGCGTCACCACCGTCGTCATCGACACCGGGCCGGATTTTCGCGAACAGATGATCAGGGCAGGGGCCGACCATGTCGATGCCGTGCTCTACAGCCATCCGCATGCGGATCATATCCATGGCATCGACGATCTGCGCGGTTATTTTCACAATACCCGCCGCCGGGTGCCGATCTTCGCCGACCAATTTACCATGGACCGGCTGCGGGACGCCTTCGGCTATTGCCTGGAAACGCCGCCGGGCAGCAATTATCCGCCGATCGTGCTGCCTGTTGTCATCGAAAATCTCGACGACCCCGTCGAAATCCGCGGTCCGGGAGGCACGATCGCCTTCTATCCGCATCTCCAGCAGCACGGTGATATTCACTCGCTCGGCTTCCGGATCGGCGATGTGGCTTATTGCAGCGATATCAGCGATTTCCCGCCGCAGACCGTCGACAAGCTGCAGAATCTCGACGTGCTGATCATCGACGCACTTCAATATGCCTATCATCCGAGCCATCTGTCGCTGGAACAGTCGCTCGACTGGATCGGCCGGCTGAAGCCGAAGCAGGCGATCCTCACCCATATGCACACGCCGCTAGACTACGACGTGGTGATGGCTGAGACGCCGGACCATGTGGTGCCGGCGTATGACCAGATGAGCTTCGAGACCGAGGTCAGGCTCTAAATCCTATGGCTCAGATAACTGTCCACAGATCCTAAAGCTTGAACCCGCTCGCTTGCACATACGGCAGCACTTCGACGCCGCCGCGATGGATCATGTCGAGCGAGACGTAGAGGATGATCAGCAGGCCGACATAGGCGATCCAGCGATGGTTGTTGAGCAACCGGGCGATCAGGTTGGCAGCGATGCCCATCAGCGCGATCGACAGAGCAAGACCGATGATCAGCACGCTCGGATGTTCGCGCGCGGCACCGGCAACGGCGAGTACGTTGTCGAGCGACATGGAGACGTCGGCGATGACGATCTGGGTGGCCGCCTGGAAGAAGGTCTTTTTCGGCGCGCTTTCGGCGCCCGCCGCGTCGTGGTTTTCGCCATGGCCGGCGCGAAGTTCGCGCCACATCTTCCAGCAGACCCACAGGAGCAGAAGTCCGCCTGCCAGCAGCAGGCCGACGATCGCCAGCAGATAGACCGCGACGCTGGCAAAGAGAATACGCAGGATGGTCGCGGCGGCAATGCCGACGATGATCGCCTTGCGGCGTTGCGTCGCCTCGAGGCCGGCAGCGGCAAGACCGATAACCACGGCGTTGTCGCCAGCGAGAACGAGGTCGATAGCAATGACCTGCAGCAGAGCCGTCAGACCGGCTGCCGTAAAGATGTCCATATGAAATATCCCCAATGCGTCAAGAGCCGTGCTAGCGTCTCGACGGTTTGACGTCAACCGCCAGCGGTGCCGCCGGACAACGATCCTTGACGTCAAACCGTTCCTCCATTCGATATGCACCGGCCATCGACGGCCCGGGCCGGCGTTGCAGCTGATGTCCGCGCTTATCGCTCGCATTCGCTTGGAACATTCCTCTTGTCCGCCGGTTTTCCGGTCAGGGATTCAGACGTCGGGTCGACGGCTGGCTCCATGCATCGAGAGGAGAATCCCGTGAGCAACATTTACAACGATACCAATCCGGCCTTCTCAGGCCCGACGGGCGGCAGCAGCCTCACCGCACTTTTCGACAGCCGATCGGAAGCTGAATCCGCCATCACCCGTCTGGAGGATGCCGGCGTGCCGGTTGCGAGAATAAGGCTAATGCCGGGATATGAAGCGGATGGAAAAAATGCCGGCGTGATGAGCGACGACCGCAGCGGCTTTTTCGACGCGCTGGCAGACTTCTTGTTCCCCGACGAGGATCGTGCGGTCTACGCGGAAGGACTGCGGCGAGGCGGCTTCCTTGTTCAGGTCAATGACATCGATGACGCGCTCTATGAGGCCGTCCACGATATCCTGGAACACGAGGGCAGCATCGACATGGACGAGCGGGCGGATCTGTGGTCCTCGGAAGGCGCATTTGAAGGCGCGTCAAACACCGGCTTTGCCGGATCGCCTCAGGGCGGCAAAGCCTCGGAAGACCTTGCCGTGTCCGAGAGCGCATTCGAAGGCCGGGATTCGCCTGCGACTTCCGACGACGCGCGCCCGGTCGTAACCCGCGACACCACGCATGGAAGCGCCAAAGTGCGGGCCTATAGCTTCACCGGCGCCGGCTCGCCATCGAGCGACGCCGATCGCCAATCGCAGAGCCAGTCGCAAGGTGGAGGCCAACAGAGCCAGAGCTTCCGGCGCGATCACTGATGTAAACCCTGACCCGGCCGCAATGCCGGGCCTTATTTCTCTTGCTCTTCGTTGGAGGACATGTCCATGCAATCATCCATCAACCGGGACGGCGTCCTTCCGCTCGATCCCGATGAACTGGTCGCCGAAGGCGAACCGCCTTTTGCCGATGCCGCCGCAGAGACCGCGCGGGAAAAGGCCGACCATGATCTGAACGTCCTGCGGCATGAAGTCAGGTTGCTCAGCGCCCGGCTCGGCATGTTGCGCGAGGACGCGGAAGCGGCGTTGAAATCCAAGGCCACTTCGGTCGATGCAAACGCCCATGTCCAACTCGGCGACTATCCTTGGGCAAAGCTTGCTGCGGCGATGTGCGCGGCCTTCGTCGCAACCAGACTGGTTCGACGCCTTCCGTTCGACCTCATGCTTGCCGGATCTGTCGCTCATCTGTCACAGGCGAGGCGGCGGTGAGAACGGCCTTGACGTCCGAAGCCGCATGCGCGCACGATCGATCTAACCGCTGTGTGCGGGAGGCTCCGACTCCAGCCTATGCGTTGGCGACGTCAATTCCATGGCGATGTCGACAAAGCGCTGACTGAGCGGATTGAGTTGGCGGCCGGCGAGGGGCCGCATGAGGCCAATCCCGACAAGATGCTCTGCGTCGGGCAAGCTCATACCAGCAGCGTGCCGGCAATTCCCGCCAAGGTCGCGACACCGCCTGCGATCGCGAAACGAACCGCATAAGCGATGCTCCCCATACTTGCTGCAAGAACGGCTTTCGCCAGCAGATTGGCGAAGGCCGCGACCGCTATGGCGCGAGCGGCCGCATCCGCGGGTACCTGGATGGATGACAATTTCGCAACGGCAAGTGTTATCGCATCGAGATCGCCCAGTCCTGTGACGAATGCAAGGGCCATCAGTGACTGAGTTCCAAAGACGATCAAGGTCATTCGTGTAAGGACTGTCACGACGGCGAGAAGGAGTGCGAAACGAAGCACAACCATCACCTCGAGGGGGTTTCGGGGTGAAAAGTCGCTGCTGTCATCCGGGCGTTGCAGCAACGCGGCGAAGCCGCCTGCTATGGCGAGGATGGCAGCAGCCGGAGCGAGAGATAGAGCAAGCTCCGTGAAAACGACTGGTGCAATGGCACCGCAAATCAAAAGTACGCGGGCGAGAGAAACGGCTCCCGCAAGCATTGCACCCGCAGAGAGGAGTGGCGAGAGGACCGGCATCTGCTTCGACTGACGGGCGAAGGAAAGCGTCAGGGCCGTGGAGGAGACGATGCCGCCGCTGGCTCCGGTCAGCAATATTCCGGCGCGGGCGCCGCTCAGCTTGATCAGGATATAGCCGGCAAAGGAAACGGCTCCCACCAGGATCGTCAGCATCCAAAGTTCGAAAGGATT
Organism: Rhizobium sp. BT04; assembly: GCF_030053135.1. NCBI lineage: Bacteria > Pseudomonadati > Pseudomonadota > Alphaproteobacteria > Hyphomicrobiales > Rhizobiaceae > Rhizobium > Rhizobium sp. BT04. The sequence continues at coordinate 687,558 of NZ_CP125652.1, read as the reverse complement.
GATTGCCTGCCAAGGATCAATCGCCTTATTGGGAAGGATAGGGAGGATGACGATCGTCATCGTCAGCAGGATCAAAGCGGCCCTGAGCTCCAGCCAGGTCAATCGGCGAAGAAATCCATGCAGCGGCTCCCGCGCTGCAAGAAGGGCGGTTATCGCCACAGCGCTTGCGGCCGTTATCGTCATATCCGCCACGACCGCGCCAAAGCCCAGCGCAAAGACCGCCAGGGCCGCAATGGTGCCGGTGGCGCTGTAATCCTCCTCTCGCGCCGCCTGCATGCAACTGAAGAGGAGAACCGTGATGCAAAAGAATATAAAGATAGCTGTCGGCAGAATTGGCCCTGTCACAGGCTGCAGGAAACCGCAGAAGCCGCCGAGGAAGCTTGACAGTCCATAGGTGCGGATACCGGCTACTCTCTTGCCTGGAGCAACCTCACGATCCTGCCAGCCGCGCTCAATGCCGACAAGAATGCCGATTGCAAGTGCCAGACTGAGGCGCTGGAATGCTTCTGTCGTCACCAATGATGTCATCATCCGTTGGGTCCAGGCAAGCCGGCCGATTCATCGAAGGCAGCTGCGCCGTATATGCCATAACTGTTCATCCGCAAGCTGCTGCTCAGCGGCGTCCGGACACGTTTGCTCCGCGAAGTGCTGATATTCAATCGCGCATCGCACTTCATCGCTTAGCATAGATCTTTGCCGCTTCGCCCAACGAATTCCGCTTCCTTCCTCATGAGGACGTTCAGTATCACGCTCGCGCTTTCGCGGTGGAACGACCTTGATCTTCGTCAAGCGCCGGAGACACCTTTACGCTATGATACCTCCAACCATTCGGAGGACTTCAGCCATGAAAGCGCAATTCCATTTACCGCTGGCCACCTATCCAGACGCAAGCTCCTTCTCGCTCCTTCAGAATGCTGTCGATGTTTCCCTTCACCAAAAGGCCGGTTTGACGGCGAGTATACCGCTGGTCAGGATCGAACCCGTTCAACCGCGATTTCCATCACTCCTTGACATAGACAAAATGCGCGCGGAGGCGGAGCGCTTGAGTAGAGACAATGGAACCGTTCTCGGGCAGACGCTCCGTGATTATGCGAATGAAGCCGAGGTCGAACTCGAGATCCAGCCATTCGATGTGAGGCAGCCGTTTGTCGTACAAACTCTTGCCGAGCTGTCGCGCACATATGATCTTTCCATTTTAGAAGCATCTGAACTGATGAGGCCGTTGATCGAGAGCGTGCTGTTTGAAAGCGGTCGACCGCTCCTGCTTTTTCCCCCGGATAATTTCAGCGGCCGGATCGATGCTATTGCCGTCGCCTGGGATGGAGGAGCCACTGTCGCGCGGACACTGGCGGGTTCCAGGTTCTTGCTGGATCAAGTTTCGCGCGTCGTCCTGATTTCCATCACCGATGATAAGCAGATTGACGAGCGTAGCCGAGATCACCTTGCGGCTGTGCTTCGGAAGGCTGGTCTTGCCGTCGATGTCGCAGCCGTGCAAGCGAAGGGCGACTCACCGGCCAGCGTCATTCAAGGCGCAGCCCTGGAACGCAAGGCAGATTTGCTCGTCGCCGGCGCGTTCGGTCATTCGAGGCTGCGCGAATTTATCTTGGGAGGGGTCACACGGTCGCTGTTGACCCGCCTCGAAATGCCCACTGTCCTTTGCCACTAACTGCGGTGCGCGCGGCGTGTTGCCGATGGCCGCAACGTCGATCGCTTCCAGAGAAGAGCGTCCTCTGCGGGTGACAAATATCCAAGGCTCGCAAACCCATCGCTATCACCCAATGCCTGATGCGGCAACCAGCAGTTGGTATGAAATCAATGAACCTGCACGGTGTCTGGCGGCATCGGGTTGGCAAGCTCTTTGAGAATCGCTTCAAGCGCATCGGCCGTCGTTTGCAGGCCGGATGACCGCGCAATTTTCAGTGCCGCACTGCAGTGAGCAGACAATTCGTCCTGGTGGACGTGATCATTCGTCGGAAATACGATGCCCGCATATTGCGACGGGTTTCCAGCTTCATTCTTGAAGCACCGGCCGAAGGCAGCCACGTTTACTATTTGCCCGCTTCGATCAAATACCCGATAGTCATGGCGATACGGATCTCCTGTGATCACCGAGTCTGAAATCGCCTTGGCCACAGATGGCTTGTCGTCCGGGTGAATCCGGTCGAGGTATTTTATAATCGGCAGCCCCGCGATGGTCTGCTCCGGGTCAAGCCCAAAGAGCTTTGCCAGCGCCGAATCCGCATAAACCGTGTCGGTCGCCAAATCCCAGGTAAAAATGCCAGGCTCTTCGGCAACGGAGAATTCGGACGTTCCAATGCTGCTGACAGGGTTCATTCCACATCCCCACTGCGCGCCAGCGCTGCCGGTCGATCACGTCACCCTGGCTCTTGAGAGGATACGACGTGCTCAACCATTTCGCTGTTTATCTTACTGCATATTTCCTCAAATCGGAATCGATTTGAGGATTCCTCGCTTGGCAGGAATGCATGCTTGATGGGTTCGATCTGTGCCGAACGAATGGCAAGTTTGCCACCGAAGCCTCACGCGAAAGGCAGCCCGAGATCGCCACACAAGCTCGCCGCGCGCAGCCGGCAGCATCGTTTTCTTGACGCGTACGGCGAAGGTGTGCTTCACCTCGGCTTCGACGTTCCAGAATGCGACGAAGCCGACAAGACCGGCGCGAAGGGTTGACGGAAATCATGACGAAGATCGATCTCAATTCTGATCTGGGGGAGGCGTTTGGACCTTGGCGCATGGGCGACGACAAGGCGATCCTTGACGTCGTCACCAGTGCGAACATCGCATGTGGCGGGCACGCCGGAGATCCGGCGACCATGGTGGAGACGCTTGCCTTGGCAGCTGAGCGGGGTGTCGTCGCGGGAGCCCATCCGGGTTTCGCGGATCGCGAGGGTTTCGGACGACGCCTGATCCCCTTGAGCATCCGGGAGGTGGAGCAGCTTGTGGCGACGCAGACCGGCGCGCTGATGGGCGCTGCAGCTCTGGCGGGCGCCCGCGTCCGTTACGTCAAACCGCACGGCGCACTCGCCAATTGGGCGGCCGACGAACGGCCGGTCGCCGACGCCATCATCCGCGCAAGCCGAGCGGTCTCGCCGGAACTTGCCATACTGGCGATCTCCGGGACAGAGCTGGAGCATGCGGCCCGCGATGCCGGGATGACCGTCTTCAGCGAGATTTTTGCCGACCGCGGCTACCTCTCCACGGGTCGGCTCGTTCCGCGCAACTTGCCGGGAGCGATGATCCATGATCCAGCACAGGCGGCATCGAGATTGATCGGGTACCTGTCCAGCGGCCTCATGCCGACGGTCGACGGCGTTCCGATCCCTCTCTATGCGCACTCGATCTGCGTTCATGGGGACAGCCCGGGAGCGCTCGCCATGGCCGTCCACGTGCGCCAGGAGCTGCAAAAGGCAGGCATCGAGGTGGCACCATTCCTCCAACCGACACAGGAAAACAGGTGATGGCCAAAGGCTATCTTATCGCCCAGGTTACCGTCGCCGATCTGGAAGCCACGGCGCCTCGAGCAGGGGCTGCGGATGCGGACTTCCTTCTGATCGAAGGCGCCGACTGATTTGTCACAGGACCCGTCCGCATCGTCCGGCAGCGTTCCGAACTACCGCCCGGTGGGCGGGCACGCGGTGCTCGTCGAATTCGGCACGACCATCGACAAACGGATCCACGATCAGGTCGTCAAGCTGGATGCCGCCTTGAAGACGGCACCCTTTCAAGGATTCGTCGAAGCCGTTCCGGCCTATGCCAGCATTCTCGTATGCTTCGATCCGCTCGTGGCCGATCATCGCACGACGGAGGCGGCCATTGCTGAGCGTCTGGGAGCTGAGGTTCCAGAGACGATTGGAGCAATGCGCGAAGTCGAAGTCTGCTACGATCCTGATCTTGCGCCCGACCTTGCCGCCGTCGCCGAGGCAAGCGGATTATCGCCGGAAGACGTTATATCCGCCCATCTCTCCGGCGACTACAGCGTCTTCATGTACGGCTTCGCTCCCGGCTACGCTTACCTTGCAGGCGTGCCCAAAGCCATTCAGCAGCCGAGGAAGCCGGCGCCTATTCGCGGCATCGCCGCCGGAAGCGTGCTGATCGCCGGTCCGCAGTGCCTGGTGAGCACGCTTACCATGCCGACCGGTTGGTGGGTCATCGGCCGCTCGCCGACGAAGATCCTCGACGCCGCGTCCAACGATCGTCCGTTCCTTTTCGACGTCGGCGACGCGGTACGTTTCCGCCGCATATCGAGGGCCGAATTCGACGCGAGGCGCCTCGCATGAGCGAAGCCGTCCTTGCAATCAACTTCGCGGGTCCTCACGTCGCGGTCCAGGACGGAGGACGTCACGGATTGATGCGGTACGGCGTTCCGGCCTCCGGTCCGATGGACAGGACCTCGTTTGCAGCCGCCAACGCCGCCGTCGGCAATCCTACTAGTCAGCCGGCAATCGAAGTCTCCATGGGCGGCCTGGTTCTCGACTGCCTATCGGGGGAAGTTACGTTTGCTGTCGCGGGAGGAGGCTTCATCGTAGAGCATGCCGGCGACAAGCGTGGCGCATGGATGGTCGCCACGCTGAGGGCCGGGGAGCGGCTGGCGATCCGCCCGGGACACTGGGGAAGCTGGACCTATCTGGCCTTCGCCGGTCACATCGAGGCAAAGACCTGGCTGGGCAGCATGTCGACTCACAGCCTCTCCGGCCTCGGCGGCGGGCGCCTTGCAACCGGGCAGACGCTCACTATAGCCGATCCGGACGTGCGCGATGATCGACATGGTCCGATCACATGTCCGGTCATAGCAAGACCGCGATCCGAGCTGCGTGTGGTGGTCGGTCCGCAGGATCGGTTCTTCTCGAAGGAAACCTTGTCGAATTTCCTGTCGTCAGCTTTCCGCCTGAGCGACGCCTATGACCGCATGGGAGTGCGCCTCCAAGGTCCGTCGCTTGCGCCAAGCGTCGCGCTGGACATGCCATCGGAAGCGATCGTGCGGGGCTCGGTGCAGGTGGCTGGAGACGGCGTCGCCACCATTCTGCTGGCCGACCACCAGACGACCGGAGGCTATCCCAAGATCGCAACGGTGGTGGATTCAGATCTGGACGCCTTCGTTCAGCTGCGCCCACGCGACCATGTCGGTTTCCTGGCCGTGACGCCGCAGCAGGCGAGCGAGCACATCCGGCTTCGGGCTGCGACGATGTCCCGTTACCTTGCGGCGGTCCGCGATCCATGCAACGCCCTTATATAGGCGTGTCGATCTGAAGGGCAGGGCGGCGACAGACGCTTGGAGCTGCCGTTAGCTCGAAGTACTGTTCAGGAAAATCCAGTTTCAGTTCGGGGGCACCATGGATTTTCTGAACGTTGTGGCGATCGTTTTCTTCCTTCTCGTCTGGGTGGCGGTCGAGCCTTTGATGGCAGCAGGGTGGCCGAGAAGGAACGACAGTCTTTCCGTCGACATGGTGCGCGTTCGCGCGGCCTGGATGCGGGAGGTCCTGACGCGAGACAATAATTTTATCGGCGACGCCGCGATCCTCGGGCACACGATCAATTCGGCATCCTTCTTCGGCTCCGCCAATCTCATCGTCATCGTCGGGCTGAGCGGCGCGCTGTTCATGGAGCCGAATTATGGATCGGGTGGCCTGATCGCGATGTTTGCGGCTCAGGACCCTGCCTGGTTTTTCCAGTGCAAGGTCCTCCTGATCATGGCGACGCTGCTGCGCGGCCTATCCGATTTCATATGGGCGGTGCGGCAGATCAACTACTGCCTGGCGGCGATCGGGGCGAGCCCCTCCCGTGATGAAGACAGGGACATCGCCGGCTGGACGAACGCGCTCACCCTGGTGTTGAACCCTGCGCTTCGTTCGTTCAGCGTCGGCGTCCGATCCTACTACTTCACCGTCGCGGCCGCCTTCTGGTTCATCGGGCCAATCCCGTTCATTGTTGCGACCATCCTCAGCGTCGGCGTTCTGATCTGGCGCCAGTCCTGGTCGGATGCTGCAAAGGGGATCATGGCGATACGCAAGCTGCTCGACTAGGAATCGATTGTCCGCGGCCCGGCGCAAGGTGATAGTCTGAGCGACGTGCGGTTAAGTACGTTGCGAACATCGGACTCTCGAAGACACGAAACAGAAGCGGTATCTCACGGGCGGTGGCCGATGGATCGTCTTGAAGCGATGCGCATATTGCTGGCGGTCGTCGATGCCGGGAGCATCTCCGCCGGCAGCAGGAAGCTGAGCGCGCCACTGCCGAGCGTCAGCCGGAAGGTGGCCGAACTTGAGCGACATCTCGGGGCGAACCTCATCGTCCGCACCAGCCGCAATCTTCAGCTCACCGATGCCGGACGCGACTATGTCGATGCTGCCAGAAAGATCATGGCGGATCTCGAGGAGGCCGAACGAAGGGCTTCCGGGGAATACCAGACACCCCGTGGTGTGCTCACGATCACGATGCCGGTCGAATACGGGAACCGGTACGTTCTTCCTGTCGCGCTGAGCTTCATGGAAAAATACCCGGAAGTGTCGCTGAACCTTCTGTCGCTCGACCGCACGGTCGATCTCGTCTCCGAGCAGGTGGATATCGCGATCCGTCTCGGGGACCTCGCCGACAGCGCGCTCCATGCCGTCAAGGTTGGGGAGTTCCGGCTGCTGACCTGTGCGAGCCCCGCCTATCTCGAGCGGCACGGCATGCCGGAGCGTCCCGGCGATCTCATCGATCGCGACGGAATCATCTTTAACAAGAGAACGTTCTTCTGGACGTTCGACGTCGACGGCACGCCTATGGAGGCGGCGCCCCGCAACCGGCTGGAAGTGAATACCGCAGCGAACTGTGTTGCGGCGGCTGTCGGCGGGGCGGGGATCGCGCGGCTGTTCGACTATCAGGTTTCTGACGAACTGGCGTCCGGCGCGCTCGTTCCCATCTTGCGCGATTTCGACGGCGCACCGCAGCCCATTCATATCGTCTACGCGCGCCAGGGGCTTCTCGCCTTGAAGGTACGGGCTTTCGTCGATTGGGCGGTGCCGCGGTTGCGGGCGCAACAAAATATAGCATTATCCGAATGATGTACGGATCTCTTCAATCGTTTGTTTCGGGTTCTGAAGGTGCGGAAAGTGCCCGACACCCAAGAGGATATCGACTTTTGCACCGATCTTGCCGGCGAACTCGATGCCCATCTCGCTTCTGATGTAGAGGTCCTTCTCGCCCCAGATCACCTTCACGGGCGTCTTCAGGCGGTGGAGGTTTGCCTCGAGGAAGTTCTGGTCGCGGGTGAAATTCGCGTAGTAGTGGGCGAAAGCATCCGCCGACGTGACGCCATCGAGGCGCCAGGAGCGGGCCATGTCTTGCTGCACGTCTGTCGGTAGATCGAATTGCGCGGTAGGAGAGAGGCCGCGCCTGTGCACGTTCTGAAGGATCTCGTCGCTCGTCTTGTTCATGTAGGCGCGGGTCGGGGAGGCGGTCGGCTCGGCTTTGAGGTTCTGCAGGTTCTCCCACATGTAGTGCGGCCGGTCGAACGGCGCGAAGTCACCGACGATGATCCGTCTGGCGATCGTCGGTTCATCGAGAGCGAGCAGCAGGACGGGGAGGGCGGCGATATCAGTCGCATAGATCACGAGCTTCGATCGGTCGATGCCTGCCCGCTCGATATAGGCTCTCAGTACCTGGGCGTAGGCCTTCGGTGCATAGGAAAAGCGTTCAGAAACCGGGCGCGACGACTGCCCATAGCCCGGCCAATCGAAGGCATGGACGTCGTAGTCGCGCGCAAGCGCGGTCGCGATTCCCTTCCAAACCGTCAGCGTTTCCGGAAATCCATGCAGGAAAAGCACGGTGCCTTTTGGCGCCGGGGCTCGGACAATCATCCTTCTCAGCGTCAGGATCTCGTCGATCTCGATGAAGTCGACAGCGTCGTGCGCGGCGTCTCCGGAAGCGACGATTTCAGACGTATAGGAAGAAGGAGTTGCTGCGACCGATGCAGCCGTTTTTACGATTTTGCCCTTAGACATAGGATGTCCTTTCCTGAATGGCGCTCAGCCAAAGCTCAAAGCCGGTTGTCTCCTGACATAATTGAGCACGGCGTCGGAGCGCAGTAGCCGGAGAAAGTGAGAGGTACCCTCTCGATGGCGGTAGCGCTGCACCGCGGCTGCCCAAGGCTGGCATCTAACCGAGAGGGTGCCTCTCACTTTTCCAAGGTGCCGGCCGGTCCGCGACAATATAAGGAAGAACTGATAGTCATCGAGTACAAGCACGAGGAGCGCAAACCGATCAGGTTCAACTCCCGTCAGCCGCTATTTATCCCCGACCGTGTGGCGCGCTCGGCCAGGGATGTCGGCGAGGGCAGGGCGTCCGAAGTGGCGACCGATTGGTCACCTGGGGCTTCCCTTGTCGAAAATCTGTCCGTTGACCCTCGATGTCATGAAAGGACACGTGTCATGGCACTGACCTCTTTGAAACATAGCCACTCCTTGAAGCTCGGGCATATGTCACGACGCTCACTGCTGTTGGGGGGTGCGGCGGCCGGCATGTCTGCCGCTCTCCTGCCACGCACATCCGACGCTGCTGACGTCGTCGGCGCCGCGTCCGAGGAGATCCGACCGTTCAAGGTTGAGGTCCCTGAGGCGGCGCTGGCAGATCTCAGGCGGCGCCTCGCCGAGACCCGGTGGCCCGACGGCGAAACCGTCATGAATCGTTCGCAGGGCGTCCAGCCCGACAGGTTGAAGGAACTGGTGCGCTATTGGCAATCGTCCCACGACTGGCGGAACGCGGAGAGCAGGCTGAACAGTCTTCCGCAGTTTCTCACCAATATCGATGGACTGGACATCCATTTCATCCATGTTCGCTCGCGCCATCAAAACGCGCTACCGCTGATCATGACCCACGGCTGGCCAGGGTCGGTATTCGAGCTGCTGGATGTCATCGGGCCGCTCACGGACCCGACGGCGCATGGCGGCACGGCTGATGATGCTTTCCACCTGGTGATACCGTCGATCCCGGGATTCGGTTTCTCCGGAAAACCGCCGGCAACGGGTTGGAACCCGCAGCGAATAGCGGCTGCCTGGGACGTGCTGATGAAGCGGCTCGACTATAACAGCTACGTCGCGCAAGGCGGCGACTGGGGCGCGATCATCAGCGATGCCTTGGGTCGCCAGGCGCCCGATGGGCTGCTCGCAATCCACGTCAACAGGATCGAGCGGGCCACGACGCTCCCATCGGGCGCAGCCCAGGCACTCAAAAATGGGGGGCTGGCTCCCGATAGTCTGTCTGCGGATGAGAGGATCGTCTTCGATGAGGCGCGGGACTTTCTCAACAACGGCTTCGGCTACGCCGCGATTATGAGCACGCGCCCGGAGACGATCGGCTACGGCATTGCGGATTCTCCGGTCGGCCTCGCCGCCTGGCTCTACGATAAGATCGCCGACTGGGTGTTCACCCCGGGCGATCCCGAACAGGCGCTTGGCAAGGATGCCATCCTCGACAACATCACGCTGTACTGGCTGACGAACACCGGCCCCTCGAGTGGCCGTATCTATTGGGAAAACGCCATGTCCGGCGCCAAGCTCACCGCCGTCAAAGTGCCGGTCGCCGTTACAATATTCCCCGGAGAGGTCTACAAGCCACCAAAGCACTGGCTGTCCAAGGCCTATCCGAAGCTCATCTATTACAACCGCGTCTCCAAGGGCGGCCACTTCGCGGCCTGGGAGGAGCCGGAACTCTTCAGTCAGGAGATCAGGGCAGGGTTCAAGTCGGTGCGGTTATGAGCAACCGCAGATTTGCTCAGAGGCAGCAGTCGGGTCTGCATCCGCCGGACAGGTTCGTCGATTGACGTTGATGGTGCAACGCTTCACAAAGTCCGAAGCTTCCTTCAACCAAGCAGAAGCGACGACAACTTCGCGGGGATCACGGCTACATGCGCATCAACGACGACCGTCATTTCTTCGGCAGAGTATCCACATTCCTGACGGTGGTATTTTCAACGCTTCTGCTCGCCGGCGCAAACCCCGCCCCGGCGGCCGAAACGACCAGTTCGGCGCCGATCCGGGTTATGATCGAATTGCCGAACGATGAGGCTGGACGCGCGCTGGTCAATCGGATCGTTCCCGGCAATCAGGAACCGGCGCAGCCTGTAGCGGTCTCGCAAGAGACGCCGCCACCATCGATTGCCACTTCGTTACAGGATTTGCGCCAGAGGCTACTCGCACTCGTCAATGCCGTCCCGACCCTCCCGGGTCAGATCCAGGCGGCGGTCCGCGCCTTCCAAACAGATAATCATATCGACCCTGTCGGCCTGATCTTGGCGGTCGCACTCTTCGTTGCAGGCGGATTCGTCGCGCAGCGCCTCGCCTGGTGGTCCGGGCGAGGGCTTCTCCATTTTGTGCTGACCGCGCCTGCCGACACCGTGCGGCAGCGGATCAAGCTGCACGTTGCCCGGCTTTCAATGGGTCTTCTTGCGCTGGTCGGTTACCTGATCGGAAGCCTCGGCGCGTTTATCCTCTTTCCATGGCCTGCCGTGTTCCGCGATATCGCGCTCATCCTGCTATCAGCCGCGCTCATGCTGCGCCTTGGCGTTCTTATCGGCCGCGTCGTCATCGCGCCGGGCGCCCGCCTGCCACATATGCGGCTGCTAACGCTTGTCACATCGCTTGCCTGGTTCTGGTACTACTGGCTCCTCGCAATCGTCGCAGTGCTGGCGGCTGGCTGGGCCATTATCGAGGTGATCCGGACGATCGGGGCTTTGCCCATCCTGGTCGATCTCTTTACTGCGGCATGGTTCGGTGTCGTTTCAATCGCTTTGATCGTCATGATCTGGCTGCGGCACTTTCGTTCCGACGGGCCACCCGTGAACCGGCTGGTCTGTGTCGGCTTCAGCGCGAGCATCATCCTATCGTGGCTGCTATGGGTGTCCGGGCTCCGCGGTGCATTCTGGACGGTGTTCGTCATCACGCTTCTGCCGCTTACCGTTTCGGTGGCGCATGATATCATTCGGCGCATCATACAATCCGGGGAGGGGCAGGCGGTCGAAGATCCCACCATCGTCGGATGGTCTGTCGTCATCATGCAAACGCTGCGTAACGGCCTCATTGTGGTTGCCGCGCTCCTGATTGCCCGATCGTGGAACGTCAATCTCGGTGACCTCGCCGCAGCCGAAACGGTGACCACGCGGTTGATCCGCGCAGGAATCCGCATCGTGATCGTGCTGCTGGTGACCGACGTTATCTGGAAACTCGCAAGCACCCTCATCGACAGCCAGATGGCGGTGGCCTCGCGAAGCGCAGAGGCGGGGCATCAGGACGGCCCCGAGGTGCGCCGGCGTCAGCGGTTGAATACCCTCCTGCCCATTCTTCGCAACGTGTTGTTCCTGGCGATCGGAGCTGTCGGTTTCCTGATGATCCTGGATGCCGTTGGCGTCCAGATCGGACCGCTGCTGGCGGGCGCCGGTGTCGTCGGCATAGCCGTCGGCTTCGGTGCACAAACACTCGTCAAGGACATCATTTCAGGCGTCTTTTATCTGTTCGACGATGCCTTTCGCATCGGCGAATACATTCAGGCGGCGAGATATAAAGGGACGGTCGAAGGCTTCTCGCTGCGATCGATCCGCCTGCGACATCACCGCGGTCCGGTCACCATCGTTCCGTTCGGCGAACTCGGCGCGGTGCAAAACCTCAGCCGCGACTGGGTGATCGACATCATTACGCTTACCCTGAACTATGACAGCGATCTCGAGGAAGTCCGCAAGACCATCAAGCGCATCGGCGTCGAGCTTCTGGAGGATGCCGAACTCGGACCCAACATCATCGAGCCCTTGAAAATGCAAGGGATTGAGCAAATGGCGGACTATGGCGTGCAGATTCGTCTGAAGTTCATGGCGAAACCCGGCGAACAATTCGCCGTTCGCCGAAAGGCACTCGCCATGCTCAAGAAGACATTCGCGGAAAAAGGCATCCAGTTCGCAACTCCGACGGTTCATGTCTCCAGCGGCACGGATGCAGCGGCAACCGCCGCCGCGTCGGAACTCCAGAGGCCATCAAAAGTCATCCCAACACCGCAGGAATAGCAGCGTCGAGCCACTCTATAAGGGCACGTCCAGGCGGGACGATGTAAAAGACGAAGGTATGCCATTGTCATCAAATAGCATTCTCATGTTCCATAATCTGTCTTATGCGATTTTTGTATGTAGCCGCAAAGTTGAAGTGTCCTGATCCTGCAAAGTTGGAATGTCACTCTCCTCACGTTTTGATGACGTGGGAGATTGCGGATGGGACTGATAGCGATGAGCGAACGTGATCTGCAGCGGATCGAGGTTTTGTCGAGGGTAATCGCCGGTCGCATGACGCTGGTGTCGCGCGAGACGTTGCTCGGCTGGATGGTTGATGCCGGACTGTGGCTGTCGCGCAAGTACCGCCGGACGATTCATCAGCCGCGCTTGCGGCGCGAAGCCTATGGCGAGCTGGTGGAGATCGACGGCTCCGAACATCGCTGGTTTGAGGATCGTGGAGATCCCTGCTCGCTCTTGGAGCCGGGCCGCCGATCGATGACAACGACTTCGTGCGCCGCCGTTGCGAACTCGTAGGCAGATGTCACGCCGATGATGCCGTCACCCAGAACCGCGACCCTCATTGGTCCCTCTCGAAGCCTTGGTTGCGGTCGCCCGCGATCAGCCCATGCGCTCAGACGCGTAGGAACCGGGAGACGCTGGAAACACCACCGTCTTGTTGCCGTTGATGAACACGCGCCCATGGATGTGAGCGTGGATCGCGCGGGCGAGCACCTGGCTTTCGACATCGCGGCCAAGGCTCACATAGTCCTCGCCGCTCTGCGTATGGGTGACCCGTACGATGTCCTGCTCGATGATGGGACCTTCGTCCAGATCCGCGGTGACGTAGTGCGAGGTCGCGCCGATTAGCTTCACGCCGCGCTCGAACGCCTGTTTGTATGGATTCGCACCCTTGAAACTCGGCAGGAAGGAGTGGTGGATATTGATGATCCGGCCCGACATCTTGCGGCACATCTCGTCGGAGAGTACCTGCATGTAGCGGGCGAGAACGATGAGTTCTGCCCCCGACTCGTCGACGATCTGCATCTGCTTCGCCTCGGCTTCCGGCTTATTCTCCTTCGTGACCTTGATGCAATGGAACGGGATGTCATGGTTCACGACAATCCGCTGGTAGTCCATGTGGTTCGATATCACGCCGACGATGTCGATCGGGAGCGCCCCGATCCGCCACCGATAGAGGAGATCGTTCAAGCAGTGGCCGAAGCGGCTCACCATCAGGATGACCTTCTTCTTTTCTGTCTCGTCGAAGAATTCGGCATTGGCCTCGAACTTGTCGGCGATCGGCTTGAACCCTTGGCGGAGCTGTTCGAGTGTGTGCCCCTCGTCCGGCTGGAAGCTGATGCGCATGAAGTAGCGTCCCGTGTCGGCGTCGTCGAACTGGGCGCTGTCAGAGATGTTGCAGCCGTTCTGCGACAGATAGGTCGTGATCGCAGCCGTAACCCCACGGATCGATAGGCAGGCGACGCGGAGAGCGTAACGGGGCGTCGTGGTTGTCATCTCAGAAATCCTTGTTCGTTTCCAGGCAGCAACGGCCAGGGTTGATGCCGGCGGAAGGCGGTCAGCGTGTTCGAAAGCAGGCAGGCGATCGTCATCGGACCGACCCCGCCGGGAACCGGCGTGATGGCGCGGGCATGACCCGCCTCCCCGTAGGCGACGTCGCCGACGAACTTCGTCTTTCCGTCTTCCTGTATCCGGTTGATGCCGACGTCGATGACGACAGCGCCGGGCTTGATCCAATCGCCGCGGACAAGGCCAGGACGACCCGCGGCAACGACGAGGATGTCGGCGGTTCGGCAAAGGTCGGCGGTGTTCCTCGTCTGCGAATGGACCACCGTCACAGTGCAGTGCGCATTCATCAGCATCTGCGCCATAGGCTTGCCGACGATGTTCGACTTTCCGACGATAACGGCGTGCGATCCGGAAAGGTGTTCGCCCAGCGCATTCTTGATGAGCATCATGCAGCCAAGCGGCGTGCAGGGAACGAGCCCGGGGCTGCCCGTCGCCAGCCGTCCGGCATTCGAAACGTGAAAACCGTCTACGTCCTTGTCGGGGTTGATCGCCTGGATAACCGCGTTCGGATCCAAGTGAGATGGAAGCGGCAACTGAACAAGGATTCCATGCACTTGCTGATCAACGTTCAAGCGGTGAACGAGCGACAACAGGTCGTTCTGCGTGGTGCCCGCTTGCAGTCGATGCTCGAATGACTTCATGCCCGCAGCTATCGTCTGCCGATGCTTGGAAGCTACATAGACGGCGCTTGCCGGATCATCGCCGACGAGGACGACGGCAAGACCGGGAACAACGCCCGTCTCTGCCTTCAGGATCTCTACGTCAGTTTTGATTCTTTCCAGCAGCTCGGTGGCCAACTGCTTACCATCGATGTCGGCGGCGCGAATGAATCTATCCATTCCCATGGGATGCGTCTCCATATTGGATCCGAGCTCGAGCCAGCAAGCTACGTCTACGAAAGGAATGCCGCGCGTTCGATTCGTCCGCGCGGCATGATCTGCGTACGGCGTTAGTTAGATGTCAGTGCCCGTAGACCGGGAACTTGCTCGTCAATTCTGCGATCTTGGCCTTCGCGCCTTCAACAGCGTCCTCCGCCCTGCCCTGCGTCTCGGCGTCGATGAGGTCAGCGATGACGTTGCCGAGGATGCGGAATTCCTCTTCCTTCAGACCACGCGTCGTCCCTGCCGCCGAACCAAGGCGCATGCCGACCCATTCGGGCGGACGTGGGCTGTCGCCAGGGATTGGGTTCTTGTTCGAGGTGATGTTCGCTCTCGCGAGCAGCGTCTCGGCCTGCTTCCCAAGAAGGCCCTTGCTGGACAGATCCAGAAGGACGATATGCGTGTCGGTGCCGCCGGAGACGATCCGTACGCCCCGGTCAGCGAGGGTGCTTGCAAGCGCCTTCGCGTTGGCGACTACCTGGCGTGCATAGTCCTTGAAATCGTCGCGCAGCGCTTCCCCAAGGCAGATCGCCTTTGCGGCGAGAACGTTGCTGTGCAGCGACCCTTGAACGCCCGGGAAAACGGCTGCCTGCAGCTTCTTGTACCATTCCTCGTTGTTGGTGAGGATCAAACCACCGCGGGGTCCGCGAAGCGTCTTCGTCGTCGTGCACGTCACGATGTCGGCGTGCGGGAACGGCGACGGATGGACGCCGCCTGCGACGAGGCCTGCGATATGGGCCATGTCAACCAGGAAGTGGGCACCGACCTTCTTCGCAATCGTCGACATGCGCTCGAAGTCCAGTTCGCGCGGATACGCGGAACCGCCAGTGATCAGCAGCTTCGGGCGAACCTCTTCTGCGACCTTCTGGAGTTCGTCGAGATCAATCACCTCGTTCTGTGGGTTGACGTTATAGTTGTGCGCCTCGAACCAGCGACCCGAAAGGTTCGCCTTCATCCCGTGCGAGAGGTGACCGCCGGCCGCCAGATCGAGCGACAGGACCTTCTCGCCTGGCTTCAGGAGGAGGAAGAAGACGGCGAGGTTGGCCTGAGTGCCCGAGTGCGGCTGAACGTTGGCGTAGCCGCAGTTGAAGAGTTGCTTCGCACGGTCGATCGCAGCCTGTTCAGCGATGTCGACGAACTGTCCTCCGCCATGGAATCGGTTGCCCGGATAGCCTTCGAGTGTCTTATTGGTGATCTCGTGACCCAGAGCGTCGAGTACCGCCCGGCTGACAATGTTCTCCGAGGCGATGAGTTCGATCTGGTTCTGCTGACGAGCGCGCTCCGATGCAAGGGCGTCGGCAATGAGCGGATCAACCCCTTGAACCATCTGGGTAAAATGCGCTCTGGCAGTGCTGGTCATCTGGGTTCTCCAATTCTTCGAAAATCGTGAGGAGAACCTAGGTCGATCAAAACACCAGAAAAAGTTAATAATATTTGCTTATACGTTGAGCGATGCTAATGATTCATCAAACTCGCGTGAGGAGGTGGCTATGGATATCGGACGCTTGCGCGCTCTTCGAGAGTTATCGATACGCAAGACAATGGCCGCCGTGGCGGAAGCCCTTTACGTATCACCATCGGCCGTCTCCCAACAGATAGCTCTCCTCGAAGAGGAAGTCGGTATTCGGCTTATCGAACGTCGCGGTCGAGGCGTGGTGATGACTCCGGCGGGGCAGCAGCTCGTCCAGCGGGCCGAAAAGATCCTGATCGAGATCGAATCCGCGAAGGCGGACATCGCCGAGATGAAGAGCGTGGTCTCGGGAGAACTCCGTGTTGCCGCCTTCCCTTCCGTGGCTGCGGCAGTCATCCCGAAAGTCGTGTACGACCTTGCCGCGCGGCATCCCCAACTCACGGTGCAGTTTGATGAAATGGAGCCTGCCGAAAGCGTTGCGGCTCTCCGGAGCTGGCAGACGGATGTCGCGATCATTGACGATCTGAACATGCCCACGGGGGCGCTGGACCCGAACATCGAGACAATCTTCCTAATGGAAGACGTGTTCAACGTGATGGTTTCCAAGGAACACAGATTGTTCGAGCAGCCGACGGTTGGACTCCGCGAGCTCCGCGACGAACGCTGGGCGATCGACACAGCGTCGGACACCTACACCAAGATGCTCGCGGAGGCCTGCCAGGAGGAAGGATTCAAACCGAACATCGTTGCGCGGTGTAAGGGATTCGAGGTGACCATCGCTTTGATCCGGCAGAACTGCGGAATCTCCATTCTACCCGGCCTGCGCGCCAGCTATGATCTTGAGGACGTCTGGGTATGCAGGGTAGTTCCGGAAATCCGGCGACGGATCTTCATCGCCTTTCGAAGGGAGGAGAAGCGGAGCCCTGCCCTTCAAGCCTTCCTAGATCGGATGACCGAGAAGCCGCCGCTCTCCTGACCGTTGCCATCCGGCGCGTGACGAGCCCTTCTCGTTCGAGAACTTGACCGATCTCGGGCCCCAAGATTCATCAATCCAACAGTTTCCCTAATGTATCTCACAAGGAGAATTAAGTAGATTTGAATTAACCCTCTTCCTATGGTCCTGAAGCCAAATGATGAGACTGGGAGCGAGGATCGCGCAGACCTTGGCCAACAGTGGGAACGACGCGTTCAGAATGGCGACAACGCCGCTGCGTCCAACCGAACTTTCGATCAGGCCGCTGCTCATTGCTTGGCGTCACCATCGCTATCGCGCGATCCGAAAGGGGAACTTTGATGAATCTACTTAAAATCCTGACCGTAACTGTGTTTGCTGGGGTCGCGTTCGCCGCCACCCAGGCGTCCGCGTCCGTGCTGGACACCGTGAAGCAGCGCGGCGTGCTCAACTGCGGCACTGACAACACCGCTCCGGGATTTGGCTATCTGAATACGACCACCGGCCAGATGGAAGGTCTCGACGTCGACTTCTGCAAGGCAGTCGCCGCCGGTGTCCTCGGCGATGCTTCGAAGGTCAAGTTCATCACCGTCACTGACAAGAGCCGCTTCGACGCGGTTCTCACCGGCCAGGTGGACGTCGTATTCGCACACACCACGATCAAGCCTGCCCGTGAATCGTCCATCGCGATCGACTTCCTTCCGATCAACTTCTACGACGGCACGGGCCTGATGGTTAAGGCCGACGCTGGCATCAAGGCGTTCGGTGATCTGGACGGCGCAACGATCTGCACCACGCAAGGGTCGGCGACCGAAACCGTGCTGACTGCAGCGTTCAAGGCCCGCGGCTGGAAGGACTCCAAGGTTCTCACCTACGAAAACCTCGAAAAGCTCTTTTCCGCACTCAACGCAGGCCGTTGCAACGCGATGAGCACCGACAAGTCCGCCCTCGCCGCGTGGGCCGGAAATGCTCCCAAGCCGAGCGACTATCTGATCCTCCCGGACACACTCGACAAGTCGCCATTCGGCGGCTTCGTCGTTGCTAATGACTCCAGGTGGCGCAACGCGCTGCGCTGGATCGAATATGCTCTCTTCCAGGCTGAAGAGTCCGAAATCACGCAGGCCAACCTGGCGGAGAAGCTCACGAGCGAAGATCCGTTCGTCCAGAAGTTCCTCGGCATTGGCGGCGGCTACGGCAAGGACTTCGGCCTGAAGGACGACTTCGTTGCGCAAGCGATAAAGGCAGTCGGCAACTACGGCGAAATCTACGACCGCAACCTCGGCCCGAAGACGAAGATGTATCTCGATCGCAAGGGCACGCCCAACGCGCTCTGGACGCAGGGTGGAGCAATCTACTCTCCGCTCTGGAACTGATGCGCGCCGAGGGTCGGAGCGTAGGCTTCGACCCTCCGGTAGTGGGAGTTGAAAATGACAATCCATGAAGCGAGTGCGGTCCACGGCATGGTAGACCATGATCACCTGAAGTCGCGGCGCTTGCGCAACCGCATACGGCACGAAGCAATCCAGTTCGGGATCATAGCCATCGTCGTCGCGCTCCTCGGACTGTTGGCATATGCGATCCAGTCCGGACTTGCCGAAAAGGGCATTCGGTTCAGCTTTTCTTTCCTTGCGAACACCGCGGGCTTTGATATCAGCGAAGGCTGGACGCTGACATCAGGCGAAGGCTTCCTTCCAAGTTTCACATTATTTTCGCCCGACATGACAGTTGCATCGGCCTTCGTCACGGGCATCTTCAATACTGCGAAGGTCGCTGTTCTGGCGATCATCCTCAGCACCATTCTCGGCACGATGCTGGGCGTCGGCCGCCTGTCGACCAACTGGGTCGTACGCAATCTCTGCTTCTGGATCGTCGAGTTCGTGCGCAACACGCCGCTGCTGATCCAGCTTGTGTTCTGGTACTTTGCGGTGGTGCTGCGCTTTCCGCCGATGGCATCTGCCGCGCATTTCTACGGTCTGATCGTCAGCCAGCAGGGCATCT
Source organism: Rhizobium sp. BT04 (assembly GCF_030053135.1). Lineage (NCBI taxonomy): Bacteria > Pseudomonadati > Pseudomonadota > Alphaproteobacteria > Hyphomicrobiales > Rhizobiaceae > Rhizobium > Rhizobium sp. BT04. The sequence continues at coordinate 668,701 of NZ_CP125652.1, read as the reverse complement.
ACGTCCCTGCCCTCTCATGGGCCGGCGGCGATTCAATGCTTCCGATCGTTCTCGCCACGCTGACGTGTGTTGCCATTCTGGGCGCCATTTTCGATCCGATCCGAGGAATGCGGCGCGCCTGCATCGCCGCCGCTGTCGTCGGCATCGTGCTGCTTTTCGCGACGGGCGGCGTCTCGATGAACCTCCCTGTTGCCAACAAATTCAAGGCAAGTGGCGGCACCAGCATCAGTCCCGAGATGGCCGCCCTGCTGGTTGCGATCGTCGTCAACAGCGCTTCGTTTATTGCGGAGACCGTGCGCGGTGCTATCGACGCCCTTCCGAAGTCGCAATGGGAAGCGGCAGCGTCACTCAGTCTGAGCCGCCGCTACACGGTGAACGACATCGTGCTCCCCCAGGTTTTCCGTGTCGTCCTGCCATCGTTCGGCAATCAGTATATCAGCCTGACGAAGAACACCGCTCTCGGCATCGCCGTGGGGTATCCCGACCTGTTCAACATCTACGGGACGATCGCCAACCAGAAGGGTCATAGTCTTGAGGGCATCATCATCGTGATGGCGTCGTACCTGATCCTGAGCTGGGTCATTAGTACGATCGTCTACTGGGCTAACCGCCGACTTAACCCAACGGGAGTTCCGCAATGATCGCCACCTCAATCAAGTGGACGCGCCACAACCTCTTCGGCAAGCCGTTCGACATCGTCCTCTCTCTATTTGTTATCCCGGGCGTGCTGTGGCTAGCCTACTCCACCGCCGACTGGGCATTCCAGTCGGCAAAGTGGGACATCATCGTGCAGAGCCTGCGGGTGCTGATGATCGGTGTGTTTCCTGCAGATCAGGCTTGGCGGGCATGGACCGCCGCGGCGATCATCGGTGCGATCCTCGGAGCCGGGTTCGGCTGCGTGTTCTCGTTCAAGCCGCACCATTGCTTGGTCCTGTTGCTCGTTCCAGTCGCGCTGCTGCTTATAGATGGCGGCTTCGGCAACGCGCTGCCGGCCACGGGAATCGTGGCAGTGGCCACCCTTGCCTGGTCGCTGACCTCCTATGTTCCGCTGTCTAGGAAGGTCCTTCCTGCAGTCGCGTTCACGGGCTTCATCCTCATTGTGGCCGTCATGGCGCCTCCCGGCGTTGGTCTCTGGGGCGGGCTGCTGCTCAGCGTGTTGCTCACGCTGGTGACTTCGGTCCTTTCACTGCCGATTGGCATCCTTTTGGCCTTTGGCCGCCAGAGCCGCCTTTCCAGCCTACGTATCATCTGCACCTGGTACATTGAAGTGATGCGCTCCGTTCCGCTCATCCTCGTCGTCTACTGGATCTGGATCCTGATGCCCGTGCTGGCGCCCCAGTGGGGTTTGGCCGATGTGGCCCGCGGCATGATCGGCTTCACGATCTTCTATTCCGCCTATGTCGCAGAGTATGTTCGAAGCGGCCTGCAGGCTGTACCCCGCGCGCAGACCGAAGCGGCACGGTCGCTTGGGATGAGCGAGTTCGATATCAACCGCTCGATTGTCTTGCCGCAGGCGCTCCGGGTCGTCGTCGCGCCACTGGTCGGCAACGTGCTGGACATCTTCAACTCGGCGCCGCTCGTGTTCATCATTGGGCTCACTGACTTCCTCCGCGCCGGGCAGATGATCCTTGCGAACCCGCAGTATGGCGATCGGACGTTCGAAGTTCTTTCGTTCCTCCTCCTAACCTATTTCCTGATCGGCTCGATGATCACCTACGCCGCACGAAAACTCGAAGACCACATGGCTTTGGGCAGCCGCTGAGCCGATGAACAACGGAGACATCACGATGAACGCCATCGTCGAAATGAAGAGCATGAACAAGTTCTATGGCGCTCACCATGTGCTCAAGGACATTGATCTGGCCGTCACCCGAGGTGAGGTGATGGTCATCCTCGGAGCCAGCGGATCCGGCAAGTCGACCTTGATCCGTTGCGTCAACGGTCTTGAGATGTACCAGCACGGCAGCCTTGTCGTGGACGGGTACGGGATGCCAGCCGAGGCGGATCGAAAACTGGGTGGCGAGCGAGAGCTTGCGGCAATCCGCAAGGGTGTTGGCATGGTCTTCCAACAGTTCGGCCTCTTCCCGCACAAAACGGTGATGGAAAATATCACGATCGCGCCGATGCGGGTGCGCAAGAAATCGCGTGAGGAAGCCGAGGCGACCGCCATGAAGCTTCTCGACCGCGTCGGCCTGAGAGCTCATGCTCACAAGTATCCCGGTCAGCTTTCCGGCGGCCAGCAGCAGCGCGTCGCGATCGCACGTTCACTCGCCATGGAGCCCCACCTCATGCTGTTCGACGAGCCGACGAGCGCGCTGGATCCGGAAATGGTCGGCGAAGTGCTCGATGTCATGCGCGAACTGGCCTCGTCCGGCATGACGATGATGGTCGTGACGCACGAGATGGGGTTCGCGAGAGAAGTCGCGGACCGAGTCGTCTACATCGATCAGGGATACATCCTCGAAATTGGAAAGCCTGATGAATTTTTCGACAACCCGAAAAACGATCGCGCGCGCTCCTTCCTCGCGCGTGTCCTGAAGCACTGAGCGGAGAAAAGCCGCGTCTCTGACCCCACAAGCATCGGAAATTGACATGAACGCGATACTGCCTGCCGAGCCCGCTCGAGACGATGTCCTTGCAGCTCGCCCTACCCTCTGGCTCAACTCCTCTTATCGGAAGAACGCGATCGAGACTTCAGAACTGCCGATCTCGCCAGCCGATGTCCAAAGCGCACGTGTAAACTGGCAGCGTCTCGCACCACTTCTTGCCAAGTGCTTTCCCGAACTCGAGTCGACGAACGGGGAAATCCGCTCCGAGCTGATCGAGCTCAAGGAACTCCGCGAAGCGCTGGGGTATCGGGCCAGGGAGTTCGGGAACGTTTTCATCAAGGCTGACAGCCATCTTCCTGTCGCAGGCTCGATCAAGGCGCGCGGAGGCGTCTACGAAGTGTTCCTGTTTGCCGAAGGCCTCGCTCGCGACAACAGGATCCTTGCCGATGGTGAAGACATCGGCAAGCTGGCCACGGAGGCAGCACGGGCCTTCTTTTCGAAATACACGGTTGCGGTCGGCAGCACGGGCAATCTCGGCCTTAGTGTAGGCATCGCTGCGCGTGCCCTTGGTTTCAAGGCTGTCGTTCACATGTCGTCGGATGCGAAGGCGTGGAAGGTCGAGCGACTGCGGAAACTTGGCGTCGAGGTCATTCAGTATGAAGCGGATTACACCACCGCGGTGGAGCAGGCCCGAGACATCGCCGATGCCGATCCCACAATTTATTTCGTCGACGACGAGCAGTCTAGGCACCTGTTCCTCGGGTACAGCGCTGCCGCCTCAGAATTGGCGGCGCAACTCGATGAACGCGGCATCACGATCGACGTGGATAATCCCCTCTTCCTCTATCTCCCCTGCGGAATCGGTGGCGCGCCTGGTGGCGTTGCCTTCGGCGCGAAGGCGATCTTCGGCGATAACGTGCATGCCTTCTTCGTCGAGCCTGTGCAGTCGCCATGCGCGCTCGTTCATATGATGTCCGGCTCGCGCGAGCTTGTATCGGTCTATGATGTCGGGCTGACCAACAAGACGGAAGCCGACGGCATGGCGGTCGCCCGGATGTCCGCGTTCGTCGCTACCGTTATGCGGGAGATGCTTGCGGGCATCTTCACTGCCGCCGACAACGACCTCTTCAAGCTGCTCCGCATGGCCTGGACGACACAGAGACAGAAACTGGAGCCCTCGGCCACGGCGGCTCTGCTCGGCCCCCAATTCCTTGTGCGCCATCCCGAGGGCCAGCGCTTCCAGGCCGAGCAGGGTATCGAAGGCAAGATGGCGCGGGCAACGCACGTGCTCTGGACGACAGGCGGCTCGTTTGTTCCGGAAGAGCAGTTCCAAAACTTTCTGCGCCAGGCGGAATCGCTGGGTTAGTCTGCGATCAACATCCGTGTTGCCGCACCGTCGACCCAACTACGATGACGAAAATCATCATACTCTCTTGAAGTCCAGCTAACGCGCCCGCACGCGCAATCGGTCACCTCCGGCATGCGTACTCTTGTTCTCAGCGTCCTTCAAACGCCGATCGTCGTTCTGCCGCTTTGTTTAGTGCTTGCAGGCCCCAGGCAGCAGGTTCATGCTGCCCCTGTTAAAGCCCGCTGGTTACGGGATAAATCGCCGTGACGGATCGGGCCTTCGTGGGACGCGTGCGATGGAGTGCGCCGGCTGCGGTTTCGATATTCAGAGCGGTTTTGCTTTCTGTCCGCAATGCGGCACAAGGCAACCTGTCCCCTGCGCTGCCTGCGGCAATCCCTGTCAGCCCGATTTCGCCTTCTGCCCCCGATGCGGCGCATCGATCGAAGGCAAGGTCCAATCCGTATCGAAACTCAGCGTCGAGGCGGTGCCGTCCAAATCGGCGGGCGATGCCGACCGGCGGCCGGTCACGGTGCTCTTTGCCGATCTCTGTGGCTTCACGACGCTGAGCGAGCAGATCGACCCCGAGGTGATGCGGGTGCTGCAGAACGAATTGTTCGAAGAGATGACGCAGGCGGTCGAGGCCTATGGCGGCTTCGTCGACAAGTTCGTCGGCGATGCGCTGCTGGCGCTGTTCGGCGCACCGGTCGCCCATGAGGACGATCCGGTACGGGCGCTCGGTGCCGCACTCGATATGATCCGTCGGGCCGCTGAGGTCGGCGAGCGCTGGCACGCACGCGCCGGCGTGCCGCTGCGTCTGCATATCGGCATCAACAGCGGCCCTGTTGTCACCGGCGGTTTCGGCGCGGTCAGTACAAAATCCTACTCTGTGACCGGCGACACGGTGAACACCGCCCAACGCCTGCAATCCATGGCCGGTGAAAACGATATCCTGGTCGGGCCGCTGACCTATCGCCTCACCCGCCATGCCTTTGCCTTCGACAGTCTCGGTGCGCAGACCTTGCGCGGCAAAAGCGGAAATGTCCTCGTCCATCGGTTGACAGGGCTGCTGGAAGCGCCTCATACGGCGCGCGGGCTGGAAAGTCTCGGCCTTCAGGCGCCGATGATCGGACGGGATACGGAGCTGTCGCGGCTGCTGACATGCCTCGATCTCGCCTGCGGCGGTGCGGCCCAGCTCGTCCGTCTGATCGGGGAAGCCGGTATCGGCAAGTCGCGGCTCGCCAACGAGTTCGTCGCGATCGCCGGCACGGCTGCCCGTTTTCAGGGCCTTGCCATCCGCAAGGCAACCTGCTCCCCGCTCGGAGAACAATCCTATGGCACGCTCGCCGCGGTCGTGCGCAGCGCTTACGGCATCGGCGAGCGGGATGATCTCGACCGGACACGGCAGCTGCTGGCAACGGGGTTCCGTGCGCTCGATCTCACCCAGGAGGACGTCGAGGGACTTTTGCCGCTGTTTCAGCACGTCCTGGGTCTCGGTGATCCCGACGGTGCGTTGCGGCACATCGAGCCGGAGCAACTGCGGCGACAGATCTTCTATGCGGTCCGCACCGTCTTCGAGCGGCGGCTGGCGCAAAGTCCGCTGCTGCTTGTCATCGAGGATCTGCACTGGGCTGACGCCGCCTCGCTTGAGGTGCTTCGCTTCATGATGGATCGGCTGGAGCGCAGCCGGCTGATGCTGCTGGCGATCTACCGGCCGACATCGCAGACCGACCCGCTGGACTCCCATCGCGTCAACGTCACCGTACAACGCCTCGGCCCCCTTGCCGCAGCCGATGGGCAGAGACTGCTTGCCGCCCTTTTCGGTGAGGGTCATGGCAAGTTGCCGGTCGCGATGCGCAAACGCATTCTCGACCGGGCCGGCGGCAATCCGCTTTTCATCGAAGAAATCCTTCGGGCGCTGATCGACATGGGCACATTGCACAATGATGGTCAGCGCTGGCACCTCGCGGCCGAAGACACGGACGTCGATATACCCGTCAACCTGCAAGCACTGCTGCTTGCCCGTGTCGATCGTCTGCCGCAGGAGATCAGACGCTTGGCGCAGGAGGCAGCGGTGGTCGGCCCGAAGTTCGATACCGCCCTGCTCCGCGCCATCACTGCCGACCCGTCCGCCGTCGACGCGGCGCTGGATTATCTCTGCGATGCCAATATCACAGAGGAATTGCGCGGGCCCGATGCCGCGATATCGCCGGGCTACCGCTTCAGCCAGACGCTGATGCACGATGTCGTCTACCACAATCTCCTGCTGCAACGGCGCATGGAGCTTCATCTTCGGATCGGCCGGGTTCTGGAGCGCCAATATGGCCTGACGCCCGAGCGGCCTGAGCATCTGACCCAGCTCGGCCATCATTTCAGCCTGACCGCCGAAAAGGCCAAGGGCGCCAGCTATCTGATGGCGGCGGGCGACCTGGCGCGCAAGACCTACGCCAATGACGATGCCATGCGCCTCTACCGCCAAGCCCTTGCGGTCTTCGCAAACGAGCCGGAGGCGACGGCTGAGCAATTGGCGCTGCTGGAGCGTCTTGCCGATCTCTGCGCTCCTGCCGGCCGCCGCGACGATGCCTTGAACCACTACCAGCAGGCGCTTGCGATCCATCGCGCCAGAGACGACCGGATCGCCGCAGCGAGGATATTGCGCAAGATTGGCCGCTTGCATCTCGATGCAGGGCGCCGTGACCAGGCCGAGACACATTGCGCCGCGGCCGAGGTGATGATCGCGGCGATCGATGCGCCGGTCGAACATGCGCATCTCCTGCAGGAGCGCGGCCATCTGGCCTTCCGCATGGGCGATCAGGCGGCCGCCGCCGATTGGGCGACGCAGGCGCTGCAATGCCTGCAAACCTTGCCGATCGACGGAACGACCGAGGCCGGACGGGAGGCGGCGCGCGCGATGGCGGAGGCACTGAATACCAAGGGTGCAGCTCTTGCACGGCTCGGTCGCCGCCGCGATGCCGTGCTGGAAGTGGAGCACAGCCTCTCGGTTGCCGAAAAGGCCGATCTGCAAAGTGCCGCCTGTCGCGCCTATTCCAATCTCGGCGTTCTCTACACGATCGTCGATCCGGCCCGCGCCATCAAGATCTGCCGGCGCGGGCTGGAGGTTGCGACCCGTATCGGTGATCTCGGCTTTCAGGCGCGCCTTCTCGCCAATCTTGCGGTTTCCTGCTGTACCTTCACCGACCGCTGCGCCGCCGAGGGCGTGCCGGCAGCCGAAAAGGCCGTCGAAATCGACCGGGCGCTCGATCAGCGCGACCATCTCTCCGTACCGCTGATCGTCCTCGGGCAGATTCATCAATGCCACGGACAGCCAAAGCTAGCCCGTAAGTATTACGAGGAAGCTCTTGAGGTCGCAAAGGAAATTGACGAGCCGCAACTGCTGTTTCCGTGTTATGATGGCTTGGCGACACTGAGCCTCGAGCATGACGATATGGACGAGGCGGAACGGTATTTCACGCTGGCACAGGATGTGTGCATGCGCCACAACCTCGATCCAGGCACACTGGTCGTCTTGCCGTTTCTCGACTGAGCGTCCTCGTATCGAGGATTGCCTGATATCGCTTAATCCAATCAATTCAATCGTATAAAGGGAGGAACTAAACATGCAGGAGAACCACTCGGAAAGACCGTTGCAGCCTGGAGATCGCGCGCCGAACGTGGTGCTGGATGCGATCACCCGCCAAGGCAAGATCGCCATCGACGATTTTCGCGGCCAGAAGCCGGTGCTCGTCGGCTTGTTCCGCGGACTGCATTGCCCCTTCTGCCGCAGACAGATCGCCGCCATGGCGGAACTCACCGATGCATTGCAGGAGAAGGGCATCGACAGCCTGACCGTCGTCAACACACCGATCGAGCGCGCCCGCCTCTATTTCCGCTACCATCCGCTTCCCAATCTGCTGGCGGCCTCGGATCCGGAACGGGTATCGCACAGGGCCTTCGGCCTGCCGAATGTCCAGTTCACGGAAGACGAGAATGACTGGCCGCACAAGCTCAGCATGAGCACGGTGACCTCGATGCGCATCGACATGCCGGGTGAACTCCCCGAGCCGATGGACGTGATGGCGGCGGTGGACTATCTCGACAAGGCGGATGGTTATGAATTCACCGAGGATGACACGCAGATGATTGCTACCGGCCACGGCCAGCTTGTCGGCGAATTCCTGCTCGATCGCGATGGTGTCGTGCGCTGGTGCTTCACCGAAGTCGAGGATGGCGGCCGCCATATGTTCGGCGGCCCGGCGCCTCGAGAAGTGATGTCGGCAGCGTCGAATATGGCTGTTTGAAGCGCATGATTGTCGTGATCGTTTCTCGGCTCGATGACATGGCGCGTCAGGGAAGGCCGGCCTTGCGGTAACCCTCGACAAAATGCGCAAGCGTCGCGGTGTCGCGGAAGGGTTCGGTCGTCGCCCAGTGGCGGATTGAAAATGGGGGTTGGCGACGAGGAAGAGTTCGGCCTCCCCGCGCGCCTCGTCGAGCCGGCCGAGTTGGGCAAGGCTTGCTGCCAGGAAACGGCGGGAGCTCGTCCGATTGGTCTCGTCCCGGCGCAATGTCTCGACGGCGGCTCGTACTCGCCGGCGGCATATTGCGCCGGGCCGAGCGCCAGATAATACCAGCTTGCCGGAAACGGGTTTAGCCGGAGGGCCTTGGCAATGTGTTCGAGGCCCTTCCCGACCCTCTCGGGTCGAATTCGATCCCATCCCATCAGCGAAGGAATCCTGCTCGGGATCGTTGCTGATGTTGACGAAGGGCAACACTGATATCAATGGTTTGTCGGGTAGCGGCAAAGCTTTTCGCTTCGCGCCGCCGACTGATTTATGGCGCCTATGAAGCGGTAGCACGGCTGACGACGAGAACGACCATCAATAACTCCCTGAAAAATAGCATCGAGGCGACTTCCATGGTGTTTTGGATAGCGATTTTGGTGGGATTGGCGATCGCTTATCTCCTTGGCTCCATACCGACGGGCTATCTGGCGGGCAAACTGCTCAAGGGCATCGATATTCGGGAGCATGGCTCCAAATCCACCGGAGCGACGAACGTGTTGCGAACGCTCGGCAAATAGCCTGCCTTGGGGGTGCTGCTGGTCGATGTGCTGAAAGGCGTGGGAGCCGTCGTCTTTGCCCGCTGGTTTTATCCCTGGCTTTCGACGGCCTCAGCCACGCCACCGGCGGCACTTGATCTGCAAAGCTTGGTGCCTTGGACTGTTTGCCTGGCGGGGCTTGCCGTAATGCTGGGGCATGGCCGTTCGATCTGGTTGAATTTTACAGGTGGCAAATCCGTTGCGACGGGGCTCGGCGTGTTGCTGGCGATGTCATGGCCAGTAGGTCTAGGCGCTGCGACGGCTTTTGGCCTTGCGCTGGCCATTTCTCGGATTGTTTCCCTAAGTTCGATGCTGGCGGCGTTGACGGCCATCGTTCTCGTCTTTGGCTTGGAGCAGCCGCTGCCCTATCGGCTGCTGGTGATCGCAGGCGGCATTTACGTGATTGTGCGCCATCGCGCCAACATTCGGCGGCTGCTGGCTGGGACGGAGCCACGTCTGGGCAAGGTCGCCTATTTTGGAATTTGAAAAGCCAACTGCAAGAGGAAGCAGGTTTCAATCCTGCCGGACGATGGCGCCGATCGCATTGACGAGAAGGCGCGCGGCGGTCAGAGCCGACAGGCCTTCAATGTCGGCAGGAGGATAGAATTCGACAAGGTCGAATCCCGCAATCCTCGCCCGCCTGCCGAGACCGGCGATCAGGTCGATCACCTCAGTGTAGGTGAGGCCGCCAGGAGTACGCGCCGCCACAGCAGGCAGGATGCCGGGATCGATGCTGTCGCAATCGAGGGTGACAACGACCCGGGCGCCTTCCGGAATATGCCGGAGAGCCGCTTCTGCGCCCTCAGCGTGAACCTCGCGAGCGGTCACGAAGCGGCTGCCATAGTGCTGCGCCGCCTCTATGTCGGCGGCGCGGGCGCTGCCGACGCTGCGTAGGCCGACCTGCACCATGCCGGCGACATGCGGCATCTCGCTCGCCCGGCGCATCGGACTTGAATAGCCGTAGCGTTCGCCATGCAATTCGTCGCGCCAGTCGATATGGGCGTCGATCTGCAGGATCCAGAGCGGCCCTTGATCCGCAAAGCCGGCGAGGAAAGGAATGGTCACGGAACAATCGCCGCCGAGCAGGATCGGTACGGCCGGCAGGGCCAGCACCTCGCGTGTCTTCACCTCGATCCGCGTCCGGTTGCCAGCATTGTCATGCATGGTGGTTTCGATGTTTCCGGCGTCTATGCATGAGACCGGCTTGCCATCGAATAGCGGGCCGCCGAGATCAAAATCCCAGTGTTCGACGAGCCCGGCATTGTCCTGACTGGCAGCGCGGATGGCGTCAGCGGCCAGGGCATAGCCGCTGCTGTCCTTGCCGGGATAGGTGCTGCCGTGAGCGGCTGCAATAATCACCGCACGGGGCAAACGCCCATCGGCGAGGTGACGGGGAAGGCCGAGAAAAGAAGGTGAGGCGGTCATTCCTGATAGTCCTGATGATATCCGGCTGAAATTGCAGTAGCGAGGGCTCGCGACTGGAGCAAAATTCGATGCTGACCTGTTTAGTCCGTTTGGACGTTTTTCAGAACTTTTTGGAAGAGCTTAAGGACGACACTTACGCTCTCCATCGCTGATCGCTCGGAGACGGCAGGCCTGACCAAGGCTTGCCCGGTGTCGCCCTGCCCCCTGTCGCAACACAGTCCTGCCGACTATCGGACCGCCGCCGGCAGAACTTCGAACTTCCAGAATTTTTCCGGGCCGAAATAGGTCGCGGCAAACGCGCGGATATCCCCGGCCGTGACCTTGTCGTAGCCGCTGAGATTGTCGCGTATCCGGTCTAGACGACGCGAATCCGTCTGAGCGCCGCGCAGATATTCAATCCAATATTCGTTGCCCTGCCGCTGATGCTTCAACGTCTCGATGATCGGTCCGCGGGCGCGGGCGAGCTCGTCCGTGGAGACGTCATGCGACCGGAGATCATCTGCGGTCTCGTCGACAAGGGCGTAGAAGCGCGCGATCTTTGCCGGGTTCGTCTCGACGTAGAAATAGGCGTAGCCAAAGCCAGGGAGCTCCCTTGACAGGTTAACATCACCCTCCAGGACGTAGCTTGCTCCTTCTGCAGTACGAAACTGGTCGATCAGCCTGTTTTGGAAAATCTGGACGGCAATATTGGCGGTGAAGGATCGCGGCAGATCGGAGAGCAAATCGCCGACGGGAGCACCGACGATAGCGGCGGCACTATCTGCCCTGCCGCTATGGGTCTGCACTACGGGCTTGTTGTTCGCGGGAAAATGCACATTGCCCTGATCATTGCTCGGCGCCGTCTGCAGGCGCGGCGGCAAAGCGCCGAAGGTTTCGGCTGTCAGTCGGATTGCGTCGTCCACCGTTACGTCGCCGACGATGGTGATATCAATCGGGCCGCTGGAAACCATAGGCCGGAACAGCGCCTCGAAATCTTCCGGCTTGGCGGCGGACAGCTGGGCGCGACCAGGGAAGGTCCAGCGCGGATCGCCCGAATGCACGAGACCTCCGAGATCACGGCTGACAACGCCGCCGGGGGTCGCCTGATACTGATCGATGCCGCTCAGATAGGCCTGCTGCACACGCTTGAACGCCTCGGGGCGGTAGGCGGGATCCGAGGTATAGGCGGTCATCAGCTGCAATTGCGTCGCAAGATCTTCCGTTCGTGTACGACCGTCGAATTTGAAGGAGCCGTCGCCAACCGAGAAGTCGATGCCGACGATGTTGGCCGTCAGCGCCTTCTGTATATCCTGGTAATCCATGGCGTTGACGCCGGACAGTGCGACGGCTGGCGATGCCCAGATCGGGGCCGGACGGTCACGCGGCAAATCCAGCCGACCACGGCCGATATCTTCGCGCACCAGCACTTCGTTGGCGCGCAGCTTGGTCGGCTTGACGGTCAACCGTACACCGTTGGAAAAGCGCACCATGGTCAAGCCGAGATCGTCGACGGCGCGGCGTTCGACCACAGTGCCCGGTTCGCCGAAATGGGTGTAGGGCCATGCGACGTCGGCTGCACTGGATGGTGCCGAAACGGCAATGGCTTTCGAAGCATCATAGACTTGCCGAACCGTCTCGGCTCCGCCCTGCGGCGATTGGGCCGTCTGCAACACGAGCTGCGGACCGTTGCCGGAGAAAGCGTGTTGCAGGGCCTGATTGACCTCGGCCGCAGTGACGCCGTTCGTTATCGTTTCGAACAGCGAGAGGTCTTCGGCAGGCGAAGTGAAAACCTGATTGTCATCGACGCTGCTCGCGAGCATGGAGGCGATGTCGGTGGTCGTGCGCGTCGCGGCTCCGGCCAAGGCCGCCTGCAGGGCCGAGCGATATTCGAGGATTTCGCGATCGATCTCAGCCTGCGAAACGCCGAACTTTTGAATACGTCGCTGTTCCAGGTCAATGGCCGTCAGCGCCGCCCGCCATTTGTCCGGCTCGGAATTCGCCGCGATCAGGATGACATGCGCGGAATCGAGAAGATCCTGGGAACCGACGCCCGCGCTGATGAAAGGCGCATCTGCCTTGCTGGCAAGGGTGCTCACCCGACGTTTGAGCACCATAAGGCCGAGATCTTCGATAAGCTGCGCACGGCGCTTGGCGAACATATCGGGCGCGGCGTCATAGGGACGCGTCCAGGCGATCTGTATGTTGGTCATGCCGCCGGGAACGACGAGGACGTCGGCGCTTTCGCCTTTGGTCTCCAGTGTGCCGAGATCTGGTTGTGCCGGCGCCGGACCCACGGCCCTCCAGTCGCCGAAGCGCTGCCGGATTTCGACTTCCATCGCCGCCGGGTCGATATCGCCCACCACCATCAGCGTTGCCCGATCAGGCCGATAATTGGCCCGGTAATAATCACGGACGAGGTCCACAGGCGCATTGCTGATGATATCGGCCTTGCCGATCGGCGGGCGCATGGCCGCGCGCCGGCCGGCGAGCAGCGAATTCATGATTCCGAGCCCGGCGCGGTACTGCGGCGTATCCCGCAGCCGCTCTTCCGACAGGATGACGCCGCGTTCGCGATCAAGCGCGCCGGCATCAAGCGTCAGCTCGCTCGCCGTCTCGCGCATCAGCATCAGGCCGGTCGAAAGCGTGTCGGCATCGACCTCGGGCAGATCGAGTGCGTAGACAGTCTCGTCATAAGAAGTATGGGCGTTGGTATCAGGTCCGAAGGCCAGGCCCTTGCGCTGCAGGATACGGATCATCTCGCCTTCGGCGACATGTGTCGAACCCTTGAAGGCCATGTGCTCGAGAAAATGCGCCAGACCCTGCTGGTTGTCGTTCTCCTCAAGTGAGCCGGAGCCAATGCGAAAGCGGATCGCTGCCTGTCCGGGCGGCGTGGCATTGCGCATGATCGCAAACCGCATACCGTTGGCCAGCGTGCCGAAATGGACGTTGGAGTCGGCTTTAAGATCGCTTTGCGTCTGCGGCCAGGGCGTGGACAGGGTGTCCGCATAGGCCGGCGAGGCGAAGTTTGCGAGAAGAGAGACCGCAGCGAGAAACCACCAGGTGGCGGAGCATTCCATGTGTATGTGAGGCATTCTTGTCCGGGCGATGCGCATGAGGAGGGTGAATATGTTGATCCGACTATACCACGGGTTGCATTTCGCTTCAACTTCCATGTGTGTGAATGAGGAAGAAGCCGAAAGCCGCCTCCCCAATTGTCGGACTCAGGTGTCAGAACAATGTCATCGAAACCCTCTAAAGCGCGTCGCACCGAATTTGATTCATGCGAGGCGCTTTCGATGGCGACATTGCAGCAGGTCGCGTTCCGGGCCGGATGTTCGCTCGCGACCGCAAGCCGCGTTCTCAACCGCAACGGACCGGCCAGCGACCTGATGGTACGCAAGGTGCGACGCGCCGCCGCCGAACTCGGTTATCACTCCGTCGGTCGGCTCGGACGCAGGCCGGTGGTCGGCGTACTGATCCCGAGCATCACCAATCCGGTCTTTGCCTCCTCGCTGTCGAGCATCCAGAACCGCATGCTGGTGGCCGGTCATGGCGTTTTGATCGCCCAGTCGAATTACGATCCGGCGCGGGAAGCCGATGCCGTCGCGGCCCTCCTGAACGACCGGCCGACCGGGCTGATCCTGACCGTCTGCGATCCCTCGACCAGCGAGGCGCTGCTGGCCAGGCTGCCGCCGACCGTACTGCTCCACAACCTGCCGACGGCACAGTTTCCGGCGGCCGTTACCGCCGACAATCGCGGCGCCGGCCGGGAGATCGCGACCTTTCTGATTGGCCTCGGCCATTGCCGCATTCTGTTTCTCTCCGGCAATTTCGCCGCCTCCGACCGGGCACGGCTTCGCTATCAGGGTTATCTCGACGCGATGACCGAGAACGGGCTGACACCGCTCGATGCCCTGCAGATCCCCTTCGTCGGCGGTTATGACCAGCTCGATCTCAGCGCCGCGATGACAGCGCTTGCGCCGACGGCGATCATCGCCTCCAACGATCTCCTGGCGCTCGGCGTCATCGGCGCGCTGAAGCGCGAGGGGCTTTCGGTGCCAAGCGATGTTTCGGTTGCCGGTTTCGACGGCATCGCCATCGGCCGGCTGATCGATCCGCCGCTGACAACAATCGAAATGCCGGATGCCAGCATGGGGGCGACGGCCGCCTCGCTGCTGCTCGACATGGCGGAGAACGCCGCCCCTGCCCGCCATCTCGATGTCGTCTATACGCTGCGCCGTGGCGGCACAGTGCGCGCTATCTGAAGCCTGCGAAATAGGAGGGGCCGCCACGCGTTCGGCGTGGCGGCCCCTGCCCTATGCCTCGATAAGGCTGATCAGCTGCGCGGCAGCATGCCTTCGACGTCGGCGGCTGCGTCATCGAGCGCTTCCTTCGGCTCGGCTGACTGGTCGACGATGCGCGAGAGGTTGTCGACGATTGTCTGCGTGACCTTGACGCCGTTCGAGCCGGGGAAGGCATACCACGGGATCATCACCGGCATCTGGCTGAGGCCTGCCTGGAACAGCGGGTTCTGCTTGTAGAAGTCGCCGAGATAGTCGGCCGATTTCGCGGCGAGCTCGTTGTTCGGGACATAGCCGGTGCCGGGCACGACGACGGAGGCGCCGTAAGGGCCGGCGGCGAATTTTGCGAACTTCCAGGCAGCATCCTGCTTGGCGGCATCATGCGTCAGGATGACGACGGCGTTGCCGCCGGTCGGCAGATGTCCGTTCACCGGATCGATCAGCGGGATCTTTGCCGTGCGCAGATCGAACTTGTTACCGACATTCTTGATCGTGTTGCGCAGCGCGCCTGTCGTCTGGAACTCGAAACCGACCTTGCCGGCTGCGAAAGCCTGTTCGCCGGCGGGCTTGGTGAAAACAGGCATGCCGCCTTCGCTGACCAGGCGATGCAGGACTTCGACGGCCTTCTGGCCTTCCGGGCCGTTGAAGGCAACCTTGCTTTCGTCATCGCTCAGCATCTTGCCGCCCGCGCCGAAGAGCAGTGCCGAAAACATCCAGTCGTCGCCCTGCCAGCGGAAATCGATACCGTCGACGCCGTTGCCGAGCGCCTTGATCTTGCCGCCCAGCGCAATGACCTCGTCCCAGGTCTTCGGCGGATTTTCAGGATCGCCACCGGCCGCCTTCACGAGATCGGCGTTGTAATACATGATCGGGTTGGAGGTGGCGAAAGCCAGCCCCACTTGCTTGCCCTTGACCTGGGCGAGCTTGAGGATCGTGTCGGAGAAGCCCTGCTCGGCCATGTTGCCGTCTTTCTTGACGAGCGGGCCGAGATCGACGGCAACGTCGCGCTCGTTGAGCATGCGCAGGCGGTTGAGGCCGATGAAGGTGATATCTGGCATTTCGCTGGTGCCGACCTGGCGAAGGATCGTCTGGATGCCTTCTTCATAGGTCGCCGAGGGGCTGGCGAACTGGATCTTGATATCGGGGTTTTCTTCCATGAACTTCTTCGAGATCGTGTCCATCACGTCCTTGAAGAAGCCCGGCATCGGGTAGTGAACCGTCAGCGTCGTCTCGGCATGCGCGGGAAGCGCGATTGCCAAGGATACGGCTGCTGCGGCGAGAAGCTGGGTGATATGTTTCATCGCTCGTTCTCCTGGGTTGAAACCGGTCAGCCTTTGAGACCGGTCATGGTGATGCCCTCGACGAACCGCTTCTGCGCAAGCAGGAAGGCGATGACGAGGGGAAGGGTAATGATGAGGGTTGCCGCCATCAGCGCGCCGTAGTCGTCGCCGGCCTCGGCGGCGCGGAAATACATCAGGCCGAGCGGCGGCGTGGCGTAGTCCTGCTTGCTGATGACGATCAGCGGCCAGTAGAGATCGTTCCAATGCGCGACGACCGAAAAGATGGCAAAGGCGGTGACCGCCGGCCAGGCATTCGGCACGATGACGCGGGCGACGATGCCGAGTTCCGACATGCCATCGAGACGCGCGGCATGGATGAGGTCATCAGGCATGGCGCGGAAGAACTGCAGGAACATGAAGATCGCGAAGACCGAAATGGTGAAGGGCGCGACAAGGGCGGCATAGCTGTTGAGCAGCGTAGCGCGGTCGAAGGCGACATAAAGCGGCAGTGCGGTCGCATGGATCGGCACCAGCAGACCGAGCATGACAAGCACCATCATGGCGCGGGCGGCACCGAAGCGCAGCTTCGCCATGGCGTAGGCACAAGGGATCGCCACCAGCACCTGGAAGAAGAAGATCAACCCGCAGACGACGACGCCATTCCACAAGAGCTGCGCCATCGGCACCCGGCTCAAGGCCTTGGTGAAATTCTCGACATAGGTCAGGTGCGCTGGGATGAGCGACAGCGACGAGGTGAAGATGTCGCTTTGGGCCTTGCCGGCCGTCGAGATCATGAAGACGTAGGGCGACAGGAGGATCATCGCGCCGAGGGAAAGCAAGGTGAGACGGATGATCCTGCCGAGGGAAAAAGCGTTCGTCATGTGTAATGCACCCGGCGATCGAGAACGCGGTACTGCAGGAACATCAGCACCACCAGGATCAGCAGAAAGACCACCGTCATCGCCGAGGCATAACCGACGCGCAGATAGACGAAGCCCTCCTGGTAGATCGTGAAGAGCAGCACTTCCGATGCCTTGTTCGGGCCGCCCTCGGTCAGCGTCTTCACAGTCTCGAAGACCTTGACTGAATTGGTGATGCTGATGGTGATGACGAATAGCGTTGTCGGCCCGAGCATCGGCCAGGTCACCAGCAGGAAGCGGTCGAGAGAGGACCTGGCGCCGTCCACTTCGGCGGCGGCGTAAAGCTCGCGCGGGATCGCGGTCAGTCCGGCGAGGAACAGCACCATGTTGAATCCGGCCGATTGCCAGACGCCGATGATCGACAGGCTGTAAAGCACCGTGCCGGAGCTGCCGAGCCAGTTCGGACCGGGAAGACCGACAAGGGCCAGCAGCGCATTGATCGGGCCGATTGTCGGGTGGAACATATATTGCCAGACTGTCGCCATGGCGACGATCAGCGAGGCGACCGGCAGGAAATAGGCGGTGCGGAAGAAGCTGCGCGCTTTGGTCTCACTTTCGATCAGCATGGCGATGCCAAGGCCGAGAAGAATCGAGATTGGAGCGACGATTGCCGTATAGACCGTCGTATTCCACAGCGACTTGCGGAATGTGCGGTCGGTGATCAGATGCGTGTAATTCTCGAATCCGACGAAACGAAACTTGCCGTAGCCGAGTTCGAAGTCGGTAAAGCCGAGTACGACGACAGCCGCGACCGGCAACAACACGAAAAGAAAAAGCAGGATCATCGCCGGCAGCACCAGCATCCAGGCGATACGGGCTTCGCCGCGGCGATGGGCAATGGCAGAATTGTCCAGGATGGCCATCGAGGTGACGCTAGCCATCATGCGCCCTCTCCCGCTGGGAATCGCCGGTAGCGGGACTGGTACCGGCAGAGCTGAGCACGGCATCAGCAGCGCTGAGCCCGGCATCACCTGTTGCAACGCTGCCCGCCAGCCGGCTGCCGTCCTCGGCAAAGATCAGCGTGCGCCCGGGCGACAAGCGAAGCCCGACGGCATCGCCGGCCGCAAGGCCTGCGGCCTCGGACGGCTGAACCTTGGCGATGATGGTCTCGCCTATCGCCTCGAGCCGGCAATAGAGGATGACTTCGGAGCCCAGGAATTCGACGCGTTCGATCCGGGCGGCAAGGCCGTCATGCCGGTTCTTGGACAGAAAGACGAATTCGGGGCGAATGGCGAGCGTGACCGGCATCTTTCTGTCGGGCGCATTTTCAAGCATCAGCCGCAGGCCGCCGCAGAGGATGACGCCGCCTTCGGCAAAGGCCGGAAGCAGGTTGATACGCGGCTGGCCGATAAAGCGGGCGACCTCGATGTGGGCCGGATCGTCGTAGATGAGCTCAGGACTGGCGATCTGCAGCAATCGTCCGCCCAGCATCACGGCGACGCGGTCGGCCATCGACAGCGCTTCCGCCTGGTCATGGGTGACATAGAGTGTCGGCACGCCGGCGCGGCGATGCAGGTCGACGATTTCGCCGCGGGCGTGGACGCGCAGATTGGCGTCGAGGTTGGAGAGCGGCTCGTCCATCAGGAAGATGCTCGGCTGGCGCACCATGGCGCGGGCAAGCGCCACACGCTGGCGCTGGCCGCCCGACATCTGGCCGGGCTTGCGGTCAAGCAGGTGATCGATCTTCAGCGATGTCGCCATCTCCCTGACGTCGCGGGCGATCGCCGTGCGGATAGCGCGCTGGCCCGGCATCAACGATCCCAAGAAAGGCAGCCGCTGCATCCTCGAAAGCCGGCGCATCGCCAAGGGCACGGCGATATTCTGCGACGCCGTCAGATGCGGATAGAGCGCGTAGGACTGAAAGACCATGGCAATGTTGCGGTCGGCAGCCGCGACACCGGACATGTCCAGCCCACCGATCAGGATTTCGCCTTGGTCGGTGTGGTCGAGGCCGGCAAGGACGCGCAGCAGCGTGCTCTTGCCGCAGCCGGAAGGGCCAACCAGCGCGATGAATTCGCCGGCGGCGACATCCAGGCTGACGCCATCGAGGATCTGGTTGCCGCCGAAGGCCTTGGTGATGCCGCGAAGCGAAAGCGCGCTCATTCGCCAGCCTCGCGCGGCTTGACCGCCTGGGGATAGACCTCGAGCACGACATCATCCAGCACATGTGCGGTCATGCCGGGAACGGCGACGATCTCGCTTTCGACCGATTTATCGAACTCGTGAACGACGGCGCCGATCAGGCGCTCGCCCGGCATCTCGCGCTCCATCTTATCGATGATGAAGGCAGCCGACGGGCCCCAGGTCAGCTGGGTATTGTCGAAACGACCTTGCCAGGCCCAGTGAAGGTGGCCGCTGGCAAAAAGCGCCACGTCATGGGCCGATATCAGATCATAAAGCCGCCGGCGCTGCGCCGGGCGAACGCTCCAATAGCCGGTATCGCCTTCATCGGGCGCATCGACGAACAGAGGCTTATGCGCGAAGAGCGCCACACGCCGCCCCGCCCTGTCTTCGAACGCCTTGGCGAGCCATTCGAACTGGGCCTCTTCCTCGTCATCCTCATGGCCGAGAAGCAGCGAATTCAAGCCGATGAAGCGCCAGCCGGCCGCGTCCTCCAGCCAGCGATCGTCACCGGCAAGGCTGCGCCAGCGGGCCAGCCGTTCGGCGTTGACGGGCTGGTTGGTTTCCCTGAAGTGACCGACATCGTGATTGCCGGGGACGATCAGCATCGGGATCGACACCTGGCGCATCAGATCCATCGAGAAGGTGATATCTTCGTCCTTGTCGGCGCCGTCGACGGTGAGATCACCGGTATGGATGATCAGATCGGCGCCGGTCTCTTCGATCCAGCTCAGAAGCGGCGCCCAGTTGCCGTTGAAATGCGGTTTGTTCGGGCTGAAATGCGTGTCGGTAATCTGAATGATTTTCATGCCTGAATCATTTTCATGGGGTGCGCGTCTCCGAGACCTGGAAGCGCGTCATGGACGCTCCCTTCCCGGGCCCTCTCTAGACGGCTCCCATGTCAATCAGACATCCGCGGTTTTCAGCTGTTTCTCAGTTTTGACATCAATCTGTCATGCAAGAAAAAGCCGCCCGCGGGAACCGGGGCAGCTTTTCGCCTGCATTTGGAATTGAGACTGCGGTGAAATCAATGCCGTGGCGTGTTGGCGGGAATGGACGATACCGTTGCCGAGACAGGGTCGCTTGCCGGAAACGAGTCCTCAAGGCCTTCGTTCAGTTCTTCCTCCAGCGTTTCGCGATCATGGGCCGAACGCGCGCTCGGCTGGCCGATCAAACCCTTGCTGCCTTCGTCGAAATTGCCGTTGCTCAAGGCATCGTAACGGTTGATGCTGCCGTCGGCTTCATGGCCGGAAAAGGCGGTCAGATGGACCATCATGACCTTGGCGTGGTCGACCGCTGTGGAATCGTCGAGTTCGCCATGGGCGTTGTCGATCTTGACGGAAATCGATTCGCCCCCTTCGCCCAGGAATTCGACGGTGAAGATGTCACCGGTCCGTGTCACCCGAGTATCGATCAACTGCATGGGAACCTCCTGTGTTCATGCACATCAACGGCGATCAAGATCCGGAGTTCCATGGGCCAGTCATTTCAACGTCAGGCGATGATCGGTTTTCGCCGGCGATTATGGTTAATTTATTAATAATTCAGGGTTTACAAATGGAACCAAGCGGCCTTTCCGAGTGTTGGTGGTGCGCCGCGGAGGAACCCCTATGCTGCTGAAAATCCTTGCCCCGAAGATCGACGTCGATTGCCATGATACCGGCACTTATCCCGATGGGATGTTTGCCGAAAACCGGATCGACCTTTCCAGCCGCCGCGACGGCCCCCGCCGCTCGCCGCACGAGCGCGATTACGGCGCCGACAGGAAACTGGACAAGCTGCCGCTTGGCTTCGCCTGACCGCACCCGCCTCCCGCTATTGCCTGCGAAAGACCAGCACGCCTGACGCCGGCAGACGACATTGAGCGCTCCTGCCGTGGCTCTGATCTTGTCGCCGCGATTGCCGATGTTCCAGCCGCCATATTTGCGTGCGTCGGTATTGAAGATCTCCTGCCACAGGTCATTTCCCAGGCGTTCGCTGTGCAACCAGTAGCCGTCATCGAAGGGAGCATCGTTCAGTGATCCCACCACGAGGAAATCCTCGCTGTTGTTCCATCGATGAAAGGCGATGACCCGATTTTAGTCATGCACCAAGGGGATGGCGATGTTGCGGGAGCGAATGGCTGCCTCTCCGACGCTGACGGCGATGAGATCGCGATAACAGGTGATCATCCCTGCCCCGTTGCCGTCAGCTTCGCCGAGGATACTCTCCCGGTTCTCCAGGAAATCATTGTAGCGACACGGTTTCTGAGCGCCGATTTCCTTGCCCATGAAAAACATCGGCGTTCCGGCCGACAGCAGCGTCATCGCCGCCGCGAACCTGGATCTTGCATCGGCCTGGCCCTGGTCTCGCCGACAACCGGCGCGAAATTGACCGCGATGACTGACGTTCGCGCCGATCCCTCGCGATTGCCGCAGTCGTCGTGCGATTGATTGTAGACCATCTTGGATCGCGCACTTGTCTGCAAGGCGCCGGCAAGTGACGACATGGTCAGCGCCCGCCCATCCCCGAAACCGCCAGGCCGATCCACCTCGATCCCCCAGCGAAAATTGGCGCCGGGGCATGATCGGCCGGCCGATCGTAAAAATGCAAGCACAGATTTCATAATTAATACGGCCCGAAACAGACCACATTCGGAACAATATATCATGGTTAACGGGGCGCGCTGCACAGCCATCCTCGTGTATTAAATCGAATTGGCTGAACAAATGGGGATCCATTCCCATCGCCATTCCCTCGCAAACCGGGAGAAAAGCTTATGGCTCAAGCCCTTAGAATAAATGATATTATCCGTTCTTTTGGCATTGATACGCACATCGACTACACCGACGGAAAATATTCCAATGTCGGAGAAGTCGTTAAGGCGCTCGATTATCTTGGCCTCGATACGGTTCGCGATCACGCTCCCAACTCTGCTTCCGACCCCAACGGACAAACCCATCTCGGCAATGCAGCCGACGCTGGCGTGCAATTCGTCTTCAGCGCCCAACGGGAGGTCGACCCCGCCACCGTGGCCCAGCGGCTGCATGCTTTCGTCGAAGCCCATCCCGGCTCGGTCGTCGGCATTGAAGGCCCGAACGAAGTCAACAACTGGCCAGTCAGCTATCACGGCCTGAGCGGCCAGGCCGCAGCACTCGCCTATCAGAAGGACCTGTCTGCCGCCGTCAACGCCGATCCCTTGCTGAAGGATATCCCGGTCCTCGGCTTCACAGGATATACGGTCGCTTCCGCTTCCGACTACACGACCATCCATACCTATGCGAAAGATGGCGACCAGCCATATTCATGGCTCTCCCGAGAATCCGGCGTTCAGCGCGCTGCCGATCCGGGCAAGCCGCTTGCGATCACCGAGACCGGTTACCATACCTCGCTCACCGCCGACACCAATGGCGGCTGGGAAGGCGTCAACGAAGCGGCGCAGGCAAAACTCCTGCTCAATACGCTGATGGACGGCGCGGCACTCGGATCGAAACAAACCTTCCTCTACGAGCTGCTCGACGCCTATTCCGATCCGCAAGGCACCAATCAGGAAAAGCATTTCGGTCTTTTTCACCTCGACTATTCGGCCAAGCCGGCGGCAACGGCGATCCACAACCTGACCGAAATCCTTGCGGACGACGGCGCTCAGAAGGCAAGCTTCAGCGCCGGAACCCTCAACTATTCGATCGACGGCTTGCCGTCCTCGGCCCGCAGCCTGCTTACGGAAAAATCGGATGGAAGCTACCAGATCATCATCTGGAACGAGCCCGATATCTGGAACCAGTCCACCGACACGGCGATTCAGGCCGCGACGACAGGCGTCAAAGTCAATCTCGGGACCTCGTTCGGTTCTGTTAAGGTCTTCGATCCCTTGACCGGGTCGACCGCGATCAAAAGCCTCAGCAATGTCTCGTCCCTGACAGTTGAGCTCGTCGACCATCCCGTTATCATCGAGGTCGCAGGCAGCGGCGGCACGCCGCCGGCAACCGGTCATGTCTATGGCGGCGCGGGCAACGACACATTCACCGTAACCAACCCCACGCAAATCGTCGACGAAAGCAAGGGCGGCGGGACGGATACCGTCATGTCATCGATCAGCTTCAGCCTTAAGGACACCGCGCATGCGATCGGAAACATCGAGAACCTGACACTGACCGGCGCCACCAATATCAATGGCACGGGAAATGCGCTGGCCAATGTTCTCGTCGGCAATTCCGGCAATAATATCCTTGATGGCAGCACCGGCGCCGACCGCATGTCGGGGCATGCCGGCAATGATACCTATGTGATCGATAATACGGGCGATTTTGCCGATGAAACGGGGGCATCCGGCAGGGACACTGTCAAGGCTTCGACCTCCTTCAGCCTCGCCGATTTGCAGCGCACAGCCGGAACGATCGAGAATCTGACCTTGACCGGAACGGCCAATCTCAGCGCTACGGGCAACAACACCGCCAACGTTCTCACAGGCAACGACGGAAGCAACACGATCAATGGCGGCAAAGGCGCCGACCAGCTGACCGGCGGGCTCGGCAACGACAAACTGATCGGGAAAGCCGGTGCGGACATTCTGACTGGCGGCGGCGGCGCAGATTCCTTCGTCTTCGACGTGAAGCCCGACAATCTCAGCGTCGACAAGATCCGGGATTTCTCTTCTGCTGCGGGCGACAAGCTGTTGTTCGACCATACGATTTTCGCCGCACTCAGCCTATCCAAATTTTCGGATGAGAATTTCGTTCTGGGAACGAAAGCGCTCGAGGCCGATGATAGGCTGATCTACGATCAGACCGGCGGCACTCTCTCCTTTGACGCGGATGGAAGTGCCGCGGGCAGCGCAGTCCATGTCGCCGACCTCGACAAGTCTCCCGCACTTCACTTCAGCGATTTCCAGCTTCTCTGATCGGGATAGCGGCCGTTCCGGCCGCTTCCACCAGCTGCGTTCCCGCGCCCCTCTTGCCGCCGCAGATATCCGCCACATTCTTCCGTTGATGCCACTCGAGCAGCAGCGGAGAAGCCTTTGCCCTGGATCGCCTATATAGCCCATTTCATCGCCGCAGCCTTTCTGACGAACGGCATCCCGCATTTCGTCAACGGCGTCAGCGGCCGGCCGTTCCGCATCCCTTTTGCGCCGCGGGCAAAGCTCGGCTCGCCGACAGCCAATGTCGTCTGGGGCTGGGTGAATTTCCTCATCGCCTTCCTGCTGTTTGCCAATATCGGGCCGCTCTATATCGGCACGCCGGGTGATACGATCTTCGTCGCCGCCGGCATGTTGGTCACCGGCATGGTCCTTGCTCGGATTTTCGAGGGTGGGTCCCGATAGTAACTTGCATGATGATAGTTACTACTATAGTGACATCAGCCATGCAGCGAACAAGCTTCAGTCAATTCAAATGCCCGGCGGCACGCGCCCTCGACAGCGTCGGCGACTGGTGGAGCATCCTGATTCTGCGCGACGCCTTCCAGGGGCTGTCGCGCTTCGACGACTTCCAGAAGAGCCTCGGCGTGGCGCCGAATATCCTGACGCGGCGGTTGAAACATCTGACGGATGAAGGGCTGTTCGAACGGCGTCTCTACCATCAGCGCCCTGCCCGCTACGAATATGTGCTGACAGACAAGGGCCGCGATTTCTTTCCGGTGCTGATGACGCTGTTTTCCTGGGGAAGCCGGCATATTCCGGAAGAGGACCTCGCCTTCCTCTTGGGCGATGCCGCTTCGGGCAAAGAGCGCGAGACAACGCTTGTGGATGCGCGGACCGGCGAAGAAGTGACACCCGAAAATACCAGCCTGCTGGCAGGCCCTGCAGCCGACGACGAGGTGCACGAGCGGATCGCCCGGATGCGCGCCTGGTATCTCGGCATCGACGCCTAAAAGGAGAATAGAATGGACCGCATTGTTGTCACCGGCATGGGACTTGTCTCGCCACTCGGCACCGGCGTCGAGCCGGCCTGGAAACATCTTCTCGACGGCGCTTCCGGTCTGAGGGTGCTGACTGATGATGTCGTCGGTGAGCTCTCGGCCAAGGTCGGCGGCATCGTTCCAGGCATCGCCGAGGACGCGCAAGCCGGCTTCGATCCCGACCGTTACATCCCGCCCAAGGACCAGAAGAAAATGGACCGTTTCATCCAGTTCGCCATGGCGGCGACGGAAGAAGCGGTCAGGCAGGCCGGCTGGATGCCGACCGACGAGGGCGAGCGCGAGCGCACCGCGACGATCATCGCCTCAGGGGTCGGCGGCTTTCCGGCCATCGCCGAAGCGGTGCGGATCGGCGAAACGCGCGGCGTGCGACGGCTGTCGCCCTTCACCGTGCCCTCCTTCCTCGTCAATCTCGCGGCCGGCCAGGTCAGCATCCGCTACGGCTTCAAGGGGCCGCTCGGAGCGCCGGTAACGGCCTGTGCGGCCAGCGTCCAGGCGATCGGCGATGCGGCGCGGCTGATCCGCTCCGGCGAAGCCGATGTGGCGATCTGCGGCGGCGCCGAGGCCTGCATCGACAAGGTGAGCCTCGGCGGCTTTGCGGCTGCGCGTGCCCTTTCCACCGGTTTCAACGAGACGCCGGAGCTTGCCTCCCGGCCTTTTGACACGGCGCGCGACGGTTTCGTCATGGGCGAAGGCGCCGGCATCCTGGTCATTGAAACACTCGAACACGCGCTTGCCCGTGGCGCCACGCCGCTTGCCGAACTCGTCGGCTACGGCACGGCGGCGGATGCCTATCATATGACCTCGGGCCCCGAAGACGGCGATGGCGCCCGCAGGGCGATGGACGCCGCACTCCGGCAGGCCAAGATCCCCGCCTCCGAGGTCAAACACCTGAACGCCCATGCAACCTCGACACCGGTCGGCGACAGGGGTGAGATCGCGGCGATCGGCACGGTCTTCGGCCGCAATGGCGGCATTGCCGTCAGCGCGACGAAATCGGCGACCGGCCATCTGCTCGGGGCGGCCGGCGGGCTGGAGGCGATCTTCACCATCCTGGCGCTGCGTGACCAGATCGCGCCGCCGACCCGCAATCTGGATGAGGTCGATCCCTTCGCCCAAGGCATCGATATCGTCGGCAAGACGGCGCGGCCGCTCACCATGGACTATGCGATCACCAACGGTTTCGGCTTCGGCGGAGTGAATGCCAGCGCCCTCTTCCGCCGCTGGTCGTAAAGTCTGCTTTTCTTGCGCTGAAATTCGCTTACACTTCCGCTCTATCGGGGCTCGCTCCCGACGGAGCCGGAGATCAATCCATGCGCGCCTTTCTCGCAGTTCTCATTCTGTGTGCCGCGTCCGCCTTCTCTCCTCTCTCGGCCCGTGCCGAAGATCCGATCGACACGACGCGAACGATGATCGAGGAACAGATCAAGGCCTTCCTCAAGGACGACGCCGAGACCGCCTACTCCTTCGCCGCCCCCGGCATCAAGGCGATGTATCCCGACAAGAACCTGTTCTTCGCCATGGTGAAGAAGAGCTACGAACCGGTCTATCATCCCGGCAACTACGCCTTCGGCCGCAGCCGCTCGATCGACAACGGTGCGCTGATCTATCACGAGGTGCTGATCTCGGGCCGCGACGGCAAGGACTGGACGGCGATCTACCAGATCACCCGCCAGCCGGATGGCAGCTACCGGATCAACGGCGTGCAGATCATGCCGGATGCGGACAGCAAGGGCATCTGATCCCGATCTGATCAAACACCTCGCTGGATCGATCAAACCTTGTTTGATTGGTCAAACCGGTTGGAGATCGCCCCTCGCCCATTCCTCCTGCGTTTCCGCCATGAAATCGGCGAAGCGGCCTTCGGCGATCGCCTTGCGGATGCCCTGCATCAGTTCCTGGTAATAGGCGAGATTGTTCCAGGAGAGCAGCATGCCGCCGAGCGCTTCGTTGGAGCGGACGAGATGGTGCAGATAGGCACGCGAATAATCGCGTGAGGCCGGGCAATTCGACTGTTCGTCGAGCGGGCGCATATCCTCGGCATGGCGGGCATTGCGGATGTTGACCTTGCCGCGGCGGGTAAAGGCCAGGCCGTGGCGACCGGAGCGGGTCGGCATGACGCAGTCGAACATGTCGATGCCGCGGGCAACCGATTTCAGGATATCATCCGGCGTGCCGACACCCATGAGGTAACGCGGCTTTTCCAGAGGCAGCACAGGCAGCGTCGTTTCCAGCATCTGCAGCATGACGTCCTGCGGCTCGCCGACGGCAAGCCCGCCGATCGCATAACCCTTTAGGTCGAGCTGGCTCAGCGCCTCGGCCGAACGGATGCGCAGCGCCGGGATGTCGCCGCCCTGGACAATGCCGAACATCGCCTTGCCAGGCTGCTCGCCGAAGGCGACCCTGCAGCGCTCGGCCCAGCGCAGCGACATTTCCATGGCGCGCTCGATCTCCTTCGGCTCAGCCGGCAGCGCCACGCATTCGTCGAGCTGCATCTGGATATCGGAGCCGAGCAGGCCCTGGATTTCGATGGAGCGCTCCGGCGACATATGGTGCAGGCTGCCGTCGACATGCGACTTGAAGGTGACGCCCTGCTCGTCGAGCTTGCGCAGGCCGGAGAGCGACATGACCTGGAAGCCGCCGGAATCCGTCAGGATCGGATGCTCCCAACGGATTAGCTTATGCAGGCCGCCGAGACGGGCGACGCGCTCCGCCGTCGGGCGTAGCATCAGATGATAGGTATTGCCGAGGATGATGTCGGCGCCGGTTTCGCGCACTTGGTCGAGATACATGGCCTTGACAGTGCCGACGGTGCCGACCGGCATGAAGGCCGGGGTGCGAATCTCGCCGCGCGGCATCGAGATTTTGCCGAGGCGAGCGCCGGCATCGGTCTTGTCAAGCGTGAATTGGAAGTTCTCTGTCATTTGTCTTTCCGGAAAAGAAGGCTCGCGTCGCCGTAAGAGTAGAAGCGGTAGCCTGTCGAAATGGCGTGTTTATAGGCCGCCTGCATGGCCTCGAAGCCTGAAAAGGCTGAGACCAGCATGAAGAGCGTCGAGCGCGGCAGGTGGAAATTGGTCATCAGAATGTCGACCGCCTTGAAGCGGTAACCGGGCGTGATGAAGATACCGGTGGCACCGGCCCAAGGCTTGATCTCTCCGCTCTCCTCGGCTGCACTCTCGATCAGCCGCAACGAGGTGGTGCCGACGCAGACGATGCGCCCGCCCTTTGCCTTGACGGCGTTCAGCCGTGCCGCCGTCGCAGCGCTGACGGTGCCGCTTTCCAGATGCATGCGGTGATCGGCGGTATCGTCGGCCTTCACAGGCAGGAAGGTGCCGGCACCGACATGCAGTGTGACGAAATGGCGTTCAATGCCCGCCTTGTCGAGCGCCTCGAACAGCGCAGGCGTAAAATGCAGGCCGGCGGTGGGCGCGGCGACGGCGCCCTCCTCGCGGGCATAGATCGTCTGGTAATCGGCGCGGTCGCGTTCGTCCTCGCGGCGCTTGGCGGCGATATAGGGCGGCAGCGGAATATGGCCGACGGCGGCGATCGCCTCGTCGAGCGCCGGGCCTGAGAGATCAAACATCAGCGTCACCTCGCCGGCCTCGCCCTTTTCCTCGACGGTGGCATCGAGCGAGCCGAGGAAGCAGCTTTCGCCGGAATGGCCGAAGGCGATGCGATCACCCTGCTTGATGCGTTTGCCGGGCTTGGCAAACGCCTTCCAGCGGCTGGGGCCGACGCGCATGTGCAGCGTTGCCGACACTTGCTGGCCGCCGGCGCCGTCGCGATGACGGATGCCCTCGAGCTGGGCCGGGATGACCTTGGTATCATTGAAGACCAGTGCGTCGCCCGCCCGCAGGAAGGACGGCAGGTCGCCGACGCTGTGATCCGAAAGGCTGGTTGCAGCATTGGGATCGACGACGAGCAGGCGCGCACTGTCGCGCGGCTCGGCGGGCCGCAGCGCGATGCGTTCATCGGGCAGATCGAAATCGAAAAGGTCTACGCGCATAAGGGCACTTTCAAAGCGAAACCCGCCCTCGCGCAGTCACGCAAGGGCGGGTTTCAGCAGAAATCACAATCAGACGTCGGCGGCAACCCGCATGGAGACGATCGAGTCCGGATCGGAAACCGGCTCGCCGCGCTTGATCTTGTCGACGTTGTCCATGCCTTCGATGACTTGGCCCCACACGGAATACTGCTTGTTCAGCCAGGGCGCGTCGGTGAAGCAGATGAAGAACTGCGAATTGGCCGAGTTCGGGTTCTGCGAACGGGCCATCGAGCAGGTGCCGCGCGTATGCGTCGTCGCGGAGAATTCGGCCTTCAGATCCGGCTTCGAAGAGCCGCCCATGCCGGCGCGGCCGGGATTGAAGGTTTCCGAACCCTTCTTGCCGAATTCGACATCGCCCGTCTGGGCCATGAAATCCTGGATGACGCGGTGGAAGACGACGCCGTCATAGGCCTTCTCGCGGGCGAGTTCCTTGATGCGGGCGACATGCTCGGGGGCAACCTGCGGCAAAAGCTGAATGACAACCTTGCCCTTGGTGGTTTCCAGAATGATGGTGTTTTCCGGATCCTTGATCTCGGCCATTGTCTTCTCCTCTTGTTTCTCTCGTAACTTACTTCTTGCCCAGGGTGACCTTGATCATCCGGTCGGGACTTTTGACTTCGCCGTTCTGGCCTTCGCCGCGCTTGATTTTGTCGACATTCTCCATGCCGGACACGACCTTGCCGACGACGGTGTACTGGCCGTTCAGGAAGGAGCCGTCGGCGAACATGATGAAGAACTGCGAATTGGCGGAATTCGGATCCTGCGAACGGGCCATGCCGACCGTGCCGCGCACGAACGGGGTCTTGGAGAATTCCGCCGGAATATCAGGAAGATCCGAGGAGCCGGTGCCGGCCAGGCTCGCATCGAAGCCCTTTTCCATGTTGCCGTATTTGACGTCGCCGGTCTGGGCCATGAAGCCGTCAATGACGCGGTGGAAGGCGACGTTGTCGTATTCGCCCTTCTTGGCCAACGCCTCGATCTGGGCGACATGCTTCGGCGCCACCTCAGGCATGAGCTGGACGACGACGGGGCCGTCCTTCAGCTGGATGGTGAGATAATGATCGGCCGACTGGGCGAAGGCATCCCCGGCGAAGGAGGCGAGATACAACACGCCGGCAAATGCGAGATAAAAGAGTTTCATATGGGCTCCATTGCGGCGGGTTCCGCCTGGTCTTTGCGCTTGCTGGTCTTGTGCCTGCAAGTCTTTGTACTTGTTAGTTTTGACGCTTGGATGCGAGGGCTTGCAAGACGGCGGCCGGCACGAAAGCGCTGACATCGCCGCCCATAGCGGCGATCTGGCGG
Source organism: Rhizobium sp. BT04 (assembly GCF_030053135.1). Taxonomy (NCBI): domain Bacteria; kingdom Pseudomonadati; phylum Pseudomonadota; class Alphaproteobacteria; order Hyphomicrobiales; family Rhizobiaceae; genus Rhizobium; species Rhizobium sp. BT04. The sequence goes on along the minus strand of NZ_CP125652.1, from coordinate 638,447 downwards.
ACCAATGTGGCGGTAATGGGCCGAGAGGCCGTGCCCGCCGGCAAAAAGATGGTCTGGAGATCGGGCGCCATCGTCCTGTTCATGCCGGCCATCTGCATTTCATAATCAAGATCGGTGCCGTCGCGAAGACCGCGGATCAACAGCGTGGCGCCATGGGTGCGGGCGGCATCGACGACCAGATTGTCGAAGGCGACGACGGTGATATCGCCGGTTTTGCCGGGCAGTGCTTCAGCCAGCGAACGGCGGATCAGCTCGGCTTTTTCCTCAAAGGAAAACAGCGGCGCCTTGCCGGGATGGATGCCGATCGCGACAATCACCCTTTCGGCGACGTTCAGCGCCTGGACCAGAACATCCACATGCCCGTTGGTAATCGGGTCGAAAGACCCCGGATAAAAAGCTGTCGTCATCTGGCCCGACCGTTGGTTTGACGCCTTTTGTCACGGATGCCGCCTTGCCGCAAGTGATTTGGCCTATCGTCCCGGACGGTTGAATGGCGGATGAATGGCCCGTTCAAGGCGGTTTCAGACAGGATCTGCTTAACTCAAATCATCCACGCAGCCGATGCCATTCCGGCATCCGGCGCTCCCCGAAAGACCACATCCATGCTGATCGTGCTTGTTGCACTTGCCGTCGTTTCCTCCCTCGCCGCCGAGATGGCCTATGGCTATTTCGCCGATCGCTACGAGGTGACCTGGGTGCGGCCGGAGCTTGCCGAGCATGGGGCCATCGTGCGCGCCCAAGGCCGGCTGCGCGAAAACCGAGCTTCGAATCTGAACGCCAGATGAACGAGACATTCAAGGAGGCTTCAGATCGGCGTTGGTAAACACCCCCTCAACATCCGGCGGAACCATTTTAAAACGGATGCGTTCATTCAACCGACCCATAGATGCGATTAGCGCGGCAGGAAGGACTACAAATGCCCGGCAAGATTACGATGATTAACGTGCTCTGGATGGTAATGATCACGGGCATGCTGACCGCAACTGTCGCTCTCTATGATCAGAAGGTCGATACCTCAAAGGTTTATGGTCCCTATGCTTCGGCCCGGACGGCCGTACTGGGCCAGTACTGAGGGGCGAAAACGCAACTCCCCAGGAAAGGAATGCCTATGTTCACGATCTTGACAGTGCTCACGGCCCTTATCAGCGTCATGTTCATCGTGTCTGTGACCTCGACGATTTCAGCGCTCCGGCGCGAAGGTGAAGAGGTGAAGGCACTGAATGAAAAACATAGAGCGTTCTGACATTCCTCTCTTCCCACCCTTGAGCGGCACCCTTCCGTCGCCAGGGTCATTCAAAGCCGGATGCACGAAGCGTCCGGCTTTTTCTTTGGATAGAGCTGTCCTCGGGCGTAAAAAGAAAGGGCGGCTCGAAGCCGCCCCTTTCATTTGATCATTCCTCGGTGGACCCGGCCGGATCGCCATCGGCGACCGGGCCCTCGCCGGTCGCACCTTCGTCGGCGGCTGTGGCGCCTTCGACAGCCTCCTCCGTCTCGTCCTCCTCCGGCTCGCTGATGCGCTCGACCGAGACGACCTTTTCGTCCTTGTGCGTCGAGAAGATGGTGACGCCCTTGGTGGCGCGGCTGGCGATGCGGATGCCGCCGACCGGCACGCGAATCAGCTGGCCGCCATCGGAAACCAGCATGATCTGGTCGCCGTCATCGACGGGGAAGGCCGCGACCAGTTCGCCGATCTCGCCAGTTTTCGACGTGTCGGTGGCGCGGATGCCCTTGCCGCCGCGGCCGGAAATGCGGAAGTCGTAGGACGACGAACGCTTGCCGAAGCCCTTTTCCGAGACTGTCAGCACGAATTGTTCGCGTGCCCTCAACTCTTCGTAGCGCTCGTCGGAGAGCTGCCCCTCCTCGGTGACTTCTTCACCGACCAGCGCGATGTCCTCTTCGTCCACGCCCGTCGCCCGACGTTCGGCGGCGGAGCGCTTGAGGTAGGCGGCGCGCTCCCACGGCTCGGCATCGACATGACCGACGATCGTCATCGAGATGATGCGGTCGCCATCGCCGAGATTGATGCCGCGCACGCCGATCGAGTTGCGGCCGGCAAAGACGCGAACGTCGTCGACGGAGAAGCGGATGCACTGGCCGAGCGCCGTTGTCAAAAGCACGTCGTCATTCTCGGTGCAGGTCTCGACGGAGAGGATTTCGTCGCCCTCCTCCTCGAGCTTCATGGCGATCTTGCCGTTGCGGTTGACCTGGACGAAGTCCGACAGCTTGTTGCGGCGAACCGTGCCGCGCGTGGTCGAGAACATGACGTCGAGATTGTCCCAGCTCGCCTCGTCCTCAGGCAAGGGCAGGATGGTGGTGATGCGCTCGCCGGGTTCGAGCGGCAGCATGTTGATGAGCGCCTTGCCGCGTGAGGTCGGCGTGCCGATCGGCAGGCGCCAGACCTTCTCCTTGTAGACGATGCCGCGCGAGGAGAAGAACAGAACCGGCGTATGGGTATTGACAACGAATAGCCGGCTAACAAAATCCTCGTCGCGGGTGGTCATGCCGGAGCGACCCTTGCCGCCGCGGCGCTGGGCGCGGTAGGTGGTCAGCGGCACGCGCTTGATGTAACCGAGATGCGAGACGGTGACGACCATGTCCTCGCGGGCGATGAGATCCTCGTCGTCCATTTCGAGGCCGCCATCGACAATCTCGGTGCGGCGCGGCGTGCCGAATTCGTCGCGGACGGCGATGAGCTCGTCCTTGACGATGGTCTGGATGCGGACGCGCGAGGAGAGAATATCGAGGTAATCCTTGATCTCTTCGCCGATTTTGTTGAGTTCGTCGCCGATTTCGTCGCGGCCGAGGGCCGTCAGGCGGGCAAGGCGCAGTTCGAGGATAGCGCGGGCCTGCTCTTCGGACAGATTGTAGGTCAGGTCCTCATTGATGCGGTGGCGCGGATCATCGATCAGACGGATCAGGCTCTCGACATCTTCGGCCGGCCAGCGGCGGGTCATCAGCTCTTCGCGGGCCGACTGCGGATCGGGCGCCTGGCGGATGACGCGGATGACTTCGTCGATATTGGCGACGGCAATGGCCAGACCAACCAACACATGGGCACGGTCACGCGCCTTGCGCAGCAGGAATTTCGTTCTCCGGCTAACAACCTCCTCGCGGAAAGAGACGAAAGCACGCAGCATGTCGAGCAGCGCCAGCTGCTCGGGCTTGCCGCCGTTCAGCGCCACCATGTTGCAGCCGAAGGAGGTCTGCAGCGGCGTGTAACGATAGAGCTGGTTGAGAATCACCTCGGCATTGGCGTCGCGCTTCAGCTCGACGACGACGCGATAACCCTGGCGGTCGGATTCGTCGCGCAGGTCGGAGATGCCCTCGATGCGCTTGTCGCGCACCAGCTCGGCCATCTTCTCGATCATCGTCGCCTTGTTCACCTGGTAGGGAATCTCGGTGATGATGATCTGCTCGCGATCACCGCGCATCGGCTCGATGGCGGCGACGCCGCGCATGATGACCGAACCGCGGCCGGTCTCGTAAGCCGAGCGGATGCCGGCACGCCCGAGGATCTTCGCACCCGTCGGGAAATCGGGGCCGGGAATGATCTGCATCAGTTCCGGCAGCTCGATGGCCGGATCGTTAATCAGCGCGATGCAGCCGTCGATGACTTCAGAAAGATTGTGCGGCGGAATGTTGGTCGCCATGCCGACGGCGATGCCGCCGGCGCCGTTGACGAGCAGGTTCGGGAACTTGGCGGGCACCACCACCGGCTCGGAGAGCGTGCCGTCGTAGTTGTCGCGGAAATCGACAGTCTCCTTGTCGAGATCATCGAGCAGCGAATGGGCAGCCTTTTCCAGACGGCATTCGGTGTAACGTTCAGCCGCCGGCGGATCGCCATCGACCGAGCCGAAATTGCCCTGGCCGTCGATCAGCGGCAGCCGCAGCGACCAAGGCTGGGCCATACGGGCGAGCGCATCATAGATCGCGGTATTGCCGTGCGGGTGGTATTTACCCATCACGTCACCGGTGACGCGGGCGCATTTGACGTATTTCTTGTTCCAGTCGATGCCGAGCTCGGACATGCCGTAGAGGATGCGCCGGTGCACGGGCTTCAGGCCGTCGCGCACGTCGGGCAGCGCGCGGCTGACGATGACGCTCATGGCGTAATCGAGATACGACCGCTGCATTTCCTCCATGATGGAGATGGGCTCGATGCCTGGCGGGAGCTTCCCGCCGCCGGGGGGTGTTTGCTCAGTCAAAACAGATCACGATCTCTTCTAGAATCACTTGAAGATTTATAGCGGAAAGCCTGTTCCCACGCCAATTTCTGAGCGCGTTTTGAACAGGCTTTTGCGGCTTAAAGAGGGTAAAACATACAAGCTGGGCGGCCGGACCGGACAAATCTATCGCGGGGCGGCCGCGGGATATTTGCCAAATCGGAATCCCCGCTTCACAATCATAAAAACCACCTGTCCATATGGGGTTTCGGAGAGACGATGGCAAGCGCCGACCAATTGATCAACGCCTTCACGACGCTGCTCGTCACCATCGATCCGCCGGGGCTTGCACCGATCTTCCTGGGGCTGACGGCGGGCATGAGCCGGGCCGAGCGCACGCAGGTGGCGCTACGCGGCTCGACCATCGCCTTTATCATCCTCGCCGTCTTCGCCCTGTTCGGCGCCGGCGTGCTCGGCGTGCTTGGGATCTCGATCGGCGCCTTCCGCATCGCCGGCGGGCTGCTGCTCTTCTGGATCGCCTTCGAGATGGTGTTCGAGAGGCGGCAGGAACGCAAGGAGAAGGCCACCGAGGCGGCTGTCACCAAGGATCATATCGAAAATATCGCCGTCTTTCCCCTCGCATTGCCGCTGATTGCCGGTCCGGGTGCGATCTCGGCGACGATCCTGCTGGCCGGGACGCTGGCGACCTCCGTCGGAAAAGCGCAGCTGATCGCCGTCATCGCCGCCAATCTGTTGCTGACACTGCTGATGCTGCTGATCGCCGACAGGCTCGACCGTTTCCTCGGCGTCACCGGCCGGGCGATCCTGACGCGCCTCCTCGGCGTCATCCTCGCCGCGCTTGCGGTGCAATTCGTCGTCGACGGCGCGAAAGCGGCGCTCAATCTCATCAGCGCGACGCCGCACTGAAAATGGCGGCATCAGCCGCGAGATCAAAAAAAAGCATGATGCCGTCAACGGCATCATGCTCTCAGGTCTTTCAAGCCATGAAACGCGGTCGATCAGAACGGGATGTCGTCGTCGAGATCGCGCGAGAAGTTGCCGCCGCCACCGCCACGGCTTGGCGATGAAGAGGGAGCTGGGGCGCCGTAGTCGTCGCCATAATCATTGTTGCTGCTGCCGCCACGGCCGCCGCTCGCCCCGCCGCCATCGCCGCGGCCGTCGAGCATGGTCAGCGTCGAGCTGAAGCCCTGCAGCACCACTTCCGTCGAATAGCGGTCCTGGCCCTGCTGGTCTTGCCACTTGCGGGTCTGCAGCTGGCCTTCGATATAGAGCTTGGCGCCCTTCTTCACATATTGCTCGACGACCTTGCAGAGGCCCTCGTTGAAGACGACGACAGTGTGCCATTCGGTCTTTTCACGGCGCTCGCCGGAATTTCGGTCGCGCCAGGTCTCCGAGGTCGCGATACGAAGATTGGCGATCGGCCGGCCATCCTGAGTACGGCGGATTTCGGGGTCTGCACCCACGTTTCCAACCAGAATTACCTTGTTCACGCTACCAGCCATGCTTCTCACCCTGCCTGCCGCCCTGCCCGGCGGCGTTTCAATCGATCGGCGCACCTTAAACCATCACGGACCGCCGATGCGCATGGGCGGCATTTAATCCACATGTTTATCCATCAGAAAGCCGCATGCATCCATCAGGAATTTTGTTCTTTCTTTGTTCTAGTTTATCCCTATGATCCTGTCAACAGAATCGAAAACCTTCAGTGTTGCCGACATTCAGCCTCGACTCGCCGGTCGGCATCACTAAATAAGGGCTGTTATCCCAAAGGACCAAAGCTGAGACGATGAGCGAACTGAAGACGATCTCCATCCGCGGCGCGCGCGAGCATAATCTCAAAGGCATCGATCTCGATCTGCCGCGCAACAAGCTGATCGTCATGACCGGGCTTTCGGGTTCCGGCAAATCCTCGCTTGCCTTCGACACCATCTATGCCGAGGGCCAGCGCCGTTATGTCGAGAGCCTGTCGGCCTATGCCCGGCAGTTCCTCGAAATGATGCAGAAGCCCGATGTCGACCAGATCGATGGACTGTCGCCCGCGATCTCGATCGAGCAGAAGACCACCTCGCGCAATCCGCGCTCGACGGTCGGTACCGTCACCGAGATCTACGACTATATGCGCCTGCTCTTTGCCCGCGTCGGCGTTCCCTATTCGCCGGCGACCGGCCTGCCGATCGAGAGCCAGACGGTCAGCCAGATGGTCGACCGCGTCCTCGATTTCGGCGAAGGCACCCGTCTTTATATTCTTGCGCCGCTCGTGCGCGGCCGTAAGGGCGAATACAAGAAGGAACTCGCCGAGCTGATGAAGAAGGGCTTCCAGCGCGTCAAGGTCGACGGTCAGTTCTACGAGATCGCCGAGGCGCCGGTGCTCGACAAGAAATACAAGCACGACATCGACGTGGTGGTCGACCGCATCGTCGTGCGCCCGGATGTCTCGGCCCGCCTGGCGGACAGCCTGGAGACCTGCCTGAAGCTCGCCGACGGGCTGGCGATCGCCGAATTCGCCGACAAGCCGCTGCCGCCCGAAGAGACGTCGGCCGGCGGGTCGGCCAACAAGTCGCTGAACGAGACGCATGAGCGGGTGCTGTTTTCGGAGAAATTCGCCTGCCCGGTTTCCGGCTTCACCATACCCGAGATCGAGCCGCGGCTGTTTTCCTTCAACAATCCCTTCGGCGCCTGCCCGACCTGCGACGGCCTCGGCGCCCAGCAGAAGATCGATCCGGATTTGATCGTGCCCGAGCCCGAGCGGACGCTGCGCGACGGGGCGATCGCGCCCTGGGCGAAGTCGACCTCGCCCTATTACAATCAGACGCTGGAAGCGCTCGGCAAACATTACGGCTTCAAGCTCGGCACCCGCTGGAATGATCTGTCCGACGAGGCCAAGGACGTCATCCTCAACGGCACCGACGACAAGATCGAATTCCATTACGCCGACGGCGCCCGCTCCTATACGACGCAGAAGAATTTCGAGGGCATCATCACCAATCTCGAGCGCCGCTGGAAGGAGACGGATTCCGCCTGGGCGCGTGAGGATATCGAGCGCTTCATGTCGGCCGCTCCCTGCCCTTCCTGCAACGGCTTCCGCCTGAAGCCGGAGGCCTTGGCGGTGAAGATCGACACGCTGCATATCGGTGAAGTCACCGGCATGTCGATCCGCGTCGCCCGCGACTGGTTCGAGACGCTGCCGGCCAGCTTCAACGCCAAGCAGAACGAGATTGCGGTGCGCATCCTCAAGGAGATCCGCGACCGACTGCGCTTCCTCAACGATGTCGGCCTGGAATATCTCAGCCTGTCGCGCAATTCCGGCACGCTGTCGGGCGGCGAAAGCCAGCGCATCCGGCTTGCCTCGCAGATCGGTTCGGGACTGACCGGCGTGCTCTATGTGCTCGACGAACCGTCGATCGGCCTGCATCAGCGCGACAATGCCCGGCTGCTCGACACGCTGAAACACCTGCGCGACATCGGCAACACGGTCATCGTCGTCGAACATGACGAGGACGCGATCATGACGGCCGACGACGTGGTCGATATCGGCCCGGCCGCCGGCATTCACGGCGGCCAGGTCATCGCCCATGGTACGCCGCAGGATATCATGGACAATCCGCAGTCGCTGACCGGCAAATATCTCTCGGGTGAACTCGGCGTGCCGGTTCCCCATGAGCGCCGCAAGCAGAAGAAGGGCCGCGAGATCAAGGTGGTCGGCGCACGCGGCAACAATCTGAAGAATGTCACGGCGTCGATCCCGCTCGGCGTGTTCACGGCGGTGACCGGTGTTTCCGGCGGCGGCAAATCCACTTTCCTGATCGAGACACTCTATAAATCGGCAGCGCGCCGCGTCATGGGCGCGCGTGAAAACCCGGCCGATCACGACCGCATCGACGGCTTCGAGCATATCGACAAGGTGATCGACATCGACCAGTCGCCGATCGGCCGCACACCGCGCTCCAATCCGGCGACCTATACCGGCGCCTTCACGCCGATCCGCGACTGGTTCGCCGGTCTGCCGGAAGCCAAGGCGCGCGGCTACCAGCCGGGCCGCTTCTCCTTCAACGTCAAGGGCGGACGCTGCGAGGCCTGCCAGGGCGACGGCGTCATCAAGATCGAGATGCACTTCCTGCCCGATGTCTACGTCACCTGCGATGTCTGCCACGGCAAGCGCTATAACAGAGAGACGCTCGACGTCACCTTCAAGCAGAAGTCGATCGCCGACGTCCTCGACATGACGGTGGAGGAAGGCGTCGATTTCTTCGCGGCGGTGCCTGCCGTACGCGACAAGCTGCAATCGCTGAAGGATGTCGGCCTCGGTTATATCAAGGTCGGCCAGCAGGCGAATACGCTTTCGGGCGGCGAGGCGCAGCGCGTCAAGCTCGCCAAGGAGCTGTCGAAACGCTCGACGGGACGCACGCTCTATATTCTCGACGAACCGACGACCGGCCTGCATTTCCACGACGTCGCCAAGCTGCTCGAAATGCTGCACGAACTGGTCAACCAGGGCAATTCGGTGGTGGTGATCGAGCACAATCTCGAAGTCATCAAGACGGCTGACTGGGTGCTCGATTTCGGCCCCGAGGGCGGCGACGGCGGCGGCGAGATCGTGGCTGTCGGCACGCCTGAAACAATCGTCAAGGAGAAGCGCTCCTATACCGGCCATTTCCTCAAGGAATTGCTGGAGCGGCGGCCGGCGAAGAAGGCGGTTGCGGCGGAATGACGATGAGGCCAGCGTCGCCCGATGATCTGCAAACGATCGCGACGCTGACAGCAGCCGCCTATCGGCCCTATACCGAACTCCTCGGCGCTCCGCCGATCCCGGTGACGGAGGATTACGCGCCGCGGATCGACCGCGGCGAGATCTGGCTGCGCGAGATCGGCGGCGAAACGGCTGGCCTCGTGGTCATCGAGAAGCATTCCGATCACTTGATGCTCTTCAGCATCGCGGTCTCGCCGGCCTTTCAGGGCGGCGGGCATGGGCTCTCGATGCTGCGCTGGCTGGAAGGCAAGGCGCGGGAATGGGCAGCTCCGGAAATCCGGCTCTATACGAATGCGCTTATGGAACGGAATATCGCGCTCTATCGCGCCTTCGGGTTTCAGGAAACGGGTCGCCGGCCGAACCCTTATCGGCCAGGCTGGACGCTCGTCGACATGGTGAAAGAGATCGACGCGGCCTGAGCGGCTGCCAATGAGGAGGACGACATGACGAAATCCGGCACTATCCGCACCGGCATCGGCGGCTGGACCTTCGAGCCCTGGCGCGGGCATTTCTTTCCCGATGACCTGAAGCAGAAGGACGAGCTGAATTATGCCAGCCGCCAGTTGAAGGTCATCGAGGTCAACGGCACCTATTACAGCACGCAAAAGCCTGCGGTCTTCGCCAAATGGGCGGCCGATGTGCCCGAAGGCTTCATCTTCTCGCTGAAGGCGACGCGTTTCGTCACCAACCGGCGGGTGCTTGCCGAAGCCGGTGAATCGATGGAGCGGTTCCTGTCGTCGGGCATCAGCGAACTCGGCAATCATCTCGGGCCGCTGCTCTGGCAGTTCGCGCCGACGAAGAAGTTCGACCCGGACGATTTCGAGGCCTTCCTGAAGCTGCTGCCGGCAAAACAGGACGGGCTGGCGCTTCGCCACGTGGTCGAGGTGCGCCACGATTCCTTCAAAGTGCCGGAATTCGTGGCGCTGCTGGCGAAATACGGGGTGGCGCCTGTTTGTGCCGAACATTTCGAATATCCGATGATTGCCGACGTCACGGCCGATTTCGTCTATGCCAGGCTGCAGAAGGGCTCGGACGATATTGCGACCTGCTATCCGGATAAGGACCTGAAGGCCTGGGCAAACCGGCTGGAGACCTGGGCCGAGGGCAAGATCCCGGACGACCTGCCGCTGATCGATGCAGATCGCAAAGTGAAGGTTGAACCGCGCGACGTCTTCGCCTTCATGATCCACGAGGGCAAGGTCAATGCGCCGCACGGGGCTATCGCCCTGCAGCAGGCGCTGGCGAAATAGGCCGGGCTGACTTTCGCGGAAGATCAGAATCGGCGGCGCGACGCTAGAGCATCGGCGTAGCCCGAAGCTAAAGCATCAGGCGAGCTAAAGCATCGCGCGCGGGATTAAAGCGGTAAGACGTGGGCGGCGAGGTCTTCCGCCGTCAGGCCTTTGCCGGCGCGATGGCCGGCCTCTCCATGCAGCCAGACGCCGGCGGCGGCGGCCTCGAAGGCCGGCAGGCCCTGGGCGAGCAATCCACCGATAATGCCGGCGAGCACATCCCCGGAACCGGCGGTGGCAAGCCAGACGGGAGCGTTGGTATTGATCAGCGCACGTCCATCAGGCGCGGCAATGACGGTATCGGCGCCTTTATAGACGATCGCTGCATTGGCGCGGCGGGCGGCAGCCACTGCCTTATCGACCTTGCCAAGCGCATCGTCGCCGCCGATATCGGGAAAGAGCCGCGAGAACTCACCTTCGTGCGGCGTCAGCACCAGACGCGGCTTTCCCCGGAAAAGATCAAACAGCTGCTGCGGATCGTCCTTGAACGAGGAGATGCCATCGGCATCAAGCACCAGATGGCGCTCGGCAAGCGCGGTGACGAAGCCGCGCGCCCTGGCGCCGATGCCGAAACCCGGACCGAGGACGAATGTCTGCAGCCGCCGGTCCGAGAGCCAGTCTTCGAGGTCTTCCTCGTCGTCGATCGCATGCAGCATGACGGCTGTGAGATGGGCGGCATTGGCGGCCATTGCCGCATGGGGGGCGGCGATCGTCACCAGGCCGGCGCCGGCCTTCAGGCCCGATATCGCCGACATCCGTGCAGCCCCCGTCTTGTCCGCCGCGCCTGAGAAGACCACCAGATGGCCGCGCTTGTATTTGTGGGTTTCCAGCCGCTCGGCCGGCAGCACGCTCTTCCAGGCATCCGGCCTGTTCTCGGCGATGGCGCCGCTTGCCGCGCCCCTGACGATGCGAGCGGGAATGCCGATATCGAAGACCTCCAGTTCACCGGAAAGCTGCCTGCCCGGCATCAGCAGATGCCCGGGCTTGCGCGTCATGAAGGTAATGGTGTTGCGAGCTCGGAAAGCGGCACCCAGCACCTTGCCGGTGCGGCCATCGAGGCCGGAGGGCAGATCGATTGAAAGCACCGGTATACCGGCCTCGGTGACGCGCCCGATCAACGCGATGACATCGGCCGGCACTTCGCGGGCGAGCCCGGCGCCGAACAGGCCATCGATGACGACGTCGCCGGTTTCGGGCTGGTAGAGGGAGAGCCCCTGTCCCTGGAGCGCGCAGCCGGCGCGGGCGCGGGCGGCATCGCCCTTCAGCCTCGAGGGATCACCGAGATGGAAGAGCGCCACCGTCGCCCCGCCCTGCTGCAAATGCCTTGCCGCGACATAGGCGTCGCCGCCATTGTTGCCCGGACCGCAGAGCAGGACGAAACGCAGGGCATCCGGGTAAAGCCGCAGCGCGGCCGCTGCGGCCGCAGCCCCTGCCCTTTCCATCAGGCCGAAGGAATCGATACCGGATGCGGCAGCGGCCGCATCGACGGCGGCCATTTCGGCAGGCGTCAGAAGAAGGTCGGACAGATGTTGGCTCATTGCCCTATTCAATTCAATAAACGCCTAAAAAACAACCGCCTGGGATGACAAAGAAAATGGCATTGTTTGTGCATTTGCACATATTTTAATCCCACCACAACATGTATCCGCGGTTACTGATATTCAAAATTTTTTCGGTTTTGGACGCGTTTTTGGTCTGGGGGCAATGTTTTTTCACTTCTCGGTCACCAAAACGACATGGAATTCCCCGCAAACGCGCCGGTTTTGACAGAATTCACGTCTTTTTTCGATAAGACGGATTTCAAACTGGCACGATATCTGCATCATATCCGGCGAGCGGGAACATTCCTGCCGTAACGGGAGAAGCGGAGAGACATTTTCTCATGAAAAAGATCGAAGCGATCATTAAGCCTTTCAAGCTGGACGAAGTGAAGGAAGCCCTTCAGGAAGTCGGCCTGCAAGGTATCACGGTCACGGAAGCCAAGGGCTTCGGCCGTCAGAAGGGCCACACGGAACTCTACCGCGGCGCCGAATACGTCGTCGATTTCCTGCCGAAGGTAAAGGTCGAGGTTGTGCTCGCCGACGAGAACGCGGAGGCCGTCATCGATGCGATCCGCAAGGCGGCGCAGACCGGCCGCATTGGCGACGGAAAGATCTTCGTCTCCAACGTCGAAGAGGTTATCCGCATCCGCACCGGCGAGACCGGCATAGACGCCATCTGACCCACTTTGCCAACCACGCAAAGTTCGATACGGTCAGCGCAGCCACCTATTGTCATCGCAAATCGGAGGAAGGTATTTAATGGCGACCGCAAGCGAAATTCTGAAGCAGATCAAAGAGAACGATGTGAAGTTCGTCGATCTGCGCTTCACCGACCCGAAGGGCAAGTTGCAGCATGTGACGATGGACGTCGTCTGCGTCGACGAAGACATGTTCGCTGACGGCGTGATGTTCGACGGCTCCTCGATCGGCGGCTGGAAGGCCATCAACGAGTCCGACATGGTGCTGATGCCCGATACCGAGACGGTGCATATGGACCCGTTCTTCGCTCAGTCGACCATGGTCATCATGTGCGATATTCTCGATCCGGTTTCCGGCGAAGCCTATAACCGCGATCCGCGCGGCACCGCCAAGAAGGCTGAAGCCTATCTCAAGGCATCCGGCATCGGCGACACGATCTTCGTCGGTCCGGAAGCCGAATTCTTCGTCTTCGACGACGTCAAGTACAAGGCCGATCCCTATAATACCGGCTTCAAGCTCGATTCGACGGAACTGCCGTCGAACGATGACACCGACTACGAAACCGGCAACCTCGGCCATCGCCCGCGCGTCAAGGGCGGCTATTTCCCGGTTCCGCCGGTTGATAGCGCCCAGGACATGCGTTCGGAAATGCTGACGGTGCTCTCCGAAATGGGCGTCGTGGTCGAAAAACATCACCACGAAGTCGCCGCCGCCCAGCACGAACTCGGCATCAAGTTCGACACGCTGGTGCGCAACGCCGACAAGATGCAGATCTACAAATACGTCGTGCACCAGGTGGCCAATGCCTACGGCAAGACGGCGACCTTCATGCCGAAGCCGATCTTCGGCGACAACGGCTCGGGCATGCACGTGCACCAGTCGATCTGGAAGGGCGGCAAGCCCACCTTTGCCGGCGACGAATATGCAGGCCTTTCCGAGAGCTGCCTGTTCTACATCGGCGGCATCATCAAGCATGCCAAGGCGATCAACGCCTTCACCAACCCGTCGACGAACTCCTACAAGCGTCTGGTCCCGGGTTATGAAGCACCGGTGCTGCTCGCCTATTCTGCCCGCAACCGTTCTGCCTCCTGCCGCATTCCGTTCGGCTCCAACCCGAAGGCTAAGCGCGTCGAAGTCCGTTTCCCGGATCCGACCGCCAACCCCTACCTCGCCTTCGCCGCCATGCTGATGGCCGGCCTCGACGGCATCAAGAACAAGATCCATCCCGGCAAGGCCATGGACAAGGACCTCTACGACCTGCCGCCGAAGGAATTGAAGAAGATCCCGACGGTCTGTGGCTCACTGCGCGAGGCGCTCGAAAGCCTCGACAAGGACCGCAAGTTCCTGACGGCCGGCGGCGTCTTCGACGACGACCAGATCGATGCCTTCATCGAACTGAAGATGGCTGAGGTGATGCGTTTCGAAATGACGCCGCATCCGGTCGAATACGACATGTATTATTCGGCCTGATCGGCCGCGAAGACCGAAAGCCCCGGCTCGCCGGGGCTTTCACCTCCCCCGGTCATGGACGCCAGCAGGAGGATGTGACGTTCATGTGACGAACACGCGCAAAAATCTTGATTTGCGCGGCACCAATCACCAAATTTGGTGATGAAAGGAAGTCGTACCATGAAAGAAAGAATAGCAAAGTTCAGTATCGGCGAAGTGGTTCGGCACAAGGTATTTCCGTTTCGCGGCGTCATCTTCGACGTTGATCCTGAGTTCGCGAATACGGAGGAATGGTGGAATTCCATTCCGGCCGAGGTGCGCCCGAGCAGGGACCAGCCCTTCTATCACCTGCTCGCCGAAAATGACGAAAGCGAATATGTCGCTTATGTCTCCGAGCAGAACCTGATGAACGATGAAAGCGGCACGCCGCTTCGCAACCCGCAGATCTACCAGATTTTCGATCAGGCCCCGTCAGGGCAGTTCAAACCCAAGATGAGCTTCGCCCACTAAATCAGGCTGACCGACCGCATGAAAAAAGGCCTCGCAATCCCGGCGAGGCCTTTTTCTCTTGGCACCGAACCCGGCGGAATGCCCCTCATCCGGCTGCCGCCATCTCTGCCTGGGTCGAGCCACGTGTCTCCCCGCGCGCGGGGCGAAGGGACATGCAGCACACCTCTCGGTTCCCACCAACAGGGCACGTCCCCTCGCCCCGTTTACGGGGAGAGGGCCAGGGTGACGGGCAGCCATTAGCGCGCCGCTAGAGTGCAAAGTCCACCAACAAAAAACCCGGCGCGCAGCCGGGTTTCTGTTCAATATGGCGGCAGGATTACTGCGCCTTGGCTGCCTTCTGGGCGTCTTCCAGCTTCTTGCGGGCTTCTTCGGCCTTCTTCTGCATGCCTTCCTGCAGGCTGCGCTGGCTTTCGGCAAGTTTGGATTCAGAAACCGGTTCGCCGTCATAAGCGCCGGTGAAGCCTTCGAGCGAAATCTTGATCGGGTTCGGGGCGCGGCGGAAGTTGATCGACGTGAAGATCACATCGCTGCCCTTCTTGAGGCTGGCGATCATCGCATCGGTCAGCGGAATTTCAGCCGTGCACTTGTCCGGCAGGCAGACGGCGTAGTCGAGCTTCTGGCCCTTGCCGCCATCGATCTGCATGCTGATGCCCGGAGGAATCAGGCGTGCCGTGGGAACCGATACCTGCAGGAGCTTGCGGTTGATCTTGCCGGAAACCGAGATCAGGCCGACGGCCGTGACCAGCTGGCCGCCATTGGCGAGGATCAGGTTCTGGACAACACAGATGTCGTTGTCTTCCTGCTTGCTGCAGGTCTTGTACCAGCCGAGCTTCGGCGCTCCTGCGGCCTGTGCCGGGGCATCGGCCGGAGCCTGCGCCGCCGCATCCTGTGCGAAGGAGGAGACCGGAGCCGAGGCACCGAACATCACTGCCAGAACGGACAGTGCTGCCCGCATTTTCTTTTCAGACTTGAACATCATAACGAATTCCGTCTCCTGATATCCGTTCAGGGCAGCGTCTTTGCCGCCCCAACCATCGGGTCGTTCGGCACTCCACCTCTTAAAAGAATAAGGCAAATGCATGACCCCGAAACTTCGGGTTCACCTGTTACATCGCAGCGTTCAAGATATCCAGCTTTTCTTTGGCAATTTGAGCGGCAATTTCGAAGCCGGGCCAAAGAAAACGCCGCAGCGTGTTGGAATCACTCGACCCCATGATAATCTCCGCGGTGAATCATGCCCCGTTTTCACGGATCAAGGATTGCCGAATGCTCCGGATCATCGTCCCTCTCGTCCTCTCGCTGCTCTGCGGAGCTGTTGCCGCCGAGCCGCTGCACGGCATCGCGATGCATGGCGAGCCGGCTTTGCCGCCGGATTACAAGCACTTCCCTTACGTCAAACCCGACGTGAAGAAGGGCGGCAAGATCACCTACGGCGTCGTCGGCACCTTCGACAGCCTCAACCCGTTCATCCTGAAAAGCATGCGGACGACGGCGCGCGGCATGTGGGATCCGGAATATGGCAATCTCGTCTACGAATCGCTGATGCAGCGTTCCAGAGACGAGCCCTTCACGCTATACGGCCTGCTTGCCGAGACGGTGGAATGGGACGATGACAGGAGCTTCATCCAGTTCAATCTCAATCCGAGGGCGAAATGGGCCGATGGCCAGCCGGTGACGCCCGAAGACGTGATGTTCACCTTCGAGCTGATGCGCGACAAGGGCCGCGTGCCTTTCGCCAACCGCCTCAATGTCGTCGCCAAGATGGAAAAGGTCGGCGAGCACGGCGTGCGCTTCACCTTCAACGACAAGGCCGACCGGGAGACGCCTTTGATCTTCGGCCTTTTCCCGGTGCTGCCGAAACATGCGATCGATCCCGAGACCTTCGACCGCACTTCGCTGACGCCGCCGGTCGGCTCCGGTCCCTATAAGGTGAAGACGGTGAAGCCCGGCGAGAGCATCACCTATGAGCGCGATCCGAACTACTGGGGCAAGGACATTCCCGCCAAAGTCGGCACCGACAATTACGACCAGATCACCGTGCAATATTTCCTGCAGGACACGTCGCTGTTCGAGGCCTTCAAGAAGGGCGATATCGACATCTATCCCGACGGCAATCCCGGCCATTGGGCCAATGCCTATAATTTCCCCGCCGTCACCTCGGGGGCCGTCGTCAAGGACATGTATACGCCGAAACTGCCGAGCGGCATGCTCGGCTTCGTGTTCAACACGCGTCGGCCGATCTTTGCCGATCTCAAGGTGCGCGAAGGCCTGTCGCTGGTGTTCGATTTCGAATGGGCGAACAAGAACCTCTATTCCGGCGCCTATAAACGCACCCAGAGCTTCTGGCAGAATTCCGAGCTTTCAAGCTTCGGCGTCCCCGCCAATGATCGGGAAGTTGCCCTGCTCGGGCCGATAAAGGACAAAATTGCGCCGGAGATTCTCGACGGCAGCTACAAGCTGCCGGTGACCGACGGCTCTGGCCGCGACCGCAATGTGTTGAAGCAGGCGGTCGAATTGCTGAAACAGGGCGGCTATACGATCCAGGGCGGTAAGATGCTGGATGCCTCCGGCCGCCAGCTCGCCTTCGAGATCATGACGCAGAATGCCGACCAGGAGAAGCTCGCCGTTGCCTACCAGCGTTCGCTGCAGACGATCGGCATCGCCGCTACGATCCGCACCGTCGACGACTCGCAATATCAGAGCCGGACGAACAGCTTCGACTATGACATGATCCTCAAGTCCTATACCTCATCGCTGTCGCCCGGAAACGAGCAACTCGGCCGCTGGTCTTCCGCTGCGCGCACACGCGAAGGTACGGACAGCTTTGCCGGCGCCAACGACCCCGATATCGATACCCTGATCGACCATCTGCTCAGGGCGCGTTCGGCAGAGGATTTCACCGCGGCGGTGCGCTCCTACGACCGGCTGCTGCTTTCCGGCCACTACGTGCTGCCGCTCTACCACATCGACCAGCAATGGGTGGCGCGCAGCAAGCGCATCGGCCATCCCGACAGCGTGCCGCTCAACGGCTATCAGCTGCCGGTGTGGTGGGATGCGAGCGTGCAGTAGACGCAGCCGAACCGCCGCCGCCCAATGTCTCTCTGCGGAGACGAATAAAATAAGGAAAATCATTATGGAACGTATCACCATCGACGTCGTCTCGGATGTCGTCTGCCCCTGGTGCTATCTCGGCAAGGCGCGGCTGGATCTCGCCATCGCCGAGGTGCAGGACAAAATCGGCGTCGACATCAACTGGCGACCGTACCGGCTCAATCCCGACTATCCCAAGGAAGGCGTCGACCAGAAGAAGGCGCTGGCTGAGAAGCTCGGCGGCGAAGAGCGCGTGGCGCAGGCACACAAGATGCTGACCGATTACGGCCGCGAGGTCGGCATCGCCTTCGATTTCGAGGCGATCAAGATGGGCCCGAACACGCTCGACGCCCATCGGCTGATTCACTGGGCGATGATCGAAGGCCGCGAGAAGCAGGACAAGGTCGTTGCCGCGCTGTTCAAAGCGAATTTCGAGGAAGGCCGCAATGTCGGCGACCATGCCGTGCTGCTCGATATCGCCGAAAAGGCCGGTCTCGATCACTCGGTCATCGCCTCGCTGCTTGCCTCCGATGCCGATAGCGATCTGATCGTCGCCGAGATCAAGGCGGCGCAGGAGATGGGTGTCAACGGCGTGCCGTTCTTCATCTTCGATCAGCAATATGCCGTCAGCGGCGCCCAGACGCCCGACGTGCTGGCGAATGCGCTGCGCGATATCGCCAAGGCGAAGGCCGAGGCGCGGTCGGGCCTCAACTGAGGCCGCCGGCCATGCGGATCGAGATCGAGCAGCCGCGACAGAGTTGGGTCGAGGATTTCGCGGCCTTCAAGCGCGCCATCATGGGCGCGGCGCCGGCCGGAGCCTATCTGCATCATATCGGTTCGACAGCCATTCCCGGCCTTGCCGCAAAGGATATCATCGATATCCAGCTCACCGTCAACGCGCTGGCCGATGTCGATGCCGACGCATTCGAGCAGGCGGGTTTCGAGCGCAGGCCAATCACCATCGATCACTGCCCTCCCGGACTTGAACTGGCGGAAGGCGAATTGCGCAAGGCCTTCTATCGCAGCAAGGGGCGTCCTGCCAATCTACATATCCGGCAAAGAGGCCGTTTCAATCAGCGTTACTCCCTTCTTTGCCGCGACTTCCTGCGCACTCATCCGACAGCGGCAAACGCCTACGCCTCGATCAAGCAGCGGCTCGCCCAGCGTTTTCCCGACGACGTCGATTTCTACTACGACATCAAGGACCCGGTGTTCGACATCATCATGGACGGCGCCAATGAATGGGCAAAGCTGATCGGCTGGTCTGAGCCGCCGGGCGACTAACCGGCTTTGGCCCTCAGCCTAGAACCGGAACGCAGCGCACCTCGGTCTTCACCGAATTGGCGATGAAGCATTCGTCATGGGCGCGATGATGCAGGGCTTCGAGTTGGCTGAGTGAGGGCTGTTTTTCGCCGCTGAAGACGACATGCGGACGAAGGGTCACCACGGTCATGGCAAGGCGGCCCTCGGCATTCTTCTCCATGGTGCCGTCGGCGGCATCGGTGTAGCTGTCGACGCAAAATCGCTGTTTGGCGGCGAGCGACAGGAACCAGAGCATGTGGCAGCTGGAGAGCGAGGCGACGAAAGCCTCTTCCGGATCAACGGCATCCTCGGCTGAATAGGGCAGTGGGACGACATGCGCGGAAGAGGACGCCCTCACCTCGATGCCGCCGTCGAATGTCCAGCGGTGAACGCGGCTGTAGCGGTTGTCGGTGAAAGCCTCGCCGTTTCGCTGCCAGGCGATCGTTGCGCCGTATTTTGCCATCACCCTCTCCTCTTTTTACGCAATTCCGGACGCAAAACCGCGGCACAATCTTGCTGGAATTGCTCTATTTCGCGAGCTCCGCCAGTTGCGTCATAATAATGGCGGCGCCCTGCAGGCGTTTTTCCGGCGTCGGCAGATCGCGGGTCAGGAATAGGCTGTGATCGGGGCGGATCTTCGCCATCGTGCCCTGCTTGCCGATATAACCGACGAGGTTTGCCGGGTTGGGGAATTCCTTGTTGCGGAACTGCACGACGACGCCCTTCGGACCGGCATCGAGCTTTTCGACATTGGCGGTGCGGCAAAGCGACTTGATGTAGACGATCTTCAGCAGGTGCTGGACTTCGATCGGCATCGGGCCGAAGCGGTCGATCATCTCGGCGCCGAAGCCGTCGATCTCCTTGAGTTCGGTGATTTCGCCGAGACGCCGGTAGAGCGCCATGCGCAGATGCAAGTCAGGCACGTAGCCTTCCGGGATCATCACCGTCGTGCCGACCGAGATCTGCGGCGACCAGCCGGTATCGTGGATCTCGTCGACACCCTTGACCTCGGCAACCGCCTCTTCCAGCATCTGCTGGTAGAGCTCGAAGCCAACCTCCTTGATGTGGCCGGACTGCTCCTCGCCGAGCAGATTGCCGGCGCCGCGAATATCGAGGTCGTGGCTTGCCAGCTGGAAGCCGGCGCCAAGCGTATCCAGCGACTGCAGCACCTTGAGGCGGCGCTCGGCCGTTGCCGTCAGCACCTTGTTGACAGGCAGGGTGAAGAGCGCAAAGGCGCGCACCTTCGAGCGGCCGACGCGGCCGCGCAGCTGGTAGAGCTGGGCCAGGCCGAACATATCGGCGCGGTGGACGATCAGCGTGTTGGCTGTCGGCACATCGAGACCGGATTCGACGATGGTTGTGGACAGCAGCACATCGTAGCGGCCTTCGTAAAAGGCATTCATGATGTCTTCCAGTTCGCCGGCCGGCATCTGGCCATGGGCGACGGCAACCTTCAGCTCCGGTACGTCCGACTGCAGGAAGGCATGGATATCGGCGAGATCGGCAAGCCGCGGGCAGACATAGAAGCTCTGGCCGCCACGATAATGCTCGCGCATCAGCGTCTCGCGGATCACCAGGCTGTCGAAGGGCGAGATGAAGGTGCGCACCGCCATGCGGTCGACCGGAGGCGTGGTGATCAGCGACAGTTCGCGCACACCGGTCATGGCAAGCTGCAGCGTGCGCGGGATCGGCGTTGCCGACAGCGTCAGCACATGCACGTCGCTCTTCAGCTCCTTCAGCCGCTCCTTGTGCTTGACGCCGAAATGCTGCTCCTCGTCGATGACGAGCAAGCCGAGATTGGCGAATTTGATGCCGGCGCCGAGCAGCGCATGGGTGCCGACGACGATATCGGTCTTGCCGTCCGCCACTTCCTTCTTGGTCAGCGCCAGTTCCTTGGCGCCGACGAGGCGCGAGGCCTGCTGGATGCGCACCGGCAAACCGCGGAAACGCTCGGAAAAGGTCTTGAAATGCTGGCGGGCAAGCAGCGTCGTCGGCACGACGACAGCAACCTGGGCGCCGTTCATCGCCGCGACGAAGGCGGCGCGCAGCGCCACTTCGGTCTTGCCGAAACCAACGTCGCCGCAGACGAGGCGGTCCATCGGCCGGCCGGCAGCGAGATCGGAGCGGACTGCCTCGATGGCGTTGTCCTGATCCTCGGTCTCATCATAGGGGAAGCGGGCGGCAAATTCATCGTAGAGGCCTTCCGGCGTCGTCAGCATCGGCGCATAGCGCGTGAGGCGTTCGGCGGCGATGCGGATCAGCGCATCGGCCATGTCGAGCAGCCGCTTCTTGAGCTTGGCCTTGCGCATCTGCCAGGCGCCGCCGCCGAGCTTGTCGAGTTGGGCCTCGGTACCCTCGCCGCCGTAGCGCGAGAGCAGATCGATGTTTTCGACCGGCAGGAAGAGCTTGGCCTCGTCGGCATATTGCAGTTCCAGGCAGGCGTGCGGCGCACCGGCCGCCTCGATGGTCCGCAGCCCGATGAAGCGGCCGATACCGTGTTCGGCGTGGACGACGATCGAGCCCTCGTCGAGGCCCGCGACCTCGGCGATGAAATCGGCGGCGCGTTTGCGGCGCTTGGAGCGGCGCACCATACGGTCGCCCAATATATCCTGCTCGCCGATGACGACGAGATCGCCGGCCTCGAAACCGGCTTCGAGACTGAGCACGGCAGCGGCCGCCTCGCCTCTGGCCAGCGCGCCGACATCCTTCAGCGCCTCGATCGGCTTGACCTTTTCCAGGCCGTGCTCGTTCAGCACCTGCAGCAGGCGTTCCAGCGAACCTTCGGTCCAGGCGGTGACCAGCACTTTCGCGCCGGCGGCACGCCGGTCGGCAATATGCTTGACGACGACGTCGAAGATATTGATGCGTTCGGCATCACCGCCACCCTCGGCATTCGAGCGGGCCCAGCGCTGGCCCTGGCGGGCATCAACATTGACGACCCGCCGCGCCTCGCCCTCATGCTCGTTGAAGGGGCTGATGCGGATCGCGCCGAGCGCGTCGAGGGTTTTGGCGAAGAGCTTGCTGTCGAGATAGAGCTGGCCCGGTGTCACCGGCTTGTAGGGCGTGCCCTGCGACATCTGGCTCTTTGCCGGCTGGCCGGAATTGAGGCGGGCGTCGTAATAATCGAAAACCAGCTTGGAACGCTCCTCGGCCGCCTCCCGCACCGTATGGTCGGTAACGACTCGGAAGCCGCTGAGATAATCGAAGACGGTATCGAGCTTCTCGTAGAAGAGCGGCAGCCAGTGCTCCATTCCGGGATAACGGCGGCCTTCGGAGACGGCGAGATAGAGCGCATCGTCGCGCGTCGTGGCGCCGAAAGCCGAGAGGTAATTCTTGCGGAAGCGGCTGATCGTATCCGGGGTCAGCGTCACCTCGCTCATCGGATTGAGATCAAGGGAGCGCACCTGGCCCGTCGTGCGCTGGCTGGCCGGATCGAAGCTGCGAATCGATTCCAGCGTATCGCCGAAGAAATCGAGACGGACCGGCTCTTCGGAACCCGGCACGAAGACGTCGAGAATGCCGCCGCGCACGGCATATTCGCCGACTTCGCGAACGGTCGCGACGCGGTCGAAACCGTTGCGCTCCAGGCGCCCGGCGAGATCGTCCATGCGCAGCTGGTTGTCGGGGCGGGCCGAAAAGCTCAAGCTTTCGATCACATCCTGCGGCGCCACCTTCTGCAGCATGGCGTTGGCGGTTACGAGCACGATTGCGGCATGCGGCTTCTTGCGATGGGCAATCAGGCCGCCGAGTGCCGCCAGCCGGCGGGCCGAGGTGTCGGCGCTCGGCGAGACGCGGTCATAGGGCAGACAGTCCCAGGCCGGCAGAGTGAGAACCGGAATGTCGGGAGCGACAAAACCGAGCATCTGTTCGAGGTCAGCCATGCGGTGGCCGTCCGACATGACATAGGCGACCGGCTCTCCCGTGCGGGCGAGTTCGGCGAGCAGCAGCGTTTCAAGACCGGCAGGCACATTGCCGATCGTCAGCGGCTCGGCAATGGCCGCAAGTTTCTTCGCATCAAAACCAGGGATCATTCCGGCGTCCTGAGGGGCTTGTCGAAATCGGGCGTGTAGGCGGCCAGGCGGGCAAACATCGGTGTCTGGAAACGCTCGGGCACCGGCCAGGTTCCCATGATCCAGCGGACGAGATCATTGTCCTCTTCGGCCATGATCGTCTCGAACTCGTCGAGCTCGGTATCCGACAGCGTTGCGAGCTCGGCTTCGGCAAACTGGCCGAAGACCAGATCCATCTCGCGAATGCCGCGATGCCAGCAACGGAAAAGGATCCGGCGGCGGCGCGGGTCGAGTCCGGCACTCGTGAGCGTGACACCTGTCATGGCATTACCTTCCTGTTGATGCGCCTCTATAGACCCTGGAAAGCGGCTTGTCAGCCTTGCCAAGGCCGCATTGTTCATCGCATTTTGGCCGCATGCGCCCCGCCATTCTCGATCCTCTGTTTTCCCCCATTTCCGGCCTTCCGGGCGTCGGCCCGAAGATCGCCGAGCTGCTGGTCAAGCTGCTCGGGCGCGACACGGCGGAGGATTGCCGGGTCATCGATCTGCTCTTCCACGCGCCCTTTTCGCTGATCGACCGGCGCAACCAGCCGGGGATAGCACGGGCACCGCAAGGCGCGATCGTGACGATCACGGCGCGCGTCGACCGGCACCAGGTACCGGCGCGCGGCAAAAGCAATATTCCTTACCGCGTGTTCCTGCATGACGAGACCGGCGAGCTGACGCTGGTCTTCTTCCGCGGCCAGGCGGCGTGGCTGGAAAAGCAGCTGCCGATCGATGCGGAGGTGACGGTCAGCGGCAAGATCGACTGGTTCAACGGCCGCGCCTCGATGGTGCATCCCGACTATATCGTCCGGGCGGATGAGGCGGAGAGCCTGCCGCTGGTCGAGCCGATCTATCCGCTGACGGCAGGACTTTCACCGAAGACGCTGCGCAAGATCATCGACGCTGGCCTGCCGCGCTTCCCCGAGCTGCCGGAATGGATCGACCTCTCGCTGACGCAAAAGCAGGGCCTGCCGTCAATCCGCGACAGTTTCCACATGCTGCACGAGCCGCGCGACCCCGGAGATATCGACTCGCAGGCCCCTGCCCGACGGCGGCTTGCCTATGACGAGTTCCTCGCCGGCCAGCTGTCGCTGAGCCTGGTGCGGCAGAGGCTGCGCAAGGTGGCGGGCCAGCCGGTGCATGCGACGGGTGCGATCAGCAGCAAGATCCTGAAATCCTTGCCCTTCTCGCCCACAACAAGCCAGAACGAGGCGATCGCCGAGGTTTTGAGGGACATGGCCGCAACCGAGCGCATGCTGCGGCTGCTGCAGGGCGATGTCGGCTCCGGCAAGACGCTGGTGGCGTTGATGGCGATGGCGGCGGTGATCGAGAGCGGCGGCCAGGCCGTGCTAATGGCGCCGACCGAAATCCTGGCGCGGCAGCACCATGCGACGATCGCGAAATTCGCCGCCTCCGCCGGGCTTAACATCGAGGTGTTGACCGGGCGCACCAAGGGACGCGAAAGGGAGGAGATCCAGGAGCGCATCGCCTCGGGTGCCGCCCAGATCATTATCGGCACGCATGCGCTGTTCCAGGACAGCGTCGCCTATGCCAATCTGATGCTTGCCGTCGTCGACGAGCAGCATCGTTTCGGCGTGCATCAGCGGCTGCGGCTGACCGCCAAGGGTATCTCGCCGCATATGCTGGTCATGACGGCGACGCCGATCCCGCGCACTTTGGTGCTTGCCGCCTTCGGCGATATGGACGTCTCCAAGCTCACCGAGAAACCGGTCGGCCGCAAGCCGATCCAGACGATCACCGTGCCGATGGAACGAACCGGCGAAATCGTTGGGCGGCTGCAGAGCGCGATCGCCGAGGGCAAAAAGGCCTATTGGATCTGCCCGCTGGTCGAGGAATCCGAAGAGCTCGACCTGATGTCGGCCGAGGAACGGCATGCGACGCTCACCGCCGCACTCGGTCCCGATATCGGCCTGATCCACGGCCGCATGAGCGGACCGGAGAAGGACGCGGCGATGCTGGCGTTCAAGAACGGCGAGACCCGGCTTCTCGTCGCCACAACCGTCGTTGAAGTCGGCGTCGACGTGCCGGATGCGACGATCATGGTGATCGAACATGCCGAACGCTTCGGCCTGGCGCAATTGCATCAGCTGCGCGGCCGCGTCGGGCGCGGCGACGAGGCCTCGACCTGCATCCTGCTCTACAAGGGGCCGCTCGGCGAAACCGGCCATGCCAGGCTCTCGATCATGCGCGAGACGGAGGACGGTTTCCGCATCGCCGAGGAGGACCTGAAGCTGCGCGGTGAAGGCGAATTGCTCGGCACCAGGCAATCCGGCACGCCGGGGTTCCGCATCGCCAGCCTCGAGGCGCATGCCGACCTGCTGGAGATTGCCCGCAAGGACGCGGCCTATCTGATTGACCGTGATCCCGAACTGACGAGTGAAAGAGGAGAGGCGATCCGCACCCTGCTCTATCTCTTCCGCCGCGATGAGGCGATCCGGTTTTTGAGAGCAGGTTAAAGCGCGCCGCGGCGCCCCAAAACCGGGGAACTGTTTTGGGCAATAAGCATCAATCCGCCTTGGACACCGCCACCGGCTTTGGCCGCGGCAAATGCTTCTGCTTGGCATCGGCCGGCTTGTGTTCGGGCGCCACAAGCCCGCCTGAAATCAGGAACTTGGCGGCATCTTCCGGCGACATGTCGAGCAACACGATTTTTTCGCGCGGCACGAAGACGAGAAAACCAGCCGTCGGCACCGGTGTCGGCGGCAGGAAGACGGCGACCATATCCTGGCCCATGGCGTTGAACTTCGACGCGATCTCGCCCTTGGCGTCGGTGGCGATGAAAACCAGCGCCCAGAGGCCGGGACCCGGATATTCGATGAGGCCGACCTTCTTGAAGGAGTTCGCCTGCTCCTTCAGCACGGTTTCGAAAATCTGCTTCACGCTTCGGTAGACGGTGCGCACCAGCGGCATGCGCTGGACGATCGATTCGCCGAAGCGGACAATGCTCTGGCCGATCAGGTTCTTGCCGAGAAAGCCGACGACGGTGATCAGGATAACGGCGGTCAGCAGGCCGAAACCGGGAATGGCGAAATTGAGATAGCTTTCCGGATTCCAGCGCGCCGGAATATAGGGCCTGACCCAGCTGTCCGACCAGTGGATGAAGGTCCACGTCAGCCAGATGGTGATCGCGATCGGGGCGCAGATGATCAGGCCCGCGAGAAAATTATTCCTCAGCCGGGTCGCGACCGGCATTCTGGGGGTGTTGTCGGTCATCGTTTCCTGATGAACTCCATCTCAGTCGTGGACAGGCCGGAACGCCGGCCCTTCCCCCTTGTCCGCAAACCAAAATTGCCAGAATTCGGGGCGTCGCACAATATGTTTCGGCGCGACGATCCCGGCGTTGCAGGCTTATTCCACGGTCACGGATTTCGCCAGGTTGCGCGGCTGATCGACATCGGTACCCATGAAGACGGCGGTGTGATAGGCGAGCAGCTGGATCGGCAGAGAGAAGATCATCGGCGCGATGATTTCGTCGACCACAGGCAGGGTGATCGTCGCCATGGTCGGCAGTTTCGAGGCCGCCGCACCCGCCTCGTCGGTGATGAAGATGATGCGGCCGCCGCGGGCTGCGACCTCCTGCATGTTCGAAACGGTCTTTTCGAAGAAGCGGTCGTAGGGAGCGATGACGATGACAGGCATGTTCTCGTCGATCAGCGCGATCGGCCCGTGCTTCAATTCGCCGGCGGCATAACCTTCGGCGTGAATATAGGAGATTTCCTTGAGCTTCAGCGCGCCTTCCATGGCAAGCGGAAAGCTGGTGCCGCGGCCGAGATAGAGCACGTCCTTGCACTTCGACAGTTCGCGCGACAGGCTTTCCATTTGCGGCTGGATCAGGTTCAGCACCCGGCTCATGATGCGCGGCATTTCGGCGAGATGGCGCACCAGCGCCCTCTCTTCGTCGGCACTCACCGTGCCGCGCGCCTTGCCGGCGCCGATTGCCAGCGACGCCAGCACGGCAAGCTGGCAGGTGAAGGCCTTGGTCGAGGCGACGCCGATTTCGGGGCCGGCCATGATCGGAAAGACGGCGTCGGATTCGCGGGCGATCGTCGATTCGCGCACATTGACGACGGCGCCGATCTTCAACCCGTTGTCGCGGCAATAGCGCAGCGATGCCAGCGTATCGGCGGTCTCGCCGGATTGCGAGATGAAGAGCGCTGCCTGCGACGGCGACAGCGGCATTTCGCGGTAGCGGAATTCGGAGGCGACGTCGATTTCAACAGGCAGGCGGGCATAACGCTCGAACCAGTACTTGCCGACGAGGCCGGCCAGATAGGCAGTGCCGCAGGCCGAGATCGCCAGGCCGGTGGCCGCCTTGAAGTCGATCGCGGCGGCATTGGCGCCGATCGTGTTTTCGGCGAAATCGACATAGTGGCTGAGCGCGTGGGAGATGACCTCCGGCTGCTCGTAGATTTCCTTTTCCATGAAATGGCGGTGGTTGCCCTTGTCGACGACATAGGCGGTCGCCTGCGAGATCTGGCGGGCGCGCTTGACCGGCTTGCCGGCGAAATCGAGCACCGACACGCCGTCGCAGGTGAGGACGGCGCAATCGCCGTCGACGAGATAGCTGATCTCGTTGGTGAAGGGCGACAGCGCGATCGCGTCCGAACCGAGGAACATCTCGCCGCGGCCATAGCCGACCGCAAGCGGCGGGCCGGAACGGGCGGCCATGATCGTGCCGGGATCGTCCTTGAGCATGACGGCGAGCGCATAGGCGCCGGTCACCCGGTTCAGCATCTTCAGCATGGCGGCGCGCGGCTCCAGGCCCTCGCGCAGATATTTCGCCATCAGCTGGGCGACGACTTCGGTATCGGTCTGGGTTTGAAAGACCGCGCCCCCTTCGGTCAACTCGTCGCGCAGCTCGGAGAAATTCTCGATGATGCCGTTATGGACGACGGCGACACCTTCGACGAAATGCGGATGGGCGTTGGTCTCATTGGGAACGCCATGGGTCGCCCAGCGTGTATGGGCGATGCCGGTCGTGCCGGGCAGCGGTTCGGTGTCGAGGCGCTTTTCCAGATTGAACAGCTTGCCCTCGGCGCGGCGGCGATCCATCACGCCGTTATGAATGGTGGCGACGCCGGCGGAATCATAACCGCGATATTCAAGGCGCTTCAGCGCATCGACCAGGCGCCCGGCAACAGGCTGAGCTCCGACGATCCCCACAATACCGCACATAAAATATCCCCATGAACCTCTGACAATGAGGCCAGTCCTAACGATTTTCGCTTATTTCTCAATCGCCTCGGCGGTCACTTTGAATTTCCGCCGGTTACGCAAATCAGCCTCAGCTCTTCGCCTTCTTCGCCGCCTTGATGGCGAGCGCGCGTTCACGCAGCAGCGTCGCGCGGCCGGGCTTGATCTCCTGCCGGGCACGGCCGAGCGCCAGCGCATCGGCCGGCACATCGACGGTGATGACGCTGCCGGAGCCGATATAGGCGCCGTCGCCGATGGTCACGGGCGCGACCAGTGAGGAGTTGGAACCGATGAAAGCGTTTTCGCCGATCACCGTCTCGTTCTTGTTGACGCCGTCATAATTGCAGGTGATCGTGCCGGCGCCGATATTGGCTCCGGCGCCGATGACGGCATCGCCGATATAGGTGAGATGATTGACCTTGGCGCCCTCGCCCAGCCGGCCGTTCTTCACTTCGCAGAAATTGCCGACCTTCGAACCGTTGCCGAGGTCGGCACCCGGCCGCAGCCGCGCGAAGGGGCCGACGGTGGCACCCTGGCTGACATGGGCACCTTCGATGTGCGAGAAGGCATGGATGACGGCGCCGCTGTCGATCACTGCGCCGGGGCCGAAGACGACGTTCGGCTCGATCAGCGCATCCTGGCCGATGACGGTATCGTAGGAGAGAAAGACGGTTTCCGGCGCGATCATCGTGACGCCGGCCAGCATCATCTCGTGGCGGCGGCGCTCCTGCCAGAAACGCTCGATGACGGCGAGTTCGGCGCGGTTGTTGCAGCCGGTCATCTCGATCTCAGGCGCATCGACAGCGGTGACGCGGCCGCCGAGCGACCGGGCGATCTCGACGAGATCGGTCAGATAGAATTCGCCCTTGGCATTGGCATTGCCGATGCGTGAGAGAAGATCGAGCGCCTTGCGGCCGTTGATCGCCATCAGCCCGCTGTTGCACCACGTCACGGCGCGCTCGGCATCGGTCGCATCCCTCTCCTCGCGGATGGCGATCAGTTCTCCGTCCTTGACAAGCAGGCGGCCGTAGCCGGTCGGACGGTCGGTGTGGAAGCCGATGACGACGACATCGCTGCCCTCGGCAAGGCCCTGGCGGGCGGCCTTCAGCGGTCCGTCTGTCTGCAGCGGCACATCGCCATAGGTGACGAGGATATCGTCATAACCCGTGGCGATCGCTTCGCGCGCCGCCAGCACCGCATGACCGGTGCCGAGGCGCTCCTTCTGCAGATAGGATTCGATGCCGACGCCGGCGATGGTTGCGGCCTTTGCCACATCCTCGGCATCGCGGCCGACCACGAGCGCGACCGACGAGATGCCGGCGGAGGCGACCGCCTCGACCACATGGGCGATCATCGGCCGTCCGGCGACCGGATGCAGCACCTTCGATTTCGAGGATTTCATCCGCGTGCTGTCACCGGCGGCAAGAATGACGGCAAGACAAGTACGTTCCATGATCAGCTCCGCGAATCCGCGCCATGAGGCGGCTTTGTTGCCTCATACTGCATAATTCCTGAAATCGGAATCGATTTTCGGAAAGCACGATGCGCGGAGGCAAAGCGTCAGGGCGTCGGCTGCGCGCCTGAAAATATGCGCGGCGCTGCCGGGCAAGCAAGGCTTCACAGAGGTGAAATTGCCGACGAAATAGGCTCCATGACGGCAGTCGAACCGCGGGCCGCGAAGGCTTGGTGCACGTGATCGCGACCGTCCAGAATGACGAGTTCCATCGCACGGCGTGCGGCGGCGCTGTCACCGGAAACGATCGCATCGACGATGCGCATATGGGTATCGGCGATATTGGCGAAACCGTTTTCCGAGGGAGGCGTACTCATGCGGAACATGCCGACGAGAGCCGCTTCGATGAGGCTGCCCAGCGTCCGCATAAAGGGATTGTGCGAGGCCTCGGCGAGCGCCAGGTGAAAACGCAGGTCGGCGAGCGCCAGGCTGTCGGCCGTGTGACCGCTCGCCGCCATCTCCAGCGCCAGCCCGCGCAGCGTCTCGATATCCTCTGCATTCGCCCGTTCGGCGACAAGGCCGGCGGCGAAGGGTTCGACAGCGAGACGGATATCGTAGAGCTGCAGTAGGAATTCTTCCGTCACGCCATTGTCGAAGTGCCAGGCGATGATCTCGCTGTCGAACATGTTCCAGAAGTTCTTCTCGGTCACACGCGTACCGACCCGCGCCTTGGCGACGACCATGCCCTTGGCGGCGAGCGTCTTCATCGTCTCGCGCAAGACGGTGCGGGACACCTTGAAGCGTTGCGCCAGTTCCGTATCACCCGGCAGGATCGAGCCGACCGGATAGGTGCCGGCCACGATCGCCTTGCCGAGTTCGTCGACCACCTGCGCGTGGCTCGTCCGGGTTCTGCGTCCCGTCTTACGTGTCTCGTCCAATTTGTTGCGCAAGCGATCCGTCTCCTCTCAAGCGTACCTCTTGTTCAGACTGGAAACGAACAGGATGGCTTTCTGCATCAGGATGAATGCAAACAGCAGAAGGCCAATCAGGATCTTGGTCCACCAGCTCGACAGGGTGCCGTCGAAGGTGATGTAGGTCTGAATGAGCCCCTGGATCAGGATACCGATCAAGGTCCCCGCCACGAATCCCGCTCCTCCGGTCAGCAGCGTCCCTCCGATGACGACCGCCGCAATGGCATCGAGTTCGACGCCGACTGCTGCAAGAGAATATCCGGCAGAGGTGTACAGCGAAAAGACGATCCCGGATAGACCTGCAAGAAAGCCCGACAGCGCATAGATCTGAATTGTCGTGCGGCCGACCGGCACGCCCATCAGCCGAGCCGTCTGCGGGCCGCCGCCGAGCGCGTAGACGTTGGTGCCGAAGCGGGTGCGCTGGGCGAGGAAAATGCCGGCGGCAAAGACCAGAAGCATGATGCCGCCGATCAGCGTCAGCCTTCCGCCGCCGGGCAGACGCCAATAGAGGCTCGTCAGCGTCGAATAATATTCGTGATCGATCGGGATGCTGTCGATCGAGAGCACGAAGGCCATGCCGCGCGCCAGGAACATGCCGGCGAGCGTGACGATGAAGGCCGGCATTTCGAGATAGTGGATGATCGCGCCCATGATGCCGCCAAAGGCGGTGGTGATGACCAGCACGATCGCAAAAGCAAGCAGCGGATGGATCGAGGTCTTCTGCAGGATCACCGCGAGAAAGACGCCGGTGAAGGCGATGACCGATCCGATCGACAGATCGATACCGCCCGAGATGATGACGAAGGTCATGCCGACGGCAGCGATGCCGAGAAAGGCGTTGTCGGTCAGAAGATTGCCGATGACGCGCGTCGACAGCATGTTCGGATATTGCAGCGTGCATCCGGCATAGGCGAGCACGAAGATGACGATGGTCGCAAGCAGCGGCAGGTATTTGGAGTTCATTTCGACTGCTCCCTTCCGCCCTGCCGGCGGCTGGCGAAGATGGCGAGCGATTGCATCGCCGGCGACTGAATGACGAGGATGACGATGATAATGACGGCTTTGATGATCAGGTTGAATTCAGGCGGGAAACCGGAGGACAGGATGCCTGTGTTCACCGCCTGGATGATCATCGCGCCGATCAACGATCCGAGAATGCTGAAACGGCCGCCGAGCAGCGAATTGCCGCCGACGACGACGGCGAGGATGGCGTCGAGTTCCAGCCAGAGGCCGGCATTGTTGGCATCGGCGCCCTTGATGTCGGCGGCGACGATGATGCCGGCGATCGAGGCGCAGAGCCCGCTCAGCATGTAGACCGCCATCAGTAGCACCGGCGTTTGAATGCCGGAGAGCGTGCTGGCGCGGCGATTGATGCCGACGGCCTCGATCAGCATGCCGAGCGCCGTGCGGCGGACGAGCAGGATGACGAGCAGGCCGACGAGAAGCCAGGTGATAACAGGCATCGGCAGAAGCAGGAAGGAACCGCTGCCGAAGAAGGTCAGTCCGTCATCGTTGAAGGTCAGGATGGCGCCTTCGGTGATGAGCTGGGCGATGCCGCGGCCGGCCACCATCAGCACCAGCGTGGCGATGATCGGCTGGATATTGAGGACGGCCACCAGGAAACCGTTCCAGACACCGCAGGCAAGCCCGATCGCCAGTGTTAGGATAACGGTATAAGCAACTGAATTTCCAGATACAATCGATGATGCGGCAACAGCGCCACAGATCGCAATGACCGCACCGACGGAAAGGTCGATGCCCTTGGTGGCAATGACCAGCGTCATGCCGATCGCCAGGAGCGCCACCGGCGCACCGCGGTTGAGCACGTCGATCAGGCTGCCATAAAGCCGGTCGTTCTGAACCACGACATTAAAAAACTGCGGTGACGTGATGAAATTCAACAAAAGAATGACAACA
This sequence comes from Rhizobium sp. BT04, assembly GCF_030053135.1. Taxonomy (NCBI): domain Bacteria; kingdom Pseudomonadati; phylum Pseudomonadota; class Alphaproteobacteria; order Hyphomicrobiales; family Rhizobiaceae; genus Rhizobium; species Rhizobium sp. BT04. Next base: position 606,027 of record NZ_CP125652.1, on the reverse strand, counting down.
AGCGCAATCAATTGCGGCGCCAGGCGATAGGCCAGCGCCTTCAGCGAGGACCTCATGCCTCCTCCATCTTATGTTCGGCGGCAGCAATGGCTTCGACGATGCCGGCCGCCGTGATACGTTCGCCCGTGAGTTCGGCGATATGTTGCCGGTCGCGAAGCACGATGACACGTGAACTATAGGCGACAAGCTCTTCAAGTTCCGAGGAAATCACGATCAACGACATGCCTTCGGCGCAGAGCTGTTCGATCAGCCGGATGATCTCGGCATGGGCGCCGACATCGATACCGCGGGTCGGCTCGTCGAGGATCAGAAACTTCGGATTGGTCGCCAGCCAGCGGGCGAGGATCGCCTTTTGCTGATTGCCGCCGGAGAGCAGCCGGATCGGCTTTTCGCGATCGGTGGTGCGGATATCGAGCGCCTTGATGTAGCGGTCGGCGAGCGCATTCTGCTCGGCGCGCGAAAGCGGCCGGGTCCAGCCGCGGCGGGCCTGCAGGGCAAGCGCGATGTTTTCCCGGATCGACAGGTCGCCGATGATGCCATCGGTCTTGCGGTCCTCGGGGCAGAAGCCGAAGTCTTTTTCGATTGCGGCGCGTGGGCTCGAAAGCGTCACCGGCTGGCCATCGATCGTGGCGCTGCCGCTATCGGCATGTTCGATGCCGAAGAGCAGTTCGGCAGTTTCGGTACGGCCGGAGCCGAGCAGCCCGGCGATGCCGACCACCTCTCCGGCGCGCACCTCAAGGTCGAAGGGTTTGACTTTGCCGCGTTTGCCGTAGCCTGAGAAACGGTATCGGACCTCGCCGGCCGCAAGGCTGCGTTCCCTCACCGTCTCCTCGACATGAGCCAATTCGCGGCCGAGCATCATGGCGATCAGCCCCTGGCGCGGCAGATCGGCGGCGTCGCGGGTGCCGACGAGCTTGCCGTTGCGCAGCACGGTGATCCGGTCGCTGATCGCATAGACCTGCTCGAGAAAATGGGTGATGAAGACGATGCCGAGGCCGCGCTTCTTCAGGTCCTCGATGATGCGGAAGAGCAGCGCCACTTCCTGATTGTCGAGGCTTGCCGTGGGCTCGTCGAGGATCAGCACCTTGCCGGAGAGATCGACGGCGCGGGCGATGGCAACCACCTGCTGGACGGCGACGGAGAAGCGGCTGAGTTCGGCGGTGACATCGATATCGACACCGTAGCCGGCGAGCAATTCGCGTGCCTTGCGGTTCATCGCACGCACATCGGTCATGCCGAAACGCCTTGGCTGGCGTCCGAGAAAGAGGTTTTCGGCAACGCTCAGATTGGCGAGGAGGTTGACCTCCTGGTAGACGGTGCCGATGCCGAGTTTCTGGGCGGCGAGCGTATTGGCCGGATTGATTTCATGGCCGTCGAGCGTCAGGCTGCCCTCGTCACGATGATAGGCGCCGGTAATGCATTTGATCAGCGTCGATTTGCCGGCGCCGTTCTCGCCAAGCAGCGCATGCACCTCGCCCTTGCGCAGCGTGAAATCGACCTTGTCCAACGCCACTGCGCCGGGAAAGAATTTCGATATTCCGGAAGCCGCGAGAACGTTCTCGAAATCGTGAATCATAGGGGCCTGTTTTCCTGATATTGCGGCAAAAGCCGCGCCGCGGCCGGACATGACGTCCCCAGGCGGCAAGGCAGTTCCGCACCGGTCCATGACGGGCCGGTGCGGTTCTACAGCGCCACGTGTCTTTTCAGGCACGTGACGCTGTAGCGCTTTGAATGCTGCATAATTCCCCCAATTCGATTCCGATTGTGGAATGATGCAGTCGTGTCAAATCAGATCAGTAGCCCTGACCCTTCTTCTCTTCGTAGACCTTCAACGGTTCGTCGGCAGGCGTGTAGAGCTTGGACTCGGTCTGGATCCACTTCGCCGGAGCCTTCTTGTCCTTCAGATAGGCTTCGAGCGCATCGAAGGCCGGGCCTGCCATATTCGGCGTCAGCTCGACCGTGGCGTTGGACTCGCCTTCGGACATGGCCTTGAAGATATCGGGCACGGCGTCGATGGAGACGACGAGGATATCCTTGCCCGGCTTCAGGCCGGCTTCCTTGATCGCCTGGATGGCGCCGACGGCCATGTCGTCATTATGGGCGTAGAGAGCGCAGATATCCTTGCCGCCATTCTCGGCCTTCAGGAAGCTTTCCATGACTTCCTTGCCCTTGGTGCGGGTGAAGTCACCGGTCTGGCTGCGAACGATCTTCAGGTTGTCGTGACCGGCAAGGGCCTCTTCGAAGCCCTTCTTGCGGGCGATGGCCGGCGACGAACCGGTGGTACCCTGCAGCTCGACGACGTTGCACTTCTTGTCGCCGACAGTCTTGACCAGGAAGTCGCCAGCAACCTTGCCTTCGTGAACCAGGTCCGACGTCACCGCCGTCAGGTAGAGATCGTCGGGAGCCTTGATGGTGCGGTCGAGAAGGATGACCGGAATCTTGGCTTCCTTGGCTTCCTTGAGAACGTCGTCCCAGCCGGTTTCGACGACCGGAGCAATGAGAATGGCATCGACGCCCTGAGCAATGAAGGAACGCAGAGCCTTGATCTGGTTTTCCTGCTTCTGCTGCGCATCGGCAAATTTCAGATCGATGCCGCGCTTCTTTGCCTGCTCCTTGGTGACGGTCGTTTCAGCCGCACGCCAGCCCGATTCCGAGCCGATCTGCGAGAAGCCGACGGTCAAGCCGGCGGCCGAAGCCGAACCGAACATGCAGGCAGCAAGAATCGTGGCACTCAATAGTGCAGTCTTCAATTTCATGATTTCCTCCCAAGCCGCGTCTCGCGGCGCAGGGTCAAAAAATCATATAGTATTACTTTTGTAAATCGGAATCTTGGCATGCACTGCAACAAAAAAGAGCGCCCACAGGGGGCGCTCTTCGCAACTGCGAATTGAACGCGGATTATTGCGCCGGCAGCTTGTCGTCGACGCCTTCGACGTAGAAGTTCATGCCGAGCAGTGTGCCGTCATCGGCCTTCTCGCCGGCCTTCAGCCAGGGCGTGCCGTCCTGCTTGTTGATCGGGCCGGTGAAGGGATGCAGTTCGCCTGATTTGATCTTGGCTTCGGTTTCCTCGGCCATCTTCTTCACGTCATCAGGCATGTTGGTGTAGGGCGCCATCTTCAGGATGCCGTCCTTCAGGCCGTCCCAGCTCTGCTCGGACTTCCAGGTGCCGTCCAGAAGCGCGTGAACGCGCTTGGAGTAGTAGGTGCCCCAGGTATCGACGATCGCCGTCAGCTGCGCCTTCGGGCCTGCCGCGATCATGTCGGACGCCTGGCCGAAGGCATGGATGCCGCGTTCTTCGGCGACCTGCATCGGCGCGGTCGTGTCGGTGTGCTGCGTCAAGACGTCGACGCCCTGGTCGACCATCGCCTTGGCGGCATCGGCTTCCTTGCCGGGGTCGAACCAGGTGTTGACCCAGATAACCTTCAGCTTGAAGCTCGGATCGACCGACTTGGCGCCCTGTTCGAAGGAGTTGATGCCCATCACGACTTCCGGAATCGGGAAGGAGGCGATGTAGGCGGCGCCGTGATTCTTCGAGGTCTTCGCAGCGATCTGGCCGAGGATGTAGCGGCCTTCATAGAAGCGCGAATTGTAGGTCGCGAGATTCGGGCCGGACTTGTAGCCGGTGCCGTGCTCGAACTTGACGTCCGGGAACTTGGCGGCGACCTTGACCGTCGCATCCATGAAGCCGAAGGACGTCGTGAAGATCAGCTTGCAGCCGGAACGGGCAAGGCGCTCGATGGCGCGCTCGGCATCCGGGCCTTCCGGCACGTTTTCGAGATAAGGCGTGTCGATCTTGTCGCCGAACTCGGCCTGGACCTGCTGGCGGCCGAGATCGTGGGCCTGCGAATAACCGCCGTCGGTATGCGAACCGACATAGACGAAGCAGACCTTCGTCTTATCAGCGGCCTCTGCGGCGGAAGAGATGCCGATGACGGCGGCAGCCGAGGCGGCAAGTGTGAGTGCTAACTTCTTCATAGTAACCCCTGTTGGTTTGAAGTTGGGAAACCCGTCTTATGTTGTTGCTTTATCGCTCCGGCACGAAGGCTTTTCCGAGCGACGCGGGCGTGTTGATCAGCGTCGTGCGCCGATTATGAGAAATGATGATGAGAACCACAATAGTCGCGGCATAGGGCAGCATCGAAAGGAACTGCGAGGGAATGCCGAGACCGAAGGCCTGCGCGTGCAGTTGCAGAATGGTGACCGCGCCGAAGAGATAACCGCCGGCAAAGACCCGCCACGGCCGCCAGGAGGCGAAAACGACAAGCGCCAGCGTGATCCAGCCACGGCCCGCCGACATGTTCTCCGCCCATTGCGGCGTGTAGACGAGCGAAAGCTGCGCGCCGGCAAGACCGGCGCAGGCGCCGCCGAACATCACCGCCAGGTAACGCGTGCGGATGACGTGAATCCCGAGGGCATGGGCTGAGCCGTGATTGTCGCCGATCGCCCTCAGCTTCAGCCCGGTACGGCTCTTGAACAGGAACCAGCTGACGCCGACCACCAGCGCAATCGACAGATAGAAGATCAGATCCTGCCTGAAGAGAACGTGGCCGATAACGGGGATATCCGACAGGACGGGAATGACAATCTCTTCCAGCCGGATGCCGGGCACGCTGACATAGGCTTCGCCGAGCATGCCTGACGCGCCGAGGCCGAGAAGGGTGAGCGCCAGCCCGGTCGCCACCTGGTTCGCCACCAGCGTCAGCGTCAGGAAGGCAAACAACAGCGAAAACAGCGCGCCTGCCACAATGCCGCAGACAATGCCGACATAAGGCGAGCCCGAGATTTGTGCGCCGGCAAAGGCAGCAACCGCGCCCATGATCATCATGCCTTCGACACCGAGATTGAGAACGCCGGAGCGTTCCGTCACCAGTTCGCCGAGTGCCGCGATGACGAGCGGCGTCGAGGCGGTAATGACGGTCAGCAGAATGGCTTCGAAGATGCTCATGCCGCCCCACCCCTTAACCGCGACCAGACAATGCGGATTTTGTAGTAGATCAGCGTATCGCAGGAGAGCACGAAGAACAGCAGCAGGCCCTGGAAGACGCGGGTAACCTTGTCGGAAACGCCGAGCGAAAGCTGTGCCGCCTCGCCGCCGAGATAGGTGAGCGCCAGCACCAGGCCCGAGGCGATGATGCCGAGCGGATTGAGGCGGCCGAGGAAGGCGACGATGATGGCGGTGAAGCCATAACCCGGCGAGATCGCCGGCTGGAGGTGGCCGATCGAGCCGGAGACCTCGGCGATGCCGGCAAGGCCGGCCAGCGCGCCCGAAAAGAGAAAGCTGAACCAGATCATCTTCTTGGAGGAGAAACCGGCAAAGCGCCCTGCCCGCTCGGATTGGCCGAGCACGACGATCTCGAAGCCTTTCAGCGTATAGCGCAGCATGAACCAGACGCCGATCGCCGCAATGATGGCGAAGATGAAGGCCCAATGGGCGCGGCCCGATTCTTCCCAGATCGCCGGCAGCACCGCTTCCGGTGCAAAATCGCGCGAGACCGGAAAGTTGAAGCCCTTCGGATCGCGCCAGGCGCCGCGGATCAGCCAGTCGAGGAAGAGCTGGGCGATATAGACCAGCATCAGCGACGTCAGGATCTCGTTGGTGTTGAAATGCGCCTTCAGCAGCGCCGGAATGGCGGCGAAGAGCGCACCGCCGAGCGCGCCAAGGATCAGCATCAGCGGCAGCACCAGCGGCGAATGCCAATCATAAAAGACGATCGGCAGATAGGAGCCGGTGATGGCGCCGATGGTGAACTGGCCTTCGGCGCCGATATTCCAGTTGTTCGAGCGGTAGCAGACCGCAAGGCCGACGGCTATCAGGATCAAGGGTGCCGCCTTGATCGCCAGTTCGTGCAGCGACCAGACCTCGAGCAGCGGCTCGATGAAGAAAGCGTCGAGGGCCTCGACCGGGTCCTTGCCGAGCATGGCGAACATGATGGCGCCGAACACCAGCGTCAGGACAAGGGCCAGGAGCGGCGAGACGAAAGCGTAGAGCTTCGAGACGTCGGGGCGTTTTTCAAGTTCAATGCGCATGGGGCGCCTCTTCAATGCGCATGCGGCGCCTCCGGGGCAGAGCTGCTGTCGTGCAGGCCGCCCATCAGCAGGCCGATCTTTTCCCGCGTCAGTTCGCCTGCCGGGAACGGACGGGAAAGGCGGCCCTCGGAGATGACGGCGATATCGGTCGCCACTTCGAAGATTTCGTCGAGATCCTGGCTGATGACGACGACGGCTGAACCGCTCCGTGCCAGATCGACCAGCGCCTGGCGGATGCGGCTTGCAGCCCCGGCATCCACACCCCAGGTCGGCTGGTTGACCACGAGCACCGCCGGCTGGCGGTCGAGCTCGCGGCCGACGATGAATTTTTGCAGATTGCCACCGGACAAGGAGCCGGCGGCAGGATCGTCGCCGCTCTTGCGGACATCCATGGCCTCGGAAATACGCCTTGCGGCGGATCTCACCGCGCCACGGCGGATGACGCCGAGCAGGCCGAGAAAGGCTTTGCGGTCGGACTGGCTGCGGGCCAGCACAAGATTGTCGGACAGTTTCATGGCGGAGACGGCGGCATGGCCGTGGCGCTCCTCCGGCACGAAGCCGGCGCCGAGAAGGCGGCGGGCGGTAATGCCCTGATTGCCCACGTGCTTCTTGCGGATGACGATCGCCTCGGCCGAAGCAACCGGATATTCGCCGGATAGCGCGTCGAAGAGCTCGCTCTGGCCGTTGCCGGCGACACCGGCAATGGCGAGAATCTCACCCGAGCGCACCGTCATCGACACATCGCGCAGCGGCATGGCGAAAGGGGTGCGGGCGGCAACGGAAAGATTGGCCACGGCAAGCTGTACCTCGCCCTTGTCGCTGCGCTCCGGATGGGTGACAACAGCCACTTCGCTGCCGACCATCATGCGGGCGAGCGAGGCCGGCGTTTCCCGCTTCGGATCGCAGGCGCCCGTCACGCGGCCATGGCGCAGCACGGTGGCGCGATCGCAGATGCGCTGCACCTCTTCCAGACGGTGGCTGATATAAAGAACCGAACGCCCTTCGGCGCGCAGCTTGAACAGCGTCTCGAACAGCCTGTCGGCCTCCTGCGGCGTCAGCACCGAGGTCGGCTCGTCGAGAATGATCAGCTTCGGGTTCTGCAGCAGCGCGCGGACGATCTCGATGCGCTGACGCTCGCCGACCGAGAGATCGGCAACATGGGCATCCGGATCGAGCGGCAGGCCGTAGGCGACCGACAGCGCCCTCGCCTCCTCGGCGATCCTGTCGATCGGGATGGCGTCGTCGAGCGACAGCGCGATGTTTTCGGCAACCGTCAGCGCTTCGAACAGCGAAAAATGCTGGAAGACCATGCCGATGCCGTGCTTGCGGGCTTCTCCCGGCGAGGCGATCGCAACCGGCTGGCCCTGCCAGAGGATATGCCCGCCCGTCGGCTCGAGAACGCCGAACAGCATCTTCACCAGGGTGGATTTGCCTGCGCCGTTTTCGCCGAGAAGCGCATGAATTTCGCCCGGCGCGATATCGAGATCGATTTCATTGCAGGCGGCAAAGCTTCCGAAGAACTTCGTCAGCTTCTGGACCGATAATAACGCACCGGAATCCGGCACATTCAATGGCGACACGTTCCCCTCATTTCTTCTGCCAACCGGTCCGTTTCGGATCTCATGGAATCAGCAGCGTCGTTCCTGTTGTTTTTCTTGTTTCCAGATCCGCGTGAGCCTGCCCAACCTCGCGTAACGGATAGGTTTGATTGATATTGATACGCACTTTGTTGCTTTGCACAATATCAAATAGCGCTTTGGCACTGTCGATCAGTTCCTGGCGCGCGGCGATATAGGTGAAGAGCGTCGGCCGGGTCGCAAAGAGCGAACCCTTCTGCGCCAGTGCCGCGAGGCTGAAATTCTCGATCGGCCCAGAGGATTGGCCGAAGGAGGCAAAAAGGCCGCGCGGCTTCAGGCAGTCAAGCGACTGTGGAAAAGTATCGCGGCCGATCGAATCATAGACGACATCGACGCCCTTGCCGCCGGTGATGTCGCGGACACGGTCGACGAAGCTGTCGCTCTTATAATTGATCACATGGTCGTAGCCATGGGCGAGCGCCATCTCGACCTTGTCTTCAGAGCCTGCCGTGCCGATGACGGTGGCGCCGAGCGCCTTTGCCCACTGGCCGGCGATCAGGCCGACGCCGCCGGCAGCCGCATGGAACAGCAGGACCGTCTCAGGCCCGACCTTGAAAGTGCGGTTCAATAGATATTCGGCGGTCATGCCCTTCAGCATCATCGCCGCCGCCGTGTCGAGCGCTATGCCGTCAGGCACATGCACGAGATGGCGGACTTGGATATTGCGCTCAGTGCTGTAAGCACCGTCGGCGCCGGCATAGGCGACGCGATCACCGACCTTGAAATCCGTCACGCCGGGGCCGACCGAGGTCACGGTGCCGGCGCCCTCCTTGCCGGTGACGAAGGGCAGATGCGGCGGCTTATAGGTGCCGTTGCGGAAATAGACGTCAATGAAGTTGAGGCCGATCGCCGCCTGCTTGATCTGCACCTCACCCGTCGAGGGCGTGGGAAGATCGACCTCGCCATAGTCGAAAACCTCCGGTCCGCCCGTCCTCGAGAATGAAACCACCTGCGTTTTGGTCATCTGCCTATCCTATGCTTCGCGTCCAAGGGCGGGGAAGAATTGCAGCACCGCGCCGATGACGTAAAGATAGATTCCGGTCACGATAAAGAGAATGAGCGCCCATTCGGGCGTGTCAAAATGCATCAGCAGCGAAAAAATGCCGAGCGCCGACCACAGGAAAAAGACGCCGAGATTGAGCGGGCGCAGCCTTTTGACCCGGACCGGGTGCAGGAAATTGATCGGCAGGAAGGTCAGCACCACCGAGACAATAACCACGGCAAGCGCTGTCGTGGCGCTGGCATCGATGACGAACAGGGTGAAGACGATCATGTTCCAGACGACCGGGAAGCCGGAGAAAAAATACTCGTCCGTCTTCATGCCCATATCGGCATAGTAGATGGCGCTGGAGACGACGATCATGCCGGCGGCGACGAAGGACCAGGGCTCGCCGATCATGCCGCTCTGATAGAGCGCGAAAGCCGGCAGCAGCACATAGGTGACGTAGTCGATGATGTTGTCGAGCGTATCGCCCGACCAGTTCGGCAGCACTTCCTTGACGCGCACCTTCCGGGCGATCGGCCCGTCTATGCCGTCGACGAGAAGGGCAAGGCCCAGCCACCAGAACATGTCGATGAAGCGGTGCTCGGCGGCGGCAACGACGCCGAGAAAGGCAAGGAAGGAGCCGGATGCCGTCAGGATATGGACGGAAAAGGCGCGCATCTCCGCATAAGGAACACGCTTGTAGTTGAAAATCTTCATATTCCCCCGACCGCCCTATCGTGCTCGCCCCGGCAAGCATCATTATCAGCCACACATCGCCGGACCCTGTTGCTGAATCGGGTTCCGCCGCCGTAGGCCTTTGTTGTCGCACCCTTTTTGCCGAAAACCGGTATCCATGTCAGGCGCGCCGTTCTAATATGCATCCTTTGCCGGGCTTCGCCAGCGGGAAATACGACATTCCCCGCCTGTCCTCTGATCGCCCTGGCGGCCATTGAATCCTGACAATGACATGCATATTTCCCTTCTAAAGCGTCGCGTGGAATGGAATGCCTTTAATTCCGGCCCGATATGTAATATCAGCCTCGCATCCGACAGTTCATCCGACGAAACGGGATCCTCTACCGCAATGAACGCGCCTGCAAAGACCGAAGACTTCGCCTCGTCCATCCCCGCCGGCGTCTATGCCGAGACGGTGCTCGCTGTGACGCATTATACCGACCGGCTCTTTCGCTTCACGATGACCCGGCCGCAGGGCTTTCGTTTCCGTTCCGGCGAATTCGCGATGATCGGCCTGATGGTCGAGGGCAAGCCGGTGTTCCGCGCCTATTCGATCGCCAGTCCCGCCTGGGCCGAAGAGCTGGAATTCTTCTCGATCAAGGTGCCGGACGGCCCGCTGACCTCGCATCTGCAGGCAATCAAGCCGGGCGACCAAGTGCTGATGCGCAAGAAGCCGACGGGAACGCTGGTGCTCGATGCGCTGACCCCCGGCCGTCGTCTTTATATGTTCTCGACGGGCACGGGCGTAGCGCCCTTCGCCAGCCTGATCCGCGATCCCGAGACCTATGAAAAGTTCGAGGAAGTCATCCTCACCCATACGACACGCGATGTCGCCGAGTTGAAATACGGCTTCGACCTCGTGCACGAAATCCAGAACGACGAATTGCTGAAGGAAGTCGTCGGCGACAAGCTGCGCCACTATGCGACCGTCACGCGCGAGGATTTCGAATATCGCGGCCGCATCACCGACCTGATTTCGTCAGGCAAGCTGTTTACCGATCTCGGCGTACCGCCGCTCGATCCGGCAATCGACCGCGGCATGATCTGCGGCTCCTCGGCGATGCTGAAGGACACCAAGGAACTGCTCGAAAAGGCCGGCCTCAATGAAGGCGCCAACAGCAAGCCCGCCGAATTCGTCATCGAGCGCGCTTTCGTCGGCTGAGGTTTTTCTCGAAATCAGATCTGGCAGCGGCTCCGGAAACGGGGCCGTTTCTATTCCTGGCCGAGATAATTGATCAGCGTCGCCATGGTGGCGCGCGCCTCATCCTGCCTGCCCTGATGGATGGCGTGGATGACGGCCACGTGTAGCGCGATGGCGCGATCCATACGCTCCGGGCTTGCGGTGGAGTACCAGAGGCGGCGCGAATGCGTCTGCACCGGGCCGAGTGCCGCCATGATGAAGCCGTTCGGGCAGGCATCTTCAAGGATTTCGTCGAAGGCCTTGTCGGCAGCGAAGAAGCCGGCGAGATCGCCGGTGACGGCGCATTCGCCCATGACGCGGGCACAGTCGATGAGGCGCGCGCGCTGCTCGTCGCTCGCATGTTCGGCGACCAGACCTGCCGCGATCGGCTCCAGCTCGCGGCGCACCTGCATGACATTGCGATGATCCTCAGCCGCGATCTCGGCGACCTGCAGCCCGACGCGCGGTTTCACCAGGATCAGCCCCTGCCAGGCAAGCTTCTGGATCGCCTCGCGCACCGGCGTCCGCCCGTGGCCCGCCATGTCGATCAGCTGCTTTTCGGTAACGAGCGCGCCGGGCTTCAGAGCCAGTGTTACGATCAGGTGCTCCAGCGCGAGATAGGCAAGATGGCTCTGTGAAGTCTGCAATAAGGAGCTCCGTCGCCAAACCTGATATATCACATAGTGGCACGGTCAAAAACCGAAGACAAGTCGGCATCGAAATATCAGAATAGAGACAGATAGATAACATTGGCGGGACTGCTGAAAATCGGCGAATGCCATTGCCGGCATGGGCTCTACGCCGTGAGTGGCTCCTGCCGACCGCCCCACTCTCCGTTATGCTCGGCCTTGAGCCGAGCATCCACCCCGCATCCATCAGCAGCCGCGGCATGGGTCCTCGGCTCAGGGCCGAGGAGGACGGAGAGTGCGGTTGGCTTTCTCACCAAACTCGCCCTCACCTACAGAGGCAAAGCGCGCGGCACCCACTCCTCGGTCACACCTTGCGGAACGCCCGGCTGGAAACCGAGATCGAATTTTGACACGGGTCTTTTGCGTTGGCGAACTGATAGCCATCGGCTTTATGGATGGCTCCGAACTCCAGGCCATTCTCCGCGCATCGTCTGCAAAAAGCCTCGACGTCCTCCACGTCGAAGACCAGCTTGACGGTGGATTGGCCGCTCCGCTGCCCCTTGGCGGCTTGATGCAGCATTATATTGGCACCGCCGTCCTGAGCGATGAGTTCAATGATCCTGTCTTCCGGCAGGCTGGTCGCCTTGAAACCGAAGTGCTTCTCATAAAAGCGCGCCGTTTCCTCGACATTCCCAGCATAGATCACCAGCCTGTTGAGCGGCATGATGCTTGGCCTCCGATAGCGGTTGCGTTCGATTGACAAGAGCACAGAGACATCGTGCGTTTTGGGCTTCGTCGAGTTTATTTCAGTGCAAGGCAACTGCATCCTCTTGCAGTTGCCTTGCTGCAGGCTGGCCTCAACTAAACAAAGTTCCCGACACTTGTGTGCCGTCTGCAAGGTAGAATAACTCGATGGTATTGGATCCGGCGTACCAGTCTTGCAATATCACCGTGGCATTTTCATACCCTGTGCCAGGCTGCGCGTCGGCATGAGATTGAAGGACGAGATCATCCCCTATTCTCGTGTTATCAAAATCCGCCAAGGACTGGACCCTGTCCAAATACACAGTGTCACTTCCTCCAACCCCGGTGTCCTTGATTGTCGCCGCGAGAACCATGTTCACATGGTAGGTATCGCCGTCGTTGCCGCCATCTGCAAACCCTTGGCCCGATATCAGGTTCAGCGTGTCGTTGCCGTCGCCACCATAGAGGTGGACTTCGCCTGCCCCGCTAAAGAGCGCATCATCGCCGCTGCCGCCATGAAGCTGATCGTTTCCGCCACCGCCATTCAGCGTGTCATTGCCGGTTCCGCCGGTGATGATGTTATCACCGCTGTTGCCGGTCAGTGTTGCGTTGCCGGTTCCGGTATAGGTGAGGCGCTCGACATTGGCGTGGTTCGCCATCGAATATGACGTTGCAGAGGTGCGGATCTCGTCGTCGCCGGCACCTGCCGATTCGGTGATGACGATGTTCTGGGAGCTGACGACATAGGTATCGTTGCCGCCGCCGCCCTGCAGCGTCTGGGTGGTCGTGGCAGTCGAGCCGAGCGTGTCGTTGAAGGCAGAGCCGATGACCTGTTCGATGTTGAGGAGGCGGTTGCCTTCCGCATCGCCGCCCGATGCGACCGTCGTCACCCCGCCAGCCCCCAGGGTCACGTTGACGGCGGCAGCCGAGCTGGAATAACTCACGGTGTCGGTGCCGACGCCGCCGTTGAAGGTGACGGCCGTGCCGTTGCCGACGAAGGTGTCTTTGGAGGAAGAACCGATGAACGCTTCGATGCTGCTGAAGGTGTCGCCAGCGGCGTCGCCGATGTGGACCCCGGTCTTCAGGTTAACAGTGACCGCGGCCCCCGCATTGGCGTAACTGGCGGTATCCGTCCCTGCGCCGCCGATCAACTGATCGGCGCCGGCGCCGCCAATCAGCGTATCGTTCCCCGTTCCGCCGGTAATGACGTTGTTGCCGGCATTGCCGGTCAGCGTCGCGTTTCCGGTACCGGTGAAGGTCAGCCGCTCGACATTGGCGAAGGACGCCATTGAATAGGTTGTGAGCGCGGTGCGGATTTCATCCGTGCCTCCGCCAGCAGCCTCCGCAATCATCACGGCTTGGTTGCCGACAAGATAGATATCGTCTCCGGCTCCTCCGACGAGGGCGTGCCCGGAAGTCGAAGAGGCCAAGGTGTCGGCGAAGGATGATCCTACGACACGTTCGAAGTTGGCGAGAACATCGCCCGCCCCATCGCCACCACTAACGACGCTGGTCGTCAGGTTGACGTTTACCGCAGTACCGGAAAGCGAATAATCGATCGTATCCAGAGTGCCGGCGCCGCCATTCAGAGTATCCGCCGACGCGGAGCTGAAGAAGGTGTCGTTGAAGCTCGAACCGATGAACGCCTCGATGCTGTCGAAGGTGTCGCCGGCGGCGTCGCCTGTATGGACCCCGGTCTTCAGATTAAGAGTGATTGCGGCCGCCGCATTGACATAGCTGGCGGTATCCGTCCCTGCGCCGCCGACAAGTTGGTCGGCGCCAGCGCCACCGATGAGGATGTCGTCACTGGTGCCGCCAATCAAGGTGTCGTTGAAGTTTGATCCCGCGAATGCTTCGATGCTGCTGAAGGTGTCGCCGGCGGCGTCGCCCGTATGGACCCCGGTCTGCAAATTAAGGGTAATCGCGGCCGCCGCATTGACATAGCTGACGGTATCAGTCCCTGCGCCGCCGATCAGTTGGTCGGCTCCCGCGCCCCCAATGAGCACGTCATTGCCATCGCCTCCGTTCAGAATATCGTTGCCGGTGCCGGCGGTGATGATGTTGTCGCCGGTATTGCCCGTCAGGGTCGCGTTGCCGCTGCCGGTGAAGGTGAGACGCTCGACATTGGCGTAGGACGACATCGAGTAGGATGTCGCGGTGGTGCGGATCTCGTCGTCGCCGCCCCCGGCAGCCTCGACGATTCCGATGACCGCCGATCCGACGACATAGGTGTCGTTGCCGGCCCCGCCCTGCAGCGTGTAACTGAACGGGGAAGTCGAGCCGAGCGTGTCGTTGAAGGCAGAGCCGATGACCTTCTCGATGTTGACGAGGCTGTTGCCCTGAGCATCGCCGCCCGATCCGACCGTCGTCACACCTGGACCCGCAAGGGTCACGTTGACGGCTGCCGCCGAGGCGGAATAGTCGACAGTATCATCGCCGGCGTAGCCGTCGAAGGTGATGGTCGTGCCGTTGCCGACGAAGGTGTCAGCGGAGGCAGAGCCGCTGAGCACCTCGATGCTGCTGAAGGTGTCGCCGGCGGCCTCGCCAGTGTAGACCCCAGTCTTCAAATTAAAAGTGATCGCACTGGTCGCCATGGCATAGCCGGCAGTATCCGTCCCCGCACCGCCGATCAACTGGTCGGCCCCCGCGCCGCCGGTGAGGATGTCGTTGCCGGTGCCGGCGGTGATGATGTTGTCGCCGGTATTGCCCGTCAGGGTCGCGTTGCCGCTGCCGGTGAAGGTGAGACGCTCGACATTGGCGTAGGACGACATCGAGTAGGATGTCGCGGTGGTGCGGATCTCGTCGTCGCCGCCCCCGGCAGCCTCGACGATTCCGATGACCGCCGATCCGACGACATAGGTGTCGTTGCCGGCCCCGCCCTGCAGCGTGTAACTGAACGGGGAAGTCGAGCCGAGCGTGTCGTTGAAGGCAGAGCCGATGACCTTCTCGATGTTGACGAGGCTGTTGCCCTGAGCATCGCCGCCCGATCCGACCGTCGTCACACCTGGACCCGCAAGGGTCACGTTGACGGCTGCCGCCGAGGCGGAATAGTCGACAGTATCATCGCCGGCGTAGCCGTCGAAGGTGATGGTCGTGCCGTTGCCGACGAAGGTGTCAGCGGAGGCAGAGCCGCTGAGCACCTCGATGCTGCTGAAGGTGTCGCCGGCGGCCTCGCCAGTGTAGACCCCAGTCTTCAAATTAAAAGTGATCGCACTGGTCGCCATGGCATAGCCGGCAGTATCCGTCCCCGCACCGCCGATCAACTGGTCGGCCCCCGCGCCGCCGGTGAGGATATCGTTGCCGGTGCCGGCGGTGATGATGTTGTCGCCGGTATTGCCCGTCAGGGTCGCGTTGCCGCTGCCGGTGAAGGTGAGACGCTCGACATTGGCGTAGGACGACATCGAGTAGGATGTCGCGGTGGTGCGGATCTCGTCGTCGCCGCCCCCGGCAGCCTCGACGATTCCGATGACCGCCGATCCGACGACATAGGTGTCGTTGCCGGCCCCGCCCTGCAGCGTGTAACTGAACGGGGAAGTCGAGCCGAGCGTGTCGTTGAAGGCAGAGCCGATGACCTTCTCGATGTTGACGAGGCTGTTGCCCTGAGCATCGCCGCCCGATCCGACCGTCGTCACACCTGGACCCGCAAGGGTCACGTTGACGGCTGCCGCCGAGGCGGAATAGTCGACAGTATCATCGCCGGCGTAGCCGTCGAAGGTGATGGTCGTGCCGTTGCCGACGAAGGTGTCAGCGGAGGCAGAGCCGCTGAGCACCTCGATGCTGCTGAAGGTGTCGCCGGCGGCCTCGCCAGTGTAGACCCCAGTCTTCAAATTAAAAGTGATCGCACTGGTCGCCATGGCATAGCCGGCAGTATCCGTCCCCGCACCGCCGATCAACTGGTCGGCCCCCGCGCCGCCGGTGAGGATGTCGTTGCCGTCGAGGCCGGAGATTTGGTCATCTCCGGTCGTGCCATTCAAAGTGTCGTTACCTGCCGTCCCCGTAATAACTGCCATTTTAGCCTCTCTGGCGATTCAAATGTTGAAAAGAATGATGTTATTCGTCCCGAAACACGTGCTGGACGTGGTCGCTGATTGGTTTCATGAGATAGGAGAGGACCGTTCGATGCGTCGTGCGGATGAAAATCTTCGCGGGCATGCCGGGCATAAGCGTAACGTCTGAGCGCCAACATATTGATTATACATGAAAAAGAGAACGCGTTACCTAAAGCGGCGAGACAACTCCGCCGCCCGTCAGGCTGCATCCTATCCAAGCAGCACATCTCCTTCGCCAGAATAGTTCCCCGCAAGATCGTTACGGCGATAGAAATCCAGGTGCAACTTTTAATTTCAAATCTTGACAGAGTGTGAAGCCCATGCTTGCCCTAGCTCGGGTCCAATCAGCGTGACGCATCCTAATAATTATTTCATATTTAAATCATAAACTTATTTCGATTTTCGAATTCAATAAATGAGGAGCTCGGATGGCGGCGGATTTCGCCGCTTTGGGAAGATATACACGATATTGTTGAGCACTTCCGACTACTCCAACAAGCGCCCGCGCTCAATTCATGCCAATAAACGCACTGTCGACGGCCGCTTGAGACGGCCGCCTGTCTCCAAGTTTCTTCCGGGCTATTTCATAATCATCGAAGTCGGAATAATGCCGAGCGCAATTGCGAGATAGCCGGCATGACGTGGCCCCCGCGCGTCGAGTTTTTCTGCGGCGGAATTCAAGGCAGCGCGCACGGCGGTACCCGAAACCGAACGCATGTCGCCAATCTGCTTGATTTCATAGCCGCCAACGTAAAGCGCCAGATAGTCCGTTTCCTTGGCGGTCAATGCGGAAAACGTCCGAGCTACGGGTTTGACCTCGATCTCAGCGGTCCGAAGCTGAATGGCTTTGCCAATTTGAATGAGCGATGGCAAAGCGCGCGCCTTAAACGCCGCCCAATCGTCCCCTTCAAGATTTGATGTGACGCTGAACAGCGCCCGCCCGGCCTGAGCATCAACAAGAGGTATGGAGACACCATTGTTGCCAACGCCATAGCGCTCGGCTTCTGCGAAGAAGGAAGCAGTTTCCTTCGATGCAGATCTTAAAAGGTTCCAGTCCAACGGTTGAGATGTTTTGCGTGCCGCGATCTCGATGGGATCTGTCCGAAGATAGTTTTTCGACAGATAGAGTTTCTTCCACTTGTCCGAATAGGTCGCTGCAATCAGTCGATCATCGGCCACACGGCCGGGAATGAAGAGAGCTTGATAAGCGAGATTGGCAGCTCCAACCAATGTGCGTAGTTGATGGACAATTGCCGAAAGATGGCCAATTTCATGAAGGTTGCGGACGCAGCCGAGTGCCTCCTGCAGGATATGTTGGTCGGCGGGCATTTTCTTCCGAGATCGATATTTTCAACCAGTGGCAGACCGAGGCCGTCCACGCATCCTCATACGTAAGGATTGCAACGAGCATTTTACAGTACAGGTTGTATTTATCCAATCTGCATGATTTCACGGGCAAATCGTCGTCGTTGGTGGATTAAAGCGCCGTTGCTAAGGCCGCTCTACTGGTCGACCTGGTCACCAGTATCGGGGAGCCACGGCCCTTTTCATTCGTGCCGCAGCGCCTCGATCGGGTTCAACTGCGCGGCCCTTCTCGCCGGGAAATAGCCGAAGATCATGCCGATTGCCGCGGAGAAGAGAAAAGCGACGGCGACCATCAGGGGGCTGAAGACGAAGGGCACTTTCAGCAGCGTCACGGCGCCGAAACCGAGGCTGAGCCCCAGCACGATACCGGTGATGCCGCCGAACAGCGATAGCGCCACCGCCTCGACCAGGAACTGGGTGAGCACCTGGCTTTCGAGCGCGCCGATCGCCAGGCGGATGCCGATCTCGCGGGTGCGCTCGGTGACGGAGACCAGCATGATGTTCATGATGCCGATGCCGCCGACGAGCAGGCTGATCGCAGCGACGGCGCCGAGCAGGCCGGTCAGCAACGTCGTCGTACCGGTCATCGCCTCGGCGATCTGCGTCATGTCGTTGACATTGAAATCGTCCTGGCGACCGGGCACGATCTTGCGGCGCTCGCGCAGGAGATTTTCGACATCGGACTGCACCTTGGCTGTGGAGACGCCGTCGCGCGCCGAGATGATGATCTGCGGCACGTTGCTGCTGCCGCTGATGCGCCGCTGAAACACCTTGACCGGCATGATGACGACATCGTCCTGGTCATTGCCCATGCCGGACTGGCCGCGCTTGGCAAGCACGCCGATGACGGGGCACGAGACCTTGCCGACGCGAATCTGCTGGCCTGTGGGGTCGGCGCTGCCGAAGAGCTGCGAGCGCACCGTTTCGCCGATGATGCAGCGCGCCTGGCCGCGTTCCTCAGCGGGCAGGAAATTGCGGCCGAGCGCCAGATTCCAGTCCTGGGCGATGAAATAATCATTGGTGGTGCCGGAGACGCTGGTCGAATGGTTCTGGCCGCCGAAAATCACCGTCGCCGTCGACTGGTTGAGCGGCGCCACCGCCCTGAGGCCGCCGATCTGGTCGCGGATCGCCGCGACGTCCTTGATGCTGAAGCGCTTGGCCTCGGAGCTCGCCCGGCCGGGGCCGAACTGGCCGGGACGGACGAACAGCATGTTGGTGCCGAGCCGCGACAGCTCGGTCGACACCTGTGCGGTCGTGCCGTTGCCGATCGTCACCAGCGCGATGACGGCGGCAACGCCGATGACGACACCAAGCACGGTCAGGAAGGAGCGCAGCATGTTGCGGCTGATGGCCCGCAACGCCAGCTTCAGCGTCTCAAAGAACATGATCCGCCCTCCTCCGGTGCTCGACCTCGGTCTCCAGCTTGCCGTCGACGAAACGCAGCAGCCGCTGGGCATAGGCGGCAATATCGGGCTCATGGGTGACCATGACGATGGTGATACCCTGCTCGCGGTTCAGCCGCGTCATCAGGTCCATGATCTCGACGCTGGTCTTCGTATCGAGATTGCCGGTGGGCTCGTCGGCCAGCAGCAGCGCCGGCTCGGTGACGATGGCGCGGGCGATGGCGACGCGCTGCTGCTGGCCGCCGGACAGTTCCTGGGTCTTGTGATGTTCGCGGCCGGTGAGGCCGACCAGCGCCAGGGCTTCGCGGGCCCGCTCGCGCCGTTCGCGCACCCCCATGCCGCGATAGATCAGCGGCAGTTCGACATTTTCGACGGCCGAGGTGCGCGACAGGAGGTTGAAACCCTGGAAGACGAAGCCGAGCATGTGGCGGCGCAGCAGCGTCAGCTGGCTGCGGTCGAAGCCGCTGGTCGGAATGCCTTCGAAGATGTAGTCGCCACCACTCGGCACGTCGAGGCAGCCGAGGATGTTCATCGCCGTCGACTTGCCGGAGCCTGACGGACCCATGATCGCGACGAATTCATGGGCATTGATCGCCAGATCGACGCGGTCGAGCGCGCGGATCGCCGCCTCGCCCTCGCCGTAGATTTTCGAGACCTGCCTGAATTCGATGAGCGGCGGGCTTGCCATCCGTCCCTCCGCCTAGTTCGCACGCGTCGTGGCGTCGGTCACCAGTGCATCGTCTTGCTTGATGTCGCCGGAGACGACCTGGGTGAACTGGCCGTCGGATGAGCCGACCTGGATGATAACGGGCACTGGCCGGCCGTTCCGCAGCACCCAGACGCGCCGCTGCGTGCCGGTCAGCGCCGAACCGGCATTGTTGTTGCGCTGGCGCGGCGGGCCGAAGATGCCGAAAATGCCACGGCCGCGCCGTTCCGCCTGCGCCGGGGCGTAGCGCAGCGCGGCGTTCGGCACCATCAGCGTATCCTTGACGGCCTCGACGGTAACATCGGCCGTGGCGGTCATGCCGGGGCGCAGCAGCAGATCGGCATTGTCGACCGACAGCACCGCCTTATAGGTCACGACATTGTTGACCACTTCGGAGGCGAAGCGGATCTGCTCGATCTCGGCGGGAAAGGTGCGATCCGGATAGGCGTCGACCGTGAACTTGGCCTTCTGGCCGACGGCGATCTGGCCGACATCGGCCTCGTCGACATCGACCTGCAGCTCCATCTTCTTCAGGTCGCCGGCGATGGTGAAAAGGATCGGCGCCGACAGCGAGGCCGCGACCGTGGCACCCGGATTGACCGAGCGGGTGAGGATGACGCCGTCGATCGGCGAGATGATCTTTGCCTTGGCGAGATTGACTTCGGCGAGTTGCAGGTCGGCCTCCGCGGCGAGAACCTCGGCCTCATTAATCTGTTTGGCGGCGACGGCGGAATCATATTTGTAGCTGGCGTCGTCGAGGCTCTGCTGGGTGGAGACATTGCTCCTGACCAGGCTCTTCAACCGCTCGAGCGAGGTGGCCGCCGATTGCATATCGGCATTGGCCTTGACGACGTTCGCCTTGGCCGAATTCAGCTTGGCGCGCGAACTCTTCACATCCGCCTCGAGCTTGTTGGTATCGAGGAGAGCGAGCACCTCGCCTGACTTGACCGTGCTGTTGTAGTCGACGTTGACGTCGCGAACCGTGCCGGAAAGTTCGCTCGATATGTCCACCTGCTCGGTCGGCTGCACCGAGCCGGTGGCGGTGACGAGCACCGTCAGGTCGCCGCGTTTTGCCGGCTGGGTGGCGTAGCTCACTTCACTCTGCCCGCGGCCCATATAAAAATACGCGGCGGCGGCGGCGACGGCGATGACGATCAAAAGGATGAGCAGGCGTCCGCGCCAGCGGCTGCGCTTGCCCTGCCGGCCCGATGCGGCAAGGACGGCTGCGAGGTCGGACGCGCCGCTTGTCTGTGCCCCGGTCTTCTTGCCGGTTCCGGTATCGTTCATGTCATCCTCGATCAGTCAGCGTCTCGGCCCCGCAATGAAATAAGCACAGCGCAGATGAACCGTGCATTAGCGTTGCCGCGGAAGTGGCACGGAATTGCGGATGGGGGAAATGAAATATTGGTAAGAAAAGTCAAGTTTCGGTGCGGGGACCGACCGTCAATCCGCATCCTCGGCAAATTGGCCGGCGCCGGGCAAAGGGTGCAGCCACGGTTCCCGCCGCTTGATCCAGACTTCATAGTCCGGCGCAAGGTCGGTCGGCGGGTGGTCGAGCGAACCGAGACGGATTTCCGCCTCGTCTTCCCTGAGGCAGAAAAGCCGGCTGCCGCAGGTGGGGCAGAAGCTGCGGCCGGCGAACATGGCGATCTCTCCGTTGTGGGAAAAAGCCCGGCGCGGCCAGACCGCGAAGAAGACGAAGGCCGAGCCGCTCGATTTGCGGCAATCGGCGCAGTGGCAAAGGCCAACACGAAGCGGCTCGCCTTCCAAGTGATAGGCGACCGCCCCGCAAAGGCAGCCTCCGGTTCGGATCTTCATCAGGGGCCGTCAGGCGTCGAGACTGGACGGAAGGCCCGGCGGGCGCCGCTTAGCCGCCATCAACAGGTCGAGTTCTGTGGCAGACGGGCCAAACTTCTCATAGAGGCGCTTCGCCTCCTTGTCGTCGAGCCGGTATTTCCTGGCAAATTCCCCGATGCTGTAGGGGCGGCCCCGCAACACTC
The DNA here is from genome assembly GCF_030053135.1 of Rhizobium sp. BT04. NCBI lineage: Bacteria > Pseudomonadati > Pseudomonadota > Alphaproteobacteria > Hyphomicrobiales > Rhizobiaceae > Rhizobium > Rhizobium sp. BT04. The sequence continues at coordinate 584,567 of NZ_CP125652.1, read as the reverse complement.
TTCGCGCCGGGGTCGCCGTATTCGGTGCGTCGGTCATGGTTTTCTCCTTTTCGTCAGATACCCTTTAAGCTAGAGCGACCCGTCGATTTGGAAAGAGCCGGCGAGCAGCATCGGGGCTTCCGGCACGGGTGGATGCGGTTGTTTTCCTGAACCTTTTCGTCGACATGCGCATTTTTTGATCGAGGTTGCGGGCGGGTGACCGCCGTCATTCCATCCTGAACCGGGTGTGGCAGGTCGTGCAGGTCTGTAGCATGAGGTGGAACGCGTGTTCCGCCGCCATCGTCGACAGTTCGTGCTCGTTGCGGATGTGCGTGCCGAAGGGACCGCCACCCATGGCCTCTCCGGGCTTCATGCGCATACTGGCGGTCATCGGCCCGGGGTTCTGCTGTGCGGCGGCATCCAGCGCGACGGCGTAGTCGCGCAGGTCGTTGGCGATGCGGTCGAACCGGTCGCGCTCCCTAAGGATGTTCGGCCCGGCCTTCGACTGCCGACTGTCGGCCTCGGACGCGAAATGTGCGGAGAGAACGCCTCCGGACCTGTCGCGGATGGTGTCGGCTGCCCATTTGAACTCGCTGGCCTTGTAGGTCGTCGAATCCTTGAACATGCCGGAGATCGTCTTTGCCGCCGCGGCCATGGCTTTCATGTCCGCCTGCCGAATGGCGACAATGTCCTCCGCGGCCGAAGACACGGTTGCTAACATCAGGACCGCCATGAAGGCGAACAGTCCGAATTTGTTCGCGTCAACTGTTAATCTCATCGACGACGCCGCCTGGATTGGTGACCATAATGTTGCAACGGATATCCGATGCCGTGACCGGATATCCATCTTTATCTGGGCAGCAAGAGGGCGGATCGCGCCCGTCAGGCGGCCGGCGCATTCACAGCTTCCAATCGGCGGTTGATCTGTAGCGCTCAGATCTTTTTGCAACTGGCGATGAGAAAGCATTAACCGTCGCCGATTAGTCTGCGCCCTTCGCTCGGAGAGGATCGATGAAGAGTGGCTACTCGCTCGCCCAGATAGGACTCCACTGGCTCGTCGCCTTCATGGTGCCGGTCCAGTATCTGACCGGCGGCAGCATCGAGAAAACCCACCACGCCGTCCACATGGGTCTCACACCATCCTATTGGGACGTCGTCCAGCACCAACTTCACAACTATGCGGGAATGGTGATCGGCCTGCTGATGGGTCTGCGGCTGGTTCTTCGTCTCCTTCAGCCGCCCGAAACCAACAGGCCCGGTCCATGGGCCGGGCGGGCCGCGAAGGCGCTTCACTACGGTTTCTACGTCGCAATCATCGGACAGGCTTGCATGGGGTTCGTCGCGAGCTATCTCTCGTTCGCCATCGCGCCGTATCACGTGATCGGGTCGAGGATTATCCTGGCGATGGTCGCGCTGCACCTCGCCGCAGCGGCCTGGCACACGCTGGTCGCCCGGGACGAGACGGTCGACCGCATGGTGTTCTCGCGCCGGAAGCGGTCAGCCGAGAACTTCTAAAATAGCCAGCGTCAGCACGACATAGCGGCCGGTCTTGGCGGCGAACCCCAGGATCGTGAACGGGATGATGTTCGTGCCACATAAAGGACTCGAACATCGACGACAGGTGAGTTGCAATTGAAATCGAGCTGCTTTGCATGTAGTTCGAGGAGCATGGGCAAGATGTACCGAATCGCAATGAGCAGGCTGCTCGTGATGATGCGGCTGGTGATCATCGTATCACTGGCGGGGTACTCGCTGTCGAACGCCAGCGCCGCCATGCACGGCTCCTCCTTCCCCGAAATGGCAGCGGTCGTGTCCGAAACCGATGCCGCGCAGCATCACGATGGCCATGACATGACCAAGATGGCTGTCCATGACCATTCCCAAGGCGAGGCCAGCGATGACGCAGATGGCGTATCGAAGCCCGTCAAGCAAGAATGCTGTAAGGATTTCTGTGGCGGGCTCGGTATTATTTGTGAAGGCCAGGATGTCGGCGGACCTGTCGTAACCTCGATCCGGCAGTTCATCGACGACCGCACGACCCTTGGCGAACTGCCGCCCCTCAACCGTCCCCCGAATATCTGAAGAGAGAGGCACCCGCTTGATCGGGTCTAGTCGGACGCTTGCCTGCTTCTGGGCGAGCGCCCTGTAGGCTATCTCCTATTCGGATATTTCATAATGAAACCCTCGTTTTTCGTGGTGGGGCTGCCGCTTGTTGCCGGTGGCTGCGCATCCACGCTTCCTCCCGACGTGGTGGCGTTACCCACCGCGGTCGTTCAGCCGTCCGCGCTTCCGGCGGCATACAGGTCGCCAATCACAGGTTACGTCGCCCGCCAGCCGGTCGATCCCAAACCCTGGCGCAGACAGAACGATCTGCAGTCTCCCATGAACGGAGGCGGCTCATGATCGGCACCACAAGACTGATCGCGGCGCTGGCATTTCCGCTCGCCTTGAGCGGCTGCGTTACAGGCGCCGACTATTCCCGCAAAGGGGCGGGCTTCACCGCCGTTGCCAATAAAACCGCCATTGTCACGGCGAAAGAGACCGTCTGGATCCAGAACCAGAACCAGGCCCGATCGGCGGCCGCGCAGGTCAAAGACCTGCTTGCTCGGACGAAGCCTCTCGACGTCGAGACGGCCGTCCAGATCGCGCTGCTCAACAACAAGGGCCTCCAGGCCGCCTATGCCGATCTTGGCGACAGCGCCGCCGACGCCTGGCAGTCGACGATGTTCATCAACCCGACCGTCTCCATCGGCACGACCGGGATCGGAACTCCGGAACTGCAGGCGTTCAAAACGATCGAAGGGATGATCACGACGAACATCCTGGCGCTCGCCACGAAGAACAGGGACATGGCGATCGCCGACACCCGCTTCCGGCAGGCGCAATTGATCGCGGCGGTGAAGACGCTTCAGGTCGCCGCTGACACCCGGCGCGCCTGGATCGGTGCGGTCGCCTCATGGGAGAATGTCGGGCAGCTCCAGCACGCCCAGGCGACTGCCGATGCGGCCTCCGAACTCGCCGAGAAACTCGGCGAGACAGGCGCAATGGCCAAGGGCGCCCAGGCCCGTGAACATGTCTTCGTCGCCGAACTCGCCGGGGAAACGGCGAAGGCCCGCTTGTCCGCCCGTCTTGCCAAGGAGGAGTTGACGCGGCTGATGGGCCTCTGGGGCTCCGATCTGGACTACCAGGTTCCGAACAGCCTGCCGCCGCTCCCCAAGTCCGTTGTCAGACGTGATACCATCGAGGCCGAGGCTCTCAGGAGCCGCATCGACCTGCAGATCGCCAAGCTCGACCTTGAGGCCACGGCCAGATCCTACGGCCTCACCGAGGCGACGCGCTATGTGACCGACCTCGAGATCCTGACCGGTTTCGAAACGGAGCGGGAAATCGAGGACGACGAGACGAAGACGCGAACCACTGCGCAGGTCGAGCTTGAGTTCGCCATCCCGATCTTCGACACCGGCAAGGCCCGGATGCGCAAGTCCGAGCTGGCCTATATGCGGGCGGCGAACCTCTTGGCAGAGAAAGCCGTCAACGTCCGCTCGGAAGCACGCTCCACCTACGAGGCTTACCGCTCGCACTACGATATCGCGCGGCACTACCGCAACAACGTCGTGCCGCTGCGCACCAAGGTCGAGGAGGAATCCCTGCTGACCTACAACGGCATGATCTCGAACACCTTCGAGCTGCTGGCGGACACCCGCGACAAGATCAACTCCACCCTGCTTTCCGTCAACGCGAAGCGAGATTTCTGGCTCGCCGAAGCCGATCTGGCGCCTGCGATCTACGGCGGCGGCGCGACGAAGGCCTCGGCAGAGACCGAGGTCGCCGCTGCTTCCGAAAGCAGCGCTGGCGGCGGTCATTGAGAAAGGACACACCATGTTCAACAGACGACAACTTTTTGGAGCCAGCGCTGCTCTGCTTGCCACAGCCGCCTGGACGAAGACGTCGGCGATGGGTCTGCCCGACGCTCCGACGATGGAATCGGCGGACATGCAGCCGCCACTCCACCCTAGCTCCGGTCCGGACTATCAGCCGGTGGTCACCCTCAACGGCTGGACCTTGCCGCATCGGATGAACAACGGCGTCAAGGAATTCCACCTCGTCGCCGAACCGGTCGAACGCGAGATGGCAGACGGCATGACCGCCTATCTGTGGGGCTACAACGGACAGTCACCGGGGCCGACGATCGAGGCTGTCGAGGGAGATCGCGTCCGCATCTTCGTCACCAACAAGCTGCCCGAGCACACGACGATCCACTGGCACGGCATGATCCTGCCGTCGGGCATGGACGGCGTCGGCGGCCTGACGCAGCCGCATATTCCAGTCGGCAAGACCTATGTCTACGAGTTCGACCTCGTGAAATCCGGCACCTTCATGTACCACCCGCATTCCGACGAGATGGTGCAGATGGCGATGGGCATGATGGGTTTCTTCGTGATCCATCCGAAAGATCCCAAGTTCATGCGCGTCGACCGAGACTTCGTCTTCCTGCTCAACGCCTACGACATCGACCCCGGCTCCTACGTGCCGCGGATCATGGAGATGACCGACTTCAACATGTGGTGCTGGAACAGCCGCGTGTTCCCGGACATCAGCCCTCTCGTCGTGTCCAGGAATGACCGGGTGCGCGTCCGGGTCGGCAACCTGACGATGACCAACCATCCGGTCCACATGCATGGCTACGATTTCGAAGTGACCTGCACCGACGGCGGCTGGGTGCGGCCGGAAGCGCGGTGGCCGGAGGTCAGCATCGACATCCCCGTCGGCGCGATGCGTGCCTACGAGTTCGACGCCAAATATCTCGGCGACTGGGCGATCCACTGCCACAAGTCGCACCACACGATGAACGCCATGGGTCATGACATTCCAACCTTCATCGGCGCGGACAAGTCGAAGGTCGCCGAAAAGATCAGGAAGCTGCAGCCGGAATACATGCCCATGGGTACCAAGGGCATGGCCGACATGGGCGAAATGGAAATGCCCATCCCCGAGAACACCGTTCCGATGATGACCGGCTGGGGGCCGCATGGTCCGATCGAAATGGGCGGCATGTTCTCGGTCGTGAAAGTCCGCGAGGGGATCTCGGCGGACGATTACTCAGATCCCGGCTGGTACGAAAACCCGCCCGGAACGCAGGCCTGGGAATGGACCGGAGAACTTCCGGACGCGACCAAGGCCAAAGACGCGAAAACGCAAATCACGCCAAAGCCGACAAACGGCTGAGGTCCAATCTCAACATCGAAAAGGAATGACGGATGAAGAATTATCTCATGGCACTGGCCCTCGCAGCACTCGCGTCGCCAGCACTTGCCTCCGGCAATCATGCCGGTGGCCACGGCGAGAAGATGACTGTCGGAGAACCCGGCGACAAGGCCAAGGCGACACAGACCATCCGCGTCACGATGACGGAAACCGACGACGGAAAGATGCTGTTTACCCCTGCGCTCTTCAACGTCCGAAAAGGGCAGACGGTCAAGATCGCGATCAAGAATGCCGGAACCGTCGACCACGAATTCGTGCTCGATCAGGAAGACAAGATCCTGGAGCACAAGAAGGTCATGGAGAAGTTCCCGGAAATGGAACATGCCGACCCCAACTCCATCCGTCTTCCGGCTGGCCAATCCGGCGAGATCGTCTGGAAGTTCACCACCGACGGCGAGTTCAAGTTCGCCTGCCTGATCCCCGGTCACTACGAAGCCGGCATGCATGGCGACGTCACCGTCGCCGGCAAATAATCTGCAACAAAGGAGCTACACGCATGAAAACTGCAATGATCAAAATCGGCCTCGCCACCCTGCTCTGCGCCAGCGCAGCCTTCGGCGCATTCGCCGAGGAATTCACCAAGGGTGTCGTCAACAAGGTCGACACAAAGGCAAGGAAGGTCACCATCAAGCATGAGGACCTGAAGAACCTCGACATGCCTGCGATGACGATGGTCTTCCGCGTCGAAGACCTGGCTTTGATCGAGAAACTGAAAGAAGGCGCGAATGTCGAGTTCGTTGCCGAGCGTGTGAATGGCAAGCTGACCGTCACCAATGTAAAATAGCCACCTCCTGCCGCCCGGGTCGATCCGGGCGGCAGGACATCGAGGAGCGCAGACGATGCACGGAAGAAGAAGTTTCATTGCAATGGCGGGCTCTGCCCTGGTGTTGTTGAGCGGAAAGGCCCGTGCCACGGCTCCGGCAGAAATGACTGTCTACAAGGACCCGAATTGCGGCTGTTGCCACGAATGGGCGAAAGCAATGGCAGAGGCAGGTTATTCCGTCGATCTCCGCAACACCGACGACCTTGCCGCAGTCAAGGCACGGCTTCGCGTTCCTGCCGAAATGGAAGGATGCCATAGCGCTGTCGTGGAGGAATACTACCTTGAGGGGCATATTCCGCTCGATGCCGTGCAGCGCCTGCTCCGAGAGCGGCCGCCGGTCCGAGGACTGGCCGTGCCGGGGATGCCGTCCGGCTCATTGGGAATGGGTGTCGATCCGGCCACGGTCTATGACGTCTATGCGATCCCCTCGGGAACCGGCGCGCCATACGTGTTTATGGAGGTTCGTCCTCGGAAGGCTTGACGCCTGGATCAATCAAGCGCGAGCCGCCGCTTAAGACAGACGCCGTCCCTCCTCGCCGAAGAGGTGCAGGACCTCGGGATCGAGATGCAGCGGTAGGCTGTCGCCGGATTTCAACCGCTGCTGGCCGGCAAAGACGGCAATCAGTTTCTTCCCGCCTGCGTCGGCGTGGACGACGGTCTCCGAGCCCAGTTCCTCGACAAGGGTAACACGGGTATCCAGCCTGCCCGCTGAACCCGCGTCGGCAAGGGTGATATGTTGCGGCCGGATGCCGATGCTGACTCTCTCGCCGATCGGATGCGCCTCCCGGGCAACAACGGAAAGCCGCTGGCCGCCGACTGTTTCGACTTGCGTGAAACCGGCGTCGTGGCCGACGATGGCGCCTTCCAGGAAATTCATATGCGGCGCGCCGATGAAACCGGCGACGAAGCGGTTGGCCGGCTTGTTGTAGAGTTCCAGCGGCGTTCCCACCTGCTCGATCCTGCCGCCTCTCAGCACGACGATGCGGTTGGCAAGCGTCATCGCCTCGACCTGGTCATGAGTGACATAGATCATCGTCGCCTTGAGACGGGCGTGGAGGGCGGCGAGTTCGGCGCGCATGCTGACCCTGAGTTCGGCGTCGAGATTGGACAGCGGCTCGTCGAGCAGGAAGGCATCCGGCCGCCGCACGATGGCTCGGCCGATGGCGACGCGCTGGCGCTGGCCGCCGGAGAGCTGGCCCGGACGGCGCTGCAGGAAAGGCTCGATCTCGAGCATGCGGGCGGCGTCAGCGATGCGCGCTTCGATCTCGGCCTTTGCCACCTTGGTGTTCTCCAAACCGAAGGCGAGATTCTCGCGCACGCTCATATGCGGATACAGCGCGTAGGACTGGAAGACCATGGCCAGGCCCCGATCGGCGGCGCCGATCCCGGTGACATCCTTGCCGTCGATGGCGATGCTGCCGCCGGTGGGCTTATCGAGGCCGGCGATCAGCCGCAGCAGCGTCGATTTCCCGCAGCCGGACGGGCCGACGAAAGCGACGAACTCGCCGTCATTGACCTCAAGCGAGACATCGCGGATGACCTCGACGGCGCCGAAATTCTTAACGATGTTCCTGAGCTCGAGCCCGCTCATGCACTCTCCTGTTTGTATTGTCAGCTGGTCTATTTCAGGCCAGAGCCGGCGATGCCTGTGGTGATGAAGCGCTGCAGGAAGACGAAGATCAGCACGACGGGGATCATCGAGACAACGGTCATCGCGAGGATGTAGTGCCATTGCACATTGAGCTCGCCGGCATAGACGTTGAGGCCGACCTGCAGCGTGTAGAGTTCCTTGCGCGAGAGCACGATCAGCGGCCAGAGGAAGTCGTTCCAGCGCCAGACGACCGAAAAGATCGCCAGGACCGCCAGCGCCGGCGCCGACAGCGGCAGGATGATGCGCCAGTAGATCTGCCATTCGCTGGCCTTGTCCATGCGCGCGGCGTCGAGCAATTCGTCGGGGATGGTCAGCATGTATTGGCGGAGCAGGAAGACGCCCGTGGGGGTGGCGACCGTCGGCAGGATGACGCCCCAGAGGCTGTCGAACAGGTTCAGCGTGCCGATGACGGAATAGAGCGGCACGACGATGACCGAGAGCGGCACCATCAGCGTCGCCAGGATCATCAGCATGACGGCGGTGCGGCCGGGGAACTGGTATTTCGACAGCGCGAAGGCGGCCATGGAATTGACGAGCAGCGTGATGACAGTCGCCACGACGGTCACGAAAACGGAGTTGCGCAGGAACAGGAAGAAATCGAAGCGCTGGAACGGTTCGGTGTAATTGCCGCCGGCGAATTCCACCTTGCGCACCGGCGTGCGGTCCTTGATGTTGACCTTGACGATTTCGCCCGGCTGTTTCGGATCGACCATCTGGCCCATGATGCCGATGCGGCGGACTTCGGCGAGCACACGCGCGCTGCCATCCGGCATTGCGACATTATAGAGCTGCAACGGCTTGTCGTATCCCGGCACCACTGCCTGTTCGGTGACATAGGGCAGGACGGACGGCGGGAACTCGGCAAGGGCCGCCGGCGTCTTGAAGGAGGAGAAGACCAGCCAGACGGCCGGGCCGAACATCAGGATCACGCCCGAGATCAGCCAGATCCAGGTGACCACATCCGTCCAATGCCAGCCACGGCCGCGGCGGCGAAGCAGGAAGGTGCCGACAGCGCTCATTGGCGTGCTCCCTTCTTCTCGTTGCGGCTGCTGACCCCAAGCTGGACCAGCGTCAGGATGACGAGCACGATGCCCATCAGGATCGAGGCGGCCGAGGCAAGCCCCGGGTTGCGCAGCGAACTGGCAAAGCCGGTCTCGTAAATATACTGGGTGATATACATGGTGCTGGTGCCCGGCCCGCCGCCGGTGAGCACGAAGACCTCGTCGAAGATCTGCACGGCACGGATCAGCGCGAGGACCAGGACGACGATGAGGTTCGGCATCAGCAGCGGCAGGGTGATGCGCCGGAAGATGCGGGTGGGGCTCGCCTTGTCCATCGCCGCCGCCTCGTAGAGATCCTTGGGGATCGCCTGCAGGCCGGCGAGCAGGATCAGCGCGTAAAAGCCCATATGCGCCCAGACCGAAACGAAGACGGCGAAGAAGAAGGCCCAGAAACGATCGCTGAGCCAGGAGAAGGGCTCAAAACCGAAGGGGCTCAACGCGTAGTTCAGCAGGCCTTCACGCTGGAGGATCCATTTCCAGATCAGGCCGACGACAACAGGCGACAGCAGCACCGGGAAGAAGAAGACAGCGCGCCAGAAGCCGCGATTGGAAAGCTCGCGGTTGAGGATCAGCGCCGTTGCGAGCGCTGCGATCAGCATGACTGTGACCTGGAAGACGACGAAGACGGCGGTGTTGCGCACGGCCGCCCAGAAGGTGTCGGCAGCGCAAGTCGAAGGATCGAGATAAGAGCCGCAATCGAAGAGGATGCGGTACTGATCGGCGCCGACATAGGTCCTGTTCTGCAGGAAGATGGCGCTGCCGCTCGTCGTCGAATAGAGGAAGTTGATGACCAGCGGCAGCAGCACGAAGACGGAAAAGATCAGCATGTTCGGCGCCAGGAAGACGCCCGCCATGCCGTTCAGCCCGGTCAGCTTCTGCCAACCGCGCATGGGAATATCGACCAGCCCCATGAGGAGCCGGACAGGCGCCGAGAGCGCCTGCCGCAGGCCGGTTTTGACAGGTGGTTCGGAATAAACCGTCTTCTCCGCCATGCGTTCGTCCGTCAGTTGCCGCCAACCTTGGCCTTGATGTCCTCGTCGATGCGGGCATAGGCATCGTCGAGCTTCATTTCGCCGGCGATCACCTGGCTGATGCGGGCGACGATGGCGCTGTAATAGGCGTCGGACCACTTCCAGCCCGGCAGCTTCATCGCCGGTGCCGCCGTCTGGCCGGCCGATTCGACGAAGGCCTTCAGCGCCGCCTGCACATGCGGATTGTCGGTCTTGAAGTCCATCTGGCCGGCGGCCACGCCCTTATGCGCCGGAATGAACAGGCTGCGCTCGGCGAACTCCTTCTGCACATCGGCACCTGCCAGGTAATCCATCACCTTGGCGACGTCCTTCGGGTTTTTGGTGTATTTGACGGCCACCAGACCGGCGCCGCCCTGCATGCCGGTGCAGGCAACCGTGCCGCAGGGGCTTCCCGCCATCACCCAGTCGAAACTGTCGCCGATCTTCTGGGCAAAGCCCGAGATCTGCCAGCTGCCGGAGTAGAGATAGGCGAGGCCGCCATTGATGAAGTCTTCGGCGGCGGAGCGGTAGGTGGTGCCGGCGGCACTCACCCAGACATCCTTGTTGACGGTGCCATCCTCATTCCACTTGACGAAGCGGCTGAGGAACTCCTTGGCGCCCTGATCGATCGGCGCCGGCTTGCCGTCGGCGGCGATATAGTTGGCGCCGTAGGAAATATTCGGGCCGGAGACGCGGTGGCCGGAGCGGTCGATCGCCATGGCGAAGACCTTCTGGCTGTCGGCGACCTTCCTGGCTGCCGCCGCCCAGTCGTCCCAGGTGGCCTTCGGGCCGGGGATCTCGACGCCGGCCTGTTCGAACAGCGTCTTGTTGACGAAGCCGCCGGTCAGCGTCAACTGGGTCATGAAGCCGGTGATGGCGTTCGAGCCGTCGGGACGCATCCAGTCGGCCTGGGCACCGAAATTATCGTCCCAATATTTCGCATCGGCCAGGAGCGGGCGAAGATCGAGCCAATGCTGTGCCTGCGCCTTCAGATTGGTGACGCGGGCGATATCCGGCCCCTGCCCGGCTTCAAGCTGCACCGGCAGTTGTTCCTTGACGACGTCGTAGGAGACCTCGTCGAGGATGACGTTGATGTCAGGATTGGCCTTGGAGAAGCGCGCCAGCAGATCCTTGACGACAGCGCCTTCGCCGCCGTCGGAATACCACATGATGCGCACGTCGCCGGCATGGGCGGCAACGGAACTCAAGAGAATTGCAGCAAAAGCCGCGCCGATCGATTTCATTCTGGTCATTTTCTCCTCCACTTGACCGATCAATTCCTGCGTCCGGCCGGTCCTCCACCTGCCGGACATGTCGTCTACGAGGCCGCGCGCCGAGGCTGCCTGCCCGGTATCTTCAGATGTACCGCGTCTCCCCGCACCGACCAGTCCGTCGGGCGAAGAATGCGGCCTTCGGCGCGCACGGTGCCGTCCTCTTCGAAGACGACCCGGCCATAATCCGGATCGACGACGATCAGTGCGCCCTCTTCGTCGCGGCGGGCCGAAAGCGTGGCGAAACGCGCCTGCATGCCGTCAAGGCCACCCTCGCGCCCGATATCGGAGAGACGGACGATCCAGCGGCCCTTGCGGCCGGCCAGTCGCAGCTCGATATCCGTCGTCGGGCCTTGTTTCACCGGCTCCAGTGCGCCGTTGCCGATCAGCATCGCAATGCCGTTGCCGGAGCGGGCGAGCGCCAGATTGCCGTCGACCACCGTGTCGTCGAAGGCCTCGAGCGGGAACCAGGCATGGGTGAAATCCGGCTGGCCCTCATGGATCTCGAAATCGAGGATCGCCAGATCGCGATACTGATGCACGCGCGGCAGCGTTCCGCAGCCGCCCCAGAAGCTCGGCCGGCCATATCCGAATTGTATGGTCTCGCCGGGATGATTGATCCAGATCTGCGCTTCCGGCCGGTCGCCCAAGCGCAGATGCAGCACCGTCTCCTGATAGCCCCAGGCGCCGGGTCGATAATGGGCGATGGTGCCGAGCGCGGTGTCACGGGTCTTATAGTGATAGAGGGCGGCGAAACGGTTTTCGCCCTGGGAAAAGGTCCATTCCTGCGCGTCGTCGGACTGGTGCGCCGCAATCGCCGCAAGCGCTTCTGGAAAACGTAGGCCATGATCGCGAATGCAGACGGCAAGCTGTGGTAAAGCGTGGACACGCCGGCCGTACCAGCCGCGGCCCCAGAGCAGCCGGGCAATGGCGGAGAGTTCGACCGAGCGGCCGGGACGCAGCGTATGTTCATAGGAGCGACCCTGGCTGCCGGTCATCATGCCATGATGGGCCGAGCGGGCGACGATCTCCATCAGGCGGACGATGCTGGCGCTTGCCCGGTTGCGGATCGTCTCATCCGGCGCGCAGGCGGCCAGCGCCGTCAGCCCCTTGAGGTCGATCGGGAAATAAGGAACGGAATTCCACTCGGCCATTTCCCAGCGCTCGAAATGATCAAGCCAGGCGCGGACACGCTCTTCGCCGACCTGCATCTGCTCGGCGCCGGTGCGGCCGGAGCGGACAAAGACGGCATCGGGGAAAAGCCTGCCGCCGAGATAGGCGGCCGTATGGAAGAGAAGAGCGTGGTTTTCGGAAAAATACCACTGAACGTCGTTGCCGGGCTCATCCATCCAGTAGCGGTAATTGAGGACGGCGTGCTCGATCCTGTCGCGCAGCTCAGGTGACAGCAGATCGCTCCAGCGCGTATAGGCAAAGAGCAGCGGCACCAGCACGAAATCGGCGCAGTCGTGGCAATCCTCGATGACGGGAAGCATCGCCGAGATCATCGCCTCGGTGTCCTCGCCGCCCTGCCCCAGCGCAAGACGCGCGAAAGCACAGACCGTATCGGGCTCGGAATGGGAGGCGACCTCGGCCAGCGCCTCGGCGACGCGGTCCTCCAGGGCGGCGGGCGCTTCCCCCTGGCGTTGGGGATGACAGATCTCGACGCCGAGCGTGCGACCGAGCGAAAGCTCGCCTGTTTTGAAGGTGATCCGGAAATGGCGGAAATCGGCGGGCATATCCGCCGAGGTGCCGAGTTCCAGCTTGGTTGCTCCCGCTTCCAGCTCGAAATCATAGTCGAAGCGTTCGCTCGACATGAAGTCGCCTTCGATCTCAACATGACAGTTCAGCGCCACCGGCAGCGGCACGGGGAAGAAGATCGCCACGTCTTCGCCGAGATAGGCGGTGCGGTCGAAGCGCATGCCTTCGAGGATGACCTCCAGCTCATCCGCATCGCCGGCGGCGATGGGAACGGGCACGGCAGCTTCAACTTCCGGTCCTTCGACATAATCCAGCTGGAAATAGAAGCGCGCGTCGCGCTCGGCGAGATCGTCGAAATAGACGCGGATCTCGTTGAGACCGGCCGTAAGCTCGACCTCAAACAGCTGCTCGGCTTCGAGATTGCGCTGGTAAGGCGCCATGAAACCCTGCTCACGGCCATTGACGAAGAGGATCGCGCCGCCGCAGGTCGACAGGCGCAGCGTCGCAGGCCCCACTGAACGGGCATCGAGGAAGGTGCGCGCCCAGCAGCCGATACGCGTCGGGCGAAACCAGAATCCGGAGAGATCGACACGCGGGGAAGCAAAGGGAAGCCACCAGCGGATGGCTTCGAATTCGGTTGCCGGCTGCGGCCGCCGGCCGGAGAAGGATTTTTTGAATTCGGTGCGGCAGGGATATTCATGCGGGATGAAGTTCTTCGTCTTGGTGACGAAGAACAACGGATCCATGCTGCCGTCCATCGGGCGGTCGGCGACGTCGTAGCGCTCCTGCCACAGATGGGCGAGCTGCCAGTAGACGATCGGGCTATCCTTCGCCGTTGCGCGGCGGAGATGGGATTGCTGCTCAGTGGTCATATTTCAGCCCGCCCTGGAACAGCTAGAGCATGATGTCGTCCGAAAACCGCTCACACTTTTCGGCATCATGCTCGATCCTTGAGACGCCGGGTAAAACGCCGACGCATGGACTGGCCCTCAAGCCGCATCTTCAAAGCCTCCCTGCTCTGCCGCTTGTCGCGGACTCCTCAGGCAACAATTGTGCATAGGCATTCCATTTGCGCAATCTGAAAGATTTTTGCATAGTAGTTGGGAGCGAGGAGATGGCATGGCGGCGGAAGAGAAAAAAGGCAGGCGCACGCGGCTCGACGACATTGCCACCCGATGCGGCGTCTCGATCAGCACGGTGTCGCGTGCGCTGGCCGGCGAAAAGGGCGTCAGGCCGGAGATTCGCAAGCTGGTGCTGGAAACGGCAAGTGCGGTCAGCTACGCCCTGCCGGCAAGCGTTGCTGGCAAGAAGGTCATGCTCGTCGCCTCCGGCGCGGCAATGATCGACTATGTCCGCAACCAGTTCACCCTCTACGTGCTCGAAGGATTGAATGCGCGCGCGGCCGCCCTCGGCATCGAGGTGGCAATGCGCCCCGTCGCCGACAAGGGTGATGAAGCCCGCGTCGTCGCCGAGATGCGGGACGATCCGAGTTTCGGCGGCATGCTGATCCTGACCGTTGACGATGAGGATATGCTGGCGGCGGCCGCCAGCCTCGGAAAGCCTGTCGTTCTGGTCAACAGCGACGATCCCTATATGCGGCTTTCGAGTGTGACGCCCTGCAACCGCTCGGCCGCCTTCATTGCCGCAGAGCGGCTGATCAAGGCCGGGCATCAACGCATCCTGTTCATGCTGAGGCCGGGACGGCGAACGATCGAGCGGCGCCTGGAGGGCTGGCGCGATGCCCTGCAGCATCATGGGCTGACGGCCGACGCCGATCTGGTGCTCGAGGTCGACGACTGGCTACCGGAACTCGGCGCAGAAGCCGTCACCCGTGTTATCCGCGAAAAAGGCCTCACCTTCACCGCCATCCTGACGGCGGGCGACAGCCTTGCCAATGGCGCAGTGCGCGGATTGCAGGCGATGGGTTATGCAGTACCGCAGGACATCTCAGTTATGGGCATAGACGACCTGCCGCAATCGGCCTTTCTCAATCCGCCGCTCTCGACGGTGCATATTCCGATGCGCGAGCTCGGCGCCACCGCGCTCGATCTGCTGCGCGACATGATGCTCGGTCTTGCGGCCCCACGGCGGCGGGTCGAGCTTGCCTGCCATCTCGTCGAAAGGGGCAGCGTGGCGGCTGTCAGGCGCGTCCATGCCGTGACGGAGGGGCGCTGAACCCACACCACACGTTCGACGATATCAAGCCTCGATAAAGCTCGCCTCAAACAGTTCTCGCGCATAGGCATCATGGGTGGTGCCGGCCTGCAGATCCGCTCTGGTGAGTTCGTCGACGAAGCAACCATTCTTCATGATCAGCACCCGGTCGCACATATGGGCGATGACCGCGAGGTCGTGGCTGACAAGGAGATAGGTCAGGCCCTTTTCCTCGCGCTGATCGGCAAGCAGGTTGAGGATTTCGGCCTGGACCGAGACATCGAGCGCCGATGTCGGCTCGTCGAGCAACAGGATGGGCGGCGACAGGATCAGGGCCCGGGCGATTGCCACCCTCTGCCGCTGGCCGCCGGAAAGCTCATGCGGAAAACGGTTTGCGAAACTCGCCGGCAAACCCACCTGGATCAACGCCCTCTCGACCTTCGACCAGATATCCGAATGGCGCATGGCGCGCAGCGGCTCGGCCAAGGCGGTGCCGATACGATGGCGCGGATGCAGGGATCCGTATGGGTCCTGAAACACCATCTGAGCGAATTTCAGCTCTTCGCGGGAGCGCTTCTTGCCGATCGGTTTGGCGCCAAGCTCGATCTGGCCGGTCCAGCCGGCCTCCATGCCGGCGAGACACCGCAGCACCGTCGATTTGCCACATCCGGATTCACCGACAATGCCGAGCGTCTCCCCCTGGCCAACCTGAAAACTGATGCCCCTGACGACATGGTTGCTTGATTTGCCGGAGGCAAAGACGACATCGAGGTCACGCACATTGATCATTGCACCGTCTCCAGATCGAGTTTCGTCCTGTCGAGAACCGCAAGCCGGCGAACCGGATTCCTGGGGTCGGGCAGCGCAGCGATCAGCCCGCAAGTATAGGGATGGCGGGCGTCCTCGAGACGGGTAAGGGTCTCAACGATCCGGCCGGCATACATGACGATGATGCGCTCGCAAAAGGCTGCCACCATGCGAATGTCGTGGCTGATCAACAGCAGTCCGGAATTGTTCTCGCGCACCAGTTCATCGAGCAGCAGCAGCACGTCCTTGCGAACGCTGACATCGAGCGCCGAGGTCGGCTCGTCGGCGATGACGAGCTTCGGCCGCGCCAGCAACATCATGGCGATCATCACGCGCTGGCCCATGCCGCCCGATATCTGGTGGGGATAAAGCGCCATGACCCGGTCCGGATCGCTGATGCGCACGCGCTCCAGCATGGCGCGGGCCGCGTCAAAGGCCTGGCTCTTGCCAAGACCGAGGTGAAGGCGAGCGGCTTCGGCGATCTGCTTGCCGATCGACAGCACCGGATTCAGCGAATAACGCGGATCCTGCATGATCAAAGCGATATCCTTGCCGCGAAGCGCGCCCATCTGCCGCTCGCTCTTTAACAGCAGCGGATCGCCGCCGAGATCCAGACGTTCGGCGGTGACGACCGCCGCCGGCGGCAGCAGACGCATGATGGCGCGACCGG
Source organism: Rhizobium sp. BT04 (assembly GCF_030053135.1). Taxonomy (NCBI): domain Bacteria; kingdom Pseudomonadati; phylum Pseudomonadota; class Alphaproteobacteria; order Hyphomicrobiales; family Rhizobiaceae; genus Rhizobium; species Rhizobium sp. BT04. The sequence goes on along the minus strand of NZ_CP125652.1, from coordinate 568,178 downwards.
TCGTCGATTTGCCGGAACCGGATTCTCCGACGATGCCGACGCGTTCGCGCCCGACGTCGAAACTGACATTGGAGACGGCAGGCACGGCGCCTCGCCCGAAACGGACACTCAATCCTTCGACGGAAAGAACGGGCTGCAGATCATGATCTTGCATGGCGAGGATCCAGAATGTCGCGCAGAGCATCTCCGGCGATGTTGAAGGCAAGGCTGGTGAGGAGGATGGCGATACCCGGCATGACGGCAACCCACCAATAATCCAGCATGAATTTGCGGCCGCTGGAGATCATCGCGCCCCATTCCGGCGCCGGCGGCTGAGCGCCAAGACCGAGGAAGCCAAGCGAAGCTGCCGTCAGGATGATACCCGCCATGTTGAGCGTCAGGCGAACGATGACGGATGGGACGCACATCGGCGCGATATAGAGGAGAAGAATGCGCATCGGCGAGGCGCCATAAAGGCGGGCGGCGACCACATAGTCGGCGTTTCTGACGACAAGCGCCTCGGCGCGCGCGAGCCGGGCAATCGGCGGCCATGCGGTCAGCGAAATCGCGATGATTGCCGTGGTCAAGCCGGCGCCGAGTGCCGCAGCAAAAGCCAGAGCCAGGATCAGCGACGGGAAGGACAGAACGATATCGGTGGCGCGCATCAGCAGCGCATCGGTGCGCCCGCCGAAGAAGCCGGCAACAACGCCGATCAACAGGCCGATCGGGCCGACGATCAAGGAGATCGACAGCACGGTCTGGATGGTGATGCGCGTGCCGAAGATGAGGCGGCTCAAGATATCCCGGCCGAATTCGTCCGTGCCTGCCAGATGCGCGAGGCTCGGTGGCTGCAGGGCATCGCCAAGCGCCTGTATGGCCGGATCGTAGGGCGCCAGCAGCGGCGCGAAGATCGCGATCAAGCAAAGCAGACCGAGGATGACGAAACCTCCAAGACCAAGCGGCTCGGCCGCCAATTTGCGGCCGGCGCGCGCAAACGACGCCGCGATACGGGTCGACACACTTGGAGGGCGGATATGAATCTCGCTGCGGATGACATCGCTCATCGGGCCGCCTCCCGCATGCGCGGATCAAAGACGGCGTAAGCGACGTCGGCCAGGAAGTTCAACAACATGAAAATGAATCCCACAATGATAGTGCCGGCGACGATGGCGTTCATGTCACCGATCATCAGCGCGTTCGTCATGTACTGGCCAATGCCCGGCCAGGAGAAAACGATCTCGGTCACGACAGCGCCTTCGAGCAGACCGCCATAGGAAATGGCAAGGATGGTGATCAGTTGCACCGCAATGTTCGGCAGGACGTGGTGCCAGATCGTGCCGAGCGGGCTTACACCCTTGGCTCGGGCCGCAATGACATAATCCTGGCTCAACTGCTCCAGGGTGAAGCTGCGTGTCATGCGGGTGATGTAGGCCATCGCAGCATATGCGAGGATGACGGCCGGCAGAATGATATGGCCGAGCGCATTCCAGAAGATTTCCGTCTCGCCCTGCAACAGGCTGTCGACCAGCAAGAGGCCGGTTCTCGGCGTGACGAGGCCTTCGTAGAAGACATCGATCCTGCCCGGGCCGCCGACCCAATTGAGGCCGGCATAGAAGATGACCAGCCCGACGATGCCGAACCAGAAGACCGGGATCGAATGGCCGACGAGCGCCACCACCCGCGCCGTCTTGTCGATGAAGCTGTCGCGAAAGAGGGCCGCGACAAGCCCGAGCGGGACACCGACGAAGGTCGAAATGATCACCGCCAGCGTCGCGAGTTCGAATGTTGCCGGAAACGCCTGGGCAAGGTCCGAAGAGACGGGATTGCCGGTGAGGACGGCCGTGCCGAAATCACCATGCGCCAGCCCGTTCAGATAGAGGAAAAACTGCTGGTAGATCGGCAGGTCGAGGCCGAGACGCGCCCGCATCGCCGCATAGGCGGCGGGATCGGCGAGCTCGCCGACAATCGCGCCGACCGGATCGTTGGGCAAGATGCGGCCGATCACGAAGGTTACACAGAGGAGGATGAACAGGCTGACCAGCAAATGCGCCAGGCGTCGGCCAAATTCGGCTACGGAGAGTTCCTTCATGATCGGCTTGCCCTGGGAGTCTTACTGGGTTTCTACCTTGGTCACGCTCTCGAGACGCGTCAGCTGAGACGGATGCCCGATATATCCCTGCACCTTGCTGTTGAGGACGATCGGCTCAAAGCGCTCGAACAGCGGCAGCACGGCCGGCTTCTGATCCACGAACATTTTCTGCATCTGGACGTAGAGTTCGCCGCGCTTCTTGGCGTCCGGCTCCATCGATGCTTTCGCCGTCAGGGCCGTCAGTTCGGGAATGTCCCAGGCCGAGCGCCAGACGAAGTTGCCGGCATTGTTGGCTTCCTTCGAGTTATCGGGATTGGAGGAAAACTGCTCCATCGAGCCGAGCACGTTCGGCATGTAGGCGCTGGTCTGGGGGATCAGCAGATCGAAATCCCTGGCGCGATGGGCGGCAATGATTTCCGAGCCGTTGCCCTGCTGGATGTCGATCTTGATGCCGACCTGAGCAAGCGATGCCTGGATGGCGGTGGCAAGATCGATACGCGGCGTCTGCGCAATGGTCTTCAGCGTCAACGAGAAGCCGTCCTTGAAGCCGGCCTCGCTCAACAGCTGCTTGGACTTTTCGACGTCGAGATGCCAATCGGGGTTCGGGATGGCATATTCGAAATTCTCCGGAACGGGAACGTTTCTCGCCCGGCCGTAAGGACCCATGATGGTCTTTTCGATGCCCTTGTAATCGATGCCGTAGGCGATGGCCTCGCGGACCTTCGGGTTGGAGAGGTACTGGTTGCCGACATTCATCGACAGCACGTAGAAACCGCCCGTCGGAATACGCTGGATGGCAAAGCCTTGCTTGTCCTTGAACGTCGCGAGATCGGATGCCGTCAGCGCGCTGGCAATATCGATATCGCCGCGCTCGAGCATCAGCCGCTCGACCTGGCTTTCCGGCACATGGCGGACGATGACGCGCTTCATCTTCGGCGCGCCGGTCATATAGTCTTTGTTGGCATCGAGAATGACAAGCTCGTTCGGAGACCAGCGATTGAGGGTGAACGGACCGGAGCCGGCCGAATGCGTCCGCATCCAGGCGTTTCCATAGTCATTGTCGACGGCGTGTTTCTCGACCTCGACGCTGTCGACCACGCTGGTGGTGGTCGTCGTCAGCCGGTAGAGCAGAAGCTCTGCCGTCACCTGGTCGGAGAGATCGATCCGCACCGTCTGATCGTCCACCGCCGTGACAAGCTTTTCGACATTGTTCTTGTCGTAGCCGACGCGCTTGAGGTTGGCGGCGGCAGCCTGATCCATCTTCAGGAGCCGGGCCAGCGAATAGACCACGTCCTTCGAGGTGACCGGATTGCCGGAGGCGAAATTGGCCTTGCGCAGCGTGAATGTGATGCCCTTGTCGTCAATTTTCCAGCTTTCCGCCAGCTGCGGAAGGATCTTGCCATCCGCCGTACTGGCGACCAGCCGGTCGTAAAGGTTCGACATGATCTCGACCGCTTTGCCTTCGGTCGCCTGCTGCGGATCCAGCGACAAAACCTGCGCCAGCGATGTGCCCACAACCAGCTGGTCCTGCGGTGTCGCAGCTTGCAGCTGCGGCGCTGCGACCGTCAGGGCGCCCATGACCGCGCCGACGAATAAGCCCTTAGAAAAATGCTTCATTGTAACTCCTCCCTGGATTACTATAAGAGACATATTATGTCGTCCGTATGTCGTATTATGATTTAACGAGATCGAATATGATTTGCAAGAGCCGAACGGAAGACGTGATGCAGAGGGATGGGGAACGGACATGACGACACTCAGCCGCGGCCGGCAAAGACTGGCACAGCAGGTCATCGATCAGCTGCGGGCGCAAATCGAAACGGGGAAGCTGCGTGTCGGCGACCAGCTGCCGACCGAGCCGCAGTTGGAAGCCACCTTCGGCGTCAGCCGCACCGTGGTGCGCGAGGCAATTGCCGATCTGCGGTCGGCGGGCTTCGTCAAACCGATCCAGGGCAAAGGCGTCTTTGTCGCCGACCCGAAGGTTCATTCCGACCTGTCGCTGACGCCGGTGGAAATCAAAAGCATCCCGGAAACCCTGGAATTGCTGGAGTTTCGCATGGCGGCCGAAGGTGAAGCGGCGGCGATTGCCGCCTATCGCCGCACCGCCGAGCAGGAGGCGGCGATCCGCGAAGCCAACCGCAGAATGGCACAGCTCATCGAGACCGGACAGCAGACGGTGGAGGCGGATTACGCTTTTCACATGGCGATTGCCGCCGCCACGAACAACCGATTCTATGTCGATGTTCTCCGCCATTTCGGCCCCCGAGCCATCCCCCGCGGCCAGTTTCCGACGCTGCCTGAGGCCAATGACCGGGATTATCTGCAAAAGGTCTATGCCGAACATGTGGAAATCCTGTCGGCGATCGCCGACCAGGATCCGGAACGCGCCCGCCAGGCGATGCGGGCGCATATGATGGCCAGCCAACGGCGTTACCGCATGCTCGCCGAGCAGCAGTAGGGCTCGACACCTTCCAAAATTCATATTATGTCATATGACATTGTTGGATTTGGAAAGAGACTCAAATGTATCTGGGAACACAGGTCGCGGCGCGGGATGACGACGATTATCGTATCTTCGCGCAACTGGGTGTGAAGCATATCAACGCCGACCCGCCGGGAAAACCGAGCAGTTGGACGCTTTCCGACCTCGAGCGCCATCGCGACAAGGTCGAAAGCTTCGGCCTGATCCTCGACATGATCCAGTTGCCCCTGCCCTCGCAGCCGATCGAGAAGGCTTCCTATCCCGATATCCTGCTCGCCGGGCCCGAGCGCGACCAGCAGATCGACGCCGTCTGCAAGCTGATCGAGAATGCGGCGGCGGCCGGCATTCCGGCCGTCAAATATAATCTCAATCTGATCGGCATTCCCCGCACGCCGGATGAACCGGGGCGCGGCGGATCGATGAATGCCAGCTTCCGCTGGGACAAGACGGATCAGCGGGCCGAGCCCGGTCTGGCCGGCGTGCTCTCCGAAGACGAAAATTGGGAACGGATCGACTATTTCCTCGAGCGCGTCGTTCCGGTCGCCGCAAGCAACCGCGTCAGGCTCGCCTGCCATCCGCACGATCCCTATACGCCGCCCGGCTATCGCGGCGTCACGCGGGTGCTCGGCACCGTGGAAGGCCTGAAGAAATTCGTGCTGATGCGCGAAAACCCCTATCACGGCCTCAATTTCTGCCAGGGCTCGATCGGCGAAATGCTCGAAAATCCCGGCAAGGAGATCGACGATGTCATTCGCTGGTTCGGCGAGCGCGGCAAGATCTTCAATGTTCACTTCCGCAACATTCGCGGCGGCAAGCTTTCCTTCATGGAGACCTTCCCCGAGGAAGGCGACATGGACATGGTCCGCTCGGCCAGAATCTACAAGGAGGTGGGCTTCAAATACATGCTGATGCCCGACCACGTGCCGACCGTCAGCGGCAAGGATCCAACCGCCACCGCATTTGCCTTCTGCTACGGCTATATCGCCGCCCTTCTGCAGGTGCTGGAAAGCGCCTGACACGGTCTTCAACACGCAAAGAATAGGACTTCATGATGAACCCGATTGAACTGAAGAAGGCCGTTGGTAGTGGTCTCCTCTCGTTTCCGGTCACGCATTTCGACGATCAGCTCAAATTCGACGAAGCGAAGTACCGCCGCCATGTCGAGTGGCTTGCCGGTTATGACGCCGCCGCACTGTTTGCCGCCGGCGGCACCGGGGAGTTTTTCTCCCTCAATCCTGCCGAGATTCCGCAGGTCGTCCGGGCCGCCAAGGCGTCGGCCGGCAAGACGCCGATCATCTCGGGAACCGGCTACGGCACATCGCTTGCCGTCGAGATCGCACAGGCGGCCGAGAAGGCCGGCGCGGACGGACTATTGCTGCTGCCGCCCTATCTGATGTTTGCCGAGCAGGCCGGCCTGATCGCCCACGTCAAGGCGGTCTGCCAATCGGTCGGCGTCGGCGTCATCGTCTATAATCGCGACAACGCCATTCTTTCCGCCGAAAGCATTGCGCGCCTGGCGGAGGAATGCCCGAACCTGATCGGCTTCAAGGACGGCGTCGGCGATGTCGACAAGGTGATCGAGATCACCACGTTGCTCGGCGACCGTCTGGTCTATGTCGGCGGCATGCCGACCCATGAAGTCTATGCCCAGGCCTATTTTGCTGCCGGCGTGACGACCTACTCCTCGGCCGTCTTCAACTTCGTCCCTGCGCTGGCCCAGCGCTTTTATGGCGCCTTGCGCAGCGGCGATCAGGCGACCGTCGACGAGATCCTCAAGGGCTTCTTCTTCCCCTTCGTCGCCTTGCGCAACCGCAAGAAGGGATATGCCGTCTCGATCATCAAGGCCGGGCTTCGTGTCCTCGGGCAAAACCCAGGCCCCGTGCGCCCGCCTCTGACGGATCTTACCCAGGACGAGCTCGCGCTGCTGGAAAAGATCGTCCAGGCAAACGGCGTCACACGGATCGCGGCGGAATAATATATCGCCGCAGTAGGCCGCCGGGGTGGCCCGGCGGCTGTCCGGTTCGCACCAATCGACATCTGTCGATGTAGGAACCTCAGCTCTTGCAAGGGATAGAACCCCATTTTCTCCAAATAGCTGCTTTCAGTCCTCCAGAATGCCGGCGATCCTAACCAAATCTGCCACTGACGATGCGCGCATTTTCCGCATCATGTGGCCGCGGTGAAGCTTTACGGTCGCCTCGGCGAGCTGAACCTCAGCCGCAATCTGCTTGTTCAGTTTCCCGGCGACTACCAATGCCATGATCTGGCGCTCACGCTCGGTAAGCTTGGAATACCTCAAGCGTAACCCAGCCGTTTGGTTAGCCTCTTTGCGTCGAGCCTCATCATCCGCCAAAGCGCGGTTTACCGCCTCCAGTAAGTCCTGTTCGCGCACGGGCTTGGTCAGGACATCAATAGCTCCGGCTTTCATCGCGCGGACCGCCATCGCGACATCGACATGGGCGCTGATCAGCACCACCGACCTTGGATGTCGGCTTTTCGCCAGAGCTTCTTGAAACTCCAGACCGCTCTGGCCTGGCAGACGAATATCCAGAACAATACAACCTGCCCTGTCTGGATCATCAGCAGAAAGGAACTCCGGCACCGAGCCATGGGTTTCAGTGGCAAGCCCTACGGATTGGAACAATCCCCTCAAAGCTTCGCGGACGCTTTCGTCGTCATCTATGATGATGACGGTCGGCGGGCCTCTTTTGCGATCATCGATCATAGTCGGCTGTGACCTCCGCCATGGGCAATGTAAACGTAAACACCGTACCAACCCGACTGTCTGCCGCCGAAGCCCAAATCCGGCCGCCATGCGCTTCAATAATGGAGCGGCATATGGAAAGTCCCATCCCGATACCGTCGGCCTTCGTGCTGTAAAATGCTTCGAACACTCGGTCCAACTCTTCGGGAGGCACACCGCGCCCCGAGTCCGAGACACTCACTCTCACGAAACGCTGCTCGTCCTCGGTGCATCTGATCCTGATACGTCTTTCGCTTGAAGCAGCGGTCATCGCTTCGGCGCTGTTCATGACCAAGTTTAGAACTACCTGTTGCAGCTGAGTTCGATCTCCAATGACCTCCAGAGACCATTTCGGAAGATCGAGATCGAGTTCGATCTCTCGGTGACGAAGTTCCCCTCTCAAAAGATCCAGCACATCGCGCAAGGCGCCCTTCAAGTCAGTTTGCTCCATCCGGGCTGGTGACTTCTGAGCCAGTGCTCTGATACTCGCGATGATGTCGCCGGCGCGATGACCATCCTTGACGATCCTCTCCGCCGCGAGCCGGGCCTGTTCGATATCGGTATGTCCCGGTTGCAGCCAGCGCAGACATGTGCCGGCATTCGTGACGATTGCCATCAGCGGCTGGTTGACTTCATGGGCAATCGAAACGGCAAGTTCACCTGTGGCCGTCATCCGGGTCACATGCGCGAGGTCACTCTGGCTTTGCCGCAAGGACTCCTCCGCCCGTTTACGATCCTCGATATCCACGACGACGCCGTACCATCTCACAACATTTCCATCTGAATCCAGAAGGGGACTTTGCCGAAGGTTAAACCACCGATATTCGCCATCGGCGCGTCTGATACGGGCGTCTACCGGGCGGCTTTTTTTTGAGGCTACGATATCGTCCCAAGCCATACGCATCGGCTCGACATCATCAGGATGAAACATGCGATAAAAGCCGAAGCCGACGATCTCTTCAAAAGGTAGACCGACATAATCGATCAAATTTCGATTAAAATATTCAAGCTGGCCGTCCGAGGTGCAGGACCACGCCATGGCGGGTATCGTGTTGATGATAAGACTGAGCTTGTGTTCACTTTCTCTGAGCGCAGCTTCGCTTTCCCGAAGAGCATTCTCCGCACGTTGCAGGTCTTCGATATCGATGTTGACACCGAACCAACGAACGACGCCGTTGGCATCGACTAGCTTTCGCCCTGAGAAGTAAAACCAACGGTATTTTCCGTCTGCTCCGCGAATGCGTCCTTTCAAAACAGTGTGGTCGGAATGCTCAAGGTCTCTCTTCCAGATGTCCACCATACCGGGAATATCGTCCGGGTGATAAAGCTCCAGGAAGCCCCAGTCGAGAATTTGGTCAGCAGGACGGCCTGCATAGTCCAGCCAGCTTTTATTGACAAAATCGGCGCTGCCATCCGGTCGCGCTGACCATACGAGAACAGGCAGCGAATTGATGATAAGGCTAAGGTTCTGCTCGCTGGCCGCAAGTGCAGTCTTCGTTTCCTTCAATGCGTTTTCGGCCTGTTTGCGGTCTTCGATATCGAGGACCACACCATACCATCTCAAGACAGTTCCTTCGGCATCGAGCCGCGGCTTCTGCCGAAGCGTGCACCAACGATATTGGCCATCTGCGCGCCTGAGCCTGCCCACGACCTCTCTGGCATGCTTCGAGGCCATGATGTCACGCCATTCCGAAGCAAGATGTGACGTGTCGTCGGGATGAAATAGCTTATAGAATCCCACTCCAGAGATTTCCTCAAGTGGCGCTCCGATAAACTCGAGAAAGTGCTGGTTGGCAAAATCGAGCATGCCTTCCGACGTTGCGGACCACACCATGGCGGGGATCAGATCAATAATGGGATCGGTTTCCGGCTCTCGTTCCACCGCACTCTCCGTTCAGAGTTTGAGACGTGCCGGAGCCTAGAAGTTCCGACTCAATGTCAGGAAATAGAGAAGGGTGGCCAATCGTCCGCCGGAAATAGTTACGGGATTTCCAGGCGTTGCGTAAGGACAAATCGATATACGAAGGTCTATGGTTGCAATGCCATCGTCTAGCTGCACGTGACCTAGATCGCAATTGAGAGCGATTAGAAACCCGCTTACTCCTACACATAGGCCCTTGATGAATGGCGACGCCGGCAGGCCCGTCCTCGCCTTCACATCGAACGTGCATTGAAATTCTACATCACCGCCATTTCCTGGCCCGGAGCACAGCCTCCGGTGACCTTGTTTATCGCGACGGCGTTTACTCAGGCTGAACGGCCCAAAGCAGCCCTCACTCGAAACCAATTTTCGTTTTATCTCGACTTATGGGGAGACTATCATGCGTAGTTTGATTATGTGCCTGATGTTGGCGACCGCCAGCATGACCGCGGCAACAATGGCAAGCGCGCTTCCTGCGCACGCCGCGACGGGCGTCCGCGAAACTCCGGTTCCCATCCACTACCGAACTGCGAAAATCGAGGACCTCGATATCTTCTACCGAGAAGCCGGTCCGGCCGACGCTCCGGTCGTGCTGCTGCTCCATGGTTTTCCGACGTCCTCCCACATGTTCCGCAATCTGATCCCGCTCCTTGCAGACCGATACCACGTCATCGCGCCGGACTATCCGGGCTATGGACAAAGTGCATCTCCCGATCGTAGCAAATTTGCCTATACGTTTGCCGGGGTCGCCGATATCGTCGACCAGTTGCTGGATCATTTGGCGGTCAAAAGCTACGCGATGTACGTCATGGATTATGGTGCACCGGTGGGATACCGCCTGGCGCTGAAACATCCGGAACGGGTGAGTGCGCTGATCATCCAGAACGGCAACGCCTATGATGAAGGGCTGAAGGAATTTTGGGATCCCATCAAGACCTACTGGTCCGATGGGTCAGAGAAGAGCCGTGAGGCGCTCTCCGGTCTGGTCACGCTCGAAACGACCAAGTTCCAGTATACCGATGGCATGGAAGACGTGTCGCGCATCAGCCCTGACAACTGGGTTCACGACCAGGCCCTTCTGGACCGGCCAGGCAACAAGGATATCCAGCTCGATATGTTGTATGATTATCGCACCAACGTGCCGCTTTACCCTGCGTTCCAAAGTTTCTTTCGTGAACGCAAACCGCCCTCGCTCATCGTCTGGGGCAAGAACGATTATATCTTTCCTGAGGCCGGCGCTCATCCTTATCTCACGGATCTTCCGGATGCCGAAATTCATATCCTGAACTCAGGTCACTTCCTGCTCGAAGAAAAGCTGGACGTCGCTGCTCCGCTAATCAACGACTTCCTGGATCGCAACGTCGCAAAGAAGTGACCATCAGGTGCGACCAAGGTTCCGCCAAGCTGAGGTCGCACCGCTGAACAGCGGTTACTAAATTCCAGATGTTGGAGATCCCCCATGCCGTACCACTTTTTGGAAGTTGCAATCACTCCGAATGTACGGCTTGCACAAGCTGAAATGGCTGCCGACCAGATTTGGTTAGGCGACCACCATCGAGAATCCGACAGCTTCACCGACAGCGAACTGGCTTTCATCTCTGCACGGGACAGCTTCTACATTGCCTCTGTGTCGGAAAGTGGCTGGCCATATGTTCAGCATCGCGGAGGGCCACAGGGCTTTCTGAAAATAGTCGACAAGAAAACGCTGGCTTTTGCCGACTACAGGGGCAACCGCCAATATATCAGTACCGGAAACTTTGCCGCAAATGACCGGGCCTGTCTCTTTCTGGTGGATTATCCGCGACGAGCCCGCCTCAAAATATATATGCATGTCGAGAAGCTGACACTCGATGCCGACCCGGCACTGACCGACCTTGTTTTCGACGCCGGCTACCGAGCAAAGGCAGAACGGATTTTCCGGCTTCGGCTGGAAGCCTTCGATTGGAACTGCCCTCAACATATCACACCGCGTTACACCGAACACGAGGTCGAAAAAGCGGTAGCACCGTTGCGGGAACGCTTGGCCGAATTGGAGTCGGAGAATGTAGAATTGCGTACTCGGCTCGAGGCCTTGGGAGGAAAATAATGGACGCCACAAAACCCCCATTGCCGCCCTTTTCAGGGGCTTCTGCAACAGAAAAGGTTCGGCTTGCCGAGGATGGCTGGTACTTGCAAATGAACGCTGCCACCGCTCCTCAACAGACACACGATTGGATAAAGAAACGGGCTGTTGCGAGACCGACCGCCAGGTCATACGTTCTCTGATCCAACCTCAGAAGGAGCAGCAGATGCAGATCGACCTCGCAGGCAAGACCGCTCTGATTACTGGATCTACCGAAGGCATCGGCTACGCGATCGCCCGCCAGCTCGCGAGGGCTGGCGCGGACGTGGTGATCAACGGACGGTCTGAAGAAAAGACCGCAAAGGCCGCCGACCGCCTGAAAGGCGAAGGTGTCGGGGGCACCGTAGCCGCCGTCGCAGCCGATGTCGCAACCGCTGAAGGGTGCGGTGCTCTCGTCGCCAAGGTTCCTCATGTCGATATCCTGATCAACAATGCGGGCATCTTCCAGCCGCTCGACTTCTTCGAGGCGAACGACGAGGTGTGGGATCGCCATTGGCAGGTAAACGTCATGTCGGCCGTCAGGCTTTCGCGTGCCTACCTTCCGGGCATGCAGAACGTCGACTGGGGTCGGGTCATCTTCATCGCGTCGGAATCCGGCTTTAACATTCCGGTGGAGATGATTCACTACGGCGTCAGCAAGACCGCCGATATCGCGGTTGCCCGCGGGCTCGCCAAGCGCATGGCTGGTACGGGCGTTACCGTGAACTCGGTCCTCCCCGGCCCAACACTGTCCGAAGGCGTCGAGGCGATGCTTGCCGAAGAGCGCAGGAAGACGGGCAAACCGATCGAGGAGATCGCGGCGGACTTCGTCAAGAAGCATCGTGGCAGTTCGATCATCCAGCGAGCTGCAAGCGTCGAGGAAATCGCCAACCTCGTAACCTATCTGGCGTCGCCTTTGGCATCCGCGACGACCGGGGCTTCCATGCGCGTGGACGGAGGACTGATCGACACGCTCTGAGGTGATCCCTCGCCTGCTAGAGCGCCACACCGGTGCCGCGATCGAAGACGTGGACCTGATCGCTGGTGATGCTTGCCTCGAACACCGCGCCGTAGCGGGCGGGATATTCGCCGTCGACGATGGCGGTCACCTGCTGGCCGGCGAGGTCGAAGACGACATGGGTCTGGGCGCCGGTCGGTTCCACCAGCGTCGTCCGGCCGGCAAGCGGCGTGCCGCCTGATATGCCGGGAACGAGATGTTCGGGGCGCAGGCCGATGGTGATGGCCTGGCCGGGCTTGACCTTGCGGTCGGGCGCGATGCGGATCGCCGTTCCGTCGCTGAGACGAGCAGCAGGCCCACCATTTTCGCCGTCGACCGTGCCTTCGAGCATGTTCATCGCTGGCGATCCGATGAAGGCGGCGACGAAGAGATTGGCCGGTTTCTTGTAGAGTTCGAGCGGCGTGCCCTGCTGCTCCACCCTGCCCTGATTGAGGACGACGATACGATCGGCAAGCGTCATCGCCTCGATCTGGTCATGGGTGACATAGATCGAGGTCGTCCTGACCTTCTGGTGCAGCGTCTTGATTTCCGAGCGCATCTGCACGCGCAGCTTGGCATCGAGGTTGGAGAGCGGCTCGTCGAACAGGAAGACGGCGGGATTGCGCACGACGGCGCGGCCCATGGCGACGCGCTGGCGCTGGCCGCCGGAAAGCTGGGCCGGCTTGCGGTCGAGGAGTTGGGCGAGATCCAGCATGCGCGCCGCTTCGGCAACGCGGAGCTCGATCTGAGGTTTGGCAACGCCGGCGAGCTTCAGATTGAAGCCCATGTTTTCAGCCACGGTCATGTGCGGATAGAGCGCATAGGATTGGAAGACCATGGCGATGTTGCGTTCGCGCGGCGTCATGCTGTTGACGACCTTGCCGCCGATGGCGATCTCGCCATCGGTGATCTCCTCGAGGCCGGCGATCATTCTGAGCAGCGTCGATTTTCCGCAACCGGACGGGCCGACGAGCGCGACGAATTCGCCATCCTCAATATGAAGCGAAATGCCATGGATGACGTCGACGGCGCCATAGGTCTTGCTGATATCGGTGAGTTCAACGGATGCCATGATTGCACTCCAACGGTTCGGCTCAGGACTTCACGGCGCCGGCGGTCAGTCCGGCGATGATGTGTCTCTGGGCGACGAAAAAGACGATGATGGTGGGAAGGATGGTCAGTGTGATGAAGGCCAGCACCAGCTGCCACTCCGTGCCATACTCACCGCGATAGACCATGATGCCGAGCGGCCAGGGATATTTCGATTCCGAGTTCAGCATGATCAGCGGCAGGATGTAGCTGTTCCAGCTGCCGACGAAGGAAATGATGCTGACGGTGGCGACGATTGGCCGGGAAAGCGGCAGCGAGATGTGCCAGAAGAAGCGGAGATAGCCGCAGCCGTCGACGAAGGCTGCCTGAAACAATTCCTCCGGAAGGTTGCGGAAATAGTTTCGAAACAGCAGGATGCTCATGCCAAGGCCGAAAGCCACCTGCGGCAGCACCACGCCCCAATAGGTATCGAGCAGGCCGAGATCGCGGATCCGGATGAAGAGCGGCAGGATCGCGGTCGCCGCCGGAAACATCAGGCCGAGCAGGAAATAATTGAGCAGGAACGACGATCCGAAAAACCGGACATGGGCAAAGGCGAAAGCCGCCATCGACGAGACGATCAGCGTCAGGAGGACGGTAAGCGACGCGATCACCAGCGAATTGCCGATCTGCAGCCAATAGCGTTCACCGAAAAGAATATCGGTATAGTTCGCCCATTGCCACTCCGTCGGCAGGCCGAAGGGATTGGTGCGCAGGTCGCCCAGCGTCTTGAAGCCGCCGAGCGCCGTCGTCAGCAGCGGCACGAGCACGATCGCGGCAATCAGGCTCAGCGACACGTAGAGATAGACGCGTGTGGACGTGCTCATGCGGATGGAAGAGCTCATATCAGTCATGGCGCATGAATATCCTTTTGTAACCGAAGGCGAGCGTCACGCAGATGATGAAGAGCACGACGCCGACGGCGCTGCCGAGGCCGACCTGCATGCGCATGACGCCATAGGTATAGAGGAAGGTGACCATCGTCTGGGTGGAGTTGGACGGCCCGCCGCCCGTCAGCGGCATGATCATGTCGAAGAGCTGCAGCGAGCCGACGACGGCAAAGAAGATGGAAAGACGCAAGGTCGAGCCGAGCAGCGGCAGCGTGACGTAACGGAACTTCTGCCAGCCGGTGGCGCCGTCGATTTCGGCGGCCTCCAGCACGCTTTTGTCGACAGATTGCAGGCCGGCGATGAACAGCATCATGTGGAAGCCGAAATATTTCCAGACGATCACGCCAAGCACGGCATAGATTGCCACGTCCTTGTCGGCGAGCACATAAGGGTTGGCGAAGCCGAAGAAGTTGGAAACGGCGGCAAACAAGCCGTAATCGCCATCATAGACGAAGCGCCAGATCAGGCCGGCGGCAACGTCCGCCAGCACATAGGGCAGGAAGAAAATCAGCCGGTAGCCGACGACACCCGGAATGCGGTGCGCCAGCATGGTCGCCAGCCAGATGGCGAGCGGCACCTGGATGCAGATCGAGATGACGATGATCAGGCCGTTATTGACCAGTGCCTGCGTGAAGGCCGCATTTCGGAACAGAACCTGGAAATTGCGCAGCGCAATGAACTCGGTCGGCGTGCCGTAGCCGTTCCACTTGTAGAGGCTGTACCAGGCCGCCTCGCCCATCGGCATGATGACGAAGAGCGTGAAAAGCAGCAGCGCCGGCGGCAGGAAAAGCAACAGCACAGTCAGCCGGTCATGCGCGACCGAGCTTCTGCTGTTGGCGACTTTTCTTGCCGGCCTTGCGACCGTCGTTATCGATGGGACTGAGATATTGGCCATGGTTCCTGCTTTCGCATCTCGTCGGCAGCAATCCCGGCGCCCGCTTTCAGCAAGAGCGCCGGGAGGGGTCGGCAGGCGCTGGTTATTGTTCCAGCTCGAAAGCGTCCTGGATCATCTGGGCGCCGTCCTTGGACTTCATCTGACCGGAGACGATTTCCACCGACACGTCGTTGACGACGCGGCCGACCGCAGCACCCAGATCCTGGTCGAAATAGTTCTGATGCCAGGTCGAGGCGGCAAGCTGTTTTGCCGATTCGGCAAGCAGCGGGTTGGTGACGCCGTCACCGGCGCCGACGGCAACCGGCAGCAGCATCCCGGCCTTGGCCATCGCCCGCTCGTTGTCTGCACTCGTCAGGAAAGCGAGGAAATCGATCGCTTCCTTGGAGGCCTTCTTGGTGACGGCCCAGCCGTTCAGACCGCCCAGCGTATCGGTCGGCTTACCGGCGCCGCCATCGACCGCCGGGAAGGCGAAGCGGCCGATATTGTCGGGTGCGAGGCCCTTGCCGTCACCGGCATTCTTGCGCTGGTTGGCTTCGGTATTTTCAAAGCCGAGGATGATTGCAGCCTTGCCGTCACCGAAAACGCCGAGCGCCTGCGGCCAGGTCGAGCCGAGATAGCCGGGCTGGAACGGTTCGAGCTTTCCGAGTTCGGCGAGGTCGTCGCCGGCCTTGATGATCGCCGGATCGAGGAAACCTTCGCCCTGGCCGGTCTTTGCTGCTTCGAAGACCTTCTGGCCGCCTTCGCGCATGACGAGATAGCTCCAGTAGAAGTGGATCGGCCATTTTTCACCGCCGCCGCCGGCGATCGGCACGATGCCGGCAGCCTTGATCTTCTTCACCGTGGCGAGAAAGTCAGCCCAGTTCTTGATGTCCTCGGCCTTCACGCCGGCCTTGGCAAGCAGTTCCTTGTTGTAGAAGAAGCTGACCAGGCCGACCTTGTAGGGAATGGCCCAGGTCTTGCCATCGAATGTCAGGCCACTGACCGACGCCGGGCTATAGGCGCTACGCAACTTGCCGCCATCGGCATCCAGCGCCGGCGTCACATCCTGGAGCGCGCCGGTTTCGGACTGCTGCTTCAGGACGCCGCCGCCCCAGCTGAAGAAGAAATCCGGCACGTCGTCGGACTGCAGCAGCGTGGGAAGCTTGGCCTTGAAGGCCTCGTTTTCCAGAAACTGCATCTGGATGTCGACGTCGGGATGCTGGGCTTCGTATTTCTTGACGATGTCTTCCCAGGCCGCGACATATTTCGGGTCGAGCTCGAGATGCAGCCACTTGACCACCGTCGTCGCCGAGGCGGCACCTGCCCCGGCCAGAAGCATCCCGGCTGCCACGGCCATGGATACGATACGCCTACCGCCGAGAGCGGCGCTCTTCTTCATAAAATTCATGATTTTTCCTCCCAGGGGGCTATCCTCACAATTTTTCCCCTATGCGGATTAATTCAACGGAGCTTTGACCCAATGTCAACCCAATGCCGCTATTTTTATCAAATGCGCTTGACAGAGCCGCCGAATTGCCCGCTATTTATTTCGTAACCCGTTATAAATATTTGGGTTCCGCACCAACGAAACGATCGCCTGGCTAGACCCAATGAAGACCGCAGATCCAGAATTAATGCGCGCGATCAATCGCTTGACCGTGCTCGATACCATCCGGCGCCATGGTCCGATCTCGCGCATCGAGATCAGCGAGCGCACCGAACTCTCCACCACGACCGTTTCCGCCATCACCGCCTCGCTGCTCGACGACGGATTGATCCTGCCGCGTCACGAAGGCGATATCCGCAACGAGGCGGTGCGTGGCAGGCCGCGGGTGATGCTGGAGCTCAATCCTGATGCGGCCCGCGTGGTGGGCGCCAAGATCGCTGCCAACAGGATGGTCTTCGTCGTCACCAATTTCCGCGGCGACGTGCTGTCGAAGCTCGCCCTGCCGATCCGCATCGACCGGCAGCCGATCGGCGTCATCGCCGATCTGGTCGAGGATGGAGTGAGGCGCTGCGTCGTCGATGCCGGGCTGTCATTGGAGGATGTCGACAGTGTCTGCCTCGGCTTTCCCGGCGTTATCGAGCACCGCACCGGCTATATCAGAAGCAGCCCGATCTTTCGCGACACCAATGTCGACTTCGCCGCCGAGATGTCGGCGCGGCTGGCAACGCCGACCATTGTCGAAAGCGACGCCCATGCCATCACGCTCGGCCATCACTGGTTCGGCAAAGCCCGCGATCTCGAGGATATGGTGCTGATTTCGCTGGAACAGACGCTGGGGCTCGGCGTCCTGCACGGCAACAGCCTGTTTCGCGGCGCCGGCGGCCTCAGCCACAATCTCGGCGATCTCGTGCTCGGCATGGGACCGAATGGCGTCGTCCGGCTTTTCAGCCAGGCCGGCGAAAGCGCCATCCTCGGCGAACAGCAGGCCGACGGGCGTTTTGCCGAGGCGATCCGGCTCGGCCGCGGCATGACCCATGCCCAGGCGCTGATCAAGGCCGATGACGATCGGCTGATCGGCGCCGCCATCCGCGCCGGCGAAGCCGTCGGCTTGACCATCGCCAATATCGTCACGCTGTTTGCGCCGCCGCGGGTCATTCTTGTGGGGTCGAGCCTGGCGCTCGGCGAACCGTTTTTGAACAGCCTGCGTGATGCCTATGCGCTCGCGATTCCGCCGTCGTTGCGCGGGGTGAGCGAACTCGTCTTCGACGATTCCAGCGATGATTTCTGGGCCCAAGGTGCGGCTGCGGTGGCGCTATACGAACTCTACGAATCGCCCTGGAGCACGACAGGGCCGGCGCTCTGACGGGCGGCACAATCAAGATTTAATGGAGGAATTCATGGACAAAGTCGGTATCGGCATCATCGGATGCGGCAATATTTCGGGCGCCTATCTCACCGCGATGGCATCCTTCCCCATTCTCGACATCCGCGGCGTCGCCGACCTCAATCGGGAGCTGGCAGAGGCAAAGGCCGCCGAATTCAACGTTCCGGTCAAATCCGTCGAGGAGCTTATCGCCGACCCCAAGGTCGAAATCATCGTCAATCTGACGATCCCGAAGGCGCATGTCGCAGTGGCGCTGCAGGCGCTCGAAGCCGGCAAACACACCTATTCGGAAAAGCCGCTGGGGATTAATTTCGCGGAAGGGAAAAAATTGGCGGAGGTCGCCAAAGCGAGGAATCTGCGTATCGGCGCCGCGCCCGACACCTTCCTCGGCGGCGGCCACCAGACGGCCCGCGCCTTGATCGACCAGGGCGTCATCGGCCAGCCGGTCGGCGGCACGGCGACCTTCATGTGCCCCGGGCATGAGCGCTGGCATCCGAACCCGGCCTTCTACTACGAAGTCGGCGGTGGGCCGATGCTCGATATGGGCCCCTATTACATCACCGATCTCGTCAATCTTCTCGGACCGGTTTCGCAAGTTGCCGGCTTTGCGACGACGCCGCGATCGGAACGGCTTGTTACCAGCGAGCCGCGTCGTGGCGAGAGCATTCCCGTGCATGTGCCGACCCATGTTGCCGGCATGATGGCCTTTGCCAACGGCGCGGTCGTCCAGATCGCCATGAGCTTCGATGTCGCCGGCCACAAGCATGTGCCGCTTGAAGTCTACGGAACCGAGGGCACGCTGATCGTTCCCGATCCAAACAAATTCGCCGGCCCGGTGGAATATCTGAAGAAGGGCGGTTCGTTCGAGGACCAGCCGGTGACGGCACCCTATGCCGACGGCAATTATCGCTCGCTCGGCGTCGCCGACTTGGCACATGCGATCCGCTCCAACCGGCGGCACCGCGCCAATGGCGATCTGGCACTGCATGTGCTCGAAGTCATGGAAGCCTTCCACACCGCTGCCGCAACCGGCCGAACGGTCACGATCACCACGGCAACGGAGCGCCCTGCCCCTTTGTCCGATTCCATCGTCGACGGACGGCTGGCGAAATAAAATTCAGGAGGAAAGACTATGCGTGAAGCACTGATCGTCTGGGGCGGCTGGAGCGGGCATGAGCCGCAGGAATGCGCCGAAATCATCAAGACCATGCTCGAGGAAGACGGTTTCAAGGTCTATCTCGAACACGGCACCGAGGCCCTTGCCGACCCTTCCGTCCACGATCTCAGCCTCGTCGTGCCGATCATGACGATGTCGAAGATCGAGAAGGAGGAGGTCAAGAACCTCGCCACGGCGATCGAAAGCGGCGTCGGTATCGCCGGCTATCACGGCGGTGCGGGCGATGCCTTCCGCGATTCCGTCGACTACCAGTTCATCATCGGCGGCCAGTGGGTGGCTCACCCCGGCAACATCATCGACTATACCGTCAACATCACCCGGCCCGATGACCCCCTCGTGGAAGGGATTGCCGATTTCCCCTATACGTCAGAGCAATATTACATGCATGTCGACCCCTCGAACGAGGTTCTGGCAACGACGAAATTCACCGGCGATCACGCCTACTGGATCGACGGCGTCGTCATGCCGGTCGTCTGGAAGCGCAAATACGGCAAGGGCCGCGTCTTCTATTCCTCGCTCGGCCATCAGGCCAAGGAATTCGACGTGCCGGAGATGAAGACCATCTTCCGCCGCGGCGCCAACTGGGCGGCGCGGTAGGGTTAGGCTGTTGAGGCGGATGCCGCATGAGGGGCCAAGACATGGAGCCCTCTGGCAAGGGTTGCCCCTCATCCGCCTGCCGCCACCGACCGGGGTCGAGCCACGGGTCTCGACCCGTCCTTCGGACCCCCGCTTGCGGGGCGAAGGGGGATGCCGCGACCTCTCCGTTCCTCGCCAACGCAGGGCACGTCCCCTCGCCCCGTTTACGGGGAGAGGGTTAGGGTGAGGGGCAGGCGGCAATTTCAGAGCGAGCCGACCCCGCGCTCACCCAATAATCAACGCCGTCCCGTAAAGCCCCAGCGCAAACACCGTATGAGCCAGCAGGTTAAAGCAGCGGACCTTGTTCGGGGTCGGATGTTTGGAGGCGGCCCAGCCGAGCCCAAGGCCCGGCTGTAGCAGGAACCACCCCGCCCCGACGGTGACGATGCCGAAGATCCAGGCGGGAAGAAATGTCGGGTCCGCCAGCCAGGCCGGCCCCATGATGACGGCAAAGATCAGTCCATAGAGAATGCCGACGGCGTAATGGCTGATCCAGCCGAGCGCCAGTTCATTGGCATAGGGCTCAGCATCCGCAATGCTCTCGTGAAAGACCTTGCCGCGTCGGAGGTGCCAGAACCATCGCCCCACAGGTGCCCAGTTGGGCGCCGCCTGGCCGAACTGGGTGAGCAGGATCGCCCAGAGGTCCATGAGGATGGTTGCGCCGGCGCCGATCACCAGGCCGCGCCACAGAATATCGAACATGGGGAATCACCGGAAAACGTTGCGATTGCAGGACGCTACAAAACCATTGCAAACACGCCGGCGCAATGGCTTCGGCGAATTCACCCGACATATCAGGGAGGAATTTAGAGACTAATCCGCCTGCGGTCCGCCCTCGCCCTCAGTTTCTCCCGCGCCCTTGCCGATATCGCCGCTGATATCCTCGGCAAACTTCCGCATGAGCCGCACGAGTTCATTGAAGTCATGTTCCTCCCAGCCCTCGAAGATGGCGCGGCCCATCCGCTCGCGGGCGACGTCGATGCGATCGGTCATTGCCTTGCCCTTCGGACTGATGACCGCCTCGCGCACGCGGCGGTCGGCAATATTGCCCCGGCGCTCGACCAGATGGAGGCTTTCGAGCTTGGCGACCTGCCGGCTGACGGTGGTGTAGTCACGCCCGGCGAGTTCGACCACCCCGATGGGACCGAGCCGTTCTATCGTGACGAGCAGCGGAAACAGCGCGCGATCAAGCGAAATTCCTGCCTCCCGGACCATCTGCTCATCGGGCTGCGGGCGGTTCATGACGCTGAGGATCTCGATCAAAGCCCCATGCAGTTCGCGCAATTTTTCGCTGATATGTGTGACGCTGGCGATCGAGCTGGCGCGGCGCGGCGTATCCTTTCGCCTGATCGAAAAATTGAACGACCCGTTCCGCGGCTCCCACGGCAAGGGGATCCAGCCGCGAACGCAGGAGGTTTTTGAAGATCTCGGCATTCTCGACCGGATCGTCGCGCTCGGCGGCGTCTATCCCCGGCAGCGGGAATATCGCGTCGACGGAAGCTTTGCCGAATCCGACGTCGTGCCCCATGAGGAACCGACGGCTGCCGAACCCTATCATCTCGCCCTGATGGCGCCGCAGTTCCTGACCGAAGGCGTGATGCGCGAGCGCCTGCTCGAACTTGGGCATCGGCCCGAATTCGGATGCGAACTCATCGGCTTCGAACAGGATGAGACTGTGGTCACCGCCCGGCTCAGGGGTCCGTACGGCGAAGAAACGACGACGCCTACGCCCTGACGCCAGGCGACTGGGTGCTGGTGCGCCCGGACGGTTATGTCGGCGCTATCGTCGCCTCCGGCGAAGCTTCGGCGCTGGAGGCCTATTTCGCCAATGTCGGCCTCGGTCCGGCGGCAAAGGCGGCAGGTGGCTGACATCCTTGCCGGCTCCCGAAATCCCGATCAGCATCCAGAGCTGCGTGCTTCCGAGGGCGCCGGGTTCAAAGGGCGTCACGCTCGTATCGGGGCGTCCAACCGCGTGTCATCCCCCGGCTCATCGCGCATTCGGCCAGCGCCAGTTGCTGGCGGAGATGTTTGCAGTCGTCAAGCAGCGAGCGGATCGTCGCCTTGGCATCGTCGTCATGCCAGGCCAGCACGGCTTCGACTTCCCATGCTTGATCGGGCCACGCTTGATCGGGCCATGCTTGATCGGGCCAAGCCGGGTCGGGTTGCAGTTTTTTTGCGGGCTGCATCAGTTCAGCGCCAATGGTAATTGAACCGGACGCGGCAAGGGCGGCAGCGGCCGGCTGAGTTCGACCTTTCTCTGCCAGGCGGCACGCCGCTGCTGATCCCGCTCGCGCGCTGCACGAGACGCTTCGACAAGGGCTAGGGCGTTGGCGATCACCTGTTCCGTATGCGTCATGACCATCTCCAATGTTCCTGTTTTGTTCTAATTTAGAACGCCGGCCGGAAATGTCAAGATAGAACGATCAACTGTTCGGGATGGACGGTCAAACCGGAGCTTGCGTCGAACAGAGCGGGGCGTTCAATCCGCAGCTTCGATGACGGCGATGCCGGCTTCATGTGCGGCCCTGATGAAGGATGCCCGCACCTCATCCGGCTGGAGATCGCCGATAATCGCATCCAGGCATGACTTTACGGCTTCGAAATATTCTTCGCCGTCGTCGACCGGCCAGTCGTGCAGCAGCGTGCGCGCGGCATCCCATACAGAGTTAATGACGGCATAATGGCCGAGCCCCATTGAGGCCAAGCCAACCGGTCGAAAGTTTGCCGTCTGTCTCACTTTGCTACAGCTTTTCCAGTTTTGGTGGGCTTATGGGGTGCGATGCAATTTTCGTGCCTTTGGCGGGCCACCTTCCCTGCCGGCGTGCGGCTTTGATCTTTGGCTGAGAATGACCATAACAGACGTAGCTCTTCATCCCTCCGGATTCCCAGGCGCTTGAAACCGCGGAGCGCCGGAAGCGGAATAGCCAGGAAAACCCCATGACCAGTCTTTAAACGGCCGATTATGGTAAATATCGGGCTTTCACGCAAATCACACTGATTAAAACGCAACCATTCCTTTCGTATTCTATAGGATCTACAGCAACGCGTAGGATTTCCTCAATGCAACGGGCCTAATAATCACTTCTTGATTGTCCCAAAGGTGGACGGAGCCGCATCTGGATCGTACAATGCCGGTTCTTGCACGTGACGGATTTCTGGGAGGACCCGCGATGCCTATCTTCATGGATCGGCACTTTCTCGAGGGAACGTCGGCAGCCGACGTTGCCCGGGCACATCGCATGGACCTCGACATTCAGGATCGCTACGGCGTCAAGTTTCTCACCTATTGGTTCGATCAGCGGCGCGGGACCGCCTTCTGTCTCGTGGATGCGCCTGACATGGAAACCGCCCAATGCGTGCATCGCGAGGCACACGGCTTCGTCGCCGGCGAGATCGTCGAGGTCGCGTTGTCTGCGGTCGAGGCTTTTCTCGGCCGAATTCATGATCCCGAGCCGGCGCCGGGCCAATCCACCGCCGACGTGGATCCCGGTCACCGGGCAATCCTCTTTACCGACATCGTCGGGTCGACCGAGATGACAGCGCGGCTCGGCGACCGCATCGGAACCGAAATGGTGCGGGCCCATGACGCGATCGTGCGCCGATGCCTCGGCCAGACGTCAGGCCGGGAAGTGAAGCACACCGGCGACGGCATCATGGCCGCCTTTTCCGCAACAGCGGCCGCCGTCAAATGCGCCATGAGGATCCAGCAGGAATTCGAGCATTACAACGGTGGAAACACCGAGCCGATCCATGTCCGCATCGGGCTGGATTGCGGCGAGCCCGTCGAGGACAGCAACGACCTCTTCGGCTCGACCGTGCAGCTTGCGGCACGTCTCTGCGCGGCAGCCGCCAGCGACCAGATCCTCGTCTCGGAGAATATCTTTCGGGAATATGGCGCCGCCGATCTCTTCGGTCACGCCTCACGCCGACGCCTCAAGGGCTTTTCGAAGCCTATGCTGGTCTTCCGATGCGACTGGATGAATGGCGGCCCTGCCTGAGATGTGTCGAGAGGATCGCCATCTGCGGTTTTTCGCGCTTTTTGTGGCGAAGAGATCGGCGCGCGGAAGGCAGCCGATATCGAAACCAGAACGCGCCGCACATGATGTGACGGCGCGCTCTCGGCTACCCTATCCTATCAAGCATTGCCAATATTTCGATCGCCCATCAGCTGCTCGAATTTGGGGGCGCCCTCGACCTTTGCCAGCACGCCCGACATCTTCAGAAAGCGCCGGAAATTCTCGCGCGCAGCACTCAGCGGGAAACGGCCATTGGCCGCATCCCGGCACGCCCTCAACAGGGTGTCATATGCCAAACCTCGTTTGTCCTCCGGCCACTCATCCAGAAAATCGAAAATTTCGTCGAGACACGTGATTTCAGCGACGAAATGGTTGCGATGAAGCAAAACCGGATCAAACCGAGTTTCAGTCATAGTATCCTCCCATTTATATTACTTTTTATGCTATAAATTTACTGAAAAAACGTGATAATTTCAAGACAAAATCGGCCAACCCCAGCTCCCGACGCAGTTAAAACTACTTTCCATAACGACGGAATAGCCCAATTCGATTACAATAAAGCGTATCTGATCATCGATGCGGTTCGACACATCACGAATTCAGATTGGTTGATCAATCACAGGAATGTTTCGGATCAAGTGCACGTGATCAAGCGTGTCGACAGTTGTCGTATCAGGCTTGCGATGGCATGCGGATTTTGACCACGCCAAACTCGTAAGGAGAGGCTTACATGAACCGATTTCTCACATTTGCAGCTGCCGGGGCGCTGCTTGCTGTGGCAGCGATTGCCTCTTCCTGCACATCGCCCGTGAGCCACAACAACGAGGATTTTCAGTATCAACGGAATAGCTCGATCAATCCGGCATGCGCGGGTGGATTCAGACCCGGTAATGCTCGCTCCTGCAGCTACTGAAAGACAAGAGATGATCTAAAGCGGCTGCAGAACCGCGCATTGCGCGGAGCCGGATTCGCGAGAGGCGCGCTGCTGCGATCGATTGGTCGGGAACCGCAAGCCCTGCGCCGCAGTTAAGTCATTGGGTCGCGGATGACTCAACTCGAACAGGAGAACGGTTCCCATGAACAATTTGATCTGGCTTGTCGGCGCTGTCGTTATTGTGCTCGCGATCTTGAGCTTCTTCGGCTTCCGCTGATTGCAGACGCGAACGTCAATATGGCGGTCAACCGCGCCTTCTCCGCTCGGCGATCCGCCGAGTGTAGCTGCAATGCTCTGGTATTTACAGATGTAGCGTCGGGGTCGAATCCTGCTCGACCGCCGCCTCTTCCGCATCCATAGAATGGCGTGTGAACAGCATCAAGAGTGGATGATCACCCCCTCGGTCTTCGTGTACGATCCGGTGTTTCGACCTTTCAGGGCAGATCGCAGGGGAAATCGATGGATCGCCTTGTTGGCGCAGATGAAGCGGCTCAATCGGAGAAACGAGCTTCGAAAGCGGAGCAACCGGCTGGTCTGGCGCGGGATCTTACGGCGATCAAGCTCGGCGACTGCCTGCTGGGTTATAAGGCCGTTCAGCGCCGCGCGCGGGGTGGCCGTTGGAACCATTTCCATGGTCGGATGCGCGAGATCGAAAGGCTGATCAGGCATCGTCACGGAGCGATCGTGCCCGAGGCCGATGACGCATTGATCTATGTCGAGGTGATCGCCGGCCTCGCGTTTGTCGAGTTCCGGCAAGAGTTTGCCGAGGTGGTTCTCGGCTGGTCGGCGCGATGGCTCCCATGGGCCGGCAAAGCCTGCATAGAGGAAGTCATCTACGAGCGGACGAAGGTGCGTTTTTCTCCCTTGTCCGCCGACGCGCTCGGTCACGCCCTGCATTTGAGCTACGCTGAGCGGTGCGCCCTCGATATCCGCACGATCGGTGCCTTCGATGTGCCGAAACGGAAAAGAGCAAAGCTCCAAAAGGAAAAGCGGCGGCAGCGGGACCGAAGCCGGAAAGAAGAGCAACGCCGCGCCGCAGGCGGGATTTCCAGAGCCGACTATCTCGCCAACTCCGTCAGCCAGGTGCGCCCATGGGAGGCATTCGGCATCAGCCGCCGGACTTGGGAACGCCGCGGCAAACCGATGCCGGAGGCCGAGACGATAGCCGAGTGCGGTTCGATTTCGCTTGCCGCCTAAGACGCGCGTCGCGACCTTTCTGATTCGCTCCTTAGCCGGGCGATCCGAACCAGGCGTTCATCGACTCGCGGAGACCATCCTGCGTCCCATCGCCTACCCACGCCACATAGCCATCGGGCCGGATCAAGACTGCGGCGGGCGCCGGGACCGCACCGATCGCCGGCAGCTCCCATGGCCCGCCATAGCCGGCGTGCACCAACCGAATACGGTCTGACCACGGCGTGATTTCGAGGCTGCCGGGCGCGCCGAGATCGAGGAGCACTGGCCGCGCATTCTTGAGCAGCGTATAGACACGTAAGCGGCCATCGGGCGTCGCCAGCTCAAGGTCGGGCATGCGGCGGCCGAGCAGCGGATGCCCCTCGCCGAGGTCGTAATGGATGGCCAGTCCGGACATTTCGGCGGCGATCTTTTTGCGCGGCTCTTCCATGGCGAGCAGCTCCAATACGATGTCTCGCAAGGCTTCGGTGCGATCGTCGGTGCGCTGCAACGCGACCTGCGCCATCGTCGTGTGCAACATACGGGCGGCCACCGGATGGCGCTCGGCGTGATAGGTGTCGAGCAAGGTTTCCGGCGATATTCCTTTCACCACCTGGGCCAGCTTCCAACCGAGATTCACCGCATCCTGCACACCGGTATTGAGGCCCTGCCCGCCCACCGGAGAATGGACATGCGCGGCATCGCCGGCGAGGAGTACCCTCCCCTTGCGGTAGGTTGCCGCCTGGCGCGACATGTCGGTGAACCTCGAAATCCACTTCAGGCTGTGGATTCCGTAATCCGTTCCGCATGCATCGATCAGCGCTTGCCTGAGATCGCCAAGTGTCGGTTCGCCTGTGCCGCCGGCAGTCTTTTCCGTCACCATGACGTTGATCGGACCTTCGCTGGCAAAGACCACCTTGCCGTCGCGAATTTCGTATTCCTCGCGGCCGAAGGCATGCATGCCGAGGGCGGTGCGATGGACGCCGAGCGGCGGCTCCGCCTCCATCTCGGCCTCGGCGAGAATGTTGCTGGTCGTCGCATCCCATCCCGGAAACGCAATGCCCGCAATCTTGCGAACCAGGCTGCGACCGCCATCGCAGCCGACGAGATAGCTTGCCCTGAGCTCTGAACCGTCGGAGAGCTCGACGGTGAGACCTGTCCCGTCCTCAGCAAAACCCGTCAGTTCCCGGCCGCGATAGATCGGCACCGGCAGCTCGCCGACCCAACCGGCCAGGATGCGCTCGATATGTTTCTGCCGCAGCGCCAGCCCGTAATTGTGCCGGGTCGGGAAGTCGCTGATATCAAGCCGTGTGACCGCAAATCCCGTGACCTGGGCGATCTGCCCTTCCTTGAGGAACCGATCGACGATGCCGCGCTGGTCGAGTACCTCGAGCGTGCGCGAACTCAGGCCGCCGGCCCGCGAACCGACGATTTCCTGGTTCTCGCGACGTTCGACGATGGCGACATCGATGCCCGCCAAAGCCAATTCACCCGCCAGCATCAGCCCGGTCGGCCCGCCTCCGGATATCGCGACCGCATGTTCTCTCATCCAAACACTCCTCTGTTCAGACTGTCCGAGCGCAATATCTCAGCGTCCCAGGCAGACCTGCCCGATGGCACCTGGGACGACAATTCAATAGGTCCAGACCCAGGCACCGATTTCGGTGTCGCAGGTTGTTCGCCCTATAAATATAGCTCTCTACTGGTTGGAAGGACTTGCGACAGGATTTCTGCCTTGCTTTCCAAAGCGATATCAGTTGCAGCTTGCTGATCTTCTGCAATCGCGCACAGGCTTTTCAGCACGACCTGACCAGGTGCACGCCGGGTACGGCAGGCGCTTTCCCCGGTCATGCTTTGTTCTCGAAGGGCGACCTGTCGATTCCCCGGTACGACCTATCTCACTGGGGAGCCGTGGCTTTTTCCGGAATCGTCTCGGCAGCCGGTCGCTCAGACGGATCGCCGGGATGGCCGTAGATTGTGTACAGGGCGCCCGCGAGAATGCCCAGGGCGAGAAGCGCCAGTACGTACAACACATTCCGCGGATAGCCGTCTTCGGTGTCTTGTCCATCGGGATCTCCAGGATTGCAAAACGGTCAGATTCAATGCGAGCGCTCTGGGTTCCGACGCGGGGGCTTTAAACGCGAGTTGCCATTCACGGAACGATCAGGTCGCGATCTTGTTTACCCAACATCCATGTCGTTCGCGGAGGCCACTATGTTGGCAATCCTGACAGGTGCCGCCCTTATCATCGGCGGACTTCTCTTTCTCTTCTCTTCGGCGCTTGGTCGAAAGCCGAGCAATCCGCATCAATTGCCCCAGGGCGGCACCACGCTGGAACCACGACGCCAAGGTCTCAGGTTCCTCGGCTTATCGAAAAACTGGCCAGCCCTCGCGATTATCGTGGCCGGTGCGTTTCTCCTAGCTGTTGGTGGATATTCATGAGAAAAGACAGCCCTTGGCAGCCTTAGCTTCCTCAACAGCAAAAACCCGGTTTTCACCGGGTTTTTGTTTGGCACTACCAGCTCTGGCGACCGCTCCAGTCATCGATATCGCGTTTAACACGGTCCTTTTCGATGCCGTACCGCTCCTGGATCTTACCTTCCAGTTGGTCGCGCTTGCCGGCGATTTGGTCGAGATCATCGTCGGTGAGTTTGCCCCACTGCTCCTTGATCTTGCCCTTCGCCCGCTTCCAATTTCCTTCGATACGATTCCAGTCCATGATCGATTTCTCCTGTTTGTGGATGAGAAGAAAACGGACCGCAAGGGAAGTTGGTTCCTCAGTTTCAGCGGATTTCCGCGAAACTCAATTCCTGCGGCAGACGCAAGGCGCTACCGATGTCAAATATCTACGCCCCACAAAGAAAATCGTAAATAATTCGTTAATAACTAATAGATGTACAAAATATTTATTCGTGTATGAAACAAATATTCCTCCGTTCTTGTGCTATACTGCGCCACGAGGAGAGGAACAATGGCACTCGATGTATTCGTAAACCTCTACAATTTAGGTGGCCTGGACGCACTTAACGTTTCTTTGCGAAGCCTGTCAGATGACGAAAGGCTTGGCGCTTTACTCTCACTTGAGAAGATAGGGTACGAAGTGATCTGGAATGCCCAGAGAAAGCCGGCTTCTGCATATGTGTGGAGCGGGCCGAACGAGAACTAGTTGCTAGATGAGACAAAGACCTATCACGACAATGGGGTGAGACCTCACGACCTTGTCTCCCTCCATGCGCTTAAAAGGGAGATGTTCCATCCTCCCATCGATCCGAAGGAAGCGAGGGCGATCGTGATCCGATCCCAGATAGCCGACGCACAGACCGTGTTGAGCGACGAAGACGTTGCCCTCTGCAAGAGAGTGTTTGACCACATCAGCTCGGTGCGACAAATCACAACAGATACCGAGCGCGAAGATCTGGCTCGGCGGGTTATCCATGCGTACCAGCAGGGGTGAAGGCTGAGGCCGCATTAATGCGACTGCTGATCTGAGATCGCGGCAACCGCGGCATCGAGCCCATCAACCATGCGGTCATGCAACACTCGAGAGAAATCGCCGTCAGAGCAGGCACGGCTCGCGAGGACGGCCAATCGGAAGCCGGCGAGCTTGGCATAGAGCTTCAGGAGGTTATTGGATGGCATAGGATCTCCTTCATCCTGGTGGCGGCGATCGGCGCATGGCCGAGGGTCTCCGTTTCATTATCAAAATGGGGATTCGATTGGATGCAGAGACGCCCCCGGCGGAACGACCGCAGGCGGATGAGGACATAAAAGGTCTCGGAGATAATCGCGATGTCCCACGCTGTTGCGGCGCGGGTCGTTAACGAACATATGAATCATGCCATATGGCCGTATCTGCCGCAACGGCTTGCACAATCGGCCCGAAGTAATCGGGATATCGCACTTGTCGCCGCGTACCCGGCGTTCCGTGGTTTCATGGCAGGCCGGACACCTTGCTCAAGGTCTGTCACGGCCGTTGGTGACACGTTCGTTTCATCGGTTGATATACGGCGGTTGTCCTACCGCCGGCGATAATAGGCGTCCCACGCCAGTTTGATGTCAAAAAACGTCCATTCCCGGCGACGTCCGTAGGCCGGGCTCGGCCGATTGAAGCACTCATTCAGGCTTGTTTCGCGCTGGAACTTCATGAACCACGCAGTGGATTTGGGCTTGCCGCGTGCCGTGGCCGCGATCTGGCAGATGATACCACTGTGCGCCCAATGATCGTGCGGGTTGGCAAGGGAAGCTGGGTCGGCCAGATATGTTCGAAGCTTTTGCAGGGTAGCATCGTCCGGCGCCTGGTGGAGCTGCGCACGAAGCTCGGCGACGGCCAAAGCCGCCCCTCGCTTGGCGGCCTCGGTCAGCATCTCGTGCAATTGCGCATCGGTCAGGACAAGCGCGTGCAATGCTTCCATGAGCAATGACTTTCATTGGGTGGGATTGGTGCGGTTCTAGATGATCGCAACCCATTGCCTCACAGGTAAAAAATGACGTCAAGGCTATATCGAACCGAGTGGCAAACGCGGCAGAATTCCCCGCTGTTCGATCGCTCGTGCGGCAATTCTAGCCATTGTGTTTGCCTTCGAAGCCTATAGTGTCCGCCACATTTCACGTTTTTTCCCCAGCTTGGAGTAGCACATAGTGCAGGATAATGAAGCCAATCCTAGTCTTGCTCGTGGCCTTTACAGGGTCAGCGTACTCGTCGGCTGTATTGCTGTTGTCACATATTTCTTCTGGGATATGTTCAGCGCGACCGCTGCCGTTAATCGGCTTTCAGCTGCAGCAAACAATTTCCACTATACTCAAAGGTGTGATTCCAACGGCAATCTGATTGACACAGGCGAACCTAACTGCGTTGATCTGGGTGATTATCTGCTCATAAATGGCCCTGTTCTCAAGGCTCTTCGAAGAGCTTGTGCATACGGTTCAACACCGGCTATGCTGATACTTGAGAAAGGCAAAGCGTCGAGGATCGATATCGCTCGCATAGAAAAGTCCCTGGCTTGGCGAGTGACGAACAAAGTAGCCGCCCCCTGTTAACCGCCTACCCGGACACCCGGAGCGAAATGCAATCTCTCGCCAACGACCGTTTGGGTTGGCGACTGGAGAATAAGGTACGACAGTAAGCTCCTACTATACGCAGTGCATGCCTCCATCCGAACCGAAGATGTTACGCCGCGTCCAGAAAATGGGGTCACACCTCAGATCACAGGCGAATTCGTCTAACACTAGCCAGACTGAATTGCGTACGTGACTAGACCTTTATCAGGCCGAGCGCCTGTTGCCCTCATGGTCGAATTTCAATTCACAATCCGCCAGCACCCTGTTGAACTGCTTTTTGTGGTCTTGGGGGAAAACCAGGTCGGTAGGCTTGGGAGTGTTCCGTTTCACAAGCCGCTCAAAGGGATGCACCGCACCGGTGGTGCTCCTGCAGTAGCCGACGCCACGCTTGCCACGCACTTCGATCAGCAATATCCGCTCACCGCTACCCGCATCCTCTTCAATGGTCACGTCTCGGTATTCCAGCCGGTTGGCTTCGTCGGGCCGCAGGCCGGTATTGGCCATGAAGAGGATATAGTCGTGCAACTGTTCAACGGCATGCTGATAGCTTTCGCCGTGGACCGCGGTGACGCGGCCGCGGGTATAGGTGTAGAGCCGCTTGTATTCCTCGGGCGAGAACCACGCCCGGTAGCTGACTTTACCCGACGCCCGATACGGCGCGGAAAAGTCCGGCAGGTGGCTGAGCCAGCCATGCAGCAGGGCGGTTTTCATCACCTGCCGGAGCGTCACCGTTTCATGATGCAGGGTGCTGCGTGTCGGCACTTTGCCAGTCACCGGGTGCGGCTGGAGCCGCATGACCCGGTATTCCTGGACCTTGCCCGCCGTCAGAGCACTGAGCCCAATGGCGCCGAAGTAAGGGAGTAGATGGTTGTCCAGCCGCGCCTCGTGGTCCTTCACGTAGCGCGGATTTCGTTCGCCATTGGTCAGCGGCACATATTCCCGAACGAACTGCTTGGCCGCGTCGGCAAAGGTTCTTTCCTGCTTCAGCTGACCCACCCGGCTTTTGCCCCGGAGCGCGAGGTCATTTCATCCCCTCAGACTGTGCGAGACATGTGTGAGGGCATTATAGCCGGTAATCTGGCTAATCCAAGGCCGCAAGCCTTTGAATTTGTTGGTGAGAGCGTCGGGGTTCGAACCCGAGACCTACTGATTAAAAGTCAGTTGCTCTACCGGCTGAGCTACGCTCTCCCTCTCCGCGGATGTGACCACCCCGGCCGGAAGTGGGCGGAACATAGGCAGGCGACCCATTGCGGTCAACCGAAAAATTCGGCTTTTTTCGGCGATCGGCACATTTCTTGCCGAGCTTGAGGCATATTGCCTGCGTGCGCAAAAAGGTGATTGGCAATGATGGGCCTGCAAAGCTAGGAACATCACGCAGATTGCAGCCGGAGAGAATGCGTGTCGATTGCCAATATTTCCCTGTGGAGCGCCTTGATAGCAGGGGCGCTTTCCTTTCTTTCGCCCTGCGTGCTTCCCCTCGTCCCGCCCTATCTCTGCTATATGGCTGGCATTTCAGTCGAGCAGTTCCGCGGCGGCGGCGCGGTGGCGGTCTCGCCCGATATCAGGCGCGGCGTGCTGTTCTCGGCGCTGCTCTTCACGCTCGGCTTTGCCACCGTCTTCGTCGCGCTCGGCGCCGGCGCCTCCAGCATCGGCATGGCGCTTCGCCAGCATCTCGATCTGCTCTCCAAGCTCGGCGGGCTGATCATCATCGTCATGGGGCTGAATTTCCTCGGCCTCTTCCGAATCGGGCTGCTTGCCCGCGAGGCGCGCTTCCAGGGCGGCGGCAGGCCGGCGACGCTGACGGGCGCTTACATCATGGGCCTTGCCTTCGCCTTCGGCTGGACGCCCTGCATCGGCCCGGTGCTCGGCGCGATTCTCGGCGTTGCCGCCTCGCGCGAGACGGTCGGCTCCGGCGCCGGGCTGCTCGCCGTCTATTCGCTCGGCCTGGCCATTCCCTTCTGGATCGCCGCCGGCTTTTCCGGCGCTTTCATGCGCTTCCTGTCGCGCTTCCGCCGCCATCTCGGCACGGTGGAGAAAGTGATGGGCGTTTTCCTCATCCTCACCGGCCTCGCCTTCCTGTTCGGCTGGGTCAGCGATGTGGCGATCTGGTTCCAGCAGACCTTTCCGATTCTGATGCAAATCGGTTAGAGCTTTTACCCGCCGATCGTTCCCGTCCACTGGAAGACCTCTTGGCCGATATCATCAGCCTGCTGCTGCCGTTCTTCGGCCTGATCCTGATCGGTTTCATCGCCGGCAAGGCGACGAAGCAGCCGGCCGAGGCGCTTGGCTGGCTGAACACCTTCATCATCTATGCCGCCCTGCCCGCCTTGTTCTTCAAGCTCGTCTCGCGCACACCGATCGAACAGCTGACGCGGGTCGATTTCATCGTCACCGATATCGCAGCGACCTATGCGATTTTCATCCTGCTCTTCGCCATCGGCCGCTTCCTGCGCGGCAATTCGCTTGCCGATTGCACCATCCAGGCCTTTGCCGGCGCCTATGGCAATATCGGCTATATGGGACCGGGCCTGGCGCTCTTGGCGCTCGGCGAAGGTGCGGCCGTGCCGGTGGCGCTGATCATCTGCTTCGAGAACGCGCTGCATTTCATCGTCGCACCGGCGCTGATGGCGGCGGCCGGCGACGACAAGCGTTCGGCCGGGCGGCTTGCCGCCGATATCGCCCGGAAGGTCGCCCTGCATCCCTTCATCCTGTCGACGGCTGCAGGCTTTGCGGTCGCCGCCCTGCACATTGATCAGCCGCTGGCGTTTCAGCGCCTCGTCGATTATCTCGCCCAGGCCGCCGCCCCGTGCGCCCTCTTTGCCATGGGCGTGACGCTGGCGCTCAGGCCGCTGAAACGGGTTCCAGCTGAGATCGGCTATATCGTGCCGGCGAAGTTGATCCTGCATCCGATCGCGGTTTTCCTGGCGCTGACCGTTGTCGGCGGTTTCGAGCCGGTGTGGATTTATGCGGCCGTGCTGCTCGCCTGCCTGCCGACGGCGACCAATGTCTTCGTCATCGGCCAGCAATATGGCGTCTGGCAGGAGCGCGCCTCGGCGACGATCCTGATCACGACGGTGCTCTCGGTGGCAAGCGTTTCGCTCTGGCTGATCGCGATCCGCTCAGGCCTTCTTCCGCTTCAGCTTTTCCCGTAGCGCATCGGGAATATCGCGGAAACCGCGGCCGGGCTCGATGCCCTCGCGCATGACGATGTTGCGCAGCGGCGGTATGGCCGAGAGGATATGCAGGCCCGCAGCCCGCAGCATCTGGACGGGGAGGAAATCCGAAAGCAGCGAACGGTTGAGAAGATCGACACTTGCCGTGCGCGTCATGATATCGGCGCGGCGTCGGCGCTCGAAGCTGTCGCCGGCATCGGCCGGCACCGGCAATTCGGCCCTGTCGCAGAGGATATCGGCAAGCGCCATGATATCGCGCAGGCTGAGGTTCAGCCCCTGCGCCCCGATCGGCGGGAAGACATGGGCGGCCTCGCCGATCAACGCGATGCGTCCCTTGCCGAAACGATGCGCCATCATGCCCGACAGCGGCCAGACCTGGACGCCCTCCTCCACATCAACCTTGCCAAGCATGGACTGCATCTGCGCCTCGACGAGCAGCCCAAGTTCGGGCAGCGGCAATTCCATGCGGGCAGCCGCCTCGGTAGGATCCTGCACCCAGACGAGGCTGGAACGGCCGCCCGGCAGCGGCACCTGGGTAAAGGGGCCGTGTTTGGTGTGGAACTCGGTCGAGATATTCTGGTGCGGCAGCGAATGGGCGAAGTTCAGCACCATGGCCGATTGCGGATAGGACCACTTGCGGGTGTCGATGCCAGCCGTTTCGCGCAATTTCGAGCCACGGCCATCGGCGCCGACGGCAAAATCGGCCGTCAGCGTCTCGCCGCCGGCAAGCGTGATCGAAACGGCTTCGGTGGTAACGCCGATCGATTCGGCTAGGTCGGTGAAGCGGGTGATATTGCCCTCGCCGGCCGCGGCCGCTTCGAGGATCTCGGTCAAAACCTTGTTGGGAAAATTATAGCCGAAGGCATCGAGGCCAACCTCGGCGGCGCGAAACGTGGTCGTCGGCGCGCGCAGCAGCCGGTCGGTGCCGTCGATGATGCGCATGCTGGTCAGAGGCGCGGCTGACGGGCGCAGCCTTTCCCAGAGCGTCAGGCGATCGAGGAAGCGGATCGACTGATCCATCAGCGCCGTGGTGCGCCGGTCTTCATTCGAAGAAGGTGCCACCAGCGCCACGCTGCGACCGCCGCGGGCGAGCGCGATTGCGGCGATCATGCCGGCGAGACCGCCACCGATCACCGCCACTTCGAATCTCTTCATGCTATCATTCCGCCATCGTAAAAAGGCGGACCGGCCGCTTATGCGGCCGGTTTCGCCTGACGGCGCCAACTATAGCCCTTGCCGGCGTCGGCGTCACGCACCGCCGGCTGATAATGATGGGGAATGGCGGGAAGACGGTTTTCGGAAAGCCGCTTCAGTGCCGTGGCGTTGGTGACGGAAAAGCTGTCGATGCCGACACGCAGCATCAGCGGCACCTGATCGATCAGCACGTCGCCGACGGCGCGCAGCTCGTTGGCATAGCCCAGGCGCTGGCGCAGCAGCGAGGCATGGCTGAAAGCGCGGCCGTCGTTGAAGGCGGGAAAGGCAACGGCGACGATTGCGAGGCGATCGAGGTAGGGCTCCAGCCGGCGCACATCGTCGGCCGGCTTGATCAGCACGCCGAGGCCGACATCGTTGCTTTCATCGGCCTTGGCGATCAATTCGTCGAGGCCGAGCAGCGGCTTCTGCTCCCCGGTCGCCTTCACCTCGTCGGTTTCGATCACCCAGGGATCGTTTTCGACAAAACCGGTTTCTCTCCAGATCTTGGTCATCATCCCCTCCTTATGCCGCTTCGGCGGCCGAGCCGTAGAGCGCGGTCTTGAATGGCTGCGGTCCGACGCGGCGATAGGCGGCGAGGAAGTTCTCGGACTGATCGAGGCGCAGGCCGAGATAGGTGTCGACGATCGTCTCGATCGCATCCGTCACCCGATCCGGCTCGAAGCCGCGGCCGATGATTTCGCCGATCGAGGTATGTTCGTCGCCGGAGCCGCCGAGCGTGATCTGGTAGAGTTCGGCGCCCTTCTTCTCGACACCGAGCAGGCCGATATGGCCGACATGGTGATGGCCGCAGGCATTGATGCAGCCGGAGATCTTGATCTTCAGCTCGCCGATCTCCGCCTGGCGTTCGGCATTGCCGAAGCGGCGGGAGATTTCCTGCGCCAGCGGAATGGAGCGCGCATTGGCGAGCGCGCAGTAGTCCAGCCCGGGACAGGCAATGATATCGGTGATCAGGCCGGCATTGGCTTCGGCCAGATTGATGGCGACCAGGCCGCGATAGACGGCTTCGAGATCGGCAAGCGCCACATGCGGCAGGATCAGGTTCTGCTCATGGCTGACGCGGATTTCGTCGAAGGCATATTCCTCGGCGAGATCAGCGATCGCGTCCATCTGCGCATCCGAGGCATCGCCCGGAATGCCGCCGATCGGCTTCAGCGAGATCGTCACCATGCCGTAATCGGGGTTCTTGTGCGGCTGCACGTTCTGCTGAACCCAGCGGGAGAAACCAGAATCGGCCTTCTTCCAGCGGGCAAGGTTTTCCCAGCCTTCGGCGCGCTCGGGCAGCTCAGGCGGCGCAAAATAGGCTGATATCGACTGGACGTCCTTTTCCGGCAGCTTGAGCTCGGTATCCTTCAACGCGGCGAATTCAGCCTCCACCTGCCGCGTCAGCTCCTCGGTGCCGGTTTCGTGGACGAGGATCTTGATGCGGGCCTTGTATTTGTTGTCGCGGCGGCCGTGCAGATTGTACACGCGCACGATTGCCGTGGTGTAGGAAAGCAGGTCTTCCTCGGGCAGGAAGTCGCGGATCAGCTTGGCGATCATCGGCGTACGGCCCTGGCCGCCGCCGACATAGACGGCAAAGCCGATCTCGCCCTTGTCGTTCGTCTTCACGTGCAGGCCGATATCATGGACCTGGATGGCGGCGCGGTCGCGCTCGGCGCCGGTGACGGCGATCTTGAACTTGCGCGGCAGGAAGGAGAATTCCGGATGGACCGACGACCACTGGCGCAGGATTTCGGCGTAAGGACGCGGATCGGCGATCTCATCGGCGGCGGCACCGGCGAAGTGATCGGCGGTAACGTTTCTGATGCAGTTGCCCGAGGTCTGCAGGGCATGCATTTCGACGCTGGCAAGGTCGGCCAGCGCATCGGGAATGTCGGATAGTTTCGGCCAGTTGAACTGCAGGTTCTGGCGCGTGGTGAAGTGGCCGTAGCCGCGGTCATAGGTGCGGGCGATATGGGCGAGCATGCGCAGCTGGCGCGCGCTCAGCGTGCCATAGGGAATGGCAATGCGCAGCATATAGGCGTGGAGCTGCAGGTAGACGCCGTTCATCAGGCGCAGCGGCTTGAACGCATCCTCGGCCAACTCGCCGGCAAGGCGGCGCTGGACCTGATCGCGAAACTGCTCGACGCGCTCGGTGACAAAGGCATGGTCAAATTCGTCGTAACGGTACATCGTCTTCCTCAGACTGCAATGAATTCGGGATCGGCCGGAGCGTAGCCCGGGGCATATTCCATGGTCGGGCCCTGGGCGCGGATGCGCTCGCGAAGGCGCAGCGGCCATAAAATGCCGTCGGTTTCCTGAACGTCGACGACGGCGACGTCAACCACCTCGTTGTCGGCGTATGATTTCTTGCCGATCGCCTCCAGCGCTTCAACCGCTTCGTTGTGACGGGCGACAAGCGCCTCCTGCAGCGAGGTGGACCACTTCCCGTTCGCATCCAGCCAGACGGCAATGCCATCCGTCAGCCGGTTGGCCGTCAGAACCTTGTCACCCATATTCAGCTCCTTGCAAGTTCCTCGAGCCGGGCGTTCGCACGCACCAGCGGCTCGGACAGTTCGAAATTGGCACCGGCGACCGCATCGCCGATAATGACCATGACCGGGCCGGTCAACTCGTCGCGATGCTGCAGATCGGGCAGATCGGCGAGCGTACCATGCAGCAGGCGGCGCTCGGCGCGGCTGGCATTCTCGATGACGGCGACGGTGGTTTCGGCCGGAATGCCCGCCTGCATCAGCCGTTCGGCGACGGAGGCGGCGACGGTGCGGCCCATATAGACGGCGATCGTCGCACCCGACACCGCAAGGCTTGCCCAGTCGGGCAGCACGTCGCCGGTGAGATCATGGCCTGTCGTGAAGACCAGCGAGGAGGCAACGCCGCGCAGCGTCAGCGGCAGCTCGAAATCGGCAGCGGCGGCGAAAGCCGAGGTGATGCCAGGCACGACCTCATAGGTGATGCCGGCAGCACGCAGTGCCGCCATCTCTTCCCCTGCCCGGCCATAAACCAGGGGATCGCCTGACTTCAGGCGGACGACGCGCTTGCCCTGGCGGCCGAGATCGACCAGCAGGTCGTTGATTTCTTCCTGCGACTTCGAATGACAGCCCTTGCGCTTGCCGACCGAAAGCCGCTCGGCATCGCGGCGGCCCATATCGACGATCGCCTGCGGCACCAGCGCGTCATAGACGATGACGTCAGCTTCCATCATCACGCGCTGAGCGCGCAGCGTCAGCAGATCCTCGGCACCCGGACCGGCACCGACCAGCCAGACGTGGCCGGCGACCTTGTCGACCGCCTGCAACAGCCGGTCGGCGGCATGCTGGGCCTGCGTCAGGTTGCCGTTGGCGACCGCATCGGCAACGGCACCGGAAAAGAAGCGGCGCCAGAAGACGCGGCGGGAAACGCCGCGCGGCACCATCTGTTCGACCGCCTTGCGGTAGCTTGTCGCCAGCGCGGCAAGGCGGCCGAGCGAAGGCGAAAGCAGCTGATCGATCTGCGCACGGATCATCTGCGCCAGAACCGGCCCTGCCCCTTCGGTGCCGATCGCAACGGCGACAGGCGCGCGATTGACCAGCGCCGGTGTGAAGAAATCGCAGTAGTCGGGCTGATCGACGGCATTGGCCGGAATTCTGGCAGTACGGGCGGCATCGACGATATCGCGGTCGTCGGCGTCATCGCCGGTGGCGGCGAAGACGAGTGCCGCCCCCTCGACCTGCTCTGCGGAGAAGGCAGTGCGCACGGTCTCGATGCGGTTGGCGATCAGGAAGGCATGATAATCGGCTTCCGGCCGGTCGGCATAGGCGACGATCCGCGCCCGCGTGTTGAGCAGCAACCGCACCTTGGCGAAAGCTTCGTCGCCATTGCCGAAGACAGCCGTCTTCTGGCCTTCCACGCGAAAGAAGGCGGGAAATACCGAAAGCTGTTCACTCCTGGAAGGCATCACGAATCCACTTCGAAGTTGCCGGAATATGCCCTTTGTCGACAAGCGATTGAAGGAACAGAAATCCGAAAGCCCAGGCAAGCGCGTATTCTTTTGCTCGCGCGATCAATGATTTGAGAAAAGTCACCCATGCTGACAAAAATGCCTCACCAACTGCCCCACCCTGGCCCATTGCTGCAGCGCAGTGTAAAGCCTGTGACAAACGGCGTCCACCAGCGTTTGGCGCATTTCACTCGCGCCGCCAAGGCGATAGACTGAGGGAAAACCGGAGATGTCCATGCCTGACAAGACCATCGCCTCCCGCCTGCTTGCGGTCATGGAAGAGGATATCCTGCCGTTGACCGAGCACGGGGTTTCGCTCGGCAATAAGGTGTTCGGGGCGGCAATCCTGCGCAAATCCGATCTGTCACTCGTCGTCGCCGAGACCAACAACGAACTCGAGAACCCGCTCTGGCATGGCGAGGTGCATACGCTGAAGCGCTTCTACGAGCTTGGCGACAAGCCGGCGACCAAAGACCTGATCTTCCTGTCGACGCACGAACCCTGCACCATGTGCATGTCGGCGATCACCTGGGCAGGCTTCGACAATTTCTACTATTTCTTCAGCCATGAGGATTCCCGCGATGCCTTCGCCATTCCGCACGACCTGAAGATCCTGAAGGAGGTCTTTGGGCTTGAACCCGGCGGCTATCGCAGGCAAAACGCCTTCTGGAACAGCTTTGCCATCGCCGATCTCGTCGAGACCGAAGAGGCTTCTCTGAAGACCGCGCTGAAGGCGCAGACCGCCCGCATCAAGGCACGCTACGATGCGCTGTCGTCCAGTTACCAGTCGTCGAAGAGCGCCAACGATATTCCTCTTAACTGAGGCCCCTGAACCGAGGAACCATGGAACCTTCCAAAGATATTTCACGGCTGATCGAGATCATGGCGGCGCTGCGCCATCCCGAAACCGGCTGCCCCTGGGACATCGAGCAGAACTTCGAGACGATCAAGCCCTATACGATCGAGGAGGCTTATGAGGTCTCCGATGCGATCGAGCGCGGCGATATGGACGATCTCTGCGACGAACTCGGCGACCTCCTGCTGCAGGTGGTCTTCCATGCCCGCATGGCGGAGGAGGCCGGGGAATTTTCCTTCGGCGACGTGGTCAACGCCATCACCACCAAGATGATCCGCCGCCACCCGCACGTCTTTGCCCGCTCGGCGGCGGACACGCCCGACGCGGTGAAGATCCAGTGGGACGAGATCAAGCAGGCGGAAAAACGCGAGCGCGCCGAGCGCCGGGCAAGGCGCGGCATCAGCGAGGATTTCAAGAGCGGTTTCCTCGGCTCGGTGCAGCGCAGTTTCCCGGCTCTGACGGAAGCGCTGAAGCTGCAGGAACGCGCCGCCAAGGTCGGCTTCGACTGGTCGGCCCCCGAACCGATCCTCGACAAGATCGAGGAGGAGATCGGCGAATTGCGGGCCGCACTTCGGGAAGGCGATCGGGCGAAGGTCAGCGACGAACTCGGCGACCTGATCTTCGCGGTCGTCAATATCGGCCGGCATGTGAAGGCGGATCCGGAACAGGCAGTGCGCGGGACGAATACGAAATTCAGGCGTCGGTTCAGCCATATAGAGAACGTTCTTGAAGCGGAAGGTGAGACGCTGGAAGACGCGACGCTGGAACGGATGGAAGAAATCTGGCAGGCGGCCAAGGCGATCGAGCGGGCGATCGTGGTTGGGGCGGAGTGAGTTAATGTCGGCGATTTTGGCCAGCCCCTCATCTGGCTGCCGCCACCTTCTCCCCGCCTGCGGGGCGAAGGGGGATAACCGCGACCTCTCGATTCCTCGCTCACCTCTCGCAGGGCACGTCCCCTCGCCCCGTTTACGGGGAGAGGGTTAGGGGCAGGCACTAGCGCCAACCGGACAGCAGTGGCACAAGCGCCACGCGCGCCTTACCGCTCCCAATCTTCCTTACCAGACTTCGGCCCGTTGCCGATGCGGCGTTCGAGTTCGGTCGCCTCGGTCTCGGACAGCCGCAGATCGAGCGTGATCGTGCCGTCCTCATTATCCTCGCGGCCGTCGACGATCGCGTGGTCGTAAAGCCAGGGCAGCAGCGCCAGCTTGTCGACGGGAAGGCGGATCGTTGCTTCGGTCATCACGCCTGAGAGGCGGCGGCTGATCTCGTCCATCAGCGTGCCGACGCCCTCGCCGCTGACGGCAGACACCGCCACCACGTTGCTGGCGCCTGATGATTTCTGCACCATGGTGTCGTGTACTTCGGGCTCCAGCCGGTCGATCTTGTTCCAGACCTCGATCAGCCGCTTGGCGGACTCGGCCTCGTCAATGCCGAGGTCGTTCAGGATGCGCATGACGTCGGAGCTCTGCGCCTGGTTGTCGGGATCTGACATGTCGCGGACATGCAGGATGAGATCGGCTTCCAGCACCTCTTCGAGCGTTGCCCGGAAGGCGGCGACGAGATGGGTCGGCAGGTCGGAGATGAAGCCGACGGTGTCGGACAGGATGACGGTGCGGCCGTGCGGCAGCTTCATGCGCCGCAGCGTCGGGTCGAGCGTGGCAAAGAGCATGTCCTCGGCCAGCACGCCGGCGCCGGTGATGCGGTTGAACAGCGTCGACTTGCCGGCATTGGTATAACCGACGAGCGCCACGATCGGATGCGGCACCTTACGGCGCTTGGCGCGGTGGAGCTGGCGGGTGCGCACGACCTGCTCCAGCTCGCGTTCGAGCTTGATGATGCGGTCCTGCAAGAGCCGCCGGTCGGCTTCGATCTGGGTTTCGCCGGGGCCGCCCATGAAGCCGCCGCCGCCGCGCTGGCGTTCAAGGTGGGTCCAGCTTCGCACCAGTCGGCCCTTCTGGTAGTTCAGATGGGCGAGATCGACCTGCAGCGTGCCTTCCTTGGTGGAGGCGCGGCGGCCGAAGATTTCGAGGATGAGGCCCGTCCGGTCGATGACCTTGGCGTTCCATTCCTTTTCGAGGTTGCGCTGTTGCACCGGCGTCAACGGATGATCGACGATGACGAGACCGGAATCGCGCTCATCGAGCAGCGCCTTGATCTCCTCGATCTTGCCTGTGCCGAGCAGCGTCGCCGGTCTCGGATCATTGACCGGCACGATCGAGCCATTGACGACATCGAGGTCGATCGCCTGGGCCAGGCCCGTC
Source organism: Rhizobium sp. BT04 (assembly GCF_030053135.1). NCBI lineage: Bacteria > Pseudomonadati > Pseudomonadota > Alphaproteobacteria > Hyphomicrobiales > Rhizobiaceae > Rhizobium > Rhizobium sp. BT04. The sequence continues at coordinate 525,707 of NZ_CP125652.1, read as the reverse complement.
GCCTCCTCGAGACGGCTTTCCGGCGTGCGGGTCGAGGCCGATTCACTCTGGCCGCCGCGACTGCGCGATTTCAGAACCGGCACGACGACAGTCGCGCGCATGTCGTCCCTGTGCTTGGCGGCCTCAGGGATGATCGAATCGTTCTTGGTATCGCGTGTCGAAATGACGGCTGATCCTGTTAGGACGCTGCTTCTTCGCTCTCGAACATCTGCATGGGCTGGCCCGGCATGATCGTCGAGATCGCATGTTTATACACGAGCTGCGAATGGCCGTCACGGCGAAGAAGAACACAGAAATTGTCGAAAGACGTAACAACGCCCGTGAGTTTCACGCCGTTGATCAAAAAGATTGTCAGGGAAATCTTTTGCTTGCGAACAGTATTGAGAAATAAGTCCTGCAGATTCTGAGAACGTTCCGCCATCGCGCCGCTTCTTTCTTTATTGCCGACCTGATCTGGCCGGTAGAATATCAATCAACCTCACCATGCGAAGACCGGCGGCACCCTCATTCCACCTGTCCAGCAAATCTTGGTATCAAATCGCAATCTTTTCCGCAACGTCGAAAAAAGCCTCGCGGACTTTCTGCGAGAGGCTGCCGGGATGACCGTTGGCAATGGTCTGGCCATCGACGGAAACGACCGGAAAACAAATACTTGTGGCTGCGGTGAGGAAGACCTCGCGGGCCGCGAGCATTTCTGAAACGGAGAAATTCCGCTCGGCGATCGGCAATCCGAGCTTGGCCGCGACGTCGATCAAGGTGGTGCGGGTTATGCCGCGCAGAATGCCGTGTTCGGCCGGCCGCGTCACCAGCGTTCCATTCGAATCGACGATCCAGACATTGGTCGCCGCCCCCTCCTTCACCATGCCGTCGCCATCGACATAGATCGCCTCCTGGGCGCCGGCCTCCTTGGCCTGCTGGCGAGCCAAGGCATTCGGCAGCAGGCCGACGGATTTGATGTCGACGCGGTCCCAGCGGTTGTCGGTCACTGTGATTGCCTTGATGCCGTTGGCATTCTTGGCGGCGATGATTTTGGGATCGGTGCTCTTGGCGGTGATGACAAGCGAAGGCGGCGTTCCCTCGGCCGGGAAGACATGATCGCGCCGCGCCACGCCGCGCGTCACCTGCATATAAAAAAGCCCGTTGCGGACATGGTTGCGGCGCAGCGTCTCGCGAATGACCTGGGTCAGCGCCGCCCGGCCCATCGGCCAGCCGATGCTGAGTTCACCGAGCGAACGGTCGAGACGGTTCAGATGGCGGGTGAGATCGACGATATAGCCATGGCGCACCTCGCAGACCTCATAAACGCCGTCGGCAAATTGATAACCGCGATCCTCGATATGCACGCTGGCATCGGAATGTTTGACGTAACGGCCATTCACATAGGCAATTCTCGGCATGGGAAACCTGGTCTTCCGGGGGCGATATAAGGGGCACGGCGCGGCGTCGGCAGCGCCGGAAAGGATCAGACGCCGAGCGACTTCAGCTTGCGGTGCAGCGCCGAGCGCTCCATGCCGACGAATTCGGCGGTGCGCGAGATATTGCCGCCGAAGCGGTTGATCTGGGCGATCAGATAGTCCTTCTCGAACATCTCGCGGGCTTCGCGCAGCGGAAGCGTCATGATGTGATAATCGTTCTTGGCGGAAACTTTCGGCAGCATGTCGCCGAGATCGGTCGGCAGCATGTCGGCAGTGATCGGCGCATCCGGCCCGTCGGTGCGGGCAAGGATCATCAGCCGTTCGATATTGTTGCGCAACTGGCGGATGTTGCCCGGCCAATCATGCGCCTGCAGCACGGCCATGGCGTCGTCGCCGATGCGGCGCGGACGGATGCCGGCCTGCTCTGATATCTGGCGCATCAGTTGGTCGACGAGGAAGGGAATGTCCTCGCGCCGCTCGGCAAGTGCCGGCACCCGCACCGGCACGACGGCGAGGCGATGATAGAGATCCTCGCGGAACCAGCCCTCGGTGATGCGGCTCTCAAGATTATAGGCGGTCGAGGAGATGATACGGACATCGACCTTGACGCGCTTGGAGCCGCCGACGCGCTCGAACTGCTGATCGACCAGCACCCGCAGGATCTTGTTCTGCGTCTCGCGCGGCATCTCGCCGACTTCGTCGAGATAGAGGATGCCGCGATGGGCTTCCTCAAGCGCGCCGATCTTGCGCGCCTGACCGGGCGTCCCCTCGGTGCCGAACAGCGCCACCTCCATGCGATCGGGCGTGATATTGGCAGCGTTGATCGCCACGAAGGGGCCGTTGGCACGGGCCGACTTCTTGTGGATCATCCGCGCCACCAGCTCCTTGCCGGAGCCGGATGCGCCGAGGATCATGATGCGGCTGTTGGTCGGCGAGACCTTCTCAATCGTCTGGCGCAGCTGCGAAACGGCGACCGAGGTGCCGATCAGCTCCAGCGCGTCGCCGGTGCGGCGCTTCAGCTCGGAGACCTCGCGCTTCAGCTTGGAATTTTCCAGCGCCCGCTCGGCGATCAGGATCAACCGGTCGGCCTTGAAAGGCTTCTCGATGAAATCGAAGGCGCCGCGCTTGATCGCCGAGACGGCGGTCTCGATGTTGCCATGGCCTGATATCATCACCACGGGCAGATCCGGATGGCGGGTCCGGATCTCGTCGAGCAGCGACAGACCATCGAGCTTGCTGCCCTGCATCCAGATATCGAGGAAGATCAGCCGCGGCACGCGGTCGGATATCGCCGCCAGCGCACTGTCGCTGTCGTGGGCCGTGCGCGTTTCGTGGCCCTCGTCCGAGAGAATGCCGGAAACGATCTCGCGAATATCGTGCTCGTCGTCGACGACGAGAATATCAGAGGCCATAAACGCTTTCCTTGTCATTGGCTGCGGGAGCAGCGGGTGTCGGATCCAGGCGTGGCAGATGCACGCGGATCATGGCCCCTCTTCCCCGGTCAAAATCGGCGGGCGCATCGTGCAGTTCGAGCTGCCCGCCATGTTCCTCGATGATTTTCTTGACGATGGCGAGGCCAAGGCCGGTGCCCTTCTCGCGCATCGTCATATAGGGTTCCAGAATGCTGTGGCGGTTCTCCACCGGCAGGCCACGGCCATTGTCGATGACATCGACGGTGAACCGGTCGCGGCCGGAATCGAAGGCGGCGCGAACGAGAATCTTGCGTTCGTCCCGTTCGTCGCTCGGAACGGCTTCGATCGCTTCCACGGCATTCTTGATCAGATTTCCGAAAGCCTGGCCGAGCATGCGGCTATCGAACAGGCCCTCCAGCGGCTGCTCGCCGAAATCCTGCGCAAAGCTGACATGATGATTGCCCATCTCGCGCAGGAAGATCGCGTCGCGCAGGATGTCGCGCAAGTCGCTCGGCTCCTTGGTCGGCTTCGGCATGCGGGCGAAGGCGGAGAATTCGTCGACCATGCGGCCGATATCGCCGACTTGGCGGATGATCGTATCGGTGCATTGGTCGAAGACGGTCCGGTCATTCGGGTCGATCTGCTTGCCGTAACGCCGCTGGATGCGCTCGGCGGAAAGCTGGATCGGGGTCAGCGGGTTCTTGATCTCGTGGGCGATGCGTCTTGCCACGTCGCCCCAGGCGGTCGAGCGCTGGGCGATGACGAGGTCGGTGATGTCGTCGAGCGTAATCACATAGGATTCGCTCATATCGCGCACTTCCTCGCGGGTGACCTGCACGCTCAGCGTCCTCACAGTGCCGCCACGCACCAACGCGATCTGCTTGCGGAAATCGCCGCGATGACGCGACGCCGCCTCGGTCAGCACGTGATCGACCTCAGGCGCGATGTCGACCAGCTGCTTGCCGAGCATCTCGTCGGCCGATAGCGACATCAGCGTTTCGGCCGAACTGTTGACGATGGCGACGCGACGATCCTGCTCGACGCCGATGACGGCGGCAGTGACGCCCGACAGCACCGCTTCGATGAAGCGGCGGCGGTCGTCGACCTCGTCCTTGGCTTCGAGGATCTCGTCGCGCTGGGTGCGGATCTCAGAGATCATCTTGTTGAAGGTGCGCGACAGATTGGCCACGTCGCCATCGACGGCGTGCACCGGCACGACGATATCCATATTGCCCGATGCGACGCTGTCGGCCGCGGTGATCAGCAGGCGAATCGGCCGGACGATGCGGTCGGCAACGGCGATCGCCGTCCAGATCGCCGCGAGCAGCACGATCAGCGCGAAGCCGATGTAGAGCACGGCGAAGGCGACCTGCAGCGAGAAGCGGTTGGCCTCCATCGACCGGTATTCGGTGGCGTTCTCCTCCATCATCCGCATGGCGCCCATGACCTTGGGATCGACGGCGCGCACCGTATAGAGGAAGGTGCCCTGGATGGCGTCGAGCTTGATGATGGCGCCGACGAGGTTGGTAACGCCGGGCGGGATCAGCGTCGGCTGGCCGGCAGCGGCCTTTTCCAGCGCATCCTGCGGGATCGCCGGCAACGGTTTTTCGGTGGCGATGTCAGCCTGGACGATCACCGAGCCGTCGCGCTCGACGAGGAAGGAGCCGAGCAGGCCGCGGCCCCTCGCCTGGCGTGTCATCAGGTCGGCAAAACCCGTCCGGTCGAGGCTATAGAGCGCCCGGTTGCGCTCCAGATCGTTGGCCATGGAGACTGTCTGCCCCTGGAGATAGCTGGCATTCTCCATCATGTAGGCCTGGCCGATATTGCGCGACGAGCTGACGATCGACTGGGTGCGCAGCGCAAACCAGCGGTCGAGACCGGCGTTCAGCGTGATACTGGCGAAGATGGCGACGAGGATCGCCGGGGTGATCGCGACGATCGAGAACAGCACGACGATGCGGATGTGCAGACGGGCGGCCGCACGGCCGCGGGTACGCGCCTTGAGCAGCCTTGCCACCTCGCGCCCGATCAGCGCCAGCAGCGTCAGGACAAAGAAGGAATTGACGATCACCGAGGTGATGACGACATGCGAACTCGGCGCGATCGGGGTGAGACCAAGCAGCACGAAAAGCGTCACCGTGGCGCAGAGAAGCGCGCCGCCGGCAAGCACCAGGCCGGGCACGGCGAAAAGGGCGCGACGATCGGTCACCGTCGTCACCGCCTCGCCTGCCGCCGCCGGCGATACCCCATCCTGCGTCATTCGGCCTCTCTTCAGACGGCAGCCGCCGCCTTCGCCATCCGATCGAAACCGAGCAACGCCGGCTTAAGAAAGCCAGCGCGCTAACGACTCGATCGGGAGCGAAATACCAAAACCCTTGCGTGACCTTTAAGCAACGCATTGTGGCGAAAATGCAACGCACCCCGTCACGTTGTCAAGCCGTGCATGCCCTCGGCCCGTCACAGTTTTTAGAAGCGACGCGGTTCTTCCGGCTTGTTTCCAACGATCAGGTCGATCCGATCCAGCACGTCGGACGTGACTTTGTGCCTGTGCTGGAGGGCCGCGAGATTGTCCTGCAACTGGCTGGCGCGCGACGCGCCGAGAATGACGGTCGAGACGTTCCGATTGGCGAGGCACCACAAAAGCGCGAGATGGGTGATCGACATGCCGATCTCGTCGGCAAGCTTTGCCAGTTCGCCAACTTGTGCGAGCTGGGCGCGGCCGGCATCGCTGGACCATTTTTCCTTCAGCCACTCGTAGCCCGGCAGGTTCATGCGGCTGTCGGCCGGCACACCGTTGTTGTATTTGCCGGTCAGGACGCCGGAGGCGAGCGGCGACCAGATCGTTGTGCCGAGGCCGATGAGGTCGTAGAGTCTGAGATAGTCGGACTCGACCTTCTGGCGTTCGAAGATGTTGTATTGCGGCTGCTCCATGGTCGGCGGCGTGATGCGCAGGTCCCGGGCAACGGCGTAGGCTTCCGTCAGTTGCTGCGCGGACCATTCCGACGTTCCCCAGTAGAGCACCTTGCCTTGGGCGACGAGATCATGCATCGCCCGGACGGTTTCCTCGACAGGCGTGTCGATGTCGGGGCGGTGGCAGAAATAGAGGTCGAGGTAATCGACCTGAAGCCTCTTGAGCGCCGCGTGGCAGGCATCGGTCACATGCTTGCGCGACAGACCGCGCTGCGTCGGTTTCTGACCGCCCCAGAAGACCTTGCTCGAGACGACGAAGCTGTCGCGGCTCCAACCAAGCGACCTGAGCGCCTCGCCCATGACAATTTCGGACTTGCCGCTTTCGTAACCTTCGGCATTGTCGAAAAAGTTCACCCCGTTGTCATAGGCAAGCTTCATGAGGTCGACGGCGTCGCCGCCGTTGACCTGCTTGCCGAACGTGACCCATGAGCCGAAGGAGAACTCGCTCACTTGCAGCCCCGACTTTCCCAAACGACGATATTCCATCATGCAGCTCCCGAAAATTTTGAACTGGGCCGGCCGATCACCGGCGTCGCGCGATCGATCGACGACCGACTCGCGTAATCTATGGCATGCGCAACGATATGCGAGGCTCATCCCGCCAAGTTGACCAAAACACGATGTCGCAGTTCCCGTCAGCCCCTGAGCGTAAAGAAAAAGGGCGCTCCACGACAACAGTCGGAGCGCCCGTGGCATGCGATCGACGACGTTTGCGGCGGAGGTCGACGGCAGCAACGGCAAATAATGAGATTCGGAACGGATAGGCAACATGCGATTGGAATCGGCGACGTTATCGACCGCTGATTGATCGTGTCGTCCACCGGATATCCACAGCTTATCCACAGGCAAGGCGACGACGACCGCAGCAACTTCAATGACATTCGCCTGGCGTCAAATCACTCCTCACAAATACTTATGTGACTGTAGAATGACACCGCAGTTTTGTTTCTCTGCTTGGATATAAACCGCGACCTGGCTCAGATAGGCTCACCTCTCCTCCCGACCGTGGCGGCGGACGCCGGGAGGGGTGGGCGGTGGGCAAACATGAGGGCCCGCCGCCTTCTTTTTTATCGCGCCCTCGACGCGCTCAGGCGGTGCGGGAACTCCTATAGACCGAGACACCCAGTTCCCTGATCTTCTTGCGCAAGGTATTGCGGTTGAGACCGAGAAGATCGGCCGCCTTGATCTGGTTGCCGCGCGTCGCCGTCAGGGCGGCGAGGATCAGCGGATACTCCATTTCCGTCAGCACACGATCATAGAGGCCGGGCGGCGGCAGGCGCAGCGGCACGACATTGAAGCGGTAATAGAGATCCTGGCGGAAGAGGCCCTGGTTGATCGCCTGCTTCAGGTCCTTGTTGGTGGCGGCAACAATGCGCACATCGGTGCGGATCAGCGTGCGGCCGCAAGCCGATCGGCGTGAGGAGGCTTGACGCCGTCCCTCGACAAAAGCTGGTTCAATGCGGCTGGAGGCAGAAAAGCCCTCCACCCGCATTGACGTGCCGCGCCATGCGACGTGCAACTTGGCTTACTGTGCGTGTTGCTTGCGCATGGCCTCGGCGATTTGTGCCTTGACTGCGTCTATTCCGAAGCTTGCGCCCTTCTGCATCGGCGGAAATTCAATGGCAGTCTTCGCCAGCTCTTCAACTTTTTGCTGAACGAGGACGAAACGCCAAAACTCGAACTTGTACCATTCAAAGTATTCTTGTGAACCAACGTTACCCTTGAAAAAGGCCGTACGCTCGAACGGATCAAGGCGCAGGTTTACAACGGTCGGCACGTCCAATTTCACCGTGTTGCCTGTCCAACCGTCCGGCTGTTCCAATCAGGCGGCGCTGCAGCCCTGGCCGACTTGACCTCCATTCGATTTGGCTGGATCTGGCCCTTCCCGACTGCCGACATAGCGGGATCTGATGGCCCGACATTGGTGATCGCTCCATTTGCTAATCTCGGTGATGGTCCTCAGGCGGAACTCTACAAGACTGGCCTGACAGAGGAACTGCTCACTGCCCTTCCCCGCTTCAAGGAGATCAGGGTCTTCGGGTCGCGAGACGTCCAAATCGTTGCCGCCAGAGGTGGAGACATCGCGGATTCGCCGGGAACTTGGCGTACGTTTCCTGCTGGCAGGCGGTGTCCGCGTTTCCGGAAGCCGAGTGCGTGTGACGGCACGTCTGCTCGACACAGAGACCGATGAGATCCTCTGGTCGCAGACCTACGACGACGACATCGGCGTCCGCGACCTGTTCACCATCCAGTCCGACGTCGCAAACAAGGTTGCGACCGCGGTGGCGCAGCCCTATGGCATCATCGCCCAGGCCGATGTCTCCAACCCGCCTGATGATCTCGGCGTCTACGGCTGCACGCTGAGCTTTTATGCTTACCGTGCCGAGTTGAGCACCGAGCGGCACGGCGAGGTTCGAAACTGCCTCGAAAGCGCTGTCGCCCGCTATCCATCCTTTGCGACCGCCTGGGCGATGTTGTCCATCCTCTATCTCGACGAGGATCGTTTCAGGTTCAATCGGAAGCCCATTTCGTCCGCGCCGATAGATCGCAGCTTTCAGGCCGCCCGCCGTGCCGTTCAACTGGATCCCGGCAACGGCGCTGTTTTTCAGCCAGCGGGTTCCGGAAGCACTTCAGATCGGCGAACGGGCACTGGCGACCAATCCGAACGACACCGAATTGCTAGGAGAGTTTGGCACCCGGCTGGCGATGAGCGGGGAGTGGCAGCGCGGGGCCGCATTGCTGGATAGTGCCATTGCTCTCAACCCTGCCGGCTGCGGCTACTATCGCGGAACGCGCGCACTCGCAGCCTACATGCTGCACGACGACAAGACTGCGGTCATCGACATCAGGCAGGCGGACCTGCAGAAGTTCCCGCTATTCCATGCGGTGGCTGCCGTCATCTACGTCGACGCCGGAATGATTGAGGGCGCCCGCAGAGAGGCCGCGCGGTTCAACGAAATGAGACCCGATTTCATTCCGAACATCGTGGCCGAACTCAACACGCGCAATTTCCAGCCGCAGGACCGCGCACGGGTGATCGCCGATCTGCGAACGGCCGGACTGCTTGCAATGGACGAGGCGCAGGCGACGATGTCGCGGCCGATCGACGGCTCCGAGGCCCTTGAGCCGCGGTAGTGCTTGTAGAAGCGGATGTCAGGAAAACTGCCAACAGAACATACCCGATGTTACACGCGCGCGCCGTCCTGTCCGTGTAGGCTGTAGGTCGCTGACAGTCGTTCTTTCATACTCGGGACCCATGGAGCGATCTCAGTCGTCCGACCAAACCAATTCGAAGGGATTCGTCGATGACCAAAGCACCCCAGCGAGCCTTGCACCCTGCCGTGGCGGCGGCGTCTTCCGCGGCACTCGGCTTGATGGTCACCTTGGGATGTGGATCGGCTGCAAGCGCAGCCGACGCAGACGCCAAGAAGCTCGTTAAAACCATGTCCGACTACCTGGCCGCAGAAAAGGCGATCTCCTTTTCGTATGACACCAACCTGGAGGTGGTCACCGTCGACCATCAGAAGCTTCTGCTGGCAAGTTCCGGCAAGATTGAAATGGGCCGACCGGATAAACTCCGGGTTACCCGGTTTGGTGGGTTCGCCAACGTCGAGGTCACATTCGACGGCAAGACGCTCTCGCTGCTCGGCAAGAACGCCAACCTCTATGCCCAGACAGAAGTTCCAGGCACCATAGATCACCTGATCGACGAATTGCGGGACAAGCTCCATAGACCCGTTCCGGGTGCCGATCTTCTGCTCCCGGATGCCTATGACGAGTTGATGCGCGACGTGGTCGACGTCAAGGACCTCGGCAGCGGTGTGATCGGCGGCGTCGAATGCGACCACCTTGCATTCCGCACCAAGGAAGTCGACTGGCAGATATGGATCGCTCAGGGCGAGCATCCATATCCCTGTCGATATGTCATCACCGCAAGCCAGGTGGATCAAAGCCCACAATACAGCATCCAGATCAGTGACTGGAAGACAGGCACCGATGTCGTTGCTGACGATTTCGGTTTCAAAAACATCACGAACGCCGAGAAAGTCGACCTGACGAAGCTTGCCGATATTGACGAGCTTCCTGATCACCTTGCCATGGGAGGCACCAAATGACCGTCGTAAGAAAACTGAAAACCCTGCTGCTCGCTACGGCGATCGGCGTGTCCGGCCTCGAACTTGGAAACGGGCTTTCGATCCCGGGAGTGGATGGGGTCTTCACGCCAGCAGAGGCCAGGATTGGCCGCCCGCTGACGCCTGTGAGTGTCGCTGGAGTTGCGCGCCGCACGGTCCGGCGTTGCGCCGCCGGCGTCTATTATTGCTAGAAAAACTGGCCTGGCGAACGCATTCGACAAGCGCCCAGCATGAAGGAAAAGCTAGGACGAGGTACGCCCAACGCCGAGCTGCAGACCCTGACTCCGACATCGGCGGGACAAATGCGGGCAATGCCACAGACGGACAGATGCTACTGTAACATACTTATCCGCAGGCGGGTGTTGCGCCAGAGTTGAGCGGAGATCGATGATATGTTCGATTGGTCGGCGACCACGATGGAGACCGACAAAGCAGGGGGGACTTTCATGACGGCTTTTCTTCTACGCGCGGCGGTCCTTTGCGCGGGTCTCGTGGCAACCTCGCCCGGCTGGGCAGCCGATCCGACGCCGCTAACACCCGATGCAAAAGTAGTCGAGAGCCCGAGCGGCTGGACCTTCACCGTCGCGCCGTATTTCTGGATGGCAGGGATTTCCGGAGACATTGCACAGTTCGGATTGCCGGAGGTTCATATCGACTCCGATTTCGGCGACATCCTGCAGAACCTCGATTTCGCCTTCATGGCCGCCGGTGAAGCGCGGTACGACCGGTTCAGCATCTTCGGCGACATCATCTACACCAAGCTTGGCGCAGACGCGAATACGCCGCTTGGCATTCTCGCCGACAGCGTCGACGTCACCTCAAAGACCTTCGCCGGACTTCTCGGGGTCGGCTACTCGGTGCTGGAGGACCAGTCGGGACACCTCGATGTCGTCGGCGGCATCCGAGTGTGGTCGGTCGACACCAACATCTCCTTCCATGGCGGGATCCTCGGTGGCGTCGAGGCCGATGACAGCGCGACCTGGGTCGACGGTCTGGTCGGCGTCCGAGGCAACTACTTCTTCACGCCGGAGATCTATCTGACAGGATGGGGTCTCGTCGGCGCCGGCGGCGCGGATCTAGACTGGGATCTGGCGCTCGCGCTCGGCTACAAGTTCACCGACACGATCTCGGCCGTTGCGGGATACCGCGCACTCGGCGTTGATTACGACAACGACGGCTTTGTCTTCGACGTCGTCCAGCAGGGTCCGATCCTCGGCGTCGTCATCCAGTTCTGAGAACGACGCCTGGAACAGCAGATCGAGTTTGGTACGGTGGAGACGTCAATGAAGCTCATGACTTTTCGGCTGATGCCGCTTGCCGCGGCGCATGGAACGCTGATGGATGAGGATCACAGAGCGATCCTCCCCGTGCTCACCGCAGCACACCGTGCAAACCCGGACACGCTCAGGCGGTGCAGGAACTCCTGTAGACCGAGACGCCAAGTTCCCTGATCTTCTTGCGACGCCAGGCAGCGTGGCAGGCGTGGCTCGCCGGACAACGCGCAGAACCATCCGTCGTACTTCGATGTATGTCGCCGCCCTGCCTGCCGGCTGTGCGAAGACGAGCGTCGGCGGAGCGGTCGTCTGGCGATGTGGAGGAGCATACTATCAGTCCGCCGGGCGCCGCTACGTCGTCGTCAATGTGGACTGATCAAAACCTGGAACTTGCGATTTCGAGATTCCGACATGGAAGCCGAAACTGTGTTCGCTAGAGGAGAACGAGAATGTACTTGAAGAGCAGTCGTAACAGACGCGACTTGTGGACGGGTATCGCCTTGGTCGGACTTCTGTCCGCCGGAATGCCTCACCCGGTCTGGTCCCAGGATGCAGTTCATACCGACATCGGTGACATCACCAAGGCCACCGGTGCCGATATCTTTCCGAAGAAGCGGCCCTATTCGCCCTGGGCCGGACGTAACTTTCCGATGCGGCCGCTCTTCGGCGACACCCACCTGCATACCAACCTGTCGTTCGACGCGGGCGCGGCAGGGGCCAGGATAGGGCCGCGCGAGGCCTATAGACTTGCAAAGGGTGCGGAGATCACCGCCTCGAGCGGCCAGCCGGTCAAGCTCTCAAGGCCCCTCGACTTCCTGGTTGTCACCGATCACTCCGACAATCTCGGCTTCATTGCCGACTTTATGGCAGGCAAGCCGGAGATTCTGAAGAACGCCCAGGCCCGGAGCTGGTTCGACATGATCCAGAATGGCCAAGGGGCGGCGGCCGCCTACGACATCGTCACCACGTTCTCCCAAGGGAAATTCCCTCCTGATCTCCTTTATCGACCCGGAACAGCCGCCTACAGGTCCACCTGGCAGAGCATCATCGATGCCGCCGAGGAGGCGAATGAGCCGGGCCGCTTCACCGCGCTGATCGGCTACGAATGGACGTCGCTTGCCACGGGCAACAACCTCCACCGCAACGTCATCTTCCGTGACAACGGCGACAAGGCGGCGATGATCGAGCCTTACACTACCCAGCCGCCTCTCGGCAGCAACAATCCCCGCGATCTGTGGAAGTGGCTTGCAGCCTATGAGGACAAGACAGGCGGCCAGGCGCTGGCGATCGCCCATAACGGCAATCTCAGCAACGGTACCATGTTCCCGATCATCGAGTCGTTCACGGGCAAACCCATCGACCGGGAATATGCGGAGCAGCGCACGCGCTGGGAGGTTCTCTACGAGACCACCCAGATGAAAGGCGACGGCGAGACGCACCCGTTGCTTTCTCCCAACGACGAATTCGCCAATTTTGAGCGCTGGGACAAGGGTAATCTGGATGTCAGCCAGAAGAAGACGCCTGACATGCTGCAGTACGAGTATACCCGCTCCGCGCTTCAGACCGGCTTGAAGCTCGAAAAGGAACTCGGGGTCAATCCCTACAAGTTCGGTTTGGTGGGCAGCACGGATTCCCATACCGGCCTTTCCACCGCGGACGACGACAACTTCTGGGGAAAGATCTCGAGCAATGAGCCGAATGCCGAGCGCTGGAAACATCCGTTCATGAAGAATCCCAGCCTTGGCATAACCATTACGGGCTGGGAGCAGACGGCATCTGGCTACGCGGCAGTCTGGGCGCAAGACAACACCCGCGCATCCATCTTCGACGCGATGAAACGGCGGGAAACCTATGCGACCACGGGACCACGGATGTTGGTGCGTTTCTTCGGCGGGTTCGATTTCGATGAGGCCGACGCCACCAGCCGCAGCCCGGCAATCGCCGGATATACGAAGGGTGTCCCAATGGGCGGCGACATCGGCCCCGCTCCGAACGAAAAGGTTCCCACCTTCCTGGTCGCCGCTTTGAAGGATCCGATCGGTGCCAACCTCGACCGCTACCAGGTGGTGAAGGGCTGGCTCGATGCGGCGGGCGAAGTCCACGAGAAGGTCTACGACGTCGCCTGGTCCGACGCGCGCAAACCAGGGGCGGATGGAAAGCTGCCCCCCGTCGGCGATACCGTCGATGTCGCCAACGCCACCTTCACGAACACGATCGGCTCCTCCGAACTGATCGCGTTCTGGAAGGACCCTGAATTCGATCCGAGCCAGAGGGCGTTCTACTATGGTCGCGTTCTCGAAATTCCCACGCCGCGGTGGACCGCCTACGACGCCAAATATTTCGGCATCGAGATGGGACCCGAGGTGCGGATGAAGACCCAGGAGCGGGCCTACACCTCGCCGATCTGGTACAATCCAGCATGAGGACCACCGTGCGCATGCCGAGTTTACGGACAGCCAGGAGCCTGGGATGAAGATCCTCAAAACGATCATTAGGGAACCGTTGGTGCACTTTCTACTGCTGGGCGTCACGGTCTTCGGTCTGTATTCGGCCGTGACCCGCTCGCCGGTGTCGGCGGATGGCCAGGTGATCGAGCTCGGACAGGGCGAGCTCGGCCAGTTGTTCGAGAGCTTCTCGCGAACCTGGCAGCGACCGCCGACCGAAGCGGAGTTCGCAAACATGGTCGACAGCCGCGTCAAGGAGGAGGTCTTCTACAGGGAGGGATTGAAGATGAGCCTCGACAAGGACGACACCCTCGTGCGGCGTCGCATGCAGCAGAAGATGGAGTTCCTGCTCGAACCGAGCGCTGAAGAACTGATACCGAAGGAGGGAGAACTGGAGGCGTATCTCGCGGCAAATGCCGGAAAGTTCCGCACTCAGGACAGGTTGGCGTTCCGCCAGATCTTCTTCGACGGCAAAGTTTCATCCGAGAGCACCGTAGAAAGAGCGAAAATTGTCCGGGCGCGCCTCGAAACAGCTGCGACTTCAGAGGAAACCGCTGGCGATCCGACCCTTCTTCCCGAACGAATGGAACTGTCGGATGCCGACGTCGTTGCCAGCATCTTCGGCGAGGACTTCGTCGCGGCCCTGAAACTCGTCCCCGAAGGCGAGTGGGTCGGACCCTTGAACTCTCCTTTCGGCGGCCACCTGGTCTATGTCGATGAGAAGAAAGAGGGAGGCACGCCGCCGCTTGCGGATGTGCGAGAGGCTGTCCGGCTTGACTGGGAGAGTGGAAGACGGTCGCAGATCGCCGCCCAGCGCTACGAAGACATGAAGAAGCACTACGAGGTGCGCGTGGTCTGGCCGACCGGCATGTCCGCATCGGCAATCAAGACATCGGGGGTCAGATGACCCGATTCATCTACCTTATCATCGGCTTCGTTCTTCTCGCCTGTTCCGCAGCCGGTGCGCATGAGCTGAGGCCGGCCTACCTCGAGATCAACGAGGTTGCAACGCATCACTACGCATTGACGTGGAAGGTTCCCGCCCAGGGCGACTACAAGATGGCGCTCGACGTGCTCCTCCCTCCGTCCTGCATGCAGGACGGCGACCGCGCAGGCGGTTTCATCGACAATGCTTTCATCACCCGCTGGCAGGCGGTGTGCGAGGGCGGTCTGGCGGGCGGCGTGGTCGCCATCAACGGCCTCGCGTCGACCTACACGGATGCGCTGATCAGAGTGGTCAATTTCGATGGCACAACGCAGACGAGCCGCGTTTCGCCCGACTATCCGGACGTCGTGATCGCCGCGACGCCAACTGCGATGGCCACGGCCCGGACGTATTTCGTACTCGGCGTCCAGCACATCGTGACGGGCGTGGACCATCTCCTGTTCGTGTTCGCGCTCCTGCTTTTGATCGGGAATCCAAGGGCGCTACTTGCGACCATTACCTCCTTCACGGTAGCGCACTCGGTGACGCTCGCCTTCGCCACGCTCGGGATCGCGGCCGTGCCGCAGCCTCCGGTAGAAGCGCTGATAGCGCTCAGCATCATGTTCGTCGGCGCGGAGATCATTCGGTCAGATCAAGGAAGGCGGGATCTCTCAAGCCGGTATCCATGGATCATAAGTTTCCTCTTCGGTTTGTTGCACGGCTTCGGCTTCGGCGGTGCCTTGCGGGAAATCGGTTTGCCGCAGAAGGACGTGCCGCTGGCACTACTTACTTTCAATCTAGGGGTCGAGGCAGGACAGCTTGTCTTCGTTGCCGCGGCCCTGCTGACGATGGCCGGTGTTCGACTGTTGGTGGCCGACATTCTCCGGCTGCGCCTCCGTCTCGCGTACGTGATTGGATCGGTGTCGGCGTTCTGGCTGGTTCAGCGGCTTGCGGGATTTTGACGAGTGTAACCGTCGATGACGTCAGCGGTCACCCGATTGCGAGCGCTAAATTGGGTGCCTGGGGGCCGAAATCAGCGCCAGACGCTCGCAGAACGTTATCGCAAGAAATATAATTGTCTCAACCACTTAGATGGGTAGTCCTAAGATTTCCGGGAGCACCGTACAAGCGCGAACGCGCTCAGGCGGTGCGGGAACTCCTATAGACCGAGACACCCAGTTCCCTGATCTTCTTGCGCAAGGTATTGCGGTTGAGACCGAGAAGATCGGCCGCCTTGATCTGGTTGCCGCGCGTCGCCGTCAGGGCGGCGAGGATCAGCGGATACTCCATTTCCGTCAGCACACGATCATAGAGGCCGGGCGGCGGCAGGCTTTCGCCGAAGCCCGAGAAGTAGGTGCGCATGTTTTCCTCGACGGCTTGCGCGATCGTCATCGAGCCGCTGCGGATCGGCCCCTTGTCGATCGGGCTGTCGGGTACGTCGGAGCGCAGCTCCGCGTCGATGATCTCGCGGGTGATGACATCCTGCGGATAGAGCGCCATCAGACGGCGGATGAGATTTTCCAGCTCGCGGACGTTGCCCGGCCAGGCATAGGCCTTCATCAATTCCAGCGCTTCCTGATCGAAGCGCTTGGATCCCAAGCCTTCCTTTTCGGCCTGCTGGATGAAATGGCGCACGAGATCGGGAATATCCTCGGCGCGGTCGCGCAGTGGCGGTAGCCGCAGCGGCACGACATTGAGGCGGTAATAAAGATCCTCGCGGAACAGGCCCTGGTTGATCGCCTGTTTCAGGTCCTTGTTGGTGGCGGCGACGATGCGCACGTCGGTGCGGATCGGCGTGCGGCCGCCGACGGTGGTGTATTCGCCCTGCTGCAGGACACGCAGCAGCCTGGTCTGGGCATCCATCGGCATGTCGCCGATCTCGTCGAGGAAGAGCGTGCCGCCTTCGGCCTGCTCGAAGCGGCCGGTCGACCGGGTCTGCGCACCGGTAAAGGCGCCCTTCTCGTGACCGAAGAGTTCCGATTCGATCAGGTCGCGCGGGATCGCCGCCATGTTGATCGCAACGAACGGGCCGTTGCGGCGCTTGCCGTAGTCATGCAGGGCGCGGGCGACGAGCTCCTTGCCGGTGCCGGATTCGCCGGTGATCATCAGCGTCAGGTCCGTCTGCATCAGGCGGGCGAGAACGCGATAGATTTCCTGCATCGCCGCCGAACGGCCGACCAGCGGCATGCCGTCCTGCACGTCGTCTTCGAGTTTGGCGGGCTTGCGCTTCGGCTCAGCGAGCGCGCGGCCGATGATGCCGATCAATTCGGTGAGGTCGAAGGGTTTCGGCAGGTAATCGTAGGCGCCCTTCTCGGAGGCCTTGATGGCGGTCATGAAGGTGTTCTGCGCACTCATGACCAGGACCGGCAGTTCGGGGCGCGCCTTCTTGATGCGCGGCAGCAGGTCGAAGGCGTTCTCGTCGGGCATCACCACATCGGTGACGACCAGATCGCCCTCACCTGCCGAAATCCAGCGCCAGAGGGTAGCGGCGTTGGAAGTGATGCGGACGTCATAACCGGCGCGGCTCAAAGCCTGGTTGAGCACGGTCCGGATGGCCGCATCATCATCTGCAACGAGGATCGTGGCTGTCATCGAGAAGGTCCTGTCGAGCTTGCGGAAGAGGCGTCTTCGAGCGAGGCGTCCTTCGACGCCGGCATGAGGACGCGGAATGTCGTGCGGCTGTTCTGGCTGTCGCATTCGATGATGCCGCCGTGATCGCCGATGATCTTGGCGACCAGCGCCAGGCCGAGGCCGCTGCCGTTCGGCTTGGTGGTGATGAAGGGGTCGAAGAGATGCGGCAGCAGATCGGCGGGAACGCCGGGGCCATTGTCGTGGACGCAGAATTCCAGCGGCAGCGAGATTTTTTCACGGGTGCCGGCGACGGAGAGCCGGATGCCGGGGCGATAGGCCGTCGTCAGCATGATCTCGCCATCCGGCCGATCGCCGACCGCTTCGGCGGCGTTCTTCACCAGATTGAGGAAGACCTGGACGAGCTGGTCGCGATTGGCATAGACCGCCGGCAGCGACGGGTCGTAACTCTCGGTGACACGGATGTTGCGGGCAAAACCCGCCCTGGCGACGGCCTTCACATGATCGAGCACGGAATGGATGTTGACCGGCATGCGGTCGACGGGGCGTTCGTCGGAAAAGACTTCCATGCGATCGACCAGCGATACGATGCGGTCGGTCTCGTCGCAGATCAGCCGGGTCAGCGCCCGGTCGTCGTCGACCGCCGACTGTTCGAGCAGCTGGGCGGCACCGCGGATGCCGGAGAGCGGGTTCTTGATCTCGTGCGCCAGCATCGAGGCGAGACCGGTGACTGAGCGGGCGGCGGCGCGATGCGTCAGCTGCCGGTCGATCTTGTCGGCCATCGAGCGTTCCTGGAAGACGATGACGACAGCGCCGGGCTCGCTGAGCACGGGGGCAACGTAGAGATCGACGAGTTTGTCCTGGCCGAGGCGGGGCGAACTCAGATCGACGCGATATTCGTTGACCGGGGCCTTGCGCTCACGCACCTGGTCGATCAGGGCGAGCAGCGGGCTGCCGAAGGGAATGAAGGTGGAGATGCGGTAACGCGCCAGATGCGAGGCGCTGGCGCCGAAGAAGGCCTCCGCCTCCCAATTGGCGAACACGACGAAGCCGGATTCGTCGACCATGATGACAGGGTTCTGGATGGCGTTGAGCACGGCCATGGCGACGGTTCCGCCGGCCTGATCGGACGGAGATGTCATATCCTTCATCATGCCGCCTCCCGGCTGTCGACAACAGCTGCCGCCAATGCATCGTAAAGCCGTGCTGCCACCTCGCTGGGATTGCGCGAGGTCATGATCGCAGCCTTTTCGTCGTCGGCGAGATCAGCGGCGAAACGCTGGAGATACCAGCCGAGATGCTTGCGGGCGTGGCGGATCGCCACCGCCTCCCCGTAGAAATCCAGCATCATCGCATAGTGTTCGACGGCAATATCGGCGATCTCCTGTGATCGCGGCTCGGCGGCACCTGATATGACGCCGGCATGCCATGGCCTGCCCTGGCAGCCCCTGCCGATCATCACGGCATCGGCGCCGGAACGGCGCAGGATTTCCTGCGCATCTTCCGCGGTCTCGACATCGCCATTGGCAATCAGCGGAATGGAGATCACCTCGCGGACGGCGCGGATCGCGTCCCAATCGGCGCGACCTTCGTAGAATTGCATGCGGGTGCGCCCATGAATGGTCACAAGCTGAATGCCGGCCGCCTCGGCGCGGCGGGCGATCTCGGGCGCGTTGATCGAATTCTCATCCCAGCCGAGACGCATCTTCAGCGTCACGGGAATATCGGCAGCCTTGACCGTCGCCTCGATGAGGCCGAGCGCGTGATCTGGATCGCGCATCAGCGCCGAGCCGGAGTATCCGCCGATGACCTTCTTGGCCGGGCAGCCCATGTTGATGTCGATGATATCGGCGCCGTGATCGGCGGCGATCTTGGCCGCCTCCGCCATCCAGTGCGCCTCTCGGCCGGCAAGCTGCACCATATGCGGCCGGAAGCCGGCCGCCCGCAGCCGCGACCAGGATTCAGCCGTGTCATTGACCAGTTCGCGGCTCGCCACCATTTCGGTGACGACGAGGCCGGCGCCGAAGCGCCAGGCGAGCTCGCGGAAAGGCATGTCCGTGACGCCGGACATCGGCGCCAGCACAACACGGTTCCGCACGGACACGGGTCCGATTCGGAAAGGCGCTGCGAGGTCCTTGGAAATCAAATGATTATCTTTCGGGCACACAATAGAACTGCATTATTTTTAGCCATTATTCCCTAGCTTGCCAAGGGGGCTGGGATGGGAATTGATATTTTTCGGGCAGATGCTGGAAAAGGCCAAAGCAAGACGTTAGAGCACTCGGATCAATTCCGCATATTTTAGGGGATTTATGCTGCAAATGCCTTCTAAGCAACCGATATCGGCTGGAATTGTCATCGTTGCCGCCGGCCGCGGCGAGCGCGCAGGCGCCTCCCAGGAAGGCCCCAAGCAATATCGCCTGATCGGCGGCAAGCCGGTTATCGTCCATACGCTTGAAAACTTCATGACATGGGAGCTGGCAACTCAGATCGTCGTCGTTATTCATCCCGACGACGAGGCGCTGTTTGCCAAAGCGTTCCGTCACATCATTTCGGCAACGCCGATCGAAACCGTGCACGGCGGTGCGACCCGGCAGCAATCCGTGCTGGCCGGCCTCAGATATCTCAAGGACAAGCATGTCAGCCATGTGCTGATCCATGATGCCGTGCGGCCGTTCTTCGACCATGGGCTACTGGACCGCATTGCCGAGAGCCTTGGCGACGGCGCGGCGGCAGTGCTGCCGGCAACGCCTGTGACCGATACGCTGAAACGCGCCGACAGCGCCGGCACGGTGCTGACGACGGTTTCACGCGAGCATCTTTACGCGGCGCAGACGCCGCAATCCTTCGCTTTCGAAACGATTCTCGATGCACATGAGAAGGCAGCGGCGAGCGGGCGAAGCGATTTCACCGACGATGCCTCGATCGCCGAATGGCTGGGCATTCCGGTGACGATCGTCGAGGGCACGCCCGATAACGTCAAGCTGACCGTCAAGCGCGATATATCAATGGCCGACGACAAGCTGTCGGCGTGCCTGCTGCCGGACGTGCGCACCGGCAATGGCTACGACGTGCACCAGCTCGAAGCGGGCGATGGCGTCACACTTTGCGGCGTGTTCATTCCGCATGATCAGAAGCTGAAAGGCCATTCTGATGCCGACGTGGCGCTGCATGCGCTGACGGATGCGCTGCTGGCAACCTGCGGCGCCGGCGATATCGGCGATCATTTCCCGCCGTCCGACCCGCAATGGAAGGGCGCAGCCTCAAAAATCTTCATCGAGCATGCCGCCCGGATCGTGCGCGAGCACGGCGGCACGATCATGAATGCCGACGTCTCGCTGATCGCCGAGGCGCCGAGGGTCGGTCCGCATCGCGACGCCATGCGGGCGAAACTGTCGGATTATCTCGGCATCGATATAGAGCGCTGCTCGGTCAAGGCGACGACCAACGAGACGATCGGCTTCGTCGGCCGGCGCGAAGGCATTGCGGCGATCGCGACTGCGACCGTCGTCTATCGCGGAAGGAAATGATGAGCCTTTTCCCTCAGGATATCATTTCGACGGCGGAGGCGATCATCCGCGACTTCACGGCCGCCGGGCTGATGCTCTCGACCGCCGAATCCTGCACCGGCGGATTGATCGCCGGGGCGCTGACCGAGATATCCGGTTCATCCGCCGTCGTCGACCGCGGCTTCGTCACCTATACGAATACAGCCAAGATCGAGCTGCTCGGCGTGCAGGAGGAAACATTGCTGCGGTTCGGAGCAGTGTCGGAAGAAACCGCCCGGCAGATGGTGCACGGCGCCCTCTTCCGCTCGCGTGCCGCGATCGCCGTTGCCGTCACCGGCATTGCCGGTCCCGGCGGCGGATCGGCTGGAAAGCCGGTCGGCCTCGTGCATCTCGCCGCCAAATCGCGCGCCGGCGCGCTCATCCACCGAAAGATGCTTTACGGCGATATCGGCCGCAGCGAGGTTCGGCTGGCAACGGTGAGGACGGCGCTGGAGATGGTGCATTCGCTCCTGGCAGGCTGAGGGCGCCTGCAATCGCCCCCTCAGACCGCAGCGTAGATCCTGTTTGCCCTAGTCTCGAAGGCTTCGGTGAACATGCGGAAGGCGCGATCGAACATCGAGCCCATCAACGCGCCCAAGATGCGGCTCTTGAACTCGTAATCGATGAAGAAATCGACGGTGCAGCCGCCAGATGGCGTCTCGGCGAAATGCCAGCGATTGTCGAGATATTTGAATGGGCCATCGATATATTTGACCTCGATGACGTGCTCGGCCCGGTTCAGCAGCACCTGTGTGGTGAAAGTCTCGCGGATCGCCTTGTAGCCGACCGTCATGTCGGCAACGAGCAAGATCTTGCCGTCGCGTTCCTTGCGGCTTCGGATGGCCAGCGCTTCGCAGAGCGGCAGAAATTCCGGATAACGCTCGACATCGGCGACGAGGTCGAACATCTGTTCGGGCGTGTGCGGGACGGGACGGTGCGTTTCGAATTGCGGCATAGGCGGCACTTAAGCGGGCCGGCGAAGAAGATCAAGAAGCTCGCGCATCTGGCCGCGGGATTTTAGCTGGAGAACCGGGCACGCCAGGGCCAGCGGCGAACCGGTTAGCTGCTTTGCGCGATCTTATGATGACGGTGGAATCTGCAAGCCCGTGTTCCTGAAGCGCCGCTTCGATCAAGGGTACGGCATCGCGCTCGAAATTCCAGATATAGGCAAGCGCGTCCCGCGAGAGGCGTTCAGGGCTGCCGGCAGGCAGTTCGGGGCGGTTGCGCCCGAAATACCGGAACGCTCTCGAGATGGCGCCGTACAGGCATGCATATCTGGGCAGCCGAAGCCAAATGACGGCGTCTGCGCGCGGCAGGCGAAGATGGAAGGAGCTGAGGCCCGTCCCATCCATGATCCACTTCCGCCACCGCCTTGGCGATCCGGCGGTCGATCTCGTCGCGCGGCCTTTTTCTCCAGCCCGGTAGCCAGTAGAAATCGCGGTCCATGGAGATGTAGTCAAGGTCGAGCGCTTGCGAGAGCCGCTTTGCCAGCGTGCTTTTGCCGCTGCCGGGGCAGCCGATCACCAGAATACGGTCGGCTTCGATCAGCGTCGATTTCAAACCGCAGATGACTTTCATCGTCGACTGCTCAAAGAAAAACCGCGGCAAAAATCGCCGCGGTTCAATCAAAAAGCAAGTGCCGGACCTACTCAGCCGCCATCAGCAGCTTCTTCTCCCGCGCCGCACGCAGCCGAGCGAAATCGTCGCCGGCGTGGTGGGAGGAGCGGGTCAGCGGGCTGGAGGCGACCATCAGGAAGCCCTTGCTGTAGGCGACCGTCTCGTAGGATTTGAACTCGTCGGGCGTGACGAAGCTCATGACCTGATGGTGCTTGCGGGTCGGCTGCAGGTATTGGCCGATCGTCAGGAAATCGACATCGGCGGTGCGCAGATCGTCCATCAGCTGCAGCACTTCGTTGCGCTCCTCGCCGAGGCCGACCATGATGCCCGACTTGGTGAACATGGTGGGATCGAGTTCCTTCACCCGCTGCAGCAAGCGGATGGAATGGAAATAACGCGCACCGGGGCGAACGGTCAGATAGTTGCCGGGCACCGTTTCCATATTGTGGTTGAAGACGTCGGGCTTGGCGGCGACGACACGTTCCAGCGCCCCAGGCTTCTTCAGGAAGTCGGGCGTCAGGATCTCGATCGTCGTCATCGGCGAGGCCGCACGGATCGCCCAGATCACCTTTTCGAAGTGTTCGGCGCCGCCGTCTTCCAGATCGTCACGGTCGACCGAGGTGATGACGACGTGAGACAGACCCATCTCCTTGACCGCCTTGGCGACGTTCTCCGGCTCGGCCATGTCGAGCGCATTCGGCTTGCCGGTGGCGACGTTGCAGAAGGCGCAGGCGCGGGTACAGATTTCGCCCATGATCATGAAGGTGGCGTGCTTCTTGTCCCAGCACTCGCCGATATTCGGGCAGCCGGCCTCTTCGCAGACGGTGACGAGCTTGTGCTCCTTCACGATCGCGCGCGTCTCGGCATAACCCTTGGAGGTCGGCGCCTTCACACGGATCCAGTCCGGCTTGCGCATGACCTCCGTATCTGGCCGATGCGCCTTCTCGGGATGACGCACGCGCTTGGCGTCGGGATTGATCGTATCGAGGATGGTCACCATTGCAGTTTCAGCTTTCTACCGCTCCTATGCGGCAAATCTAGCGCCGCACCAGCCGCGCAAGGAATATCAACAGGCAGGCGCCGAGGAAACCCGTCACGAAGTAGCCGAGCCGCCCGCCAACCACCGCGACATGAAACTGCGCGAGGATGGCGCTGGCGACGACAGAGCCGACGATGCCGAGCACGATGTTCAGGAAAATCCCGTAGCGCGCTTCCATCAGCTTGCCGGCCAGCCAGCCCGCCAGTCCGCCGATGATGATTGCCGAAATCCAGCCGACGCCTTCCATGCCTGCCCTCTTTGCCTTTAAGCGACCGCCCTGGCGATCAGCACCACGACGATGGCGCCGACCGTGGCGTGGATGATCTGCACAACAAGCGCGTTTTCAATACCCAGCGAAATGCCGAGCGCGCTGAACAGATAACCGCCGACGAAGGCGCCGATGATGCCGCTGAGCAGGCATCTTATCAAGCCGCCGCCACCGACGACCAAACTTGCGAGGAAGCCTGCAACCAGGCCGATCAGCAAAAACACCAGCAACGCCTGCGTCTCCATAGACATGATGATTTCCTTTCGTTTTTTCCACTCCGTGATACAGGGCGGATTGGGAAATTATCAAGCGTTCAGCACACGGCCATAGGCATCGAGCACCGCTTCCTTCATCGTTTCGGACACAGTCGGATGCGGGAAGATCGTGTGCATCAGCTCTTCCTCGGTTGTTTCGAGGTTCATCGCGACGACGAAACCCTGGATGAGCTCGGTGACTTCGGCGCCGACCATATGGGCGCCGAGCAGCTCGCCGGTCTTCTTGTCGAAGATTACCTTGACCATGCCCTGGTCTTCGCCGAGCGCGATCGCCTTGCCGTTTGCCGCGAAGGAGAAGCGGCCGACGCGGATGTCGCGGCCCAGCTCCTTGGCTTTGGCTTCGGTGAGGCCGACGGAGGCGACCTGCGGATTGCAATAGGTGCAGCCCGGGACCTTGCCCTTGTCGGTGGGATGAACGTTCGGCAGGCCGGCGATCTTTTCGACGCAGACCACACCTTCATGCTCGGCCTTGTGGGCCAGCATCGGCGGGCCGGCGACATCGCCGATTGCATAGATGCCGGCGATATTGGTCTTGCCGTAACCGTCGGTGACGACGCAGCCGCGGTCGGTCTTGATGCCGAGCGCCTCGAGGCCGAGGTTTTCGATATTGCCCTGAACGCCGACGGCCGAAATCAGCCGGTCGGCGGTGATCTGCTGCACCTTGCCATCTGAAGTTTCGACATGGGCGGTGACGCTGCCCGCACCCTTCTCGACCTTGGTAACCTTGGCACTGGTGAAGATCTTGAGGCCGCGCTTTTCCAGCTGCTTGCGGGCGATGGCGGTGATTTCGGCATCCTCGACCGGCATGATGGTCGGCATGACTTCGACAACCGTCACGTCGACGCCCATCGAGCGGTAGAAGCTTGCGAATTCGATGCCGATCGCGCCCGAACCCATGACGATCAGCGACTTCGGCAGCGCATCCGGCTTCAGCGCCTCGAAATAGGTCCAGATCAGCTTGCCGTCCGGCTCGATGCCGGGCAGCGCACGCGGACGGGCGCCGGTCGCGATGATGATGTGCTTGGCGGTGTAGGTGCCCTCGCCCTTGACGTTTTTCGGCAGCGGGTGCTGCGGTTCGACCACCGGCTTCGACGACTTGCCGACGACGATCTCGCCGGGCTGAGCCCCAGTCGAAGCCTTGGAAAGCTTTCCTTCGCCCCAGATGATGTCGATCTTGTTCTTCTTCATCAGGAAGCCGACGCCGGCATTCAGGCGGGCGGAGACGGCGCGCGAGCGGCCAACGACGGCCTTGGCATCCGGCTTGACCGTGCCTTCGAGAACCAGGCCGTAATCCTTGAAGTGATTGGCATGGTCGAGCACCTCGGCCGAGCGCAGCAGCGCCTTTGTGGGTATGCAGCCCCAGTTCAGGCAGATGCCGCCCATATGCTCGCGCTCGACGATCGCGGTCTTGAGGCCGAGCTGGGCTGCACGGATGGCGGCGACGTAGCCGCCGGGGCCGGAGCCGATGATGATGACGTCGTAGGATTCAGCCATGTGTTTCCTGCCTTTGTTACGCTGCGCTGCGGGTCATGAGCACCCACGCATGTCTTTTGCTGTTGTCGAAAAGCGGCACGGCATCGGCGCGCGCAGCCTCCAGGAATCCGTTTCTTCCATAAAGCGACAGAGCCGCCTCGTTATCACTTGCGGTAATGAGACTGACGGGGCGGCAATCCGCCCTGTCGATCTGATCGTCTAGCAGCCTGCGCCCGATGCCGATGCCGCGCAGATGGCGGTAAACGCCGAGACTGCCGATGAACCAGCTTCCCACAACCGTTTTCTGCAGGGCGAGCATCGGTTCGATCGCCGGGATGCTCGCCTCGATATCGGCTATGCCCTCCTCCAGCGGATGGCCGATCGCCACGCCTGCCACTTCGCCATAGGCCTCGGCGATAACGGCATCCCGCCAGCCGCCAACGGCCTCCTCCTCGCTCATCTTCAGCCGACCCCGCTCCAGCGGCGTGTCGCTGACGCCGTTCGCCACATCGGCGAACCAGAGCCAGGAGGCAAAACCGTGCGATGCGATATCCGCCAGGATCGCCAGCTCCGAGGCATCGCGCCGTGAGGCCTGCCGCAGCGCGATGAAGGCGGTCATGCTCAGATCCCCAGCATCATCCGCACGATCGATTCCAGCCCGCGCCCGAGCGCCCGTGTATTGTCCGCATCGAGGTGAATGCCATCGATCGGCGTGGTCTGGGCAACGGAATTGCCATCGAAGAAGCCACAGCCGAGTTCGTCGGCAAGATCACGATAAAGCGTTGCGAGCTTTGCCGATTCCTCGATGCCACCGGGAAACGACGCGGCGAAGGGCACATTGCCCGTCGCGCAGATCGCCGGCGGCGCCACGATCAAGATCTCCGGCCCATCGAATTCGAAGGGCCAGGCATGATTGCGGATGAGCCGCACGAGCCGGCTGATGCCTTGGCACGCGGCAAAGGCGGAACCTGATACAACCGGCTTCATGTCGTTGGTGCCGAGCAGCAGGATGACGAGATCGAGCGGTGCGTGCGTCTGCAGGATCGTCGGCAGGATGCGCGCACCGTTGCGATCGCAATCGGCGAGGTGGTCGTCGAAAGCGGTCGTGCGCCCATTCAGGCCTTCGGCGATGACACGCGCCTCACTGCCGAGCACTGCCTGGAGCACGCTCGGCCAGCGGTTTTTGTAATCATGACGGCCGATCGTCTCGGCGTCATAACCCCAGGTTAGCGAGTCACCATAGCAAAGAACGGTCTTGGTCATTTCCGCCTCCGCGCTGCTATCAGACAAGCATGCCCATCGGGTTTTCGATATAGCCCTTGAAGGCCTGGAGCAGCTCGGCGCCGAGCGCGCCGTCGACGCAGCGATGGTCGGTCGACAGCGTGACCGACATCACGGTGGCGATCGCCATTTCGCCCTTCTTGACGACGACCCGCTGTTCCCCAGCGCCGACCGCGAGGATCGTCGCATGCGGCGGATTGACGACGGCGGCGAAGTTCTTCACGCCCATCATGCCCATGTTCGAAACCGAGCTGGTGCCGCCCTGATATTCCTCGGGCTTCAGCTTGCGGTCCTTGGCCCGCTTGCCGAGATCGCGCATCTCGTTGGAGATGACAGACAGCGTCTTCTGCTCGGCCTTGCGGATGATCGGCGTGATCAGGCCGCCGGGGATCGAGACGGCGACGCCGACATCGGCATGCTTGTGCTTGACCATGTTGCTGTCGGTCCACGATACGTTGGCGTCGGGAACGTCGCGCAACGCCAGCGCCATGGCCTTGATGACCATGTCGTTGACCGAGAGCTTGTAGGCCGGAGCGTTGTCCTTGCGCGGCGCCGCATCGTTCAGCTGGGCACGCAGCGCCATCAGAGCGTCGAGTTCGCAATCGACGCTGACGTAGAAATGCGGGATCGTCTGCTTGGATTCGACCAGGCGCCGAGCGATGGTCTTGCGCATGCCGTCATGCGGCACGAGCTCGTAGGAGCCCGGCTCGAAGAGCTTGAGAACGGCTTCCTCGGAAGCGCCCTTCGGCGCTGCAGCGGCCGGGGCCGGGGCTGCGGCGGCCTGCGGAGCGGCCGCCGGTGCGGCCGCAGCCTTGGCGCCACCGCCGGCAACGGCAGCTTCGACATCGCTCTTGACGACGCGGCCATGCGGGCCGGAGCCTGCGACGGCCGAGAGGTCGATGCCGGCTTCCTTGGCCAGACGGCGCGCGAGCGGCGAAGAGAAAGTGCGGTTGCCGTCAGCCGAAACCGCCGCGGGTGCGACGGCAGGCGCCGGTGCGGACGGGGCCGCAGCCGGTGCAGCTTCGGCCTTCGGCGCAGGTGCGGCTTCAGCCTTGGGCGCCGGAGCGGCGGCACCCGCGCCGCTTGCGGCAGCGGCGACATCCTCACCATCGGCGGCGAGAATGGCAATCAGCGCATTGACCTTAACGCCCTCGGTGCCGGCGGCAACGACGAGCTTGGCGACCGTGCCTTCATCGACGGCTTCGACTTCCATCGTCGCCTTGTCGGTCTCGATCTCGGCGATCACATCGCCAGACTTGACCGTGTCGCCTTCCTTGACCAGCCACTTGGAAAGATTGCCTTCTTCCATGGTCGGAGAGAGGGCGGGCATCGTGATATTGATCGGCATCGAGATACCCTCCCCTTATTTGTAGCAAACAGCCTTCACCGCATCGACGACTTCGCCGACGTTCGGAAGGGCGAGCTTTTCGAGATTGGCGGCGTAGGGCATCGGCACGTCCTTGCCCGCAATCGTCAGGATCGGCGCATCGAGATAGTCGAAGGCCTGTTGCATGACGCGGGTGGCGATTTCAGTCCCGACCGACGACTGCGGATAACCTTCCTCGACGGTGACCAAGCGACCGGTCTTCTTGACCGATTCGATGATCGTCGGAAGATCCATCGGGCGGATGGTGCGAAGGTCGATCAGTTCGACGTCGATACCGATCTTCTCGAGTTCGGCAACCGCCTTGGTCGCATAGGTCATGCCGATGCCGAAGGAGACGACCGTGGCGTCCTTGCCCGAACGATGGATGCGGGCCTTGCCGATCGGCAGGACGAAATTGTCGAGCTTCGGCACGTCGAAGTGCTGACCGTAGAGAATTTCGTTTTCGAGGAAGATGACCGGGTTCGGATCGCGGATCGCCGCCTTCAGCAGGCCCTTGGCGTCGGAGGCCGTGTAGGGCATGACGACTTTCAGGCCGGGGATGGCGCTGTACCAGGCCGCATAGTCCTGGCTGTGCTGGGCGCCGACGCGGGCAGCCGCACCGTTCGGGCCGCGGAAGACGATCGGAGCACCCATCTGGCCGCCGGACATATAGAGCGTCTTGGCGGCCGAGTTGATGATGTGGTCGATCGCCTGCATGGCGAAGTTGAAGGTCATGAATTCGACGATCGGGCGAAGGCCTGCCATCGCGGCGCCGACACCGACGCCGGCAAAGCCGTGCTCGGTGATCGGCGTGTCGATGACACGGCGGGGGCCGAATTCCTGCAGCAGGCCTTGCGTGACCTTGTAGGCGCCCTGGTACTCGGCAACTTCCTCGCCCATGACGAAGACGTCTTCGCTGGCGCGCATTTCTTCGGCCATGGCGTCGCGCAGCGCTTCGCGCACGGTCGTCGACACCATTTCGGTGCCGGCCGGGATTTCGGGATCGTTCGGAACGACGGCCTTCGGCTCGGCCGGAAGCGGTGCGGAGGCGGAACCGGTATTGGTCGGCTTCTCTTCCTGGGCAACAGCGGGCGCTGCCGCGGCGGCCGGCTTAGCGGCGGAAATGTCCGAAGCGGATTCGCCGTCCTGCAGCAGCACGGCGATCTTGGTGTTGACCTTGACACCTTCGGTGCCGGCATCGACGAGCAGCTTGCCGATGATCCCTTCATCGACGGCTTCGACTTCCATCGTCGCCTTGTCGGTTTCGATTTCGGCAATCACGTCGCCGGAGGTGACTTTGTCACCTTCCTGCTTCAGCCATTTGGACAGCGTGCCTTCTTCCATCGTCGGAGAGAGGGCGGGCATGAGGATATCGATAGGCATGGGTTCCCTCCCCGATTAGAGCAGAATGTCGGTATAGAGCTCGGATGCATCCGGCTCCGGATCGGCCTGGGCGAAATCGGCGCTGTCGGCGACGATGTCGCGGACATCCTTGTCGATCGCCTTCAGATCGTCTTCGGAAGCCCAACCCTTTTCGATGAGGCGCGCCTTGACCTGTTCGATCGGATCCTGCTCGGAGCGCATCTTCTGCACTTCCTCCTTGGAGCGATACTTCGCCGGATCGGACATGGAGTGACCGCGATAGCGATAGGTCAGCATTTCCAAGATGATCGGGCCCTTGCCGGAGCGGCAATGTTCGAGCGCCTCGTCGGCCGCGGCCTTGACGGCGCGAACATCCATGCCGTCGACCTGAATTCCGGGGATGCCGAAGCCGGAGCCGCGCAGCGAGTAGTTCGACTGCGCCGTCGCGCGGGCGGTCGAGGTGCCCATGGCGTAACGGTTGTTCTCGACGATATAGACGATCGGCAGCTTCCAGAGAGCCGCCATGTTGAAGCTCTCGTAGACCTGGCCCTGGTTGGCGGCGCCGTCGCCGAAATAGGCGATGGAGACATTGCCGTTGCCGCGGTAGCGGTTTGCAAAGGCAAGACCCGTTCCGAGCGAAACCTGGGCGCCGACGATGCCGTGACCGCCGTAGAAATGCTTTTCTTTCGAGAACATGTGCATCGAGCCGCCCTTCCCGTGGGAATAGCCGCTGCGGCGCCCGGTCAGTTCCGCCATGACGCCGCGCGCTTCCATGCCGGTTGCCAGCATGTGGCCGTGGTCGCGATAGGCGGTGATGACCTGGTCGCCTTCCTTCTGCGCCATCTGCATGCCGACGACGACAGCTTCCTGACCGATGTAGAGGTGGCAAAAGCCGCCGATGAAGCCCATGCCGTAAAGCTGACCGGCCTTCTCCTCGAAGCGGCGGATCAGCAGCATTTCGCGATAGGCCTTAAGCTCCTCATCGCGATCGAAGTCGGCCACAGGGCCTCCATTCGATGCCTTGGCTGCCGGTTTTGCTGCAGTTTTGCGGCTGGAAACGGTCGCGGTCTTTCGCGGCGCCATTCAACCCTCCCTATGGGTTTGTCGTTTCTCGGTGGCGCGTACCATAGGGAAGAAACATGACCACAGCAATGCCATAATTGCATGGCTCGTATTCGGCACTAAATTATTGATAAAACAGAGAAAAATACAATTAACCCAATTCAGGTTAATTGGAATAATGATTGAATATGACGATCTCGTCGGCGCGCGACATATTGAGCTGATAGCGCGCTTTTTCGTCCAGCATATCCTTGTCGAGCGAACCGTCACTCAGCAGCGCGACCTGATTTTCCAGATGTTCGCGCTTCGCCTTCAAGATCGCAAGCTCTTTTTCGCGTGCGACACGCTGATGCTCGAACGTTTCCGTCGCGCGCAGGCCGTAATCGCCATGAATGCAATGATAACCGAAATAGGAAAGGAAGGCGACCGTCATGGCCGGAATGACGAAGCGGCCGAGCTTTCTCTTCTTATGATGCTTTGTCCACATACACGCATGCTCTTGAACGCATTACCAATTCGTTCAATCTACCGCGCAGAGATTAACCGTTCGTTGACTCTAAAGAAGCGCAACAAAAAACCCGCGCCGGGAGGGCGCGGGTCGAGCATTGCCAATCAGATCAGCCGCGGATGATCGAACGGCCGGCATACTGGGCCTGGGGGCCGAGACCTTCTTCGATGCGGATCAGTTGGTTGTACTTGGCAAGGCGGTCGGAACGCGACAGCGAGCCGGTCTTGATCTGACCGCAGTTGGTGGCGACCGCGAGATCGGCGATGGTCGAATCTTCGGTTTCACCGGAGCGGTGCGACATGACGGCGGTGTAGGCTGCCTTGTGCGCCGTGTTGACGGCGTCAAGGGTCTCCGTCAGCGAGCCGATCTGGTTGACCTTGACGAGGATCGAATTGGCGACGCCCATGCGGATGCCGTCGCGAAGACGGGCGGAATTGGTGACGAAGAGATCGTCGCCGACGAGCTGGGTCTTCTTGCCGGCCAGGTCGGTCAGCGTCTTCCAGCCGTCCCAGTCGTCTTCGGCCATGCCGTCCTCGATCGAGATGATCGGATATTTGGCGGCGAGTTCGGCCAGATATTCGGCCATGGCGCCCGATTCGAGCGTGCGGCCTTCACCTTCGAGAACGTATTTGCCGTCCTTGAAGAATTCCGTCGAGGCGCAATCGAGGCCGAGGTAGATGTCCTCACCCGGCCTGTAGCCGGCTTTCTCGACCGACTTGACGATGAAGTCGAGGGCTTCCGAAGCGCTCTTCAGGCCCGGTGCGAAACCGCCTTCGTCGCCGACATTGGTGTTGTGGCCCTGTGCGGCAAGTTCCTTGCGGAGCGTATGGAAGACTTCCGAGCCCATGCGCACGGCTTCGGCGATCGTGTCGGCGCCGACCGGCAGGATCATGAACTCCTGGAAATCGATCGGGTTGTCGGCATGGGCGCCGCCGTTGATGATGTTCATCATCGGCACCGGCAGGAGGCTGGCGGAAGCGCCGCCGACATAACGGTAAAGCGGCAGGCCGGAGGCCTGGGCGGCAGCCTTGGCGACGGCGAGCGAGACGCCGAGGATGGCGTTGGCGCCGAGGCGCGACTTGTTCGGCGTGCCGTCCAGCTCGATCATGATGTTGTCGATCTGGATCTGGTTTTCGGCGTCGATGCCGCCGATCGCGTCGAAGATCTCGGTGTTGGCGGCATCGACCGCCTTCTGGACGCCCTTGCCGAGGTAGCGCTTGCCGCCGTCGCGCAGCTCGACCGCCTCATGCGCGCCCGTCGAGGCACCCGAGGGAACGGCCGCGCGGCCCATGCTGCCGTCTTCGAGATAGACATCGACTTCGACGGTGGGGTTGCCACGGCTATCGAGAATCTCGCGGGCGATGATATCGGTGATTGCAGTCATGGGTTCTTCCTGCTCGGTGGGTGATAAGTCGTTCGAAGCCTGTCATAATCGAAGGCGTGCAAATTACAATGGCGCAGTTTTCCGCCTTCGAACCAGCTTGTCCGATCTCGCCTACAGCACGATCATGTCAGGCTGTTGAACGTCAGGCCTTGGCGACCGCGTCGAAGGCGAGCAGCTTTTCCAGAAGCCGCGGCATGTCCTTGAGATAGACCATGTTCGGGCCATCGGAAGGCGCATTGTCCGGGTCCTGATGGGTTTCGACGAAGACGCCGGCAATGCCGGTCGCTACCGCTGCACGCGCCAGCGTTTCCACGAATTCCCGTTGACCGCCGGAGGAATCCCCCTGCCCGCCCGGCTGCGCCACGGAATGTGTGGCATCGAAAACAACGGGGGCGCCCATCGCTGCCATGATCGGCAACGAACGCATATCGGAAACCAGAGTGTTGTAACCGAAGGAGGCGCCGCGCTCGCACAGCAGCACGTTCGGATTGCCGCTGGCGTTGAGCTTCTTCAGGACGTTCTTCATATCCCAGGGAGCGAGGAACTGGCCCTTCTTGACGTTGACGACGCGGCCGGTCTTGGCGGCGGCGATGAGAAGATCGGTCTGGCGGCAGAGAAAGGCTGGAATCTGCAGCACATCGATCACCTCTGCCACTTCGGCGCATTGCTCGGCGGTATGGACATCGGTCAGGACGGGAAAGCCGAATTCCTTCTTCAGGTCGGCAAAGACCTCCATACCCTTTTCAATCCCGATGCCGCGTTCGGCCGAAAGCGAAGTGCGGTTCGCCTTGTCGAACGAGCTCTTATAGACGAGGCCGATGCCGAGCTTTTCGCAAAGCTCCTTCAGCGTGCCGGCGACCATGAAGGCGTGGTCGCGGCTCTCCATCTGGCAGGGGCCGGCAATCAGCGACAGGCGGCCGGCATTTGAAAAGGTGACCTGGCCCTGGCCTTCGCCGATCTTGACTTCGGAATTCGTATCGGTGCTCATCGTGTTTCCTCGAAGGCGAAGAGCGTGCCCTGCCCGGGCGCGGGCTTCACCAGAATGCGATTGTTCTTGCGCGTATACGTCACTCCGTTAGCAGCCAAATGCGCTTCTGTCACGGCAAGATCGGCGACAGCAAAGAGGATTGCCCGGCCGCGCAGGCCGCGGTCGGCGGATGAGACGGCGATCTCGAAATAGGCCTCCAGCCCTTCCGGCGTCATCAGGCTGATTCTCGCATTCGACGCGGCGATATTGACGCCGAAACCGGTTTTCTCGATTGCCGGCTGCGCCGCGACGAGGCTGACGAAGGCGCCGAATGCGGCGGCATCAGGCGCGCAAAGCGCAACCTCGGTTATGCCGATGACGCCATTGGCATGTTTCTCCAGCGCACCACGGTCAGCCGGGAGCGGGTTGATGCGCTGACAGGTGAAGAGGAAGAAATCAGGCGCCCGCAGATCGCTGGCGAAAGCCAATTTGAAGCTGCCGACGCTCTCGGAACCATCCGGCATCATCATCGGCCGGCTGAACTCCAGCATCTCGCCGGCGCTCGATCCCTTGCTGGCGAAATTCTTATGATCACGGGCAGAATCTTCGGTGGCGAAGACGATTGCCGAAAGCCCCTCCTCGCCGCAGCGGAAACGGAAAGCCTGGTTGCGGGCGGTGAAGACATTGCCTTGCCGCGCCGACGTCTCGCTCTCGGCGATGCTCGCAACCCCGAGCGGCTCCAGATAGGTCTTGTCGGCAAAAAAGACGCAGGCATTTTCCGTTCCGAAGGGATGGCGCGCCTCGGCGGCAACGGTAAAGCCGAGCTTGCCGAGCCTTTCGCGCGCCAGATCGATATTGACGACGGGCAGCACGACGTGATCCAGCGGATGCGGTTTGGCGGAATGCGCGTTCATGATATCCCCTCTCGTGGCAAAGCAGAGATGTGTGAGAGTGCCACCCAAGGCAAGACTTGTCCGCCAATCCGGCGAACGAAAATAAAAATCTCAACGAGTTGGCGGCAAGTTTTACGGAAATTTAGCCACTTGCGGAACACATATGGAACATATAGTGTCTGTTCTGGATTTGTTTCAATCAGGGGTCTGACGTCGATGCTCACGCGCAAACAACAGGAGCTTCTCCTTTTCATTCATGAGCGCATGAAGGAGTCCGGCGTTCCGCCGTCTTTCGACGAAATGAAGGATGCCCTCGATCTTGCCTCGAAGTCCGGCATTCATCGCCTGATTACAGCGCTCGA
This sequence comes from Rhizobium sp. BT04, assembly GCF_030053135.1. Taxonomy (NCBI): domain Bacteria; kingdom Pseudomonadati; phylum Pseudomonadota; class Alphaproteobacteria; order Hyphomicrobiales; family Rhizobiaceae; genus Rhizobium; species Rhizobium sp. BT04. The sequence goes on along the minus strand of NZ_CP125652.1, from coordinate 491,140 downwards.
AGAACGCGGCTTCATTCGCCGCCTACCGAACCGGGCCCGGGCACTCGAGGTCATCAAGCTTCCGGAGGCCTACAGCCCCAGCATCCAGCCACGGCGGGGCTTTTCGCCGAGCGTCATCGAAGGCAGCCTCGGCAAGCCCCAGCCGGTCGCCGCTCCCGCTCCTGCCAAACCTGTCGCCGATAACGGCAACTCGGTCTCCGTGCCTGTTATGGGCCGGATCGCCGCCGGCGTGCCGATCTCGGCGATCCAGAACAATACCCACGACATCGTCGTTCCCGCCGACATGCTCGGCTCCGGTGAACATTATGCGCTCGAGGTCAAGGGCGATTCGATGATCGATGCCGGCATCTTCGACGGCGACACCGTGATCATCCGCAACGGCAGCACCGCAAGTCCCGGCGACATCGTCGTTGCCCTCGTCGATGACGAGGAAGCGACGCTGAAGCGCTTCCGCCGCAAAGGCGCCTCGATCGCGCTGGAGGCCGCCAACCCGGCATACGAGACCCGGATCTTCGGGCCGGACCGCGTCAAGGTACAGGGCAAGCTCGTCGGCCTCATTCGCCGCTATCACTGACACCAGACAGGCCGGATTCGGCAAAACTGTTGCTGCGCCAGTCATAGGCGCGATGGCGCATCCATGGCCGCGACAGGGTCTCGAATGCGCTCACGACCTCCAGGCCGGCATCGGTGAAGCGCAACTCCACGGAGCCTGTCCTGCGCAGCGTCTCGCCGGTAAAGAGCGTCCCACCAGAGCGGCAGCTGTTGAAACGCAGGCGGACCGATGTCACGACGATATCGGCCGCATCGCAGGCCGGACCGAGATAGGCGGCATTGTCGATGACGGTGACGATATGGCCATTGCCGAGCCTTGATGTGCACCAGGCCTTCTTGACGCAGGAAAAACGGTTTGCGTCGCCGCCCGCGGCCGCCGCCTGCATCGCCGTCCTCGCTTCGTTCTGCTGATCGCGGGAGAGCCTGACGCGGCGGTCTTCTCCTTCCGGCGGGATAGCGGGACCATCCAGCATCTTCGGCGCTGCATGCGTCGGCAGGACCAGCGCTCGCTGCCACTGGTCGAAGATGAAATCCGGCGGGTTTTCACGGTTGGAAGCGATCGCCGCGACCGCGACGACCGCAACCAGACTACCATCCTCCGAAATCACCAGGTCCGGCGGCCGGGGAACCGGCAGAAGCAGCAGGATAAGAGTCGCGACTGATATGATCGATGTGCCGACATGGCGCAGCCGGGTGCGCAGCAGCGTCAGCAGCAGAAAGCCTGCCACGGCAACAGCGAAATACCAGGCGGGCAAGCGGCCGATGCCGATATCACCGCCCCAGCCGGACACCGTCTTGGCGACCGCAATCACCAGATCGAGGCCGAATCCGACCACCTCCCAGAGGGGAGCGTCCAGACCGAAAGGCATGAGCAACATCGCCAGCAGCCCGGCCGGCATGACGATGAAGGAAATGATCGGCATCGTCGCGAGGTTTGCCGGCAGGCCGTAAGCGGTCAGGCGATGAAAATGCTCGATCGAAAACAGCGCGGTGGAAAAACCGCCGATCAGCGAGGTCAGAAAGACGCCGCCGAAGAAACCGGCGACGGCGACCACCGGCCTGACGATCGGCAGTTTCAGCAAGGCGTTTTCCCGGACACGCCGATCCTTCCACAGCTGATAACCCGATACCAAAGCCAATGTCGCGGCAAAGGACATTTGAAAGCTCGGGCCCAAGACTTCGGAGGGTGAAATGGCGATGATGACCAACGCGGAGAGAACGACATTGCGCAGGCTGATCGATGGCCGATCGAAGAACACGGCAACCAGCATGATGGCCATCATGATAAAGGCGCGTTCGGCCGAGACCCCGAAACCGGAGATCAGGAAATAGGCGGTGACGGCGATGAGCGCGCCGGCGGCGGCGATCTTCTTGGTCGGATAGGCCTGGGCGACGCCGGGAAAGAGGCTGAGCAGCATCCGGAAACCGACGAAGAAGATGCCGGCCGACAACGCCATATTGAGGCCCGAGATCGCAACGATATGGGCAAGGCCGGACTGGCGCAGCGCCTCCGTCGTCGCATTCGAGATGGCGCGCCGCTCATCCGTCACCAGAGCAGCGGCAAAAGCGCCCGTGTCGCCGGGCAGGATCGATCGTATGCGGTCGCCGATGCCGCTGCGCAGCCGGTAGAGCCATTCGAGCAGAGCGTCCGACGTCGACCTGGCAGCCTGCGGGCCTGCCTGCACGTCGACTTTCTCAGGCGCGCCATAGAAGAAACCATTGGCGCCGATGCCATCGAAATAAGCACCGAATGAGAAGTCGTTGAGCGCAGGAAGTGCGGGGCCTGCCGGTGGCGTCAGCCGTGCCCTGCCGGTGATAATGTCGCCGATCTCGAAAGGCGCGTCGGCGCCACGGACGATTGCGGTTATGCGTCCCGGCGGCCGCTTCAACTCCGGCGCCTCCGTGCCCGCGACGGCAAGAATGTAGCGCCAGCGCCCGCGGCCGTCGCCTTCCCGCCGTTCGACACGGCCCGTCACCGTCGTCGTCACGGATGAATCGAGGATGACGGTCGAAGCCCGCCAGCTCTCGAACTCAGCCGAGAGCATGCCGCAGGCGAAAAGTGCAAGCGCAGCGAACGTCGCCCGCAATGCCGGCCGGCTGCGGCCGGTCAGGAAAACCGCGGCCGCCGGCACCAGCAGGCAAAGCAGCGATGCAACGAGGGGAAAATCCGATGCGGCGAGAAACCAGACGGCCGAGCCGGCGCCGAGGAAGACCGGCGAGAACAGCAGCAGACGGCCATGATCGGCTTCCTCGGCCAGCATGCAGGCCCCGGCACGCAGCGATTGCATGGCTGCGGCCGGCAGCCGGTGGCGCAACGGCACTGCCGACTGTGTCCTTGCCGGTCGCGTCACCACGACAGACGCAGCAAAATCCGGCTGATCGGCGACGCCGGTGCCCGCTTCCGGCCGCAATTCGACTGTCGTCAATTCCTGCATATGCCGCCCAAGGTCACCCGCACTGGCGGCCAGAATGCAACCTTCAATCAAAACGAGCAAGAATAATCGATTGAAATATGAGGGGAAATCGCGAGCGCCAAAAGACCAGTCGAATCATTGGCTTCCGCTATGCGTGCGGCTCATCGCTGCAGTGCCTAAAAGGTGATGCCGCAATGCACAAAATGCCATCGGGGTAACTTGGCATTAGCTTCGCGATCATATAGCTATCGGTGAGGACGCTTAACCCCTATGGCGCTTTTGTGGCGCCACCGCCAGTTCGGAGGATCAGCATGACGGATCAAAGCGCAACAATAAAAATCGGTGACAAATCAGTCGACCTCGCTGTCAAAAGCGGCACGATCGGCCCGAGCGTCATCGATATCGGTGCTCTCTACAAGAACACCGCTTCCTTCACCTACGATCCGGGTTTTACCTCGACCGCATCCTGTGAATCCAAAATCACCTATATCGACGGCGACGAGGGTGTGCTGCTGCATCGCGGCTATCCGATCGAGCAGTTGGCCGAGCATGGCGACTTCCTCGAGGTCTGCTACCTGCTTCTCTACGGCGAACTGCCGACCACCGCGCAGAAGAAGGATTTCGATTATCGCGTCACGCACCACACCATGGTGCACGAGCAGATGAGCCGCTTCTTTACCGGCTTCCGCCGTGATGCGCATCCGATGGCCGTCATGTGCGGCTGTGTCGGCGCGCTGTCGGCCTTCTATCACGACTCCACCGACATCACCGATCCGCACCAGCGCATGGTCGCCAGCCTGCGCATGATCGCCAAGATGCCGACGCTCGCCGCCATGGCCTACAAGTACCATATCGGCCAGCCCTTCGTTTACCCGAAGAACGATCTCGACTACGCCTCGAACTTCCTGCGCATGTGCTTTGCCGTGCCCTGCGAGGAATATGTGGTCAATCCGGTGCTTGCCCGCGCCATGGATCGTATCTTCATCCTGCATGCCGACCACGAGCAGAACGCCTCGACCTCGACCGTCCGGCTCGCCGGCTCGTCGGGCGCCAACCCGTTCGCCTGCATCGCCGCCGGCATCGCCTGCCTCTGGGGCCCCGCCCATGGCGGCGCCAACGAAGCGGCGCTCAACATGCTTTCGGAAATCGGCTCGGTCGACCACATTCCGGAATATATCGCCCGCGCCAAGGACAAGAACGATCCGTTCCGCCTGATGGGCTTCGGTCACCGCGTCTACAAGAACTATGATCCGCGCGCCAAGATCATGCAGAAGACGACGCATGAAGTGCTCGGCGAACTCGGCATCAAGGACGATCCGTTGCTCGAAGTGGCGATGGAGCTGGAGCGCATCGCGCTCACCGACGAATATTTCATCGAGAAGAAGCTCTATCCGAATATCGACTTCTATTCCGGTATCACGCTGAAGGCGCTGGGCTTCCCCACGACCATGTTCACCGTGCTGTTCGCGCTCGCCCGCACCGTCGGCTGGATCGCCCAGTGGAACGAGATGATCGAAGATCCGGAACAGCGCATCGGCCGTCCGCGCCAGCTCTATGTCGGCGAACCGAAGCGCGATTACGTGCCGGTTTCGAAACGCTGATTGCTTCGAACTCCAAAAGAAAACCCGGTCAGGAATGGCCGGGTTTTTTGTTGGCTAAAACAGCGAGCACGATCTGCGCCGAATGCTCACCAGGCGGTATTTCCGTCTGCATTCGCTGCCAGATAAGTTCGTAGCCTTCCTTCATTGCCTTGAGCTGGTAGGTGTCGGCCGACAGCCTTTCCATCCAGCGCGCAAGGCTTGCGCCGCGAACGACGTCGTTCAGATATTCCGGCACAACCGGGTAATCCGCGATCAGGTTCGGCAGTGCGCCGGTCCAGGTCTTGATGCGCCCTGTCAGCATTCGCATGATCCAGTCGACCTTGTAGGCGGAGACGACGGGAACGTCGGCAAGTGCAAGTTCAAGAATAACGGTTCCGGACGCCGCCATGGCTGCATCGGCCGCAGTGAAGGCTTTCCATTTCGCTTCCGCCCCGACAACGATCTCCGGCTTTAGCGCCCATCCCGCCGTCATTTCGCGGACAAGCGCCTCTTTGTGCGTCACCGTCGGCAGAATGAAACGCGTCGGCCCGTTGCGCGCGACAAGCTCCTTCGTTGCCGCTTCAAAATAAGGCAGGAGATTCTTGATCTCAGAGGAACGCGATCCGGGAAGAAGAAGGATCGTGCCGTTGCCGGGCTGCCGGCCGGCGCGCGCGCTTCGGGTTTGCAGCAACGCGGGGTCGGCCGTCAGGCGATGCCCGACATAGGTCGTCGGCGGCCCGCCGAGCGCGCGCATCGTTGCCGGCTCGAAGGGGAGAACGGCGAGTACGTGATCGACATAGGCGAGCATGCGCGTGGCGCGATATTCCTTCCAGGCCCACACACTCGGACAGACATAATTGACGACAGGCAGATCGGGCAGCGCGGTGCGGACCCGCTTTGCGACGCGATGGGTGAAATCCGGGCTGTCGATAATCAGCAGAATGTCAGGCCTTGCAGCGATGATGGCAGCGGTCGTCTGGCGGATCAGCGTATAGAGCTTCGGCAGCCGGCTCAGCACCTGGGTGATGCCCATGATCGAAAGCTCGGAAAAATCGAACAGGGATGTCAGGCCCTCGGCCTGCAGCCCCTCGCCGCCGACGCCGACGAGTTCCACCGGCCCGCCGTGAATCCGCTTCAGGGCAGCGATGAGATCGGCGCCGAGCAGATCACCCGACACCTCGCCGGCAATGACGGCGATTTTCAGCGGCGACCCATTCATTCGAGCCCCCATGTCGGCAGGCCGCGATCGATACCGCAGACAAAAAGACCGGACTCATCGGCGGCCTTGATGACGGCGGCGCGATCGAGCACCAGCGCGCGGCCGGCCTCGACGGCGACGCCGGCAAGGCCGGCATTCGCAGCGTTCAGAATCGTGGAAACGCCGATCGCCGGCAGGTCGGCGCGGATATCCTGTTGCGGCTTGCAGAGCTTGACGAGCGCGCCGCGCCGCCGCGGCGAGATGCGCCCGGCAGCCCTGAGACCCGCGACACGGTCCAGCATCTCATCCGTGCCCTCAAGACCCTCGAGTGCCACGACCCGTCCGCCGATGCTGATAGCACCCTGCCCGACGTCGAGCCGGCCGAGCATGTCCGCGGCTTCGGCGGCCCGGCTGATATCGCGCCGATCTTCCTCGCCGGGCACGACCGCGCCAAGCGGGCCGACGGAGGCCAGCAGGTCGGGGGCGATTTCATGGGCGCCGACGACGCGGCGGCCGTTTCCCTCGATCAGCCGGATCACCATCTGCAGAACCGTGTCGTCGCCGCCGGAGAGCAGCGTGCGGATGGCGGCCGGCACCTTCATCAGGATGCGCAGCGTCGGGCGCACCTCGCGCCATTCCGGCCGGCGGCGCACGCTGCCCGACATCACGACACGGCCGACGCCATAACGGTTGAAGAGCCCATCGAGGGCGGCGAAATCGCCGATGCCGATGACGGCATGATCATAACCCTCCCAGCGCCGGTCGCTTTCATCCTTCAGCGCGACAATGACGGGATTTTCACCCGCCGCGCGCGCGGCTTCGGCGACATAGGAAGGCAGAAGACCGCCGCCGGCAATGATCGCCAGCCGCCCCGCAGCGGTTTCGCCTGATAAAACCACGGATTAGCCCTTCTGCCCCCGGGTCGGCGAGGACAAGGCGCGGTCGCTGTCGGCGGCGATGAAATCGAGGATGTGGACCACCTGCTCGCAATCGGCATATTCGTCACGGATGGCGGCGGCGTTTTCGCGGATCGAGGCCGTTCCTTCGAAGATCGATTTATAGGCGCGGCGCACCCTGTGGATGACGGCGCGGTCGACGCCGGCCCGCGTCATGCCGACGACATTGAGACCGCCCAGCAGCCCGGGATTGCCGTTCAGCATGCCATAGGGAATGACGTCGTAACTCACCGCCGAAAGCCCGCCGACGAAGGCCTGACGGCCGACGCGGGTGAACTGGTGAACGGCCGAGCCGCCGCCCAGGATGACGCGATCCTCGATGACGACATGGCCGGCGAGCATGACGTTGTTCGACATGATCACGTGGTTGCCGACCCTGCAGTCATGCGCGACATGGGAATTGGCCAGGAAGAGGTTGTTGTCGCCGACGATCGTCTGGCCGCCGAAATCGGCCGTGCCGGTGTTCATCGTCACACCTTCGCGGATCGTGCAATTGGCGCCGACCGTCAGCGTCGTCTCCTCGCCGCCGTGATGCACGCTCTGGGGATCACCGCCGACGACGGCCATAGGGAAGATGCGTGTGCCCTTGCCGATCACGGTGCGGCCGGTGACGACCGCATGCGCCAGGAGCTCGACATTCGCATGGAGCACGACATGCGGGCCGACATAGCAGAAGGGACCGATCTTGACGCCCTCACCGACAACAGCGCCGTCTTCGACGACAGCCATCGGATGAATATGGGCGCTTTCGGCGATATTGCTCATGCCTGATCCTTACGAACGATCATCGCGCCGATATCGGCCTCGGCGACAAGCGCGCCGTCAACCTTGGCGTCGCAATGGAATTTCCAGATATTGCCGCGCTGCTTATGCTTCTTGACATGGAATTCGACGCGATCGCCGGGCAGGACGGGCTTGCGAAAACGCGCATTCTCGATGGTCATGAAATAGACGAGGTTGCCGGGCTGACCTTCCTTCTTGGCACAGATCGCACCCGCGGTCTGCGCCATGCCCTCGATCAAGAGCACACCAGGCATGATCGGAGCTTCCGGAAAATGGCCGGTGAAATGCGGCTCGTTCACCGTGACATTCTTGATGCCGATCGCGCTGTTGTCGCCATCGATCTCGATGATCTTGTCGACCATGAGAAACGGATACCGATGCGGCAGCAGCTTCATGATCTCGATGATGTCAGCCGAAGAAAGCGTTGTCGTGGCTTCCTCAGTCATTTTCCTTGCCTCCAGGGTTCCTTCCACGCAGCTTGCTTTTCGACACCTGCTGTGCGGCCTCTCTCAGATAGTCTTTTAGCGGACGTGCTGGGACACCGCCATATTGTCCGCCGGCTGGAAGGTCGGTCATGATACCGCTTTTGGCGGCAATCTGCACGCCGTCGCCGATCGTCACATGCCCCTTGATGCCGACCTGGCCGCCGATCTGCACGCCATTGCCGATCTTCGTGCTGCCGGCGATGCCGACTTGCGCAACGATGGCGCAATGGCGACCGATCTGGACATTGTGGCCAATCTGCACCTGGTTGTCGATCTTGGTGCCTTCGCCGATGACGGTATCGTCCATGGCGCCGCGGTCGATCGTGGTGTTGGCGCCGATTTCGACTTTGTCCTGGATGATCACACGGCCGATCTGGACGATCTTGATCATGCCGCGCGGACCCGGTGCATAACCGAAACCATCCTGGCCGATGCGCACGCCGTTGTGGATGATGACACCGTTGCCGATCAGCGCGCAGAGAACGCTCGCACCGGCTGCGATCGAACAATCCCGGCCGATCTTGACGCCTGGACCGATAAGGCTGTGTGCGCCGATCCGTGTCCCTTCACCGATCTCGGCATGCGGACCGATGACCGCCATCGGCTCGACGATCACGCCCTTTTCGAGTTTGGCGCTCGGGTCGATCACAGCGCTGGGTGCGATTTCGCCTTCGCCTGAGGAAAAAACGACCGGGCGCAATGCCGCGGGATAGAGCAGACCGCCCGCCATCGCGAAGGCCGCATGCGGATTGGACGACAGGATGACCGGGATATGCTCGGGGACGAGATCGGCGAGCGCCTTGTCGCAGATCACCGCCGAGGCTTCGCATGTCGCCAGTTCATCGCGGCTGCGGCGCGACAGGATATAACAGAGATCGCCCGCGCGCGCCCGGTTGAGAGGGGCAACGGAGCTGACGACAACATCTGAATGGTCGGAATTGACGAGTTCCGCCCCAAGAAACTCTGCCAGCTCAGCGAGCTTCAGACCTTCATGGGGCAGAAAAAAAACGTTTTGCTCCATCGGCAATGCTCCAGAACGGAATTGAGTCTTACAGTTCCGGACTGCCGATATCAGAATTGGTTGTTGATGCCAAACTTGAAGTTCTGCGTCTTGTCGAAGTCTTCCTTGAGAACCGGGATCGCGTAATCCAGGCGCAATGAACCAAAGGGAGACTGCCAGACAACACCGAGACCGACGGAAGCGCGCAGAGAAGCGTCTTCGCCATCGATGCCGTCACCCCTCAGGTCAACGTCGTTGCCGAACAACGTGCCCGCGTCGGCGAAGACCGCGCCGCGCAGGTTGAAGTCACGCGGGAAGCCCGGCATCGGGAAGGTCGCTTCGGCCGACGCCGTGAAATAAGTCGTACCACCCAGCGGATCGTCGTTGGTGCCGGAAACGCGCGGGCCGATACCCTTGTTTTCGAAGCCGCGAATATCACCATTGCTGAGGGTGAACTGGTCGAAAACATTCAGGTGCTCCCCGAAGCCGACGACATAACCCGCCGAGGCCGAAACCGAGCCGATGATATCGGCATCGTCGGCGAGCAGGTGATAGTAACGGGCCTTGCCGTAGATCTTGTAGAACTGTGAGTCGCCGCCGAGGCCGGCTATTTCCTGCGTCGCCGTCGCATAGATGCCTTCGCGTGGCAGGACCGTATCGTCGAGGGTGTTATAGGTCAGCGTCTGCGAGATGGAAGAGCGCGTCCAAGGGCTGTCCTCGACGAGGTGCTGATACGGAGCGGACAGATCAGAAAGATCGTTATTGTCAGCGTCGTACTTCATCTGCTTGTAGTTATAGCGGAAGGTCGTCGCCAGATCCTCGGTGATCGGCGCGGTGACGCGCAGGACGACGCTGGTTTCCTCGTAATCGTAGTTGTCATTGCTCGACGTTTCGCTGTGGTTGACGTCGAAGCCCGCCGCCAGGCGGTAGCCAAGGAAATAAGGCTCAGTGAAGCTGACGCCGTAGGCGCGCGAACCTTCCTGACCGCCGCCAGCCGAAATGCGGATGTATTGACCCCGGCCGAGGAAGTTCTTTTCCTCGATCGAGGCTTCCAGCAGCAGACCATCGCCGCCGGCGGCATAACCCGCGCCGACACCAAACGAACCCGTGGACTGATCCTGCACGTCGACGACCACCACGACACGGTCCGGGGAGCTGCCCGGCTGGGTGGAGATATTGACGGAAGAGAAGTAACCGAGCGCTTCGAGGCGGCGCTTGGCCTTGGTGATCATCTGCTGGTTGAAGGCGTCGCCTTCGCTCATGTCGAATTCGCGGCGGATCACGTAGTCGCGCGTGCGGCTGTTGCCACGGATCTCGATGCGCTCGACATAGGCGCGCTCGCCCTGGTCGACCAGGTATTCGACACCGATCGTATTGTTGTTGAGGTCGCGGTTACCGCGCGGCGTGACGCGCGCAAAGGGATAACCGGCAGAAGCAACCTGATCGGAGATCGCTTCGATCGACTTCTGCACTTCCTTGGCGCTGTAGACGTGGCCTTCTTTCGTGCGCACGAGCGGCTGCAGCTGATCGGAGCCGACTCCTTCGACTGTGGACTGAACAGTCACCGGTCCGAAGTCGTAACGCTGGCCCTCCTCGATGTTGAAGGTGAGCGTGTACTTGTTGGTCGCGTCGTCGAAGGTGGCATCGGAAGAGACGATGCGCATGTCGGCGTAACCGCGATTGTAATAGAACTGGCGCAGCGCTTCCTCGTCGGCATGCAGCTTGTCTTCGTTATAGACGTCCTTGCGGGTCAGGAACGAGAGGAAGTTCGAACGCTTGGTGTTGATGACGGCAGCCAGGCGGCCGGCGCTGTAGGCATTGTTGCCGACGAAGTTGATCGAATCGATCTTGGTGCGGTCACCCTCGTTGATGACGAAGGCAAGGTTGACGCGGCCTTCGCCGAGCGGCACCACCTGCGTCGTCACTTCGACCTCGCTGCGGCCGGTGGCGGCATAAGCTTCCTTGATCGACTGGATGTCGGCCTGGATCTGGGTGTCGCTGTAGGGGCCGGCAGCGTGGGTCTGGACGATCGTCGCGAGCTTGTCGTCCTTGATCTTGCGGTTGCCGTTGAAGACGACCTGATTGACCAGCTGGGCTTCCTGGACGTTGACGACCAGCGTGCTGCCAGAGACCGAGATCTTGACGTCGGAGAAGTAACCCGTCCCGTAGAGCTGCTTGACCGAGGCATCGATATCGCTGTTGGAAAAACTCTTTCCGGGAGCGATGGTAAGGTTCGATCGGACGGCTTCCGCGCCGACACGGCTTGCACCGCGCACATCGATGCGCTGGATAACCGCGGCCTCAGCGGCCGTAGCGGAAACGAACGTCAAAGCACCTGCGCCCGAAGCAACAACACTAGCAGACAGCGCAACCGCCGATACTGCGTTCAAAAACTTTGAACCAGCCTTCATTTCACCTATTACCTTTGTTTCCCTCGTCCCCGTTGCCGGGAGAACCCGATTCCGGTCACGTGTGTCGTTTTACCCGCTTTTGACATACAAGCAAGCGAGGCCGTTAATTTCTGTTTACTTCATTTGCAAGCGTGACCCATTCGCCACTACAGCCTTGAAACATCGTAAATAAATAGTAATTCCCATGCCTTGCTCGTTTACCCTATCCACGAGCCGATGTCGTTCCAGGTCGTGAAAACCATCAATGTCAGTATCATCGCCAGGCCGATGCGAAATGCAATTTCCTGGGCCGCCGAGCCCAATGGTTTCCCCCTCACCGCCTCCACCGCATAGAACATCAGATGGCCGCCATCAAGTACCGGGACCGGCATCAGGTTAAGCAATCCTATCGAAACCGACAGCATGGCGGCAAGCTGCAACACTGCGCCTATACCAAGCGTCGCCATCTGGCCCGAAGCTTGCGCCACGCGTATCGGTCCACCCAGTTGATCGGCCCGCATCGTTCCGGCGAAGATGTTGCCGATATATTTGAAGGTGCCGGTGACGATATCCCGGGTCTGGATTACGCCCTCACGCAGCGCCTGGAGCGGCGTATAGGTTTGCAGGCGGAAATTGCCGGCCTGCTGGTTGGTGACGATGCCGATCTGGCCGAGCTCGATCTTGTTGCCGAACTGGTCCGTCTGGTCGACGCGCTCCGGCACCATCGGCAAGTCGAGCTTCTGGCCGGCGCGCTCGATCGTCACGACGATCTTCTGGCTGGGGCGGATGCTGACATAGCGGCGCACGTCGTCGAAGGTCTCGACCTTGCTGCCGTCGATGGCGACCAGGAGATCGCCGGGAAGGACACCGGCGGCGGCAGCGGCGCCCTCCGGCTTGACCTCGGCGACAACAGGATCGGCGATCGTGCGACCATAGACAGAGAAAAGAATGGTGAAGATGGCGATCGCCAACAGAAAATTGGCGATCGGGCCGGCCGCAACGGTTGCAGCGCGTTTCCACAGCTTGGCGCCGGCAAAGGAGCGCGCCCTGTCCTCCTCGGACATGGCGGCGATCCCCTCGCTGTCGGGCTTGCTCGAGGCATCCTCGTCACCGAAGAAACGGACGTAGCCGCCAAGCGGGATCACCGAAATCTTCCACCGCGTTCCATGGCGGTCGGTGAAGCCGAATAGTTCCGGGCCGAAACCGACGGAAAAAGCAAGGATGCGGATACCGCTCCAGCGCCCGACGAGGTAATGACCCATCTCATGCACGAAGACGAGCAGCGAGAGCACGAGGATGAAGGTGACGATATTCCCCATCAGGAATGCGTATATACCGGCCATCACGTCCATGAGTTCCTTCCGTCGGGCTGCCGCGTCATCAGAGTCCGAACAATGCCGCTCCGAGCGAGGTCATTTCGGCCCCCTTTATCAGGGAAAAAGCTCCAGCAAGCAAGAACGCCGAAAAACAGGCAAAAATCAGTCCGTCGACACGGTCCATGACACCGCCGTGACCCGGAATGAGACGGCTTGAATCCTTGACGCCGAATTTTCGCTTGATGAAGGATTCAAACAGATCTCCCGACTGGCTGCAGACCGAGAGAACGAGTGCTGCGCCGGCGGCGATGATTTCAGCGCCCGGAATGAGAAAGTGGATAAGAACGACGCCGGCTGCGACCGCCGAAACGGCACCGCCGATGGCGCCAGACCATGTTTTTCCCGGCGAGATCGAAGGGGCAAGCTTCGGCCCGCCAAGCGCCCTGCCGACGAAATAAGCCAGGATGTCGGTTGCCCAGACGACGGCAAAGACGAAGAGCATGGCGTAAAGACCGGGCCGGTCATCGCTTCTGATCGCGGCGAGCGCCAGGCCGGTGGCGCCGGCATAAAACAGGCCGACCGGCAACCAGCGGCTGGTGCCGTGCAGGATGATCAGCGCTATGCCGACGGCAGTAACGCCGACCACCATACCGGCGGCGAATTCGAAATGGCCGACAAGCACCAGGGAGGCGATCGCCGCCTGGCCGATCCAGCCGACAGCGTTGGCGACCCAATCACGCGCGATGCCGGTTATTTTCGACCACTCATAATAGATCAACAGGCCGATCACGGCAGCCAGGATGCGGAAGGTAAACCCGCCATACCAGGTGGCAACAAGAACGATGACCGCCAGAATCAGTCCTGAAACGATGCGGAGCTTCAATTCCCTCTGCATCAGGTGCCGACCGCGGCAGCCTGCGACGACAGGCCGCCGAAGCGCCGGTCGCGAGAGGCGAATTTCTCGAGCGCCTGGCGGAAGATCTCGGGGCTGAAATCCGGCCAGTATTCCGGAAGGAAGATGAATTCCGAATAGGCGGCCTGCCAGAGCAGGAAGTTCGACAGCCGCTCCTCGCCGCTGGTGCGGATGATCAGATCCGGATCGGGAATACCCGCCGTGTCGAGACGGGCGTCGATCAATGCGGGGGTGATGTCCTGGGCCCGCAGGCGGCCTGCCTCGACGTCCCTCGCCAGGCTCGCCACAGCCCGGGAGATCTCGTCGCGCGAACCGTAGTTGAAGGCGATGACCAGCGTCAGCGCCGTATTGTCCTTGGTCGTTTCCTCAGCCTCGAGCAACAGGCCGAGAATGTCGCTGCGCAGGCTGTGGCGGTCGCCGATCACCTTGATGCGCACGTTCTGGCGATGAAGCTCGGCAAGGTCACGCCGGATGAAAGCCTTGAGCAGACCGAGCAGATCGGAAACCTCGGCCTCCGGCCGGCGCCAGTTCTCAGAGGAGAAGGCAAAGAGGGTCAGATATTTTATGCCGACGGCACCTGCGGCGCGAACTGTCTCGCGGACCGCCTCAACGCCCTTGCGATGGCCCATCGTGCGCGGCAAGCCGCGCTGCTTGGCCCAACGGCCATTGCCGTCCATGATGATGGCAACATGCTCTGGCACAGTCACAAATACAGTTTCCGACATTTCCCGTCCGGTCTTTCCAGGCAAAGGCACAGATCCGCTAGACCTGCATGATTTCCTTTTCCTTCTCGCCAAGCAAGCGGTCGATTTCGGAAATCGTCTCGTCCGTCATCTTCTGTACACGTTCCGACTGCGCCCTGCCCTCGTCCTGGCCGATTACGCCATCCTTTTCGGCCTTCTTAAGGCCGTCCATGCCATCGCGGCGAACATGCCGAATCGCGACCTTGCTCTTTTCCGCATAATCATGAGCGACCTTGACAAGCGACTTGCGGCGCTCCTCATTCAGCTCCGGCAGCGGAATACGCAGGTTCTGGCCGTCGACGATCGGGTTGAGGCCGAGATTGGATTCGCGGATGCCGCGCTCGACGGCGCTGACCATCGACTTGTCCCAGACGGAGACCGACAGCATGCGCGGCTCGGGGACAGTGATGTTGGCGACCTGGTTCAGCGGCATGCGCGAACCATAGGCCTCGATCGTGACCGGATCGAGAATGTTGGCCGAAGCACGGCCGGTGCGCAGCGACGCGATGTCGCTCTTGAATGCGGAAACCGCGCCGTCCATGCGGCGCTTCAGTTCCTTGATGTCGATACCTTCACTCATGTCGATGCTCCCGTATAAAGCGCGTCGCGATCTTTCAGATTCGCTTGCCGCGCTTTAAGTCCTGGTTCTACGCATGTCGTTTTCGCAAAACCGCTGCACACTTTTGCGCGACCTGCTCTAGAGCATGATGCCGAAAAGTATCAGCGTCTTTCGAACGACATCATGCTCTAACTATTTAATGTAGAACATGATTCAGATTTTAGGCCAAGCGGGCCCAAGATCATCATGCTCCAGCGAGGGCTGCGCCTGATAAAGCGGCGCAGCTTATATCAGTTGTCGGAGACGATGGTCTTGAGGCCACCGCCCGTCAAGATTTCAGCAAAACCGCCTTTCTCGTGGATCGAGAAGACAATGATCGGAATGGAATTCTCCCTGGCGAGCGCGACAGCCGCAACGTCCATCACCGCCAGTCCCCTGTCCAGCACTTCCTGGTGGGTCAGGCGGTCGAGGCGGGTAGCATCGGGATATTTCTTCGGGTCGGCGGTGTAGATGCCGTCCACCTGCGTGCCCTTGAAGATCGCTTGCGCGCCCATTTCGGCAGCGCGCAGTGCGGCGGCGGAATCGGTGGTGAAGAAGGGGTTGCCGGTGCCGCCGGCAAAGATCACCACGCGTCCCATCGACAAATGATAGAGGGTTGCGCGCTGCGAAAAGCTCTCGCAGATCTCCGGCATGGAGATGGCCGACAGCACCACCGTATCGATGTTCAGCTTGCGCAGCGAGGTCGCCAACGCCAGCGCATTGATGATGGTGCCGAGCATGCCCATGTGGTCGCCGGTGACCCGGTCGCCGCCCTTGGACGCCACCGCGACACCGCGGAAGATATTGCCGCCACCGACGACGACTCCGACTTCCACACCCATATGCCTTGCTTCGGCGATATCGGATGCAATGCGGTCCGCCACCGCGACATCGATGCCGAAACCCTGGCTACCCATGAGTGCTTCGCCGGAAGCCTTGAGTAGAACGCGTTTATAGACAGGCTCTAAAGACATCTTGGCTCCTCGTAAATTGCCGTGAATGCCCGATACACGAAGGGCATCGCGTTGTCACGCGATGCCCTTCTTGTTTTCCCAATTATGGCTGGAAGATCAACCCTTGACGGCAGCGGCGACTTCGGCTGCGAAATCGGTCTCTTCCTTTTCGACGCCTTCGCCGAGCAGCAGACGGGCCATGCCGGCGACTTCGATCGGTGCGCCAACAGCCTTTTCAGCGTCCTTGATGGCAGCTGCGACCGTCAGGTCCGGATTGATGACGAAAGCCTGCGAGAGAAGGGCGACTTCCTCGAAGAACTTGCGCATGCGGCCTTCAACCATCTTCTCGATAATGTTGTCGGGCTTGCCGGAAGCGCGCGACTGCTCGATGAAGACATTGCGCTCGCGCTCGGCGACGGCGGCATCGACTTCTTCCGGGCGGATCGCCAGCGGCGCGGTTGCAGCGATGTGCATGGCAACCTGGCGGCCGATCGCGTTCAGGGCTTCCTTGTCGCCGGTCGACTTCAGCGCGACGAGAACGCCGAGCTTGCCGAGGCCGTCGGAAACAGCATTGTGGATATAGGTGGCGACGACGCCGTCCTCGACGGAGAGAGCGACTGAACGGCGCAGGTTCATGTTCTCGCCGATCGTTGCGATCGCATCCTTGATCGTGTCGGAAACGGACTTGCCGGATGCCGGGTAGGTCGCAGCCGCAACGGCTTCGACGGTGCCGTCTGTGGAAACGGCGACCTTGGCGATGCCGCGGACGAGATCCTGGAAGGCATCGTTACGGGCGACGAAGTCGGTTTCGGAATTGACTTCGACGACGACGGCCTTGGTGCCCTGGCTCGCAACGCCGATGAGGCCTTCGGCGGCAGTGCGGCCGGACTTCTTGTCGGCCTTGGCGATGCCCTTGGCGCGCAGCCAGTCGATCGCCGCTTCCATGTCGCCGCTGGTTTCGGCAAGAGCCTTCTTGCAGTCCATCATGCCTGCGCCGGTCTTTTCGCGCAGTTCCTTCACCATTGCAGCCGTAATCTCGCTCATTAGCTTCCTCTTGTCGGTTCAAACGGTGGACCGCAAAGCGCGGCTCGGCACCGGATTGAGGCACGAAATGTACCTGTATGTATGACAGCGTGATGAAGACGCGTCATAACGAAACTTGTTTGGCGAGGCTTTGCGCCCTCGCCCTGAAACAGGCAAGGCCGCCGAACTTCGATGAGTCGCGAGCGGCCTTGCCCCAGTCTCTGTAAGCTTTGGCGGAGCTTTCGATCCGCCCGCTTTCATCAGCCTTCGGCTGCTTCCTCGAGAGCCGGCTCGACCGGTACTTCAGAGGATGCGCCGAGATCGCGGCCGGAAGAGCTCTGCTGACGCGCGATGCCGTCGATGGCAGCGCGGGAGATCAGCTCGCAGTAAAGGGCGATAGCGCGCGACGCGTCGTCGTTGCCCGGGATCGGATAGTCGATCAGGTCCGGGTCGCAGTTCGAATCGATGATGGCGACGACCGGGATGCCGAGGCGCTTGGCTTCGTCGATCGCGATCTTTTCCTTGTTGGTGTCGATGATGAACATCAGGTCCGGCGTGCCGCCCATATCGCGGATACCGCCGAGAGCCTTGTCGAGCTTTTCGCGCTCGCGCTCGAGGTTCAGGCGTTCCTTCTTGGTGAAGCCCTGGGCTTCGCCGTTGAGGATCTCATCGAGCTTGCGCAGGCGCTGGATCGAGTTGGAGATCGTCTTCCAGTTCGTCATCATGCCGCCGAGCCAGCGCGAGTTGACGTAGTACTGGGCCGAACGCTTGGCGCTGTCGGCGATGATCTCGGACGCCTGGCGCTTGGTGCCGACGAAGAGAACGCGGCCGCCGCGGGCAACGGTGTCGCTGACGACCTGAAGGGCGCGCGACAGCATCGGAACGGTCTGGGCCAGATCGATGATGTGGATGTTGTTACGATCGCCGAAGATGTACGGCTTCATCTTCGGGTTCCAGCGGTGCGTCTGGTGGCCGAAGTGGACGCCTGCTTCGAGAAGCTGGCGCATAGAGAAATCGGGCAATGCCATGCCTTTTTATCCTTTTCCGGTTGAACCTCCGCAAGGCGAACAGCATCCTCTTCGAAGATGCCACCGGGCGGAACGATCCGGATTTCTCCCGGACAATCCCATGCCTTACGTGTGGAATGGTGGTGCCCATACATTCCGTTCGGCATAAAAGCAAGGAAAACATTCCATTCGGCATAAAAACACGGGTCATGCCGAAGATCCGGCCGGCTACCCTGCCCTTCCCTGTCCTGCAATGCCGCCACTCAGCTTGCCAGCGTCGGCAGCAGCGACAGCATGACACCGGCATCGGGCATCGGCAGGACGGCATCGACCTCGGTCGGCAGCAAGCCCGATATGGCGCCGTCGGCATTGCCCGTGACAGCTCCCAGGGGACCGCGGAACCCGTGCCTCGTCCAGGCGAGCTCCTGCAGCCGCGGGCTCACCAGCGCTTCGATCAGCCGGTTGGCGTTCTCGTCGACAACGATCAACGGATGCGCGGAATAGACGGTCGGGCGCGGATAGAGCAGCACCGGCTTTGCGCCGGGGCTCGTCTTGATGCGGTCCCAGCGCACGGGATCGGCAAGGATCCATTCGACCAGCTGGTTCTCGTAGCCGACGATCATCGGTTCTCCGCCGAGGCCGCCGGCCAGATACTGGTCGAAAAGCTTGCCTGACGACGGCGACTTGAAGCCCATGTTGCGGAAGATCGCCTGCACCTTACCGCCGAACGTGGCAAGATCGCCTGATGTCGCGACATTGCCGCTGAAAAGGCTGAGCACCAGGCCTGAGAACATGAAGCCGGAATTGGAGCGGTTGGGATCGGTCGAGACGATGCGGGCGCGGCCATAGAGCGAGTTGACGCCGAGTTTCGACCAGTCGGCGCCGGCAAGGATCGCATCGAGCAGCGCCTTGAGATCAAGCTGATGATGACCTTCGTTGCTGATCGTCACCAATCCGGCTTTCATCAGCCCATCGACCACGGGCTGCCAGGAATAGACGACGATCGGCGTATTCAGCACGACGCGGTCGTTGCGGATGCCAATGCCGTTCTGCCTGGCGATATCGACCATGATCGAGGAGGACGGCCAGAGGAATTGCGGATGCTGCGACAGCAATGCCTGTTCACGCACCATCTCGACGGAGCCGGCGACGCGGCTGTCCACCGTCAATCCGTAGGCTCCGAGCGCCTTGATGACGTCTGAGTCGGCGAGGAAGGCCTCCTTCTCGCCGCCGACGAAGCCGAACAACGTCGTGCGGGCGCCGAGCAGCCCCTGCAATTCCGGCCGATCCCGGACGGCGAAATAACCGCCGGTGCCGACGACGCCGGCTCCGAGCAGTCCCACTCCAAAGGCGCGACGAGAAAGGGCCATCAGCGTCCGATATCCTCTTTGAGCGATGCCTGAATAAGGCGCAGATCGGTGTCAAGCGTGCCGAGCGCCTCGTCGACCAGGCTGTCGGCATAATGGACGAAGGCCTCTTCGAGCTTCACCAGCACGGTGCGGACCTCCTCCAATTGCTTGGGGTCGGGGACGCGTTTGGCCTCTATGACGGCAAAACCTTCCGCCACCTCGGCCGCACGCGGCAGATAATAGGAGAGGAACCGCCGCACGGCATTGGCGCTCTCCGGCTTGGCCTCGACCTTGCGAAAGACATCGGCGGCGATTTCGGCAAGATGGCGGACTGCGGCTGCCATCTTCCGATCGCTGATCGTGTCGGCGGCGGTCTCCAGCCTCTCGGCAAAGGGAACGGCGGCTTCCAGCAGGTCGCGGGCAAAGGCGATGCGTCCGTTGCCGATGCTTTTGATATCGATACCTTCGAACAGCCGGCGTGGCGCCAACAGAATGACGAGGCCGGCAAAGACCAGAAGGGCGATGATGGCAGCGATCCAGAAGGGCATGCCGGCGACAAAGCTCAAGAGCGGCACGGTGATTGCCGCCACCAATCCCGCCACGATCCAGTTGCCGTCATTGCCGAGCCAGTTGCGCATGCCCGTCCTAATTATAACCGCGCGCGGTGCGGAAGGCGGTGGCGAGATCCGAACCCCCGTCGAACACGCGCGCCGAGGTCAGCTTGGCGAGGCTGTCGAGCTGGGTCTTGTCGGCATCGCCGAATGTGATGCCGAAGATCGGCACATGCGGTTCCATCGCGTTCCAGTCGCGCATAAAATCCTGGCTTCGATCATCGGACTTGCCATCGGTCATGATGACGATGGCAGGCAGATAAGTCGAGGGCCTGTCGGTTCTGGCGATCTGCTGCAAGGCGCGTTCGGCGCAATCATACATATTGGTGCCGCCATTGGCCTTCTGCCTCGAAATCTCGTTCAGCAACGCTTCCTGCTCCAGCGGGTTTCCGCTCGCCGTGAAAGTATTGCGCACGCTGCCGTCGAAAGGAATGACGATGATCTGGTCGGCGGGCGACCATTGCACCAGCACCTTGCTCGCTTCGTCTGGAGTCAGCAGGAAGCGCATCGCCTTCTGCAGCTGGTCCTCGCCGTCACCCTGCATCGAGCCGGAAAAATCGAGGCAGAGTGCGGTCAGCGACGGTTTGCGCAGCGCCGACTGATAAAGCGTGAGCGCCTGGCGGATGACACCCGGCTCCGGCATGCGGATCGCCGTCACCAGCCGGGCCGGATCGAAATTCCAATTCGGTTCCGGTTTGGCGGTAACGCCGGTCAGCGGGATGCGCCGGCCGGTATCGGCGATGCGCTGCTGCACGGGGGCCGAACGGAGATAGGCGAGCAGATCATTGAAGAAGGTCTGGACTTCGGGCCCACGACCATGATCGACGAAGCCGAGCGGCGAATCCGCCATGGCCACACCGTCGGCCGGATAGATCGCGTAAAGCGGCTCCTGCGACAAGGCAGCAAGCTTGTCGTTGGTCTCCTTCAGGACAGCCTCGTAATTCCACATGGCGTCGTAGACCGTGCCCTTGCCGGCGGATTCGACATAAAGATCGGCAAGCCAGCCGGAAGAGCCGGAAGAGCGCACGACACCCGACAGCAGCGACCGGACGCTCTCCTGAACGTTTTTGTCGTCGAGATCGCCGGGTTCGATCACCGGCTTGTTGCCGAGTGCGCTCGACAACATGGCAAGATAGGCGCTGGCGCCCGAGTTGGATTGCGTCGCCGAGGTCATCAGGAATTTCAGCGATCCGTTTTCGACGGCGGCGAGAATGTCCTTCATGAACACATCCCTGCCGATCCAGCCGAGCTGCTGCGCCTTCGACTTGCGCACACCCAAGACCACCGGCGTCTGGGCGATCGAGGTCAGGCTCTTGACGCGGCGCCTGGTGTCGAACATGTCGACCCAGACGCTGGAGGCCGGCCAGACCGCATCCTGCTCGACGCCCTGATCACTCTGCAGCGCCAGGCCGATATCGAGCGTGCCTTCATATTTGAAGGTGCAGGTGGCGTTCTTCTGCTTGCAGAATTCCTCGACGATCGGCTGCAGAACAGTGTTCTCCGATCCCGACACGATCGAAAACTCCGGCCCCTGGCCGAAGAGATTGCAGCCGGCCAAGGGCAACGCGGCAAGAAGCGCCAGGCCAGAAAGCAGTGCTCGCATCGTCATCCTGCCGATCACGCCTGGGTCATCGCCTTCTTGAGTTCGACCGTCATCTGCTCCATCTGCTTTTCGGCGAGCCCCCGCTTCCGACGCCCCTCCTCCTGCACCTGCAGCACGCCGGATATGGTGTCGATCAGATCTCTGTTTGCCTTGGCAAGCGTGTCGATATCGACGATGCCGCGCTGCGATTGCTGCTCGATTGCGATCGCCTGATCCTTCATCATCTCGGATGCCTGACGGATCATGTCATTGGTCGCGTCGGTCACCGCTTTCTGCAGCTCGAGCGCCGATTTCTGCCGCGTCAGGCCGAGCAGGATCACCATCTTCTGCTTCCAGGCCGGCACCGTCAGCGCCGACGTCGCCTGCAGGTTCTCGATCAGCGTCTCGTCGCCCGCCTGGACGATGCGGATCTGCGGCAATTGCTGGATGCCGAGCTGGCGGGCCTGCTGCAAATAGAAGACCCGCTTTTCCAGCCGGTCGAGCGCCTGCAGGCTGTCCTGATAGGTCTGTGCCTCCAGCATGCCGCCGCCGGGGCCGGTCGCTGCCGCTTCGGCTTGCGCCTTCAGCCTCGGCAGATCGACGTTGCGAAACCGCTCGGCGAACGTCTTGCCGGCCTGAACATAGGCCTCGAGCCGCATGATCGATTGCTTGGTTTCCTCGTGCAGATCGTCGAGCAGCGCGATGTCGCGCCGCAGCGTATCCTTATGGCGGTCGAGCTCCAGGCCGATCCGGTCGATCTGGCCGGCGACGTCCTCAAACTCCGCCTTGAACCGTTCCAGGCGCGCCTTGGCGGAGAGGAATATGCGGCTGAGAAAACCCTTATCCTTCAGCGACGCCGGATCGAGGCTCTTCGACTTCAGGATGATGTCTGTCAAGAGACGGCCGATCTCACCGAGATCCTTGTTGCGAACCTCGCGCAGGATCCTGTCGGCATAGTCGCTGACCGACTGCTGGGCGCGGTCGCCATAGACCGAGATGCCGGCTCGGTCGGTGATGTCGATGCCATCGGATATGCGGGCAATTTCCGCCGGGTCGGCAGCGACAACCGGCAGGGCGGTGTTTTGAACAGTCGCGAGATCGGTATCGGCCATCGGTAGGGCTTTCCAGGCTGCGGGCACAATCGTCTGGAAGCCCATTTTCGCAATAAACGGGCCCCATCGTGATGGACTGGCCGCTAGGATCGCACCGACCCGAAAAACAGGACGACAGAAGGCGACTCAATCATCGCTGGTCGCCGCACCATAGTGAACTTTATGCTACAGTTTTATGACAGTCGAAAAACCGGTGCGCCTATTTGCAAACCTCAGCGCTGCGATCGAGCAGTTCCAGCTTGGCGAGCTTGCCCGTGAGGACGAAATCGCCGTAATCCATCGTCAGGTCGCGGGTGATGCCGTTCTCATAGAGCTTGAAGGACATGCGGTAGACCGGCAAGGCATCCGATTTCGCATTCTCGTTGAAATAGGCGATCGTCACCGGCCAGAAGGCCGTTTTTGAGAAGGCGCCGGCATTGCCGGCATCGGCCTCCTCAGCAACCGGCGTCTGCTGCTTGCCGACGATCGTCGTCGTCACCAGCGATTTGTCGCCGTCGTCGGAGCCGTCGAAGACACGCGCCTCGAAGAAGCGCTTGCCGTCCTTGGCGTTCTGGATCACGTCGAGCATATGTTCCGTGGGAAAGCGGCTTTCGGCCAGCTGCAATTCGCGGCTCGACGGCTGTTTGAGATCGACCTTGACGCCATCCGGCTGATCCTGAGCCGCACCGTTAACCTCCTTGTCGAGCTGTTCGTCGGTGAAGGATTTGGTGTCGAAGGTGAACTTGCCGTCCTTGAGATTCTCGAAAGTCTTCGTCTGCTGGTCGCTGACGCGGACGCTGTCGCCGGTGTCGATCTGCGTCACGAAGCGGAAATTGGTGGTGAAGCCCTGGCAATAGTTGCCGTCGAACTCATAGACCATGCGACCGTACATGCCGGCGATGCCGGAGCGGTCCGACGCATCCTTCAGTTCCAGATCGTAGACCGCGCGATGTGCGACGAGGCCGGTCGCGATCGCAGCGCTTACCGCGGGCGCAGCCGCCCATGCATTGGCGGAAACGCTGGCGAAAAGCAGAGCGACAAGACCTGATCGGAACATTCATTAACTCCTGTTGGACTCGGTCGCGATGTTATAAGAACGCTTTCGGCCAAATCGAGGCTCGAACCTGTCATATTAAAGATTCTAGTCTTGATGCATAATTTTTGAAACATTGACAACAAAAGCGGAGACGAAAATGTCCGATGAAATTACATCACGCCTGACTGAGATGGGGATAACCCTGCCCGAAGCAGCAGCACCTGCTGCAAATTACGTTCCCTACGTCATCAGCGGCAATCTTCTCTACATCTCCGGCCAACTGCCACTCGAAGGCGGCAAGGTCGCCGTATCCGGCCATCTCGGCAAGACCGTCGACGTCGCGAGCGGCCAGCGCGGCGCCGAACTCTGCGCCATCAACATCCTTGCCCAGGCGAAGGCAGCACTTGGCGGTGATCTCGGCCGCATCCGGCGCGTCATCAAGCTGAACGGCTTCGTCGCCTCGGCGCCCGACTTCGTCGAGCAGCATCTCGTCATCAACGGCGCTTCGAACCTGATTGCCGGCGTGCTCGGCGAGGCCGGCAAACATGCGCGTGCCGCCGTCGGCATGGCCGCCCTGCCGCTGAACGCCGCCGTCGAAATCGATGCTATCATGGAAATCGCAGAATGACCAATGCGGCCTGGATCAGGGACCTGCCGGTCGCCCACCGCGGCTATCACGACCTCAACCGCCTCGTCTGGGAAAATACGCTTTCGGCCTTCGCGCGCGCCGTCGAAGCCGGCTTTGCGATCGAGTGCGATCTGCATTACGCCTCCGACGGCGTACCGGTCATCTTTCACGACGAGGACCTGCAGCGCCTCTGCAATCTCAATGGCGACATCCGCGAGCGCACCTCCAGGGAACTCGGGCTGATCGCCGTCGGCGGCACGAGCGACAAGGTGCCGACGCTCCGCCAGCTCCTCGATCTCGTCCAGGGTAAGGTGCCGCTGGTGCTGGAACTCAAGGGTCGGGAGGCCGATGACGAAGGTTTTGCCGAAGCCGTGCTCGAGGTGCTTCAGGAGTATCGGGGCAAGGTGGCGCTGATGAGCTTCGACCATTGGCTGCTGCGCGACCTGAAAGCGCTTGGTTCCCCCTACCCGCTCGGGCTGACCGCCAACGGCAATACGCCGGAGGAGTTCAGGACGCATGCGGATGCGATGGAGATCGGTCTCGATTTCATCTCCTATTATTATGACGAGCTGCCGAACGCCTTCATCACAGCTCAACGCGAAAAGGGCATTCCCGTCATTACCTGGACGGTGCGCGACGAAGAGGCGCGCCAGCGGACCTTCGCCAACGCAGACCAGATGACCTTCGAAGGTTTCGACCCGCGTGCGGTTTGACGCTCGCTTTTTGGCCAAGATCATGCGCAGACTGAAACAGAGCCGAGACCACCCTCCCACAGGCTTCGCATCTGCCGCATGACTGACGAACTATCCATTCGCGTAGAACGCTCCTTCACCGCGATTTCCCCGGAGAGCTGGTCCAGGCTTTCCGGGGCGTCGAAGACTGGCAAGACGCTTGCCTACAATCCCTTCGTTTCGCACGCCTTTTTGTCGTCGCTGGAGGAATCCGGCTCGGCCGCCGCCGAGACCGGCTGGCTCGGCCACCACCTGCTGCTCGAGACCGACCGCGGCGAACTGATCGGCGCCCTGGCCGGCTATCTCAAGAACCACAGCCAGGGTGAATATGTCTTCGACCATGGCTGGGCCGATGCCTTCGAGCGGGCCGGCGGGCGTTATTATCCCAAACTTCAATGCTCCATTCCGTTCACGCCGGCGACAGGCCCGCGTCTTCTTGTCGCCGAGGGCTTGCAGCGGCTGCCGATCCAGAGCGCCATTGCCGAAAGCCTAAAGGAAGTCGTGCGCCGGCTCGGCATCTCCTCGGCCCATGTCACCTTCGTGCCGGACGAAGAGATCGGCGTCTTCGAGATGGACGGCTATCTGCACCGCACCGACCAGCAGTTTCATTTCATCAATGACGGCTATGCCGATCACGAGGCGTTTCTGGAAACGCTGGCCTCGCGCAAACGCAAGGCGCTGCGCAAGGAGCGCCGCGCCGCCCTCGAAAACGGCATCAGCATCGACTGGCTGACCGGCCGCGACCTGACGGAACGCATCTGGGATCAGTTCTTCAGGTTCTACATGGATACCGGCGGCCGCAAGTGGGGCCGGCCCTACCTCACCCGCAAGTTCTATTCGCTGATCGGTGAGCGCATGGCCGACGACATCCTGCTGGTCATGGCCAAACGCGACGGGCGTTATATCGCCGGCGCGATCAACTTCATCGGCGGCGATACGCTCTATGGCCGTCACTGGGGCTGTATCGAGGATCATCCCTTCCTGCATTTCGAGGTCTGCTATCACCAGGCGATCGACTTCGCTCTTTCGAAAGGGCTGAAACGGGTCGAGGCCGGCGCGCAGGGCGAACATAAGCTCGCCCGGGGCTACCTGCCGGTGACCACGCATTCCGCCCATTATGTCGCCCATGCCGGCCTTCGCCGGGCGATCGGCGATTATCTCGCCCGCGAGCGCGCCGATGTCGAACATATGAGCGAGGTGCTCACCGAGCACAGCCCTTTCCGCAAGGGCGAGCGCCAGCAGGAGGATTGACGCCGCCCCGGCGGCCGCGTTACCCGATCAATGAGGACATGAGGAGATTTCGCGATGACCAGCCCGGCCGACTATGACGACAACAACATCTTCGCCAAGATCCTGCGCGGCGAAATCCCGTCGCACCGGATCTATGAGGACGCGCATACAGTCGCCTTCATGGATGTGATGCCGCAGGCGCCGGGCCACGTGCTCGTCGTTCCCAAAGCGGCATCGCGCAATATCCTCGATGCCGATCCAGCCACCCTCGCCCATGCGATATCCGTCGTCCAGAAGATCGCTGTTGCGGTCAAGGACGTCTTCGACGCCGACGGCGTGTTCATCGCCCAATTCAACGAACCGGCGGCAGGACAGACGGTGTTCCATCTGCATTTCCACGTCATCCCGCGCCATGAGGGCGCAGCGCTCAAGCCGCATTCCGGCAAGATGGAAGATGGCGCCGTGCTTGCCGCCAATGCCGAAAAGATCAGGGCGGCACTGGCGTAAGGTCATTCGGCCGGCGCTGGTCGCACCCTCATGCCGTTCAGTTGCAGCAGAACCGCGAAAGCCGCCATGCTCAGCCCGCCGAGAACCGCGAACGTCGCCTGCGCCCCGATAGCGGCCATCAGCGCCGCTATGCCAGGCGGGGCGAGCGCGTTGATCAGGTTCATCGGCAGGGCGATGGTTGCCATCGCCGCCGCATAATCGGCCTTCTCGAAGAAAACGAGCGGCATCGTCGCCCGGGCCACGGCAAAGGCACCGCTGCCGACCCCGAACAGGAAGAGGTACCCACCCACTGACAGAATGCCGGCGCCGCCGATCCAGATCACAACCAGTCCCATCGGGATCATCGCACCCGAGACAATTGCGCTGGACAGTCCGTCCCATTTCCGCCCGCCCAGAAGGTCGATCACACGCCCGCCGACCTTGAAGACCCCAAGGAGCGAGGCGATCGCGACGGCGCCGGCAAGGTCCGTCCCCATCGACTGCAAGAGTTTGATTCCCACAGCTTCGACGCCGAAGGTGACAAAGCTGTTCAAGGCGATGGCGGCGACCAACAGGACGAAGACAGGTCCCCACCGCCCGCGTCCCGCCTGAGCGGTCTTGGCGGTCGCAGCCTCGGTCGTGGGCAGGCCGAACCGAACCAACGGGCAGACAATCAAAACCATGACGCCGGCATAACAGACGAAAACCCCTCGCCAGCCGATCAGATGGTCGAGAAAGGCGGTTATGGGCCAGAAGACGCTGCCTGCCAGACCTGTCACCAGCATCAGTGTTCCAATCAAGCTGCGCGCCCGATCCTCCGCATATTCCGCGACATAGGCATAGGCCGCGGTCGTCAGGAACATCGCGCCTGCCAGCCCGGTCAGCGCCCAGGCGACCCAGAAAACCGGCAGGCTGGGAGAGAGCGCGAGCAGGCCGAGACCCAGCCCGATCAGGCCCGCTCCCGCCGCCATGACCCGACGCGTACCAAACCGGCGAAATGCGCGGCCGGCAAAGGGCGCGGCGAGCCCCATGGCGACAAACATCACCGAGGTTCCCAGAAAGACCGACGGCAGTGAGGCTCCGAAGTCCGCCGCCACCGGCGTCGCAATCACGGGCAGGACGCCGACTACGCCCCAGCCGGTAATCTGGGTCAATGCGAGAACAAACAGGACAAGGAAATGACGTTGCATTCGTTCATCCGTAGGTCCGCCACGATAACACCCGCAAAGGCGCAGCTTCACCCCACGGAGTTGACATCCAGGTGATCAATAATAGAGGCAGGGTGCCTCGCCTGCGGGAAGCGCAAAACCGTCGCAAAAGTCGGCAACAAACCACCGGCTTGGCTATGATTTTTTCAGGAGCGCCGATTGTGTCGCGCGGGGCAGATTGCGCGACAGGGCAGCCTTACCGACTGTTATTGCCTGGTGTCCTGATTGGCGCGTCCGTCCAGACCTGTACCTCAATGTATCGTTCGAATTCACGTAGATGATAATCGGCATAGGCGGCGCTATCATCTGCATCATCTCGTGGAAGACCATATTTGTTGATGATCTCCTCCAATTCTCCGATGCGAAAGACCTTCTCGTGATAAGGACGCGGAGGATCGGGCGGCAGGCCGAAGTTTGGCCCCAACCTCATGGATACGCAGCTGTCGGGATAGGTGAAGCTGATCGTCTCAGGCTTAAACGCGCTGAGGGGAAACTGTACGTTGCCGGCTTTGGGATATAGGTTGGCAAACCAGTTCGACCTGCCGAGGACAAAATAGTGAGGGGCGCTTCGTTCTGGTTTCCCTCCTGTTTTCTCAAATAAGTCCTTTAGCTTGGCTTCGGTCTGCCGACGATAGTCCATATAGACACGACCGAAAATCCGCTTTGAGCCGGCTGCTCTACGCTGCGAGAGCCGGGCAATGATCATCGGCAGTTCGCCGTCAGAAGCATCGCTGAGACTTTGAAACGGCGGATCTTCGACAGGGTGATAGTGGGTGATGAAATCAGGAATCATGACCGCCTCCGAAAAGAAAGTCAGGAATGATCCGGCTATGGACGTTCAATCAAGGGCGCGAGTCCATGCCAGCCATAGGCGACTTCAAGCAGGACGGCGTTTTCGCGCTTCTCCTCTTTCTCGGCCACCACCTGACCACCCAAGTATCGGTAGAATTCCCGAGCGGCTTTGTTGTCGCGCAACACCCACAAGGCCGCAGCCTCAAACTCACGAGACCGAAGTTCCATCGCCATCTCATGCATCAAGGCTAGACCGAACCCCTTTCGTTGCTGTGATCGAAGCATATAGATCGCGCTTATTTCTCCATCAAAACCTAGCTCCCTCAAGTGAGAATCGCGCTGGCGGCCACATGCACCGAAACCAACGACGGAGCCGGTGTCCTCGACCGCGTAAACCGAAGTTTCGGCAAAGGCAGATGGGTCGCTCAGTATTTTGGCCCACATGGCAGACCGGACCTCTACCGACAGGCCATCGAGCATGTCCCTGGGCAAGAGATCGTCGTAGGTCTCCTTCCATGCGGCGACATGAACCGCGCCGATTTTGCCTGCGTCGTCTATCGTGGCTTTACGCAACATTTTCACAGCTCATGCTGAAATCTACGATTAGTTTAGCGACGGGCTCACGATGGAATGCAAGGCCGGCTCAGCCGAAGAAAGGTCCCACAACGAAAAAGGCCGCGGGTGACGCGGCCTTTTCCATTCTGTGAGGAATCTCACTTCTTGCGCGGAACCTTCGGAACCGTGCTTCCCTTCTTCGGGGCATCGCGGACCTCAGGCTCGGCCTGCGGCACGGTCTTGGCGCGGGCCTTGGGCGCTGCCTTCGTCTTCAGCTCGCCATCGCCCTCATCGTCGGTTTCGGGATGCACGACCTCAGCTTCCGGCTTCGGCTTGATCGGCGCCGTATCCGGAATGGCTTCCAGCACGATACCGGGCTTGCCGTCTTCCTTCGGACCGACAGTAACGTTGACGACGCCGCCCTTCTTCAGCTTGCCGAAGAGGATTTCGTTGGCCAGCGGCTTCTTGATGGTGTCCTGGATGACGCGGGCAAGCGGGCGGGCGCCCATCTTCTCGTCGTAACCCTTTTCCGCCAGCCAGGCGATCGCATCCTCATGCAGGTCGAAGGTGACGTTCCTTTCGGAAAGCTGCGCCTCCAACTGCATGATGAACTTCTGCACGACCTTGTGGATGACGGCCGTCGGCAGCGCCGCAAACGGGATGATCGCGTCGAGACGATTGCGGAACTCCGGCGTGAACAGACGGGTCAGCGCCTCCTCGTCCTCGCCGGTGCGCTTGGACGAGCCGAAGCCGATCGCCGCCTTGGCCATCTCCGAAGCGCCCGCATTGGTCGTCATGATCAGGATGACGTTGCGGAAATCGATCTTCTTGCCGTTATGGTCGGTGAGCGTGCCGTGGTCCATGACCTGCAGCAGGATATTGTAGATATCCGGATGCGCCTTCTCGATTTCGTCGAGCAGCACCACGCAATGCGGGTGCTGGTCGACGCCATCAGTGAGAAGACCACCCTGATCGAAACCGACATAGCCGGGAGGTGCACCGAGCAGACGCGAAACCGTGTGCCGCTCCATGTATTCGGACATGTCGAAGCGCAGGAGTTCGACGCCGAGCGACGAGGCCAGCTGCTTTGCCACCTCGGTCTTGCCGACGCCGGTCGGACCGGAGAAAACATAGGAGCCAATTGGCTTGTTCGGCTCGCGAAGGCCGGCGCGCGCCAGCTTGATCGAGGTCGAAAGCGCTTCGATGGCGATATCCTGGCCGTAGACGACCGAACGCAGTTCCTGCTCGAGATTGGCAAGCACCGCTTCATCGTCCTTGGAGACGGTCTTCGGCGGAATGCGCGCCATCGTCGCGACCGTCGCCTCGATCTCCTTTTCGGTGATCAGCTTGCGGCGCTTCGACGGCGGCAGCAGCATCTGGGCCGCGCCCGTTTCGTCGATCACGTCGATCGCCTTGTCCGGCAGTTTGCGGTCGGAAATGTAGCGGGCCGAGAGTTCGACGGCCGACTTGATCGCATCGTTCGAATACCTGAGATGGTGATACTCTTCGAAATAGGGCTTCAGGCCCTTCATGATCTCGATCGCATCATCGATCGACGGTTCGCTGACGTCGATCTTCTGGAAGCGGCGGACCAGCGCCCGGTCCTTCTCGAAGAACTGGCGGTATTCCTTGTAGGTGGTCGATCCGATGCAACGGATCGCGCCCGACGACAGGGCCGGCTTCAGCAGGTTCGATGCATCCATCGCACCGCCCGAGGTGGCGCCGGCGCCGATCACCGTATGGATCTCGTCGATGAAGAGCACGGCACCCGGATATTCTTCCAGTTCCTTGACGACCTGCTTCAGGCGCTCTTCGAAATCGCCGCGGTAACGCGTGCCGGCCAAGAGTGTGCCCATGTCGAGCGAGAAGATCGTCGCATCGGCGAGCGCTTCGGGAACCTTGCCTTCGACGATGCGCTTGGCAAGGCCTTCGGCAATCGCCGTCTTGCCGACGCCGGGATCACCGACATAGAGCGGATTGTTCTTCGAACGGCGGCACAGGATCTGGATGGTGCGGCTCACCTCGGCGTGACGGCCGATCAATGGGTCGATCTTGCCGCCCTTGGCCTTCTCGTTGAGATTGACGCAATAGGCCTTAAGGGCGTCCTGCTGCTTTTTGGGACCGCCCTCTTCCTCGCCGCCGCGCGCCGTCGGCTTGCTGCTTTCGGCTTCCTCCTCGGCGCCGCGCGGCGGGCGTGCTTCCGAAGCACCCGGGCGCTTGCCGATGCCGTGGGAGATGTAGTTGACGGCGTCGTAGCGGGTCATCTCCTGCTCCTGCAGGAAATAGGCGGCATGGCTTTCGCGTTCGGCAAAGATCGCGACGAGCACATTGGCGCCGGTCACCTCTTCGCGGCCGGAGGATTGCACGTGGATGACGGCACGCTGGATGACGCGCTGGAAACCGGAGGTCGGCTTCGAATCCTCGTCATAACCGGTGATCAGATTGGACAGTTCATTGTCGACATATTCGACAAGCGTCTTGCGCAGCGCGTCGAGATCGACATTGCAGGCCCCCATGACCGCGGCCGCATCGGCATCGTCGATCAGGGCGAGCAGCAGATGCTCGAGCGTCGCATATTCGTGGTGCCGCTCGTTGGCAAAGGTCAGTGCCTGATGGAGCGCCTTCTCTAAACTAGGCGAAAATGTTGGCACGTTCAGATCCTCACTTCTTTTCCATGACGCATTGCAGCGGATGCTGGTGCTGCCGGGCGAAGTCCATCACCTGGCTGACCTTCGTTTCCGCTACCTCGTATGTGAATATTCCGCATTCGCCGACGCCGTGGTTATGGACATGGAGCATAATGCGGGTGGCACTTTCACGATCCTTTTGAAAAAAACGCTCCAGAATATGGATGACGAATTCCATGGGAGTGTAGTCGTCATTCAAAAGCAGCACGCGGTAGAGGTTGGGCTTCTTGGTCTTCGGCTTGGTGCGTGTGATGACCGAGGTTCGATTTCCGTTCTCCCCGTTCCTTTCGCTATCGTTCTGCATCCGGATCGGCTTTGCGATCATTGTCATTCATTCCTCAAGCAATCCGGCGGAGCATGGGAGGGTGCTTTTCCCGCCGAATATCTGAAACACTAACTTAGTTCATAATAGGCCGATTTTAAGCCCCCTGTCAGTCACTGCAATCAAGAAATGGCCGGCATGCACGGGAAAGACCAAAAAAGTCCCCAAAGCATGTCGCGCAACGCCGTGCAGCGATTTTGCGGCAACGACATGCGTAAAACCAAAGACCTAAAGCGCGAAGAGCGAATCCGAAAGATTGCGACGCGCTTTAGCCGATCCATGCGGACGCTGCGGCGAAAGTGGAAACAAAAAAGACCGGCTACAGATGCGTAGCCGGTCCCGGTATTTCAATATATAGCGCAGGTTGCGCTAATTCATGCGGCTGCAGACGTTGCCGGCTGTGTCTGCCGGGGTGTCTTGGCGACGGCAGTGGTGATCGGCGCCTCATAGGGCTTGTAAGCGGATTTGGCGAGATCGGCATACATTTCGCCGAGTTTCGTCGTCTCGGAAACCAGGCCTTCGAAATACGCCTTGACGTAGTTGGTCTGAAGTTCGAAAGCGGCTTCGAAGCTCTTGACGCTGGCCAGCGTTTCGAAATGCGTCACCGCGTCCTGAAAGGATTTCTTTGAATAGTCAGCGGCTTCGGCGGCGATCGCCTGGAATCCCCTGGTCGTGTCGGAATAGGTTTTCAGCGCCGTATCGACGGCTTCCTTGCTCTTCCGGTTTGCATCGTCAAAGTTGAACATGACCGTCCTCCGTTGGGCTGTGGGATGGCGGCAGGGTAGCTGCAACGCACAAAGAGTCAAGTAGTCTTGTGCGCCGCAAAACAGCCAAAAGTTGTGCTACAATAATAACACAGAGAATGCGCGCCGGGGCACGTACGTCTTTAACTGATTTTGCTAATATATATCAGAATGCCACAACCGGAAGCTTCAAAAAAAATTTTGTTCGGCAGCGAAAAAATAAAAAAAACCGGGCGGAACGCGCCGCCCGGTCTCTTGAAGCAGTCGGGTGCGATCAAAGATCGACGTCGAGGATCGCCATCGAAAAGTTGTAGGAGCGATCGCCGTCCTCGTCATCGATATAGACGACGCCCAGAAATTCTTCGCCGAGATAGACTTCCGCAGAATCATTCTTGCGCGGACGCGCCTTGACGACGATCTGTGGGTTCAACATGCGTTTGAAATAGGCGTCGAGCTTCTTGATTTCTTCTGGCTTCACTCTGTCATCTCCGTAAACGGTCTTGATTGGCCGCTTCTTGCACAGGAAAAGCAGCGGTGTAAAGGCAAGGGTTGCCGCTTGGCGATTTCTGCCCCGCTCCGGTTCCGCCGACTTTACCTATCCTTTTTCCAACAGGCGCTCAGATATCGGCGCCGATGACCTGATCCATGTTGCGCGACGGCTCGGAACAGCCGGCTTCGCCGACGACCTTGGCCGGCACGCCTGCGACCGTCTTCTTGGGCGGCACCGCCTTCAAGACGACGGAGCCGGCGGCGACGCGCGAGCAGTAGCCGATCTCGATATTGCCGAGGATCTTCGCGCCGGCGCCGATCATGACGCCGCTGCCGATCTTCGGATGGCGGTCGGCGCCCTCTTTGCCGGTGCCGCCGAGTGTGACGCCGTGCAGGATCGAAACGTTGTCGCCGATAACGGCCGTCTCGCCGACGACGAGGCCGGTGGCGTGATCGAGGAAGATGCCCTTGCCGATACGGGCAGCGGGATTGATGTCGGTCTGGAAGACGCTGGAGGAGCGGCTCTGCAGATAGAGCGCGAAATCACGCCGGCCGCGATTCAGCAGCCAATGGGCCAGACGATGCGTCTGCAGCGCGTGGAAACCCTTGAAATAGAGCACCGCCTCCATGAAGCGCAGGCAGGCGGGATCGCGGTCGTAGATTGCCTGGATATCGACACGCAGGATGGAGCTCCATTCCGGCCAGTCGAGAAGCATTTCCTCGAAGGTCTGGCGGAGCAGGTTCGCCTGCATGTCGGGATGATCGAGACGTTCGCAGATGCGGTGGATGACGCATTCCTCGAGCGAATGATAGTTGATCACCGTCGAATAGAGGAAGGCGGCGAGAACCGGGTCCCGTTCGGCAGCGAGCCGGGCTTCCTCGCGCAGGCTGTCCCAGATGGGATCCATCACCTTCACCGGATGGCCTGTCTCAAAAGCACGGATGTCAGTCTTTGCGACCATCGCCGCTCTCCTCGTTGCCATCAGGAATGCCGTTTTCGGAATGCCAATATATAGAGGAAAACGCCAATAACATAAATGGGTGCCGCTGCCATGGTTTTTTAGCATGGTTTTTCGGCATCACGATGATGTCACACCCGATGTCCCCCCTTGGCGACCCTTGCATAGAAGGCCAGCACCGCCTGCTTGAAAATCTTGTCGCCGACGGCGAGCATATGGTCGCGGCCCGGAATGTCGAGCGCTTCGGCATTGGGCATCAGCGCCGCCAGTTCCTGCGGCGAGCCGGCAATATCGTCCTTGGTGCCGACGCCGATGAGTGCCGGCATGTCGAGCTTTCCCATATCCGAGCGGGCGACGAGATCGCGCGAGCCGCGGATACAGAGGGCAAGGGCGACGCGGTCGCTTTTCGTCTGCTCGGCGAAGGCACGGAACATTCGGCCGCGGTCATGCGTCACCTCATCCAGCGAAGGGGCCAGCAGCGCATCGGCGATCGGGTCCCAGTCGCCGACGCCGTCGGTCATACCGATACCGAGGCCGCCGAGTACCAGTGAACGGACGCGATGCGGATTGGCGAGGGCGGCAAAGACGGAAATGCGCGCGCCCATCGAATAACCCATGACATTGGCTTCCGGGATGCCGAGATGATCCAGCAACGCGATCGCATCGCCCGCCATCACCCATGGACGATAGGCTTCGGCATCATGCGGCTTATCGCTTGCGCCGTGGCCGCGATTGTCGATGGCGATCACCCGGTAGCCGGCATCGCCCAGCGTCTTCAGCCAGCCCGGATGCACCCAGTTGACGTTTGCCGTCGAGGCAAAACCGTGGATCAGCAAGACGGGCACGCCGGCCGGATCGCCCTCGTCGAAGAAGGCGAGCTGCAATCCGTCATGGGTAAAGCTTGAAAATGTGGGCGTGTTCAGGTTCATCGGGTCTTCCTTTTGGCGCGACCATAATCGAGCGGCCTTTCAGCGTGAAGCCAAAAACTGCGGCCCAAAACTGCGGCTGAAAACTGTGCCTGGCGCGGCGCTTTGGCTCTACACATTTGCGGCGAAGGATTATAAGGTCCGCGCACATTTCAAAGCATTCGGAGAGCGACATGGCCGGCCACAACATTCCCCACTTCCAGAACGACGGCGGTCACCGGGTTATCGAGGTCGGCGTCAAGGAATTCATGTGCACCGGCGCTTCGGCTCCCTTCGACCATCCGCATATCTTCATCGACATGGGCGACGACAACGAGAAGGTCTGTTCCTACTGCTCGACGCTCTACCGCTTCAATTCCGCGCTCAAGGCCAACCAGACCAACCCGGCCGGCTGCGTTTTCCACGTGAAGGCGGCGTAATCAGTCGAGTTCGGAATCGGACGGACAATGCCGGTCGAACATGCCGCCATCATCGGCGCCGGAATATCGGGGCTGACCGCTGCCCTTTCGCTTTCGCAGCGCGGCATCAGCTCGGAGATTTTCGAGCAGGCGGGCGAACTCACCGATATCGGCGCCGGATTGCAGATCTCGCCGAACGCCGCCCGCATCCTTGCCGAACTCGGTATCCTGGGAGACCTGTCAAAGGTCTGGCTCGAGCCGGAAACGATCCGGCTGATATCGGGCAGTTCGCTGCGCCAGCTCGCGGCCGTGCCGGCGGGCAAATTCGCGCGGCAACGCTGGGGCGCTCCCTATGGCGTCCTGCATCGCACCACATTGCAGAAAGCGCTTCTGGCGGCGGTCGAGGCCGATCCGCTCTGCCGGCTTCATCTCGGCGTGCGGATGGAATCGAGCCTGCCGGCTTTCGACCGGGCCGCCGATGTCGTCATCGGTGCGGACGGCG
Source organism: Rhizobium sp. BT04 (assembly GCF_030053135.1). Lineage (NCBI taxonomy): Bacteria > Pseudomonadati > Pseudomonadota > Alphaproteobacteria > Hyphomicrobiales > Rhizobiaceae > Rhizobium > Rhizobium sp. BT04. Next base: position 454,904 of record NZ_CP125652.1, on the reverse strand, counting down.
TCTGGTCGAAGCTCCGGCAATCCGTTCCTGATAGTCCCTCCCCGCGCTTTTCCGGCAATATCGCCTACCGCTTCACCATTGCCGAAACGGAAGCGCCGGGCTTTCTCGATCGGACAAGCGTTTGTGCTTTCCTCGGCGGTTCAGCCCATCTCGTCTGCTACCCGCTGAAGGAGACCGGCAGTTTCAACATGGTGGCGATCACCGCCGGCAACATCGCGCCGCAGGCCTGGCAAAGCGAGCCGACGCAAGAACAGCGCGCGCAGCTCAGGGCGCGGCTTTCCGGCTGGAACGCCGCGATCGTCTCGCTGCTCGAACAACAGCGCAAGCTGACGTTCTGGCCGCTGTTCGAAACCACATCGGGCGCATGGCAGGACGGCCGAAAGACGGTTCTGATCGGCGACGCCGCGCATGCGATGATGCCTTTTGCCGCCCAGGGAGCGGCGATGGCGATCGAAGACGCCTACGAACTCGCTGCGTTTCTATCGAACCATTCGGTAGCAAAGGCCCTGGCACTCTTCGAAAGACATCGGGCGCCGCGCATTGCCAAGCTTCGCCAGCGCGGCGCCTTCAACCGGTTCGCCTATCATGCGAAAGGGCCGATCCGGATCGGCCGCGATCTGGTGCTCGGCCTCAAGCCGCCGCAAAGCCTGGCGGCGGACCTCGACTGGATCTACGGCTACCGGGCTCTCAGTCTGCCATAACAGCAAGCGGCGGCAGCGCCCATGCCTGTGGTCAGACGGCGCTTGCGGCGGCAAAACCCCGTTCGATATCGGCTTTCAAGTCGGCGACGTCCTCAAGACCGATCTGCAGGCGGATGACCGCACCATCCGTCGGCGCCTTGGCGACCCTGCGGTCTTTGAGATTGGCGTGCAGGGCCAGGCTTTCAAAGCCGCCCCAGGAATAGCCGAGGCCGAAAATCCTGAGCGCGTCGAGGAAGGCATGTGCCTTTGCCTTGAACTTCTCCGGGCTGTCTGCGGCAAGCACGAAGGAAAAGATGCCGCTGGCGCCCTTGAAGTCGCGCTTCCAGAGATCATGGGACGGGAAACTCGGCAGGGCCGGATGCAGCACGCGGGCGACGTCCTCCCTGCCCTCCAGCCATTCGGCGATTTCAAGCGCGCTTTCATAATGCCGCTCCAGGCGCAGGCCCATAGTGCGCAATCCGCGCAGGATCTGGTAGGCATCATCGGGTGCGCCGCAGATGCCGAGCACGCCGTTCGATTCCTTCAGCCGCTCCCAGTGCTCGGCATTGGCCGAAACCGTTCCGAGCAGGATGTCGGAATGGCCGGACGGATATTTCGTCGACGCGTGGATCGAGATGTCGACACCATGATCAAGCGGCCGGAAATAGAGCGGCGTCGCCCAGGTATTGTCCATCATGACGATAGCGCCATGGCGGTGCGCAACCGCCGAGATCGCCGGAATATCCTGCATTTCGAAGGTGTTGGAGCCGGGAGCCTCGGTGTGGACAAGCTTGGTGTTCGGCCGGAACAGCGTCTCGATGCCGGCGCCGATCGAAGGGTCGTAATATTCCACCTCGACGCCGAGGCGCTTCAGCATCGTATCGCAGAAATGGCGCGTCGGGCCGTAGACCGAATCGACGACGAGCGCGTGATCGCCGGCGGCGGAAAAGCCCAGGAACGGAATGGTGACGGCCGCAAGACCCGAAGGCACGAGGATCGTGCCGGCCGAACCTTCGAGCGCGTCGATCGCCTCACAAAGCGCATCCGTCGTCGGTGTGCCGCGCGTCCCGTAAGTGTATTTCTGCGCATGCGTCTCCATTATGCGGGCATTGGGAAACAACACTGTCGAGGCATGCACGACCGGCGGATTGATGAAGCCGTGATAATCGAAAGGGTCGTTGCCGATATGGGTCAGGCGGGTGTTGATGCCGGCATTCTGCAGCACGCTGTCTTTGTCTTTCATGTCGGAAATAGCCTTTGCGAAGGGTCGCGAAACCAGACTTTTGGACGGCCTGCGGTTTCCGGTCAACCCCTCGAAGAGCTTTGCAGGGGACGTCGGAGAATGGCGGAATTTTCGATTTTCGCGTTATTTTTCCGCAATCGGACGCCTATTTCATAGTCAGCCGCCTTCGAATGCGGCGTAATCTACCAAAATTCTGAATTTTGCCGCAATTATTGATGGCGACACTTGACCATAGTGACATTTGCGACTGTGATAGAACAACTCGCGCCGGGAGGGTGTCGAGACATTGGGAGGCGGCAGAGTTTTCGGCCGGACCTTCCCACAAGAAAATACAAGACAACGGAAAAGGTTGGGAAAAAAATGAAGAACAAGCTTCTGTCCGCCACAATCGGCGCAGCAGTTTTCGCTCTTGGCGCTTCGGCTGCTTCGGCCACGACACTCACAGATGTTAAGGCAAAGGGTTTCGTTCAGTGCGGCGTCAACACCGGCCTTACCGGCTTTGCAGCACCCGACGCTTCCGGCAATTGGGCCGGCTTCGACGTCGACTTCTGCAAGGCCGTCGCGTCGGCGGTCTTCGGCGACCCCACCAAGGTCAAGTACACGCCGACCAACGCAAAGGAACGCTTTACTGCGCTGCAGTCCGGCGAAATCGACGTTCTCTCGCGCAATACGACCTGGACGATCAATCGCGACACCGCACTCGGCTTCAACTTCCGTCCTGTCACCTATTATGACGGTCAGGGCTTCATGGTGCGCAAGAGCCTGAACGTGAAGTCAGCTCTCGAACTCTCCGGCGCCGCAATCTGCGTGCAGTCGGGCACGACCACGGAACTGAACCTCGCCGATTACTTCAAGACGAACAATCTGCAGTACAATCCGGTCGTCTTCGAAAATCTTCCTGAGGTCAACGCTGCCTACGACGCCGGTCGTTGCGACGTTTACACGACCGACCAATCCGGTCTCTATTCGTTGCGTCTGACGCTGAAAAATCCGGACGAACACGTCATCCTTCCCGAGATCATCTCCAAGGAGCCGCTTGGCCCAGCCGTCCGTCAGGGTGATGATCAGTGGTTCGATATCGTTTCCTGGACGGCTTATGCGCTGATTAATGCCGAAGAGTTCGGCATCACCCAGGCAAATGTCGACGAGATGAAGAACTCGCCGAACCCTGACATCAAGCGCTTCCTCGGCAGCGAGGCCGACACCAAGATTGGTACCGATCTCGGCCTGACCAATGATTGGGCCGCCAACGTCATCAAGGGCGTCGGCAACTATGGCGAAATCTTCGAGCGCAACATCGGCCAGGGAAGCCCGCTCAAGATCGCACGCGGCCTGAATGCTCTCTGGAACAAGGGCGGCATCCAGTACGCACCGCCGGTTCGTTAATCGAGCTTCAGCATGAAATCCGGGAAGGCGGCCGAGCCGCCCTCCCATCGTCCAAGAGCAAAAAGAAAGCCCGAAAACGGGCACAAGGGGATTGGCGCGGCATGACGCATGGGGCTGTGGATAGGACACCTTTGCATGACACCGGCTGGAGTTTCCGGTCGGCAATGTACGACCCGAAATACCGGAGCATATTTTTCCAGGTTCTAACGATCGTTGTTCTCGTGGCGTTTGTGTGGTGGGTGGCCCACAACACGGCCGTGAACCTTGCCCGCAGCAATACGGCGTCGGGTTTCGGCTTTCTGAGCGGGCGCGCCGGTTTCGAAATCGGCCAGTCGCTGATCGGCTATTCAAGCGACTCGACGTATGCACGCGCGCTTCTCGTCGGCATTCTCAACACCTTGCTGGTGGCGGTAAGCGGTATCGTCACGGCGACCATCATCGGCTTCCTCATCGGGATCGGCCGACTGTCGCACAACTGGCTGATTGCCAAGCTCTGCACGGTCTATGTGGAAATCTTCCGCAACATTCCGCCGCTGCTCGTCATCTTCTTCTGGTATCTCGGCGTTCTCTCCGTCCTGCCGCAGCCGCGCGAATCGCTGGGGCTGCCGTTCAGCATGTTCCTCAACAACAGAGGACTAGCCTTCCCGAAGCCGATCTTCGAGACAGGGATGATAGCGGTCGGCATCGCCCTGCTGATTGCGATTGTCGTCACCATCGTCATGGCGCGCTGGGCCCACAAACGCCAGGCCGCAACCGGCCAGCCGTTCCACACGGTATGGGCATCGATCGGGCTGATCGTCGGTTTGCCGCTGCTGGTCTTCGTTGTCTCCGGCTTCCCGCTCAGCTTCGACGTTCCGGTCGCCGGAAAGTTCAACCTGACGGGCGGCTCCGTCGTCGGCCCCGAATTCATATCGCTGTATCTCGCTCTGTCCTTCTATACCGCTTCGTTCATCGCCGAGATCGTTCGGGGCGGCATTCGCGGCGTTCCAAAGGGGCAATCCGAGGCAGCCGGCGCGCTGGGGCTGCATCCGTCTGGTGTGACGAGACTCGTCGTGGTGCCACAGGCGCTACGCATCATCATTCCGCCGCTGACGAGCCAGTACCTGAACCTGACCAAGAACTCCTCCCTCGCCATCGCGATCGGTTTCTCGGATCTCGTTGCCGTCGGCGGCACGATCCTCAATCAGAGCGGTCAAGCGATCGAGATCGTGTGCATCTGGGGTATCGTCTATCTCAGCTTGAGCATTCTCACGTCGCTGTTCATGAACTGGTTCAATGCCAAGATGGCACTGGTGGAGAGATAAGATGTCGGTCGCCGATAAACCCTTCGTCAGAACGTCCATCCTTGCGGCCGAACCGCCGCCCCGCGGCGAGCGCGGAGCCGCCGCCTGGATACGCCGCAATCTCCTGGCAACCCCGAAAGATATTATCCTGACGATCCTGGCTCTTGCGCTGATCGCATGGGCCGTGCCGCATCTCGTCAACTGGCTGTTCATCCAGGCCGTATGGTCCGGGCCGGACCGCACATTCTGCGCGACGACGATCCAGGGCGGCATCCAGCCCGATGGCTGGAGTGGGGCATGCTGGGCCTTCGTCAGCGCCAAGTACGATCAATTTATCTTCGGCCGCTATCCGCTCGATGAGCGTTGGAGGCCGGCGATCGTCGGGATCCTGTTCATTCTGCTGCTGGTTCCGATGCTGATCCCGTCGGCACCGCGCAAAGGGCTAAACGCCATTCTTCTGTTCGGAGTCCTGCCGGTCATCGCCTTCTGGCTTCTTCACGGCGGCTTCGGCCTCGAAGTGGTGGACACCCCCCTCTGGGGCGGCTTGATGGTGACGCTCGTCCTGTCCTTTGTCGGTATTGCCGTCTCCTTGCCTTGCGGCATTCTGCTTGCGCTGGGGCGCCGCTCGAAGATGCCGGTCATCCGGATGCTCTGCGTGACCTTCATCGAGGTAATTCGAGGCGTTCCGCTGATCACCGTTCTGTTCATGGCAAGCGTCATGCTGCCGCTCTTCCTGCCGACAGGCTGGAACGTGGACAAATTGCTTCGGGCGCTGATCGGTGTTTCGATCTTCACCTCGGCCTATATGGCCGAAGTGATCCGCGGCGGTCTGCAGGCGATCCCGAAGGGACAGTTCGAAGGCGCCGATTCGCTTGGCCTCGGCTATTGGCAGAAGACGCGGCTGATCATCATGCCGCAGGCGATCAAGCTCGTGATCCCGAGCATCGTCAACACCTTCATCGGAACGTTCAAGGACACGTCGCTGGTCACCATTATCGGCATGTTCGACCTGCTCGGCATCGTCAAGCAGAACTTCTCCGATGCCAACTGGGCAAGCGCCGTCACGCCGATCACGGGTCTGATCTTCGCCGGCTTCATCTTCTGGCTGTTCTGCTTCGGCATGTCGCGCTATTCAGGCTTCATGGAACGCCATCTCGATACCGGCCACAAACGATAAGAATGAGGGAAAAAATCATGGCTGAAGCTCCAGCTAAAAAGCTCACCGTTTCCGCAACGGAAGTGGCGGTCGAGATCATCAACATGAACAAGTGGTACGGCGATTTCCACGTACTGCGCGATATCAATCTGAAGGTCATGCGCGGCGAGCGCATCGTCATTGCCGGCCCGTCCGGTTCGGGCAAATCGACGATGATCCGCTGCATCAACCGCCTGGAAGAGCATCAGAAGGGCAAGATCGTCGTCGACGGCACCGAACTGACCAACGATCTGAAAAAGATCGACGAGGTGCGGCGCGAAGTCGGCATGGTGTTCCAGCACTTCAACCTCTTCCCGCACCTGACGATCCTCGAAAACTGCACGCTGGCGCCGATCTGGGTGCGCAAGATGCCGAAGAAGCAGGCGGAAGAGATCGCCATGCACTTCCTCAAGCGCGTCAAGATTCCCGAGCAGGCCAACAAATATCCGGGACAGCTTTCCGGCGGCCAGCAGCAGCGCGTGGCGATCGCCAGGTCGCTGTGCATGAACCCGAAGATCATGCTGTTCGACGAGCCGACCTCGGCGCTCGATCCTGAAATGATCAAGGAAGTGCTCGACACCATGGTGGGTCTTGCCGAAGAAGGCATGACCATGCTCTGCGTCACCCATGAAATGGGCTTTGCCCGCCAGGTCGCCAACCGCGTCATCTTCATGGACCAGGGCCAGATCGTCGAGCAGAATTCGCCGGCCGAGTTCTTCGACAATCCGCAGCACGAACGCACCAAGCTATTCCTCAGCCAGATCCTGCATTAAGCTTGGGAGCTGAAAGCTTCTTAAAGGACCCGCCGCGCCTTCCGGTTCGGCGGGTCTTTCACGTTCAGCGCGAGGCTGACGCCTGCAGCAGCAGACTGCAGAGGCCGGCAAGACCGGAATCGGAGCCGCCTGGTGCGGAGCCGCTTGAGGCGGAGATATCCGCGCAGCGGACAAGCATCTTGCGCTGCTCATTGACGGGCCTCGCCCGGAAATCTTCCAGGGTGCGGGCCTGCGATGCGCTGAGGGTCCCCACAGCCGCAGATCTGTTGCTGCTGCCTGCCCCGTCTGCTTCGCCGATGGCGAGATCGGCATCGCTGCCGCGTCTGACCGAGGCCGTGGCGTTGGTATCATCAAGCCGATCGGAACCGCCGATGCGTGCATTGAGATCGGCATTGACGCCGCGCCCGCCGCCGAGCCTGGCATTGGCGTTCGCATCGAGACCATTGCCGCCACCGATGCCGGCATTGACATCGGCATCAACGCCCCGTCTGCCGCCGGCATTGGCGGTCGCGTCGGCATTGACACCGTTCGAACCGCCGATAGAAGCATTGGCACCGGCGCTGATGCCACTGCCGCCGCCGAGTGATGTACCAACATCGGCGCTGACGGCGTTGCCGGCATTCACCGAGACGCCGACATCGATAGCCCGCGCATCGCTTGCCGGTATCGCAAGCAGGGCGCAGCTGGATGCAAGCACTGCCAGGATTAGTCTCTTGTGAGTATGGATCATGTTTTCCTCCGTTTCCCTTCGCCGAGCGGTCTGCCCGGCAGCCGAAAATCGAGGAACGCGCGTGCCTTCGATCGTCTGGATCGCCTGCAACCGGCAGGACGTCCATGGCAAGGCAACGTGAAGACATGAGGAATGTTTCACAATACAGCACGGCAAGTCGGTTCGACGGCGTGCAATGATCTTTCACGGTTATTGAAATACAAATTGCCAACCAGACTGTGCCAGAATTCAACATGTTTTGCAGCGACTGGAGCACTGAGCGAGTATTTCCGTCCCAGTTGCGCCAGGAATCTTCAGAGCCGGCAAACAAAGCTCGGTTCTCGATACGATTGGCGGCGGTTGATCCATTTGCAGCGTTTTCGCTGTGATCACCTGCACCCTGCTTCCGAACTTGATAGTTCACCATTGATTGGATGACTAAAAATAACGCCCCTGCCGCCTGGATATGTCAGGCAGGAAGTCCATGTTTAAGCATGTTCTCATTTGATGGAACTGGAGGTTCAAGAATGGGCATTTTCGATAAGATCAAACATGCAATCTTCGGGGAAGCGAAAGCAGCCGAACCCACTGCCGCCGGCACGCCAAAGACTGAGCCCGCCCAGGCTCCTGCCGCGCCGTCGGCAGCGCCCAGTCCCACCCCTGCGGCCTCTGCCGCTCAGAGTAAGCCGGCGACATCAACAGCGACAGTCGACATAGTCCCAATCCTCGATGCAGCCGCGAAAAAAAGCGGCCAGAAACTCGATTGGCGCCACTCGATCGTGGACTTGATGAAAGCCGTCGGGATGGATGCGAGCCTTTCTGAGCGCAAGGAACTTGCCACCGAGCTCGGCTATACCGGCGACAGCGGCGATTCCGCAAAGATGAATATGTGGCTGCACAAGGCGCTGATGAAGCGGCTTTCGGAAAATGGCGGCAAAGTCCCGGCCGATCTCCTGGATTGAGCGATGACACATAGCTGCCGCAGGTTACGGCGGCAGCTATCCAACCGCCAGGGAGGCCGCGGCCGGAGCAGGCGTGAAACAAGGAGCCCCTTGTCCGCAGTCGCTGGAACCCATACCATTCACCTCGATACTTCGATAATCGATCAGGGAGAATTAAATCCGATGAGATTGATGGCAGTCGTTGGTCTTGCGCTTAGCTTGGGCTGTATTTCGGCCGCAGAATCTCCTTCAAACTATCAATCCTATAGCGGCATTCGGGTCGATACCGATCCGGTTCTTCTGGCTCGCTTCGAGAAAGCGCTCCAACGCTGCGTGCCGGAGGCAGGGTCATGGCGACGAGGCTCGCCCGACCCGCGAAGCCTGCACTACAATACGGCTCTGAGAAGTTGCCTCTATAGACGCAGCTTTGTCGACAGAGGCGTCTACGCCTACCCGATCCCTCAAGTCTACTTCGATCATTTCCTGGATCGCTGAGAAAAGCCGAACAGCTCCACCCCACCATAGGCCTTCACAGGCCATCAAACACAAACCCCGCCAGATTGGCGGGGCTGTATGCAATTGGCGACTGCCATATATCAGCGTTTAGCGCCACCTGATGGCCGGCCCTTGCCCGCCTGGCGATTGCCGCTTCCGGACGCGGTCTTGGCATCGTTGCCCTGACCGAAGTTGGTGCCGCCGAGATGGCCGCCGCCGCTGGTGTTGGCGACCTGGCGCTGCATTTTGCGCAACAGCGCCTCTGCATTGGTCTTGCTCATGAAATTCTCCTCAATGGCCGGAAGATCCAGCCGAAATGCTGCGCTTGCATCCGCGGTCAAAGACCGCGGCATTCAGGCAGCGACGATATTGCCGGCCGTGCTTTTGCCGGAGCGGCTGTCCTGGATGATGTCGAACCCAACCTTCTGCCCTTTATCCAAGGACGCCATGCCAGCCTGTTCAACGGCTGAAATATGGACGAAGATATCGGCCGCGCCGTTGTCCGGCTGAATGAATCCGAAGCCCCGCGTCGGATCAAAGAATTTGACTGTGCCTGTGTTCATGAACATTCTCCTCTCAAGCGCATAAACAATCGCCATCCGGCAACTGCCGGGCGGCTAGAAATCGATTTTGAAAGGAAAGATCAGCTGGGCCGCCTGAGGCGCGAACCAAGCTCGACAAGCAATTTCGATGGAAGAATCCCTAGGCCGGCAATGTGTTTAAAACAAGTTTCAGGTGACGGGGCTGGGCGTTACAACCCGGATAACACGTATAGCGGCGTTCTCTTGGCCAAGACGTCGGGACAGCGATCACCACACACCAAGGAGCGCGTTGCCGGAAAGCGGGACCTTTTTCAGCTTTCCGTTTTGATCCGCAACCGATAGCGACGGCAGCAATTGCTTCGGCGATTTTCGAAACCAGTTCGCGGCGATCGTGGCAAGGTCACCGATCATCGCGTGTTTGTGCCAGTCCGCGAAGCGCCGGGCAGTTGCCTCGGCTTCGGCTTGATAAAAGAAATCGCCGGATTGGCCGAGATTGTTGATCGACGAAGCCATTGATGAGAGCGGACGTTGAAACATTTTCGGAGGCACGGAAAGCTCTCGCGCGGTCTCGGAAAATGCCGGGGCCATGAAGTCGATAGCCCAACCATCCGCCTCTACCCAGCAATGGAAATTTTCCCCTGCGCCGGTTACATAGCCGTCTTCGCGATAGTCTGCGAACAGTATGAGCGTGCCCCCGAGATTGTAAGCAGCAAGCCCGCCCTTCGGCTTGGCTTTGATTTTGTAATGCTGTTCGAGGATGAAAGCCCCGAACGTGCTGAAGTACATGCAGGCCGTGGCAGGGTCGGCAGCTTCGTTGATGAGCAGGCTATTGATAACGCGGTAAATCCGATGGTAGTCGCTCTGCTTGATCAACATGGTCGTTCGCCCATAAACTTTAAGGTTTCGCGCAATCACTAAGCGACGGCGGAAACGATGTAAACGACGGGGCGCTGATGTCCATGTGGCTTGGCCGAGTGGCAAGCGTGATCCGAAATCCGGCCAGGCTAGGTTCGAAGCATTGATGTAAAACCATCAAGAGAGCGAATGACAGCGTCTGCAACATCGGCGGGCTGCTCCATGGATGCCACCAGGGCGTTCCCCTCCCTGAGATATATCGGAAAGCGCTCCCTAAATTTTCGATCTTCCGTCGCGTGTTGAAATCCGAACCCTCGTTTCAGTTGGCGTTCGACAACAACCGCGGTTGCGGCCTCAATGTCCAGCGACGGCAGCAAGACCATGCCATAGCCGGTGGAAACCAATCGTCGCGCTTCGCCGTAATCATGGCTGCCTGCTTGCGCCGCCAGGAACCCCGATGGTGTGACAAAAATATTTGGTGCTGGATTTGTCATCACCAGATGTTTCGCGAGCGCCAGGTTTTCCGCGCGATAACGCTCATAACCGTGGGAAGCAATGAACGTTCCGATCGTCTCCAGACGCTCGCAGAACTCCAGATCGAGGTCGATAAGCCCCCAACCGAGTTTCTCTGCGAGTTCACGACCAAGCGTCGATTTTCCGACGCCGCCCGGTCCCAGAAGGAAAATGGTCTCACATGGCCGCCACGGCCTGCGAACCTCAATGTGCGTTTGTGCCATCGACCGCAGCCTCAATTGCCGCCGTTCCAGCAGCAATAGCTGGTCAGAACGACTCACCTACCCGCCTTCAGGCGTATCGACGATCGTAGCGATTTCACGCCGACCGGTCGGCAAGAACCTTCAAAATATGATCCTGGATCGCGGTGGCTGTTTTTTCCGGTGATGCGGAAGTGACGTCGAGGACCAATGTGTTTGGATGAAGTGGATCTAAGACCTGTGCTTTCCGGCTGCGGTTCCTGGAGGCTGCCACGTCAGTGGATTTCAACTTTTCGCGTCGCACGGGGTTCGAAACGCGGCGAGCCAGCTCCTCTTCATCACACAGCAATCGCACCGGCACCAGAACGGCGTCACAGGCTTCAGCGGCATTGGCGATCTGTTGAAAGGTAAGAAGGCTTCGCTCGTCACCCTCGAGACCGGCATGCGTGAAAATGAAGTTGGCGGACGGCGCGTAAGCGGTGATTGCGTCAAGGACGGTTTGCCGAACGCGCCCGGTGAACTCCCATACTCCCTTTGGAAGCGCCGCCGTTCCATCCTCATCCAGCAGGCGCAGTATCGGGTTATTGATCCAGTGGTTATCGACAATTTTTGCCGAAACCATGGCGCTCAACTCTTGCGCGATGGTCAACTTCCCAGCTCCCGGGAATCCTATGAGCACTATGCGAATACCCATCTTTCGCGACACCTTTTGGAGGCAGAGGAGGGTCGAATCGGCGGCCATCACCGCCGCCTATTGCTATCTCAACAGTCCCAATATTGAGGCGATTCAGCCCAAAATAGCTAGATTCGGAAAAAAAATGTCGATTCCGCCATTGGCGGGAGGAATCCCGTCACGCCCATCAGATTTTTCAAATGTTTTCAATGGATGCATATCGCCATAGTTGCAGAAAGAATAATTCGCGGTAGGCGAGATATAAATATTGACATAATTTGGGCGACTCGAAATTCACCAAGTATTTCAAACTGTAACTTCTGATAGATTTGGATAATGTGGCAGCAATATGGCTATGATTCTCAAGCACTTACTGTCTGGTTGCTGTTGCGCCCTCCGGAACCTCGCCCTATAACCCGCCGCCGTAACGACTGATTAACTAACATTAGTAATTGGTAAAGAACAACGCTAAGGTTGAGGAACCAGATCATGACGACATACTACGTAGCGACGACCGGCAGCAGCGGCGGTAACGGCAGTGCCACGTCTCCTTTTCACACGATCAGCGAGGCGATGGCGGCGGACCTTAAGCCCGGCGACGAGGTCGTGGTGCGCGCCGGCGTCTATAATGAGTCGGTGAATATGTACAAGGATGGTTCCGCCGCCGGCTACATTACCTTGCGGTCGGAGGTACCGGGTGGAGCGGTGATCCACTCAGCATCCGGCGGCGCAAATGGTATTAACATCACTGCTAACTATGTGGCGGTCGAGGGCTTCGAGGTCTACGGGAGCGATTCGCACGGCATTGTTGGTGATGGCGTCCACCATGTGAGGATCGCCGATAACGTTTCCCACGACAACGGTGCGTCCGGCATCGCCTTCGCCGGATCCGACTTCATCACGATCGAGGGGAACGAGACTTACAAAAATGCGAGTTCCGGCTGGTTTTCAGGCATCTCTCTCTACCAGAACCGGAATATCACCGGGGCGCCGGACGATGGCAGCTTCCGCAACATCATCCGGAACAACATCTCGCACGACAACGTCACGAAGTCTGGTGCGCACACCGATGGCAACGGCATCATCATCGACGATTTCCAGAGCACGCAGACGAGCGGTCATCCGAACTACACGTTTAAGACCCTGGTCGACAACAACCTCGTCTATGAGAACGGCAGCAAAGGCATCCAAGTTACCTGGAGCGACTCCGTCACGGTGAAAAACAACACCGCATACCACAACAATCAGGACCTGCTGAACGACGGCACCTGGCGCGGCGAACTCAGCAACGCGCAGTCGAGCAACAACACCTGGATCAATAACATCGCCGTAGCCGACCCGTCGGTGAACAAGAACAACACTGCGGTCGATAACACGTCGTACGGCGGCTATACCAACGCCAACGTCGTCTGGGCCAACAACAACACCTACAACGGCACGGCCGGCCAGGCCTCGGTCAGGACCGACGGCGGCAACGCTATGCCGAGCACGGCGAACGGCAACAAGCTCGGCATCGACCCGCATTTCGCGGGGGCAGCGACCGACAACTTCCACCTCGCCTCGGGCTCGGCAGCGATCGACGGTGGAACCGCCAAGTACGGCGTCGGCTCGGTCGATCTGGACGGCCACGCTCGCGTCGTTGGAACTGTCGACATGGGTGCCTACGAATCGGGCTCCAGTGCGACACCGGGAACGCCGACGCAACCGACAACCCCAACCACGCCGACGAATCCGACAACGCCAACCACCCCGACGCAACCGACAACGCCGACCACGCCGACGCAACCGACAACGCCAACGGCGCCGACAAAGGAATTCATCGGCACCAACGGTAACGACATCCTACCGCACACCGGCCAGTCCAACGGCGGCAACGAAACCTTCAAGGGTCTCGGCGGTAGTGACGTGTTGAAGGGCGGGGCCGGCGCGGACGTGCTCGACGGCGGTACTGGCAATGACACGGCCAGCTATGAGGGCTCCGACGCGGTCAACGTCAACTTGGCGACTAAGGCCGCATCGGGCGGCCAGGCGACCGGTGACAAGATCGCCAGCATCGAAAACTTGACCGGCTCAAGCTACAACGACGTACTGACCGGCGGCAACGGCGGCGGCAACGTTCTCACTGGCGGGGCTGGCGCGGACAAGCTGGACGGCGGCGCCGGCAATGATGTCCTCATTGGTGGTGCCGGAAAGGACATTATGACCGGTGGCACCGGCGAGGATACGTTTATCTTGAAGGCACCGACGGAAACCGGGTCCGGCTTGAACCGCGACGTCATCACCGACTTCCAGCACGGCGTCGATAAGATCGACCTCTCGGCGATCGATGCGAATGGCTCTGCGGCGGGCAATGGAACCTTCCATTTCCAGGCACAGGAGAATGCCTTGTTCGACCACAAGGCTGGCGCGCTCGCTTGGCACTATGACGACAATGCTGGATCCGCGAACGATGTTACCGTTATCCAGGCCGACACGAACGGCGACGGCATTCATGACTTCGAGGTTCAGCTGAAGGGCCTCGTCCACCTGGGGGCAGGCGATTTTCTCCTGTAACGATAGCGTTGTGGCGGTCGTCCGACCGCCACAACACGCAAGCCGCAAAAATCGGCTACTTCGGCGCGTGGATGAGGGAGCCCCATCCGCGCGCTGCGATCTTTCGACGGGTGTCAGCCGGCCTTCCGGGCCGGCTTTGCGTAAACCGATAGCTCGTCAGAACGCCTCACCTCCCGCCGTCAGGCGTATCGGCGATCGTAGCGAATAGAATCAACTCCGACGAATTTCAGGCTGACAGGTTGCCAAGGACCTTCAGAATATGCTCTCGGATCGCGATGGCCGTTTTTCCCGGTGATGCAGAAGTGACGTCGAGCACCAATGTGTTTGGGTGGAATGGATCGAAAACGCCCGCCCTCCGGCTGCGATCTCTCGAGGCTGCCACATCCGTGGATTTCAATCTTTGGCGTCGCTCGGGGTTCGAACCCCGGCGAGCCAGTTCCTCTTCATCACACAGCAATCGCACCGGCACCAGAACGGCGTCGGAGGCTTCGGCAGCACCGGCGATCTGTTGAAAGGTACGAAGCCTCCGCTCATCACCCTCGATACCGGCATGCGTGAAAATGAAATTGGCGGACGGCGCGTAAGCGGTGATTGCATCAAGGATGGTTTGCCGCACCCGACCTGTGAACTCCCATATCCCCTTTGGAAGCGACGCAGTTCCATCCTCATCCAGCAGCCGCAGGATCGGGTTGTTGATCCAGTGGTTGTCGACAACTTTTGCCGAAACCATGGCGCTCAACTCGTTCGCGATGGACAACTTCCCAACGCCCGGGAAGCCTATGAGCACGATGCGGACACCCGTCTTTCGCGACACCTACATAGTTTTCGTTGATAATCATGTCGCCCGAAGACATGGCCGTAAATGCGTGTTCCAATCGGAAGATCGTCCACGGCCCAGCGGCTTCGTTTTACGGAAGCCACTCTGCCTGTTTGGCGGATGGCATGCTGCATGGATGGACACTTGAAAAATGGCGACCCCTGCAGGAATCGAACCTGCGACAACCTGCTTAGAAGGCAGGTGCTCTATCCAGCTGAGCTAAGGGGCCGTCCGGCGGTCGCGTTCAGGGAGCGCGACCGGATGCGGCAGTTCTGGACGAGAAATCTCAATGCGTCCAGGGCTGTGTACGGGTATAGCGGAAATTATCCGGATAGGCGACAACCTGGCGGACCGGGTCCTTCGGCGCGATGACGCGGTATTCGATGCCGTTGCGCTGGGCATAGGCTTCGGCCAGTTCCTGCGTTTCGAAGGTGAGTTTCACCTGCTGGCGCGTATCGCCGGAGGAGGTGTAACCCATCATCGGATCGATCTTGCGCGGCGACTCCTGATCGAATTCGAGCACCCAGAGATGGGTCTTGGCCTTGCCGGACTGCATGGCGGTCTTGGCTGGACGATAGATCTTGGCAGACATGACTGCGGCGTCTCCGACTGTGCGGGCAGCGCCCGCCTTTCATGGTCTCGTTCCCCGCTGCCGGGGCTTTGCTTCGCCGCTAGACATAGCACGAAGAGATGAATTTTGCTTATCCGCGATTCCTCGGCTTTTCAAGAAAAAAGGCGGTACAGGTGCGCTGTCGATACCATCCCGATGACGAGGTGATGCCGCGGAAACATGGATATCGGCGGACAGGCCGGCTGCGGATATTCCCGCCCCTGTCAGCCGCCGCCTGAAGCTTAACGGTTCCGGCCGGTTGCGCGATATTACCGCCTGTCTCATGTTGTGATAACAAGCTGATTGCCGCGGCTAGCCCTCGGCACTAGTTTACGGCTCAGCTAATTTCAGTGGATTTGCACGCATGATGAGACGTTCGGCGGAGTTCAATGCCATCGTGATAGGGGCTGCGATTACGGCGTTCTTCTACGTTGCCATCAGCTACGCCCAATATATCGGCCTGCTCGAACACGGCTGAGCAGCCTTCTGCTGACGTCCGGCGCGCCCGGCAGGGCAGACCGGCGGCCCATCACGATTTTTCTGTATGCATCCCAATATCAGGCGGGAATCTTCGGCCAGGGCTGGATTTATGGGTTGCGACGGCGAAGTGAACCGTGTATCTCCCCGCCCACGGCACGGAGTGTAGCGCAGTCTGGTAGCGCATCTGGTTTGGGACCAGAGGGTCGGGAGTTCGAATCTCTCCACTCCGACCATTCAATATCCCGATATTCTTGGATCTTTGACAGCCGGATCACGGCCCGCCTTGTCGGGGCGTGCGCGCCGTCACTTCGTCTTCTTCGTCGTCGTGGCGCTGACGATCCTGTCGCCCGGCTTGATTCCGAGTTTGGCGACGATGCCGGCATTGAGTTCGACGACATATTTCACCGGGCTCATCGAATCGATGATGTCGCGCGAATAGGGCGTTGCGTTTTCCTTGATGTGGCGGATCGTGCCGGTGTCGTCGGCAAATAGCATGTCGAGCGGCAGGATGGTGTTTTCCATCCACATGGTGACGCGCCGCGGCTCGTCGAAATCGAAGATCATGCCGGCATCATCGGCCATCACTTTGCGAAACATCAGTCCATAGGCGCGCTGATCGGGCGTCGAGGCGATCTCGACGGTGAAATGCAGCACCTTTCCCGCAGCGGTCTGGATTAGCAGCGGCTCCTTGTCGAACCCCATCTGCTCTTCGGCCAGAGCCGGCAGGGCGACCATGAAAAAAAGCGCCAGGATGGCGCTTCTGATCGCATGAAACAGGACTGGACCGCGCATATCAATGCGACCGGCTGGCCGGGCTCGGAACGTCGGGATGGATCTCCGCGGCCATCAGGCCCTTCTCGCCGTCGCCGAAGCGGACAAGCACCACCTGGCCGGGGCGCAGTTCGGTCAGGCCGAAGCGGCGGAGCGTTTCCATATGCACGAAGATGTCTTCGGTGCCCTCGCCGCGCGTCAGGAAGCCGAAGCCCTTGGTGCGGTTGAACCATTTGACGAGCGCACGCTCGAGCCCGCTCGTCGCGGTCACCTGCACATGGGTGCGCACCGGCGGCATCTGCGAGGGATGAACCGCCGTCGACTGGTCCATCGAGAGGATCTTGAAAGCCTGGTAGCCGCGCTCGCGGCGCTGGATGAGGGCGACGATGCGCGTTCCCTCGAGGATCGTCTGGTAACCGTCGCGGCGCAGGCAGGTCACATGCAAGAGAACGTCCTGCATGCCGTTGTCGGGCACGATGAAGCCGAAACCCTTGGCGACGTCGAACCACTTGACGACGCCGGTGATTTCAACAAGATCGACCGCCTCTGCCGATAGCTCGTCAAGGTCGGAGTATTCGTTCGATGAAATCCTATCAGCCATTTCGCCAGCCCCTCGAATACGCGTCACACTGTTACGGTTAACTGATTCTTGAAATCAAGATTAACATCTTGGTAACGGATAAGCGCAAGTCCTAGTTTTCGGTTATTCCCAGCTGCACATTTTATAAAGATGACTTGCCCGAAGCTGACCTCGGCTCGCCGAAAAAAGCTAGCCCCAATAAAGGAGTAAATAGAATGCGTTATCTCCACACTATGGTTCGCGTCAAAGACCTCGACGCCTCGCTCGCCTTTTACACCACGCTGTTCGGGCTGGAGGAGATTCGCCGCCACGAAAACGAGAAGGGCCGCTTCACCCTGGTTTTCCTGGCCGCCCGCGACGATCTCGACCGTGCGCGCAGCGAAAAGGCTCCCTGCCTCGAGCTCACCTATAATTGGGACACGGAAGATTATAGCGGCGGACGCAATTTCGGCCACCTCGCCTATGAGGTCGACGATATTTATGCAACCTGCCAGAATCTGATGGACAACGGTATCACCATCAACCGGCCGCCACGCGACGGGAACATGGCCTTCGTGCGCTCGCCCGACGGCATCTCGATCGAAATCCTGCAGAAAGGCAGCCCGCTTCCGGCCGCTGAGCCCTGGGCCTCGATGGGCAATACCGGCGCCTGGTAAGGTTTTTTCCGCAAGGCTTTTGCGAGGCTTGCGGGTTTTTCGATTTCGGGTCCGGCCGGCGCCTTGGCGCTTGCCGCGATCCGACCCCGCAGGCAATCTCCCGGTGACTCGAAGCGGACGGCGGCGTTTTTCGCCCATTTTCCGCATTAACCGGAGACTGGTCGCTTGCCTAACATGCAAATGCGGATGCCCGTGACGGGCGCTTTGCTGATCGCCACTTCGGTGCTGGCGCTGTTGTCCGGCTGCGCGTCGGACAAGAAGGCGCTGGATTCCGCCGCGGTGGCGCCGGCGGCGCAGGCCGCCGCACCTGAGCTTGCCGCGGCAGCGCCTGCAAGCCCTGCCCCGCGTTCGGTCTATACCGATCCCCGGCTCGTCAATGTCTCCGGCGCTCAGGCCGCACCTCAGACCGTGGCAGCGAATCCGAATGCCGCTGCCCCGGCGGCCGATCCGGCGGCATCGGCGCCCGCCAATATCGGCGGGCTCGTCATGCAGTCGACCCGGATCAACGCCCAGGCGATGAGCATCTTTTCCGATCACCAGCCGGCGCCGCAGAACAACAGTACATCCACCGTCATTCAGCCGCAGGCCTATGCGCCGGTGGAAGGTGCAGTGCCCGCGAGAAGCAGCGTCTACAGCCAGCAGCCCGCACCAGCACAGCCGGCGGAGCCGGTGCTGCCGCAGCAATCCTCGCAGAATGGCAGCACGCAGCCTGCGCCGGTTCAAACAGCGTCGCTGGCGACCGGCAGCATTCCGACCTCGACTGTGAATGCACTCTACAGCGCGCCGAAACAGAACCTGCTCGGCAGCCTCACCGGCCTGCTGCAGAAGGCATCCCTGCCCGGCATGACGCGTATCGCGCCGAACGGGCTGCATCTTCAGAACGACAAGGTCGAAGTCGGCTGTTTCAAGCCCGACCTGCTGAACGTGATCAAGACGGTCGAAAGCCATTTCGGCCGGCCGGTTATCGTGACGTCAGGCTACCGCGACGAAGAGCATAACCGCCTGGTCGGCGGTGCTGACGAATCGATGCACAAGAGCTGCGAGGCAGCCGACATCCAGATCGACGGAGTCACGAAATGGGACATCGCCGCCTATATCCGCTCGCTGCCGAACCGCGGCGGCGTCGGCACCTATTGCCACACGGATTCGGTCCATCTCGATACCGGCAAAACCCGTGACTGGAACTGGGGCTGCGGCGGCAAACGCGCGCCGCTGACGACCGCAAGAGCGATCTGACGGCCGCGCGCTTTTCGCATCACGTTAGGGCAGCGCCGCCTCGCGCTGTTCAAGAAACAACCGGCAGCCTATTGATTCAGCTTCAATAATCGGCGTTTGCAACGCGGCAGGATTTCTTGTCATTTTTTTGAAAGAAAACCGCATTTGCCGCTTGCGGGATTCAAAACGCCTGACTATAAGGGCGCCACCACGAAGGAAGCGCCCTTCGTCTATCGGTTAGGACACCAGATTTTCATTCTGGGAAGAGGGGTTCGACTCCCCTAGGGCGTGCCACTTTCTCTCTATATAGAAGCCATCGCATCCGCTTGCAGAAGCCGGCGCGCGCGCCTATTTTAATGAATGGCTTGCGCCCTTCGTCTATCGGTTAGGACGACAGATTCTCATTCTGTAAAGAGGGGTTCGACTCCCCTAGGGCGTACCACCGGGCTTGAGCCAATGGCGCCTAAACCAGCCCGCTGGCCTATTTTTCCTGGTTCCCTCGCCTCACGATACCAAGTTTTTCCACAGCCGAAATAAATCGGCGAAAACGATGATTTTTTCGCGTCTTGGCGCTTGCGGCTTTCGAAGGTGCTGACTATAAGGGCGCCACCACGAAGGAAGCGCCCTTCGTCTATCGGTTAGGACACCAGATTTTCATTCTGGGAAGAGGGGTTCGACTCCCCTAGGGCGTGCCACTTCTTCTCTCTAAATTCCATGTCTTTCAAGCGGTTGCTCGACAGCCCTATTTCGCCGGCGCGGCATCGCAGACGCGCAGCTGAATGCGGCGCGCACCCTGGTAATGCTCGGCACTGAGCGAACCCGCGACATGCAGGCTGGCGCCGCGTGAATTGATGAGAAGATTGCCGAGCGGCGTATCGGCGGCGCGGAAGGCGATGCCGTCGAGCCGCGATCCGTCCATGGCCTCCAGCGTTACCTTCACATGTTTCTCGCCGACCAGGCGCGCGTCGCGGACGCGATGGGCCGGTACGGCAAAGAGCGGCTGGGCATGGCCGGAGCCATAGGGGCCGGCCGCCTCCAGGCGGTCGATAAGTTCGAGCGTGGCGCCGCTGGCGCCGATCGCCCCGTCGATCTTCAAGGTCTCGTTGGCGACGAGGTTTGCCACCGTCCTTGCCGACTTCTCCGTGAAGAAGGTCCTCAACCTGCCGAGATCGGCGCGCTCGACCGTCAGCCCCGCGGCCATGGCGTGGCCGCCGCCCTTGACGAGAATTCCCTCGTCGACTGCAGCCCGCACCATCCTGCCCATATCGAAGCCGTTGATCGAGCGGCCCGAGCCGGTGCCGCGGCCGGAGGCATCGAAGGCGATCGCGAAGGCCGGCCGTTTGAACTTCTCCTTCAGCCGCGCCGCGATCAGCCCGACGATGCCGGGATGCCATTTCTCATGGGCAGTGACGATGACGGAGGCGCCCTCGCCGTCGCCATATTCGGCGAGCGCCTCGGCTTCCGCCTCCTGCAGCATGACGGTCTCCATCGCCTGGCGCTCGCGGTTGAGCTCGTCGAGGCGCTGCGCGATCACCTCCGCCTCCCCGGCATCGTCGAGCGTCAGCAGGCGGCTTCCGAGGGCCGCGTCGCCGATCCGCCCGCCGGCATTGATGCGCGGGCCGATCAGGAAGCCGAAATGATAGGGCGTCACCGGGCCGGCGAGACCGGCCTTACGGAAGAGTGCCGCAAGCCCGGCATTGCTCTGGTGGCGGGCAGCGACCAGTCCTTTCACCACATAGGCCCGGTTGAGGCCCTTCAGCGGCACGACATCGCAGACCGTCGCCAGTGCGACGATGTCCAGCCATTGCAGCAGGTCGATCGCCAGGATCTGTTTATTGCCGGCGGCGCGCAGCAGCCTCAGCGTCGCGACCAGCACCATGAAGACGACACCGGCGGCGCAAAGATGCCCCTGCCCCGAGAGATCGTCCTCACGGTTCGGATTAACAAGCGCGTGGCAGGGCGGCAGCTCATGTGTCACCTGGTGGTGATCGATGACGACGACATCGATATTGCGCGCGGCCGCCGCCGCCAGCGCTTCGTGACTGGTGGAGCCGCAATCGACGGTGACGATCAGCTCAGCACCTTTGTCGATCAACTGGTTGATCGCCGCCGGATTGGGGCCGTAACCTTCGAAGACGCGGTCGGGAATGTAAATATTCGCCCTGACGCCGAAATGGCTGAGAAAGCGGAACATCAGCGCCGAGGAGGCCGCGCCGTCGACGTCATAGTCGCCGAAGATCGCAACACTCTCGCCGCGCTCGATCGCGCGCAGCAGGCGGGTTGCGGCCTTTTCGCAATCTGTCAGCTTATGGGGATCGGGCATCAGGCTGCGGATGGTGGGCTCGAGGAATTCGATCGCCTCGTCCACCGTCACGCCGCGCCCGGCCAGCACGCGGGCGATCAGATCCGGCAGTCCGTGAACCTGCGACATGGCGAGCGCCCGGTTCTGCCCGGCCTGGTCGAGCCGCGCCACCCAGCGATTGTCGAGCGCGGATTTCTCCACGCCGAGAAACGCGCGCTGTACCGGATCGACGGGATCTGCCATGCCACACTCCGCTGACTTCAACTACTCTTTCTACAGGAGCAGCGGAGATAACATAGCGGCGGATTTGCAGACACGGATTTTTACCAAAACACCGCCCAGATGATCATGGCAATGCCGGCGAACTGCACCAGCAGGAACGAAAACAGCGTCAGCAGAATGGCCCAGTTGCGGCCTTCCGTGTTTTCCTCATCGCCGTCAGCCTCGTCATGGCGCCCCTGACTGATATCACGGTGCGCCGGCTTGAGGATTTCCTCAAGCATATCAGGAGGGTCCGGCTGGTCGCATGGGCCGCCATACCCTTTCCCGGCATGGTTGTCCTTGCTCATGAAATTCTCCACGCCGGCGACTCACCATCTATGGTTTTATTTATATCAATATTTCGGTATTTGTTAATATAAACTTCCGTTAGGGAAGCTGAATATTCAACAGAAAAAACCGCCCTGCCAGAGGCAGGGCGGCTCAACCATTCCGAAACGGGTAGAAGGACTCAGCCTTCCTCTTTCGGACGTTCGATTCGAATCACCTGCGGCTCGCCGAAGAGATAACCTTCCGACTTGATCGAGGCGACGGCCTTGCGCACCGACTCTTCCATCGTCGCGTGAGTGACGAGAATGATCGTCTGGTGGTGCGACGGCGCCAGATGCTGTTTGGAGCGCTGGACGATCGATTCCAGCGAGATGTTGTTTTCGGCCATGCGGGTTGCGACGCTGGCAAAGACGCCGGTGCGGTCGAGCACGGTCAGGCGGATGAAATAGCCACCCTCGTGGCTCTGCATCTGCGCCTTGCGGTAGGGCTCCAGCGCCGATGCGGGATGGCCGAGAACCGGCACGCGCTGGGCGCCCGGCTGGCTCTTGGCGATATCGGCGATGTCGCCGAGGACCGACGAGGCCGTGGCGTTGCCGCCGGCGCCGGGGCCGACCATCAGCAGTTCGCCGAGCACGTCGGATTCGATCGCCACCGCATTGGTGACACCGTCGACCTGGGCAATGACCGAATCGACCGGCACCATGGTCGGGTGCACGCGCTGCTCGATGCCGGTATCGGTGCGCTGGGCAACACCCAGCAGCTTGATGCGATAACCGAGCTCGGCGGCGGCGTGGATATCCTCGATCGAGATGTTGGTGATGCCTTCGAGATAGATATCGTCGGCCGCGATTTTATTGCCGAAGGCGAGCGTCGTCAGGATGGAAAGCTTGTGGGCCGTGTCGTTGCCCTCGATGTCGAAGGCCGGATCGGCTTCGGCATAACCCAGCCGCTGCGCTTCCTTGAGGCATTCGGCGAAGGAAAGCCCCTCCTTCTCCATCTTGGTCAGGATGTAATTGCAGGTGCCGTTCATGATGCCGTAGATGCGCGAGACGGCATTGCCCGTCAGCGATTCGCGCAGCGCCTTGATGACGGGGATGCCGCCGGCGACCGCCGCCTCGAAGTTTAGGAGCGCGCCCTTCTCTTCCGCGATCGTCGCAAGCTCGACGCCGTGATAGGCAAGTAGCGCCTTGTTGGCTGTCACCACATGGAGACCACGCTGGAGTGCGGCGCGCACCGAGATGTTGGCCGCCCCTTCGGCGCCGCCCATCAGCTCGACGAAGACGTCGATATCGCCCTTTTCGGCAAGCTCTTCCGGCCGGTCGAACCAGATAACAGCGGAAAGATCGATGCCGCGGTCCCTCGACTTGTCACGCGCGGAGACCGCGGTGATGGTGATCGGACGCCCGCAGGTGACGGCAAGTTCGTTGCTCTTCTGCTGAATGATGCGGACTAGCGAGGCGCCAACGGTGCCCAAGCCCGCAATGCCGATTTTTAGGGCATCTGCCATGGATCGATCCTGAAATATCTGGGTGGCGGCAGCCGCTTGAGGCGGCTGCCCAATGGTTGGATTAACGGTGCGCGTTCAGCGAAATGACGTTATGCATCGTTTCGTCTGCCGTCGACATGAACTTCTTGATGTTGCGCGCAGCCTGACGGATGCGGTGTTCGTTCTCGACAAGCGCCAGACGGACGTAGTCGTCGCCCATCTCGCCGAAGCCGATGCCCGGGGCAACGGCGACGTCGGCCTTCTCGACCAGCAGCTTGGAAAACTCCAGCGAGCCGAGATGGCGGAACTTTTCCGGGATCTTCGCCCAGGCGAACATGGTGGCAGCCGGCGGCGGCACGTCGAAGCCGGCCTTGCCGAAGCTTTCGACCATGACGTCGCGACGACGTTTATAGACATTGCGGACTTCAGCAATGTCGGAGCCGTCGCCGTTCAGCGCATGCGTCGCCGCCACCTGGATCGGCGTGAAGGCGCCGTAATCGAGGTAGGACTTGACGCGGGTGAGCGCCGCGATCAGCCGCTCGTTGCCGACGGCAAAGCCCATGCGCCAGCCGGGCATGGAGAAGGTCTTCGACATCGAGGTGAACTCGACCGTCACATCCATGGCGCCCGGCACTTCGAGAACCGACGGCGGCGGGACGTCGTCGAAATAGATCTCCGAATAGGCAAGGTCGGACAGCACGATGATGTCGTGCTTCTTGGCGAAGGCGATGACGTCCTTGTAGAAATCGAGCGTCGCGACAAAAGCCGTCGGGTTCGAAGGATAGTTGAGGATCAGCGCCAACGGCTTCGGGATCGAATGGCGGACCGCGCGCTCAAGCGGCGGGAAAAAGGTCTCGTCCGGCTCCACCGACATCGAGCGGATCACGCCGCCTGCCATCAGGAAGCCGAAGGCGTGGATCGGATAGGTCGGGTTCGGGCAGAGGATGACGTCACCGGGCGCCGTGATCGCCTGCGCCATGTTGGCAAAGCCTTCCTTGGAGCCGAGGGTGGCGACCACCTGCGTATCCGGGTTGAGCTTGACACCGAAACGGCGGGCATAATAGGCGGCCTGAGCGCGGCGCAGCCCCGGAATGCCCTTGGAAGAGGAATAACGGTGCGTGCGCGGATCCTGCACGACCTCGCACAGCTTGTCGACGATCGACTGGGGAGTGGGAAGGTCGGGGTTTCCCATGCCGAGATCGATGATATCGGCGCCGCCCGCTCGCGCGCTTGCTTTCAAACGGTTGACCTGTTCGAAAACATAAGGCGGCAAACGCCGGACTTTGTGAAACTCTTCCATTTCATTCCCCATGGAAAGGCGGCCTTTCGGGCCGCAGTCGAAGTTCGTTCCGTCTCCCGGCGGCTGCGACACGAACTTCAGAATCGCAACGCCGTATTCATCAGACCTAAGCCACGCGGCAAATCTTTGACGGAAAGGCCGCGTAACGCGCTTTATCGGGAAAATCGTATCTTCCGATCCTTGCCGAAGGCTTTGCGTCCAAATCGCTTGAAAGGCAAGGTCTATTTGGAGATTTCGGAGAGCGTATCCGTGCCATGTTCGGCGGCGAGGCGGCGCATTTCGGCGACCTTGGCCTGATATTCGGCTTCCGAGAGCGTGCCGGCCTTGCGCCGGGCGGCGAGTGCCGTCAGCTGATGCTGCAGTTCGGCCGCCTGCTCGTCGCTCATCTGGACATTGGCCGCCGTCAGCGGCGCGCCGAAATTCGGATAGCCGTCCGGCGACTTTGCCAGGCCGCCTTCGACCGCATCGCCTTTGGTCGCCGGCATGACGACGGCGGTCGGCGCCGCCCGCTTGGCGGCGGCCGCGGCTTTCTCTTCCGCCGTCAGATTGCATCCGGCAAGGGCCATCGCCACCGCGGCGCAGATCAATGCGGTGCGGTTGAAGGTTGCGATGCGCAAAATGCCGTTCTTCGTCATGCCTCAAAATCCAGTTCTGACTGCGTCGACTGTTAAATTTGTCGCAGCCACAAAGCAATAGCATGAGCCGGCGCGGGTGGAACTTGTTTTCTCGTTCGATCACGATGTACAACGAACGGATAAAAACAGTGCTGCCGCCGGGAGGACATGGTGACCGACAGCAAGCAGGAAAATGGCGGCCAGAAGAATGGCGGCAAGGCCGGTTTCGACGCGACTGATCTCGATCCCTATGTGTTGAAGGATCCCGAGGCCATGGCGATGAATTTCGCCCGGGCGCTCGAAAATCTCGGGCAAGCTGCCTCGGCCTGGCTTGCGCCGCGCAAACGCGGCGAGATCAGCGAAAGCACAGTCGATCCGATGACCGACATGGTCAAGACGCTTTCCAAGGTCAGCGAATACTGGATTGCCGATCCCCGCCGCACCTTCGAGGCGCAGACGCAGCTGATGTCCTCGTTCTTCGGCATCTGGATGCGCTCGATGCAGCGCATGCAGGGCACGCAGGGCGAGCCGCTGCCGCCTGAGCCCGACACCCGCAAGGACAAGCGCTTCTCCGACGAGGACTGGCAGAAGAACCCGTTCTTCGATTTTCTCCGCCAGGTCTATTTCGTCACATCGGACTGGGTGGAAAAGCTGGTGTCGGAGACCGATGGCCTCGACGAGCACACCAAGCACAAGGCCGGCTTCTACGTGAAGCAGATCACCGCGGCGCTTTCGCCGAGCAACTTCATCGCCACCAATCCGCAGCTCTACCGCGAGACGATCGCCAGCAGCGGCGAAAACCTGGTGCGGGGAATGAAGATGCTGGCCGAGGACATCGCCGCCGGAAACGGCGATCTTCGCCTTCGCCAGACCGACATGACGAAATTCGCCGTCGGCCGCGACATGGCGCTGACACCGGGCAAGGTGATCGCCCAGAACGACATCTGCCAGATCATTCAATACGCGGCTTCGACCGAAACGGTGCTGAAGCGGCCGCTGCTGATCTGCCCGCCCTGGATCAACAAATTCTATATTCTCGACCTCAATCCGCAGAAATCCTTCATCAAATGGTGCGTCGACCAGGGGCAGACCGTCTTCGTCATTTCCTGGGTCAACCCGGATGCGCGTCACGCTGGGAAAGACTGGGCGGCCTATGCCCGTGAGGGCATCGATTTCGCGCTCGAGACGATCGAGAAGGCGACCGGCGAAAAGGATGTCAACGCCGTCGGCTATTGCGTCGGCGGCACGCTGCTGGCCGCGACGCTGGCGCTGCATGCCAAGGAGAAGAACAAGCGCATCAAGACCGCGACACTCTTCACCACGCAGGTCGACTTCACCCATGCCGGCGACCTCAAGGTCTTCGTCGACGAGGAGCAGCTTGCAGCGCTCGAAGAGCATATGCAGGCGGTCGGTTATCTCGACGGCTCGAAAATGTCGATGGCCTTCAACATGCTGCGCGCTTCCGAGCTGATCTGGCCTTATTTCGTCAACAGCTACCTCAAGGGCCAGGATCCCCTGCCCTTCGACCTCTTGTTCTGGAACGCTGATTCGACCCGCATGGCGGCGGCAAACCATGCCTTCTACCTGCGCAATTGCTATCTCAAGAATGCGCTGACGCGGAACGAGATGATCCTCGACGGCAAGCCCATATCGCTGAAGGATGTGAAGATCCCGATCTATAATCTCGCCACGCGCGAGGATCACATCGCGCCTGCCAAGTCGGTCTTCGTCGGCAGCCGGTTCTTCGGCGGCAAGGTGGAATTCGTTGTCACCGGCTCGGGACATATTGCCGGCGTCGTCAACCCGCCCGACAAGAAGAAGTATCAATATTGGACCGGCGGCCCCACCAAGGGGGACTACGAGACCTGGATCGAGCAGGCAACCGAGACTGCTGGATCCTGGTGGCCGCACTGGCGGGCCTGGATCGAGACGCATGACGACAGGCGCGTGCCGGCGCGCAAACCCGGCGGCGATGCGCTGAACGCGATCGAGGAAGCGCCGGGAAGCTATGTGATGGAACGCACCTGAAAAGGCCCTGCGCATCTCTTTTTGAGACACCGCGCGAAAGAGCGACCGGCGTAAACAAATTAGAAACCATAATTCGTCATCCTTGCGAAACAGTCGGAAGTCGCGAGCGGTCTAAATTCGGCCCACTTGCGCCTTTACCGGCCCCGGCGAAGTGTAGACAGTCAGTGCCGCCGGCCTGCGTAGCGAGTTTGAAAGACGAGTGTAGTATGGCGTTTGCGGTCGGGTCGTTCAACGACGTCACCCCTCTTGGCGGATCTGCTTTTCGTTTGCGCAGATCTCGCGGCTTTCTTTACGGCGTCGTCGGCGCCGGATTTCTGACCTCCACATGGTTGATCGCGACATTCGCGACAATGCATTCAATCAGCGTTCCCGCTTCTTCGTCCGACAGCTTCACGCAAGTCGCATCGGCGCCGAAGCCCAAGCCGGCGACGCACCACGAACGGCTGGTCCATGTCGGCAAAGCCGACCGGCTGGCCGCCTTCAACGCCAAGCCGGTCGTGCCTCTGACGGCCGAGCTCGTGCGATCACACGCGCAAAAGACCGACGCTGCCGCGATGGCATCGCTGGCGCTTGCAAAGAATAATCGCATCGTCACGCCTGCCGCACCCCCGGTCGCCATTGCCACCGCAACACCTTCCGAGCCCGCGACATTCGTCAAGGACGACAGCGTCGCGCCACCGGTCGAGCTTGCGCAGGTTGAGACGCAAGGGGACAGCGACGATCGTATCATCATTCCTTCCAAGGAAGCCGTCGCCGCCGTCGAACTCCCTGCCCTGCTCGCACTCGCCGACGCCGGACCGCAGCAGATTGCGCCGGCCCCGGTCGAGCCGGCCGCGCCTGCGGCCAGGGCGGCGTCACTGCCGCAGGAAAAACCTGCGCCTGTAGAAGTTGCCGAGGCCGAAGAGCAACCGCCCTTCGATCTTGTCCTGGCGCCGGACGAAGGCTCCGTGCCGCTGCCGATGGCGCGTCCCGATGGCCTCGTCGGCAAACCGGCACCGGCCGCCAAGGGTTCGCAGCGCGCCGGCGCGCCTGCCCTTGCCTACGCCCAGCCGAACTCGCCGATCGAGGACGACGCGGACGATGCCGTGCCGCGCTACGACAAGCCGGTCTTCTCGCCGAAGCTGCGCGCAGGCGTTGCGATCTACGACATCGAGAACAGCACTGTCTATCTGCCGAACGGCGAGAGGCTGGAAGCCCATTCCGGCCTCGGCAAGATGCGCGACAACCCGCGTTATGCAAACCAGAAGATGCGCGGACCGACGCCACCGCACACCTACGCCCTCACCATGCGCGAGAGCCTTTTCCATGGCGTCGCGGCGATCCGGCTGACGCCGCTCGAGGGCTCGGACGCCATCTATGACCGCGTCGGCCTGCTCGCCCACACCTACATGCTCGGCAAGAACGGCGATTCCAACGGCTGCGTCTCCTTCAAGGACTACAAGCGCTTCCTCGCCGCCTATAGGCGCGGCGACATCAAGCAGCTCGTGGTGGTGCCGCGACTGAACAACAAACCGGCTTCGACACTCGCCTCGCTGTTTTCGTCGCGCAGCTGACGGATTAGAAGAGTTCGCGGCCGGTTGACCGGCCGCGACAGCTATTTCAACCAGGCTGCGATTCGCTCTACCGCCTCGGCGATCTCGGCTTCCGAGCCCGCGTAGGACAGACGCAGGGTCCGATGTCCTTCGAGCGGATCGAAGTCGAGACCGGGCGTTGCAGCGACGTCGATTTCCGCGAGCATGCGTTTGGCAAAACCCATGCTGTCATTGGTGAAGCGGGTGACGTCGAGATAGGCATAAAAGGCGCCGTCCATCGGTGACGCAATCGAAAGGCCGATCTGCGGCAGGCGCCGCATCAGCAGCTCGCGATTGGCGGCATAACTTGCCTTATAGCGATCGAGTTCGTCGCCGGCGCCAAGAGCGGCGGTGGCTGCCATCTGGGAGAGTTCGGGCGGGGAGATATAGAGGCTCTGCGCCACCCGCTCGATCGGCCGCACCAGGCGTTCTGGCAGCACCATCCAGCCTATCCGCCAGCCGGTCATGCAATAATATTTGGAGAAGGAGTTGATGACGATCGCCTCGTCGGTCAACTCGAGCGCGCTCGCCTCCTCGCCGGCGAAAGTCAGCCCGTGATAGATCTCGTCGGAGATGAAGGCGATGGAATGAGCCGCGCAATGATCCGCAAGCGCCTTCAGCCCATTGCGACCGGTCACCGTGCCGGTCGGGTTGGCGGGGCTTGCGAGCAGCACGCCTTTCAGCGTCACGCCGCTTTCCTTCTGCACCGCCTCGAGGCTCTCAGGCGTCAGGGTAAAGTGAGTCTCGGCTGTAACAGGCACCTCGACCACCTTCAGGCCCAGCGCTCCGAGAATATTGCGATAGGCGGGATAACCGGGTCTTGCGATCGCCACCGCATCGCCGGCATCGAAGAGCGACAGAAAGGCGAGATTGAAACCAGCCGAGGAACCTGTGGTGATGGCGATCCGCATGGGGTCGATCTCCAGGCCGTGGCGATCCCTATAGTGCCGGGCAAGTGCCGATTTCAGCCGTGCCGTGCCTAGCGCATCGGTATAACCGATCCGGCCTTCGGCAAGGGCTTCGCGCGCCGCTTCGAGGGCCGCCTGTGGGGCGGGATGCGAGGGTTGACCGACGGCCATCGAGATGACGGGGTGACCGGCCGCCCGCCGCTTCGTCGCCTCCGCCAGCACGTCCATGGCATGAAAGGGCTCGACTTCGCTGCGTTTCGATATGGAAAACAAGATCGCTTCTCGCTCGGCTTCTTCGATGTTGGCCAGACAATTGCCGCATTAATCGGCTCATCACAATCCCGCGAGGGCGGCGCGGCGGTGAAAATTCCTGTTTGAGCAGAACTCGACGCGCCGTACCTTGACGCGACGCATTCAAGTCCATAACCCGGCCAACGGTCTTCTCGACCAAGACGACCACATTGCCGATGACGAGGATATCATGGCCTTCTTCTCGAAAAGCTTTACCGCACTGGCGCTTGCCGCATCGATCGCTCTTCCGTTTCCGGCGGCAGCGCTCGACGACCAGCAGAAGAAGGAGTTCGGCGAATTCATCAAGCAATATCTGATCGAGAATCCCGAGATCATGCTCGAAGTCCAGGATGCACTGCAAAAGAAGCAGGAAGCCCAGCGGCTGGTGAAGGCCAATATGGCCATCGATGAGAACACCGCCGACATCTTCGATTCGAAGAACGACGTCACGCTCGGCAATCCCAAGGGCGATGTCACCGTCGTGGAATTCTTCGATTATAATTGCAGCTACTGCCGTCACGCGCTTCCCGACATGCAGGCAATGCTGAAGAAGGACAAGAACGTCCGCTTCGTGCTCAAGGAGTTTCCGATCCTCGGGCCGGATTCGGTCGCCGCCCACAAGGTCGCCGACGCCTTCCGCAAGCTGGCGCCGGAGAAATATGCCGATTTCCACGTCGCCCTTCTCGGCAGCGAAGGCCGCGCCTCAGACGAAACAGCGATCGCGGTTGCCACTTCGCTCGGCGTCAGCGAGGATAAGATCCGCGCCGAGATGGCCAAGAGCCCGAATGACGGTATCGTCCAGGCGACCTACCAGCTCGCCTCCAGTCTCGGCATCAGCGGCACGCCATCCTATGTGATCGGCAAAGAACTGGTGCCGGGCGCCGTCGGGCTCGACGATCTCGAAGCCAAGGTCAAGAACATGCGCAGCTGCGGCAAGACCGCCTGCTGAGCAGAGAGCCGCCGATCGGCCGCCCATCAAATCGCCAAAATCGAAGCGTTTCAACCATGTGGACAAATGTGGCGCGATTCCGACTGGCCAATCCGTAAGGGCTTTCAATCGGCCTTCGCGGAGTCTATAGGTTGCCGTCGTACATTTTTCGGAACATTCGATGACGCAAACGATTTTTGTCCTGAACGGCCCCAACCTGAACATGCTGGGCAAAAGAGAGCCCGGCATTTATGGCGGCAAGACGCTGAAGGACATCGAAGCGGACTGCAAGGCGACCGGCCGCGAACTCGGTTTCGATATCGATTTCCGTCAGAGCAACCACGAAGGCACGCTTGTGGACTGGTTCCACGAGGCGGACGAAAAGGCTGCCGGCGTTGCCATCAATGCGGGCGCCTACACGCATACATCGGTTGCGTTGCATGATGCGATCCGCGCGATATCAGTTCCCGTCATCGAACTCCACATATCCAACGTGCATGCACGGGAAGAATTCCGCCACAAGTCGATGATCGCGCCGGCATGCAAGGGCGTGATCTGCGGCTTCGGGCCTCACAGCTACATCCTGGCGCTCCACGCGCTGAAGAACATCACGGCATAAAAAGAAGACAGGGCAACACCATGGCTGAAAAGAAATCGGGTATCGATCAGGCACTGATCCGCGATCTCGCCAACATTCTCAACGAGACGGATCTGACCGAGATCGAGGTCGAGCAGGACGATCTGCGCATCCGCGTTTCGCGCAACGGCGCGACGCAATACGTCCAGGCGCCGATCGCAGCGCCGGCCTTTGCGCCCGCAGCCGCCGCACCGGCGGCAGCTGCTGCCGCCCCGGCCGCAGCTCCCAGCCGCAACCCCGCAAACGTCGTCAGTGCACCGATGGTCGGCACCGTCTACATGGCCCCGGCTCCGGGCGCGCGTCCCTTCATCGAGATCGGCGCGACCGTTAAGGAAGGCCAGACGTTGATCATCATCGAAGCGATGAAGACGATGAACCAGATCCCTTCGCCGAAGTCAGGCAAGGTGACCGAAATCCTCGTCGATGACGGACATCCCGTCGAATACGGCCAAGCCCTCGTCGTCATCGAATAGGCCCATGCCCATGATTTCGAAAATCCTCATCGCCAATCGCGGGGAAATCGCCCTTCGCGTGCTCCGGGCCTGCAAGGAGCTTGGCATTGCCTGCGTCGTGGTTCATTCCACCGCCGACGCCGATGCCATGCATGTGCGCCTTGCCGACGAAAGTGTCTGCATCGGCCCGCCGTCCTCGCGCGAGAGCTATCTCAATATCCACCAGATCGTCGCCGCCTGCGAGATCACCGGCGCGGACGCCGTGCATCCGGGCTACGGCTTCCTGTCCGAGAATGCCAAGTTCGCCGATATTCTTGAAGCCCACGGCATCACCTTCATCGGGCCGACGGCGGACCACATCCGCATCATGGGCGACAAGATCACCGCCAAGACGACGGCACTGGAACTCGGCATTCCCGTTGTTCCGGGCTCTGACGGCGAAGTGAAGACCGAAGAGGATGCGGTGAAGACGGCCGCCGAAATCGGCTATCCCGTGCTGATCAAGGCCACGGCCGGCGGCGGCGGACGCGGCATGAAGGTCGCCAAGAGCGAGGCCGACCTGATCGAAGCCTGGTCGACGGCGCGCACGGAAGCGGCAGCCGCCTTCGGCAACGATGCCGTCTACATGGAAAAATATCTCGGCAAGCCGCGCCACATCGAGATCCAGGTGTTCGGCGACGGGGAAGGCAATGCCATTCATCTCGGTGAGCGCGACTGCTCGCTGCAGCGCCGCCATCAGAAGGTCTGGGAAGAAGCGAATTCGCCGGCGCTCAACGTCGAGCAGCGCATGAAGATCGGCCAAATCTGTGCCGACGCCATGAAGAAGCTGAAATATCGCGGCGCCGGCACGATCGAATTCCTCTACGAGAACGGCGAGTTCTATTTTATCGAAATGAACACCCGACTGCAGGTGGAGCATCCGATCACCGAAGCGATCACCGGCATCGACCTGGTGCATGAGCAGATCCGCGTCGCCTCCGGCGGCGGTCTATCGGTGACGCAGGACGAAGTGCATTTTTCCGGCCACGCCATCGAGTGCCGCATCAATGCCGAGCACCCGCGCACCTTCGTGCCCTCGCCCGGCACGATCACGCATTTCCACGCGCCGGGCGGTCTCGGCGTGCGCATCGATTCCGGCGCCTATCAGGGCTACAAGATCCCGCCCTATTACGACAGCCTCATCGGCAAGCTGATCGTGCACGGCCGGACCCGCGTCGAATGCATGATGCGCCTGCGCCGGGCGCTCGACGAATTCGTCGTCGACGGTATCAACACGACGTTGCCGCTGTTCCAGGACCTCGTCTCCAACCAGGATATCGCCAACGGCGATTACGACATCCATTGGCTGGAACACTACCTCGCCAACACACCGGCGGCATAGGACAGGAATGGCAGGATCGCGCAGGAAATCACCAGGCATTACCCCTGACATCCTCCTGCGCGCCTATTCCATCGGCCTCTTCCCGATGGCCGAGTCCGCCGACGACCCGGAGATTTTCTGGGTCGAGCCGGAACTGCGCGGCGTGTTGCCGCTCGATCATTTCCACGTGTCGAGGAGCCTTGCCAAGACGGTACGCAGGAACCCCTTCGAAATCCGGTTCGATCACGCTTTCGATCAGGTGATCGCGGCCTGCGCCGAGGAGACATTCGGGCGCCCGAGCACCTGGATCAACAGGACGATCCGATCGCTCTATTCGACGCTCTTCGACATGGGCCATGCCCACACCGTCGAAGCCTGGGACGGCGATGAACTGGTCGGCGGCCTCTACGGCGTCTCGCTCGGCTCCGCCTTCTTCGGCGAAAGCATGTTTTCGCGCCGGACGGATGCCTCGAAGATCTGCCTCGTGCATCTGGTCGAGCGGCTCAGGGAAAGAGGCTTCACCCTGCTCGATACACAGTTCACCACCGAGCACCTGAAGACGTTCGGAGCGGTCGACGTGGCGAAAGCCGATTATGCCCTGATGCTGGCCGCGGCGATGGAGTCGCCGCACCTTAAGTTTTAGGCCCGGTCTATTCATCCAGGCGTTGATTTTTCAACCGAGTTCGTTAGCTTCCGAGCCGCAACGGGGGATAGAAGTTGAAACGATATTTTGCGGCCGCGATTCTTTTCGCCTTGTTCACAGGCCAGGCCGATGCGCGCCCTTACCAGGAGATGTTCCCGAACAGGAGCGATTTTTCCGACGCCGAAAAGCCATTGCTGGAGAAGCTCAATTTTCAGCAGGGCGTGATCAAGCTGCCTGAAGCCAAGGCAACGCTGAACGTGCCCGCCGACTTCTATTATCTCAGCCCTGCCGACGCGAAGACGGTGCTCGTCGACATCTGGGGAAATCCTCCGGCGGCGGCGGAGGGAACGAAGGGAATGATCTTCCCGGCGAAATACGCGCCGACCGATATCGAGGCCTGGGGTTCCACCGTCGAATATAGCGCCGACGGCTATGTCTCGGACGCCGATGCCGCCACGACAAATTACGACGAATTGCTGCAAAATATCAAAGATGCGATCAGCGAAAACAACCCCGAACGCGAAAAGCAGGGTTTTCCGAAGATCACGCTTGTCGGCTGGGCTTCCACCCCGCACTACGACAGATCTGCGCACGCGCTGCACTGGGCACGGGATCTGCTGTTCGGCGATGACGCACAGCCGCAGCACACGCTAAATTATTCCGTGCGTGTGTTCGGCCGCGAGGGCGTATTTCAATTCAACTTCGTCGCCGGCCTCGATCAGTTGAAGGAAATCGAAGGCGCCATTCCCACAGTGACCAAGCTGGTGCAGTTCGACAAGGGAATGGCCTACACCGACTACGTTGAAGGCGACAAGATCGCAGCCTATGGGATGGCGGGAATGATCGCCGCAGGCGCCGGCGCCAAGATTGCCGCAAAAGTTGGATTGCTGGCACTCGCCCTCGCCTTCTTCAAAAAGGCCGGCATCGTCGTCATTGTCGTGCTTGGCGGCGCGCTCCGCTTTGCCAAGGGCCTTTTCAAAGGGAATAAGACACCCACTGCATAAGGTGCGCCCAGGCTAAAAGCTGCGATAACCCGTTTCAGAGGACCGGCCTGCACTGCTCGACCAGCCTCTAGAATGTTGTCGTGCGAATGAAGAATGGCTTTACTGAGCTATTCTCGCACGCAGGGCAAATCTATGGAACAGCGCTTCACATTCGATCAGGTCGCGAGCGTATACAGGGAAACACGCCCCGACTATCCCGAAGCTCTCGTCGATGATGTTGTCTCGTATGCCAAACTGAAACCAGGCGATACCCTTCTCGAAGTCGGCTGCGGAACGGGTCAGGCAACGAAGAGCTTCGCGACGCGGGATTTGCAGATCCTTGCGATTGATCCCGGGCCGGAAATGGTCCGCACCGCACGTGAAACCCTAACGAAATTTGCCAACGTTGAACTGCTCGAGACGACGTTCGAGGCTTGGCCTGCTAACAAAGCAGTCTTCCCACTCATCATTGCGGCTCAGTCGTGGCACTGGGTCTCTCCGGAGGTGCGGTTCGTAAAAGCCGCTGAAGTGCTTTCGCCTAACGGATCATTGGCGGTCTTCGGACATGTCCCTGTAGGGATACCCACGCCCCTGCTTGAACAGTTCAAAGGAATATTCCTGCATCACACTGGCGGCTGGGGGACTCCGCCCGAAGCTTGGTACCTGCCTAGTGGTCCATTCAAACGCTGGTTTGACGAGTCGAGATTGTTCGGGGCGGTGGAGCACCGATGCTATTCGTGGAAGTGGCAGCACACAACATCGAGCTATATAAATTTCTTGCGCACCCGATCGGATGTTCGGATGCTCAGTTCAGCGATACGTGAAGAGCTGCTCGGCGAAATCACAAAAGCGATCGACGGTGAAGGTGGAGAGTTCAATTTGGACTACGAAACTCACCTGTACATTGCTCGCCGTGTTGACCACGGCGACTAGAGCGGTTCAGCTTTTAACGGAAGCGCCGAATCGCTCTATCCCTTTGTTTTTACGCAACTTCGGACGAAAAACCGCTTCGCACTTTTCCTGGAATTGCTCTAGATTCTGATTCTGTTTCTTTGCTAAGGACGAACGGAGACCACAATGCGCAGGACTGATTTCCGTACTCATACGGCGCTTGGCAAGGTAGCGATACTGTTAGGCACCTTTTAGCGTCAGGCTCCGAGGGCTTTAGCGTGATGTCGCCTTGGCGCCGTCGGGCGCAGGGACGTCCGAGCTCGTCTTGCAGTCCTTCAGCCAGACGTCGTAGATCGGGTGCTCGACGGCATTGAGGCCGGGGCTGGCGGCGAACATCCAGCCGGTGAAGATGCGGCGGATCTTGCGGTCGAGGGTGATCTCGTCGACCTCGACGAAACCGTCGATCTTCTGCGCTTCCGCCTGGTCGCGCGAATAGCAGGCCTTGGGCGTCACCTGTAGCGCGCCGAACTGCACCGTCTCGTTGACATAGACGTCGAAGGTCGTGATGCGGCCGGTAATCTTGTCGAGGCCGGAGAAGACGGCGACCGGATTTTCGATGCGGGCGGCATTTGCCGCAACTGGGGGAAGCAGGGCCGAGAGCGCCAGCAGCGATCCGGCGGCACGCAGCACGATGTTCCGCGTGAAGAGCTTCATATCTACCCGTCTCCAGACATTTTCAGTTCAACACCGCGGTCAAGCGCGGCCAACCTGCGGGTATAGGTCAATTGTGGCCAAAAGCCGGGCTTGGGATCGCCCGGTCAAGCCGTCTCAGTTGCCCGGCGTCCAGGCGTCGTAATCGCCGGTGACGCGCGGCCGCTCGCCCGGAACGGCGATGGAACCCGGCGGACGGTAAGCCTGCGGTGAACCGGTGAAGTTGGGGCGATGCGCCTTCTGCCATTCCTTGGAGACGTAGCTCTCCTTGGACGGGGGAACATCGGTGCGATGATGCATCCAGCCATGCCAGCCCGGCGGAATGGCGGAAGCATCGGCATAACCCTTGTAGATTACCCAGCGCTTCGGCAGGCCGTAGGACGACATGCCGCCTTCGTAATAGATGTTGCCGAATTCATCCTCGCCGACGCGCTTGCCGAAACGCCAGGTCGCAAAACGCGTGCCCATCGTCTGACCGTTCCACCAGGTAAAGGTTTGAACCAGAAGATTCCACATGTCTTTTCCTTGTGCCCGCCAGATGCGAGCCAAACCAGAATTCGTTTCCTCGCTTATGCCGTCGCCAAGGCGAATTGTCCAGCGATTCCACGACAAGCGCGGGTCATTTCAAAGCCATCTTGAAGCCCAGATGCGACGGCTTGAAGCCCAGCCTTTCATAGAAACGATGGGCGTCCTTGCGCAACGCATTCGAGGTCAACTGCACCAGCCTCACACCGCGGCCTTTTGCCTCGGCAATGGCGAATTCGATCATAGCCGCACCGATCCCCTGCCCGCGCCTATCGGCCCGCGTCTGCACCGCCTCGATGATCATCCCCGAGGAGCCGCGGCCGGTCAGCGAGGTCGTCACCATCGTCTGGAATGTACCGACCACCTCGCCGCCACACTCCGCGACGTAAAGCGTCTGGTCGGGTGAAGCCTCGATGACCGCGAAGGCGCCGAGATAATCCTGAATGGCTTCGGGGTCGGTTGTATCGCCATGACCGCCGACAGCGTCGGCAGCAAATATTGCCACCAGTGCCGGCAGGTCGTCCTTGCGGGCCTGGCGAATGAGAAAGTCGGGCAACTCGACTACCACGGCCTCAATGCCCCTCGAGCGGTTTTTCGAAGATCAACGAGGGAATGCCGGATTGCCCGGCCCCGCTATTCTCGTTGCGGCCGACCTCGGTGAAGCCGTGCGAGAGATAAAAGGCGATTGCCGCCGCATTCCGCGGCTCAACTTCGAGACGCATGATCTCCGCATCCGGGAAGCAGGTTTCAAGCTCGGCGAAGAGATCGCGGCCGATGCCCTGGCGCTGCAGCGCCGGGCTGACATAGAGGAGATGCAGCATGACCGTCTTCGTCAACGCCTCTGACATTGCCGCGTAACCCATGCCGCCGATATTGCGGCCGTCGTCGGCAACAAGGAATTCGGCGTCCTTTCGCACCAGGCGCGCCTTCAGCGCCGCCGGCGAAAAGAGATGGGCGGCCAGCTCAGCAACCCTGGCAGCACCGTGGATGCCGTCGTAAGTCGCATGAAAACTGTCGACCAGCAGGGCGCGAACCTTCTCCAGGTCGCGCTCGCCGGCAGTGCGGACGAAATACACCGCTTATTCCTCGATGCCGAGCTTCGCCTTGACGAGCGCCTGGACGGCCTGCGGATTGGCCTTGCCGCCGGTCGCCTTCATCACCTGGCCGACGAACCATGCGGCCAGGGTCGGCTTCGCCTTGACCTTTTCCACCTGATCGGGATTGGCGGCAATGATCTCGTCGACGGCCTTTTCGATCGCGCCGGTATCCGTCACCTGCTTCATGCCACGGGTTTCGACGATCTCGGCGGGATCGCCGCCTTCGGTCAGCACGATCTCGAAGAGATCCTTGGCGATCTTGCCGGAGATGGTTCCGGCCTTGATGAGATCGATGATGGCGCCGAGCTGGGCCGGCGAAACCGGCGTCTGCTCGATGTCCTTGCCGGTGCGGTTCAGGGCGCCGAGCAGATCGTTGATCACCCAGTTTGCCGCCGTCTTGCCGTCACGGCCTGCGGCGACGGCTTCGAAATAATCGGCAATCGCTTTTTCGGAAACGAGCACCGAGGCGTCGTAGATCGACAGGCCGAGCTCGCGCACGAAGCGCTCCTTCTTGTCGTCAGGCAGTTCCGGCAGATCGGCTTCGAGCGCCTTGATGAAGGCATCGTCGAATTCGAGCGGCAGCAGATCCGGATCGGGGAAATAACGATAGTCGTGCGCATCCTCCTTGGAACGCATCGAACGCGTCTCGCCCTTGTTCGGATCGAAGAGGCGGGTCTCCTGATCGATCGTGCCGCCATCTTCCAAAATGCCGATCTGGCGGCGAGCTTCATATTCGATCGCCTGGCCGATGAAGCGGATGGAATTGACGTTCTTGATCTCGCAGCGCGTGCCGAAGTCCTCACCCGGACGGCGGACGGAGACGTTGACGTCGGCACGCATCGATCCTTCGTCCATGTTGCCGTCGCAGGTGCCAAGATAGCGCACGATCGAGCGCAGCTTGGTCATATAGGCCTTGGCCTCGTCGGACGAGCGCATGTCAGGCTTGGAGACGATCTCCATCAGTGCGACGCCGGAACGGTTCAGATCGACATAGGACATGGTCGCGTGCTGGTCGTGCATCGACTTGCCGGCATCCTGCTCCAGGTGCAGGCGCTCGATGCCGATCTCGATATCTTCGAACTGGCCCTGGCGGTCCGGCCCGAGCGAAATGACGATTTTCCCCTCGCCGACGATCGGATCCTTGAACTGCGAGATCTGATAGCCCTGCGGCAGGTCGGGATAGAAATAGTTCTTGCGATCAAACAGGGAGCGCTTGTTGATCTGGGCTTTCAGGCCGAGGCCGGTGCGAACCGCCTGCTTGACGCATTCCTCGTTGATGACGGGCAGCATGCCGGGCATGGCGGCATCGACCATCGAGACGTTCGAATTCTGCGGCTTGCCGAATTCCGTCGAGGCGCCCGAGAAGAGCTTCGAATTGGACAGCACCTGGGCATGGACTTCCATGCCGACGATGACTTCCCAGTCGCCGGTGGCGCCGGGGATGAAGCGTTTCGGATCAGGCGTGCGGACGTCGACAAGGGTCATCTGATGCTCTTTGCAGGCTGTTCTTTTCCACTGGTGAGGTAAAGGAAATGGCGTGCCGGTGCAAGGCTTTCGCCATGGCGCGCATCGTGGTTTTGCCATCCATTAACGGAGCCACGGTAGGGTTCCCCCGATGACGATGATCGATATTATCAAATGGGCCGTACTGCTTCTGGCGCTGAACCTCTCGGTGTTCTCGATCTATTTCTTCGACAAGCAGGCGGCGCGCCACGGCAGGCGGCGCATCAGCGAGCGCACGCTTCTCATCCTTGCCCTGATCGGCGGCAGCCTTGGCGCGCTGGCTGCACAGCAGTTGCTGCGGCACAAGACGAGAAAGGAGCCGTTCCGGTCGATCCTGGCGGCGATCTTGATCCTGCACGGCGCACTGATTGCTGTGCTGGCCTTCTTGCCGCAATGGAGCCCTCTCCTTCTTTAGGATTTTTGAAGCATCAGAATTCCAGCCCATACTCACCTTGGCTATCCGAAACGAGCTGTTTCGTCAGTCCAACGGAGGGCACGTCGCGGTCGAGCTTCGGATTATAGGCGACCGAGAGCCAATGGATGCTGTAGCGGTGCTTCCGGAAGAAGCCGATCGCCTCGCCATTGCCGGAATGGGTCTGCATCGCCGCCGTCTCGAAGCCCTGGCCGGCGATGTCCTTTTCGATGCGCTCGAGAAGAGCCGAACCAAGCCCCTGGCGGGTGAAGGCGGGATCGATCCAGAAATCAGAGATGGTTTCATCCAGCCCCTCGCGCGCCGCCCAGCCTGCGACCTGGCCGTTCTGCTCGACGACGGTGATGGTCAGCCAGTTATTTCCCACGAAATTGCGAAAGGCATTGCGGGCTGCGTCGATCATCGCGTCCGATTCGCCGATCGACGCCATCGCCTTTTGCCAGGCCCTCAGGCCGATCTCGCTCAATAGCTCCGCTTCGCCGTCGCGAGCATTGCGAATGTGGATCAACGACACCTCCGCGTTACCCCGCAACTAGACCATTGAGTCGCGGAATTTACCAGTACCTCCAAAGGGATGATCGGCCAAAAGTAAAGGTTTTCGACTGGTTTTGACCTGAGACCACGCTCTTGACCGAATTTTCCGGGCTGAATAATAAACCCTATCGAGGTGTTTTATGTTGAGCCTGCCTGAGACCCGGTAAAGGCCCTGCCCGCAAGTTCGCTTGCGCGCATGGGCCCGAAAAAACGAAGCCCTGACGTTCGAATGAGCGCCAGATCGTTTTTCTGCGCCCCGCCGGGCGCGACACCGGATCTCAACACATGGACATTTCTCGCACGGAGCAGCGCATCCTGCATCTCATGGCCCAGGGCGGCCGCATTGAAATTACCCGCGACGACGACAGGAAGATCGAGGCGGTCAGTTGCTTCACCCGCGACGGCTGGCTCTATCCCGGCGTCGACCTCGATCTCTCCGCAGGCTGAAGCGGCTGAGGGCAATCAAGTCCAAAAGCGGCCAGCCCTACCGGATCACCGAAAGAGGGCTGAGGTTGGTGAGGTCACAGCTCAACAACAGGTAATTCGGCAACCATCCTGACCGCGCTGGAAACCGGTGCGGTCAGGGCATGCTCTCAACCTTTTGCAGAAAGTTCCGTCCGCATCATCGACCACTCATCGGCCATCGTGCCCGTGCCGCGCGTCTTGCCGGCGCGGCGATACCAGTAGTCGGCATTCCAGTCGTCGCCCTCGATGCGATGGCAAAGCGCATGGCCCCAGTCGAACGGCTGTTCGCCTTCGTGGCGCTGACAGATGTCGTGTACCGCCTGCCAATCCGCGCCCATGGTGAAACCGCCGGCAGCAAGGCGATCCGCTGCCTCGATCAATCGCGCAAGATCATTGTTCGGCATAAAACCTCCTTGCCGCTTCCGGCTATCGATCAGCCAACCGCTTCTCCAGATGCACCTTTTCGAGTTCGACGCCCATGCTCTTGGAAAATTCGCGGCCGCGCCAGACGATGGTGAAGCCACAGCGTTGGTAGAGCCGGATCGCGCCGTCGTTCCCGGCATGCGTGTCGAGCCTGGCGGTCGCCAGCCCCTCCGCCGCCATCAGCTCGCACAAATGCAGCAGGAGAGCCCGGCCGACGCCTTTACCCTGATGATCGGGATGTACCCAGAGATCGGACACATAATTCGGTTCGTTTTCGCGCGCGCCCCAGCCGATGATCATTTCGCCCCGTTCGGCAACGAAGATCTCACCTATCGTTTCCTTAGGAAAGATGGCGAACTCGTGCCGCACCCGGGCAATCACATCGGGATCGCGATAGCTGTCCTCGAAGGCATCGCTTGCGGCCCATGCGGCGAAGCCGACGGCGCCGACCGCTTGGTGGTCGGCAGCCGCTATCTTTCGGATCGTGAGGTCCGTTACCACCACTTGGCCGGGGTAAACCGGCCGGCCGCCTGCTCGATGACATGAGCGGTCTTGAACAGGGTTTCTTCATCGAAGGGCTTGCCGATCAGCTGCAGGCCGAGCGGCAGGCCCTTCTGGTCGAGGCCGGCGGGCACGGCGATGCCGGGCAGGCCTGCCATGTTGACCGTCACCGTGAAAATGTCGTTCAGATACATCTTCACCGGATCGGCGGCGAGGTTCTCATCGGCAATGCCGAAGGCCGACGACGGGGTTGCCGGCGTCAGGATCGCGTCGACGCCGGCGTCGAAGGCCAGTTCGAAATCGCGCTTGATCAGCGTGCGCACCTTCTGGGCGCGGATGTAATAGGCATCGTAATAACCGGCCGACAGCACATAGGTGCCGATCATGATGCGGCGCTTGACTTCCTTGCCGAAGCCAGCAGCGCGCGTCTTCTCGTACATGTCGACGATATCCTTGCCGTCGACACGCAGGCCGTAACGCACGCCGTCGTAACGCGCAAGGTTCGAGGATGCCTCGGCCGGAGCGACGATGTAATAGGCCGGGAGGGCGTATTTGGTGTGCGGCAGCGAGATGTCGACGATTTCGGCGCCGGCGTCCCTCAGCCAGGCGATGCCCTGGCGCCAGATGGCTTCGATCTCATCCGGCATACCATCGACGCGGTATTCGTTCGGGATGCCGATCTTCATGCCCTTCAGCGACTGGCCAATCGCGGCTTCATAATCCGGAACCGGCAGATCGACCGACGTCGTATCCTTGGCATCGACGCTTGCCATCGACTTCAAAAGGATCGCGGCATCACGCACGTCGCGGGCGATCGGGCCTGCCTGGTCGAGCGAGGAGGCGAAGGCGACGGTGCCCCAGCGCGAGCAGCGGCCATAGGTCGGCTTGATGCCGACGGTGCCGGTGAAGGCGGCCGGCTGGCGGATCGAGCCCCCGGTATCGGTCGCCGTGGCGCCGGCGCAAAGATGCGCGGCGACAGCTGCGGCCGAACCGCCGGAGGAGCCGCCGGGCACGAGTTGCTGGTTGGAGCCTGCGGCACGCCAGGGATTGATCACCGCACCATAATGCGAGGTCTCGTTGGAGGAGCCCATGGCGAACTCATCCATGTTCAGCTTG
This sequence comes from Rhizobium sp. BT04, assembly GCF_030053135.1. NCBI lineage: Bacteria > Pseudomonadati > Pseudomonadota > Alphaproteobacteria > Hyphomicrobiales > Rhizobiaceae > Rhizobium > Rhizobium sp. BT04. The sequence continues at coordinate 411,486 of NZ_CP125652.1, read as the reverse complement.
CCGAGCATAACGGCGCCGTCATCCCAAAGGTTCTGCGTGACGGTCGATTCATAACGCGGCTCGAAACCATCGAGAATGTGGCTGCAGGCCTGGGTGTGAACGCCGACGGTGGCAAAGAGATCCTTGATGCCGAGCGGAATACCTTCGAGCTCGCCTGCCTTGCCGGTGGCGATGCGCTCGTCGGAGTTCTTCGCCATGACGCGGGCAAGATCCGGCGTCACCTTGATATAGGCGTTCAGCCGGCCGTTGGCCGCATCGATCGCCGAGATATAGGCTTCGGTCAGTTCGGTCGCGGTGATTTCCTTGGCGCGCAGCTTCTGGCGGGCTTCGTCAATGGTCAGGCTGGTGAGTTCGCTCATCGTGTTTTCGCTTCAGATCTGGAAATGGCAACAGGGTCGGAAAGAGGCTTCGAAGCCTTATTCGACGACTTTCGGCACCAGGAAAAAATTGTGATCGGTGACAGGCGCATTGGCGACGATATCGGCTGCCTTGCTGCCGTCGGTCACCTCATCGGTCCGCTTCTTCATCGCCATCGGGGTAACCGAGGTCATCGCCTCGACGCCGTCGACATTAACTTCGGAGAGTTGCTCGACGAAGCCAAGGATGCCGTTCAGCTCACCGACCATGCGATTTGCCTCGTCTTCGGAGACGGCAATACGGGCAAGGCGGGCGACGCGCTTCACGGTGGCAAGATCGACGGACATGGCATTCTCCGGACAGGATTTTTCCTACCCGCTATAAAGGCCATGTCCGCCTTACGCAACGGGGTTTCGTCAGATCGACAGGCTCTCGGAAGGCTTCATTGCCTTCACATCCGTCTGCGATCCTTCCATGCCGGCAACGAATTTTTCGGCCGTCTGCTCGATGATCGGGAAGGTTCCGTAATGGCAGGGGATCGCGGTCTTGAAGTTGAAATAGCGCCGGCAGGCAAGGGCTGCCACGGCGCCGCCCATGGTGAAGCGGTCGCCGACCGGCACGAAGCCGATATCGGGCTGGTGCAATTCATTGATCAGCGCCATGTCGGAGAAGATGTCGGTGTCGCCCATGGCAAGGATCGAGGCTTCGTCGTCGAAATGCAGCATCAGGCCGTTGGCGTTGCCGAGCGCGTGCGAGACACCGTCCTCGGTGATCTGGGCGGAGGAATGCAGCGCATTGGTGAAGGTCGCTGAGAAGCTGCCGAGCGCGATCGTGCCGCCGGTATTGCCCATCTCGATCTTGTCGACGCCCTTGGAGCCGAGCCAGGCGGCGAGATCGGCATTGGCGAGAACGACGGCGCCGGTTTCCTTGGCGAGTGCCACGGTATCGCCGACATGGTCGCCATGGCCATGCGTCAGCAGGATGTGGGTAATGCCTGCCGCAACATCCTTGATATCCTGGCCGGAAAAGGAGGCATTATAGCTGAGGAACGGGTCGAGCAGGATCTTCGCCTTTGATGTCTCGATGCGGAAGGCGGAATGGCCGAGCCAGGTGATCTTCATGAAATCTCTCCTTTATTACGTTATGTAAAAGCCGGTTTGGATGGGAGATCCGGATGTTTTTGGGCCGGATCGGCCCAAAATCTGAATCCGCATCTCAATCAAAGAATTGGAGCATGATGGCGTCCGAAAACCGCTCACAGTTTTCGGCATCATGCTCTAAGGACATATCTTATACGGCCGCAAAGAAAAGCGGCGGCGACTTCAATTTCTTTTGACGGAGTGAAAACGGCGATGACGGTGCTGACAATCGAGGAAATGGCCGAGACGCTCGCCCCGCGGCAGGCGATTGCCGGCCTCGATCTCGGCACCAAGACGATCGGGCTTTCGATGTCCGATCTCGGGCGGCGGTTCGCTACGCCGCGCACGGTGATCCGGCGCGTCAAATTCACCATCGATGCGCAGGCGCTCTTGGACTTCGCGCAATCGGAAAAGGTCGCAGGCTTCATCATCGGCCTGCCGATGAATATGGACGGATCTGCGGGTCCGCGGGTGCAGGCGACGCGCGCCTTCGTGCGCAACATGGAGCAGAAGACGGCGCTGCCCTTCGTCTATTGGGACGAACGGCTTTCGACGGTGGCGGCCGAACGGACGCTGCTCGAAATGGACGTCTCGCGCGCCAAGCGGGCCGAACGGATCGATTCGGCCGCCGCAAGCTTCATCCTTCAGGGCGCGCTCGACAGGCTTTCCTTGCTGGCAAGGTCGGGAGACGAATTCAGCGCCTGACGCGCCTTCCACCAGGTGATGATCGACTTGCGCTTTCTGAAGCCGAGGAGGGCGAAGACGACGAGGCTGTCGACCGCGATCGCGCGGGCTACGAGCGGCGGGATGGTCTCCGGAGGAATGCCGAGCGCCTTTCCGTAAAGCTCGAAGGTCAGGTCATGGACCTGCCGCGTCAGCATGAAGATACCGAAATTCATGTCGTAATAGGAGAGCCAGTACCATCCGCCAAGAAAGACAATGGGGCCGGCCCAGAAGAATAGAAACCACTTCATGCGGCCTCTCCTCCATGCTTGCGCGCAACGGGCAGATCGAGGGAGACCAACCAGGTCGACAATGCCATGATGCAAAGCACCAGCGTGGGAATTGCGATATCCAGCGCCAGGACTGCGAAGAACATCATCGCCGTTACAAAAAACGTGGCTTTAGCGATCTTGGTTCCCATGGATGTCAACTCGGGGGCTCTCACTCATTCCATCTCTGCTCACCACCACACTGCCGAGTTAACCGCGGCCGGGCAACGTAAACCATTCGTTAGGGTTAACAGGGCGGCCGCCCCCTGTGGATGAAGCAGCTGTCAGCCGTAGACGCCGCGCACGATGCGCTTCAGTGCCGTCGCCGCCTTCTCCCAATCCTTCGATGTCTTCAACGACAGGCCGGCGCACTGCCCGCCGGCCGCTGCGGCAAGCACGAGGTGCTGGATCGCAGCGATGATGACGGCGTTGACGGCTGCCGCATCCACGCCCTTCGGCGGCGCCAGCGAGCCGCGCATGCGCTCCAGCCAGAGAGCGAGCGCCTTCGACCGCGCTTCAGACAGCCGCCTCACCTGCTCGGTATTTTCCGATATTTCCCAGGCGAGGATGCGGCGCATCAGCGGATCATCTCTCAACGCGCCGAGGAGGAGAAGCGACAGCCGCTCCATCAGGTCGCCGTAGGTGAGCAGGAACATGCCGCCGGCATCTTCCGGAATGCGATCCTTAACCCAGGTGCCGAGATCGGCGCCGATCGCCTCGATCAGGCCGTCGAGGCCGCCATAGTAGCGGTAGATCAGCTGCTTGTCGCAGCCGGCGCGGCGGGCGACCGCATTGATGCCGAAATTCTGGAAGCCTTCCTCGGCCAGCAGACCCTTGGCGGCAACAAGGATTGCACGCTCGGTGGCGCCGCGATCACGCACGCGCCGTTCCGGCTCGACGCCAGCCTCCGGTAAAATCCCAAGATTTATCGCTTCATTCAGCATGAATGACCCTTCCCCACTGTCACCAATCGGTGAGTAGCGGGCGGGCCTCATGCAATCAATCCTATCCCCTTGGGAAGATTGTGGATATTTCCACCGGGCCGATGATCTGCCGTCGAATGGATGTGGAAAGCAGCATGGCAGGCGGGTCGGAACCATTCAGAAATCTCGTCCGGGCGGTTGATCGCGATGGACGAACCCGGCATAGCTGCATTATGAACAATTCTAATATTCTCCACTAAGGCCCTGCAATGGTGAACTATATCGAAGCCTCTTCCGCGCCCTCGAAGAATACGGGCGCCATCCGGCTTTATGACGCTGAAGCATTCGAGGGCATGCGCAGGGCGTGCCAGCTGACGGCGCGCTGCCTCGACGCGCTGGCCGACATCGTCAAACCGGGGCTGGTGACCGATGACATCGACCGGTTCGTCTTCGATTTCGGCATGGATCACGGCGCCCATCCGGCGACTCTGAACTATCGCGGCTACACCAAATCGACCTGCACCTCGATCAACCACGTCGTCTGCCACGGCATTCCGAACGACAAGCCGCTGCGCGAAGGCGATATCGTCAATATCGACGTCACCTTCGTGCTCGACGGCTGGCACGGCGATTCCAGCCGGATGTATCCTGTCGGTACGATCAAGCGCGCCGCCGAGCGGCTGCTCGAGGTTACCTATGAATCGCTGATGCGCGGCATTGGCGCCGTCAGGCCCGGCGCCCGCACCGGTGCGATCGGCGAGGCGATCCAGACCTATGCGGAGGCAGAGCGCTGTTCGGTGGTGCGCGATTTCTGCGGCCACGGCGTCGGCCGGCTGTTCCATGATTCACCGAATATCCTGCATTACGGCCGCGCCAACGAAGGGCCGGAGCTGCGCGAAGGCATGATCTTCACCATCGAGCCGATGATCAATCTCGGCCGGCCGCATGTGAAGGTGCTCGCCGACGGCTGGACGGCAGTCACCCGCGACCGCTCGCTTTCGGCGCAGTACGAACATACCGTCGGCGTCACCTCCGACGGCTGCGAGATCTTCACGCTGTCGCCTGGTGGCCTCGATCGCCCGGGCCTGCCGTCCCACAACGGGTGACGCTCCGATGGCGAAAGGCCCTGTTTCGACATCCTCCGACGACGAGCTGCCTTTCCCAACGCAAGAGCCGATTGCCGCCGACGAACGCTCGTTCTTCGGCAAACAGCCGCAAAAACCATTCGTGCCGAATGCCAGGACCGCCCTGCCCGCCTCGCTCGCCGGCCAGGAGCATTATCATGGCCATCGCGAGCGGTTGCGTGACCGCTTCCGCGAGCTGGGCGACACCGCGCTTGCCGACTACGAAATCCTCGAACTCTTGCTTTTCCGGCTGATCCCGCGGCGCGACACCAAGCCGATCGCCAAGGCGCTGATCGAACGCTTCGGCTCGCTTTCCGGCGTCTTCGGCGCGCCCGCAGCGCTGCTGACGGAGGTGAAGGGTGTCGGCGAGGCCGTGGCGCTAGACCTGAAGCTGATCTCGACCGTGGCCCACCGGACACTAAAGAGCGAGCTCAGGAGCAAGCAGGTGCTGTCTTCGTGGTCGTCGGTCATCCAGTATTGCCATGCCGCCATGGCGCACGAGACCCGCGAACAATTCCGCATTCTGTCCTAAGATATTGAAAAGCTTAGCACGCGTCCCCGTTGCCGTAAGGTAACGTCCCCCAACCCTATGACCACAACCACCTGCCGGCTCTCCGGCGGGCGCGCCGTCGTGCGCGATAATCAGGAGCGAGACATGAAAATCCTCTATACCCATCCCACCAGAGAAACCGGCCAGCGCGATTGCGTCGCCTTCGTTGACGTCGAGCTCAACGACGACATCAGACTTTACGGCCTTCGCCTTGTCCGGCAGGCCGACGGCCGGCATCTTCTGTACGCGCCGCAGGCGGGCCACCGGCGCACCGCCACCTTCTCGAAGCCCCTGGCCGAGCAGCTTACCGCTCTAGCCCTCGAGGCTTTTGAGGCGGTGCGCCATGACCAGCGATAAGGCGCCGGATAAGATCGGGTCGCTCGACCAGTTCCAGATCGCACTGTACGCATCGAAGGACAAGCGATTATCCGCCTGCGATCTCGCTTGCCTGTTTGAGATCGTCGACCGCTTCCTGAAGGATAAAGGAATCACACGTCCGACCGGAAAGGCTCACCTTGAGAGAGAGACCGGTCGGTCCAACGGCTCGATCAAGGAGTCTATCCGCCGCCTTATTGAGTGGGAATACATCAGGGTTGCCCGCACTGGTGTCGGCACTCGCGGGAACGAATATTTGCCAAATTTTGAATGGGCGCACCGGATCGCCGCTACCATAAAAGTGGAAATCCGCGAACGCGCAACCGCGAAACAAAAGCGTCGTAGTGGGGCGGAAAACCGCCCTACTAGCACGCAAAAGCTAGTGGGGCACAATTCCGCCCCACTACGCAACTTAGTGGGGCGGCCAACCGCCCCACTAGAGCAATTAGTAGGGCGGAATCCCGCCCCCCAAACCTACGTCATCCCTACGGGGGATGACTACGTAGGTATATCTGCACCCGCCTCGGCGCACGGCCTTTCGGCCGCGCCGGTCGGGGCAGATTTTGAAGTTGATACGGCGATCGTCGAACTGACTGTCACGGCGGCAGAAGTCGACCAAGATGACGAAGGAACCTTCATCTACATTGTGATGACTGATGATGTTGGCGGCGAGCGCGACGATAGCTTTACGGTCGAGTCCCAATCTCAGCGGGCGCAGGAAGCTGGCCAGGCCCAGCTTGCCGAGTTCCTGCGGGCACTGGGTGCGGATATGCCTGGCGATGTGGGCGAACTGGTTGGTAAGCAGGTGCATGTTATCGGACGCCACGGGCCGCCGAAGTACGTTCCCGCGGATGAGTGGGGCCGCCGTGCGATGAGGGTGGCGGCGTGAATCCGGTTGAGAGTGTCACCAAGAGTTGCCGAAGGAGGCCGGCATTCGCGCCGGCCGATTCTCACTTTACGAGCATTCCGGAAGGGCAAGCAGATTGTCATTCCACTTTCCGTCGGCGTAGGTACGAACGTATTTGCCGTTCGGCCCGTCTACGACGCCGATGTTGCCGCGATTACCGTTCACCAGTGTGTAGAACGTATTGTCTTTCGCTTCGATTGAGGCGATCACCTGCGCGCGAGTCCATTTCCAGCCGCCGTTGGCGGAATTTGGGTTGCCGAGGTGGGTAATGCCTTCATGCGTGCTGTTACGATCCCGCTTGTTGATGCAGGAAACCAGTACATCTGCCATATTGAGAAAACTCCGACTGATAGGGGTCGCAAGTGGCGTGAGACATCACGCCACTTGCTGCATCAATCACTTACCGGTCTTGGTGGGATCCACGAGACGGTAGGTAGAGCCCGGCTTCGGTGTTGGCGGGAGGGGCTTGCCTTGAACGGCAGTCCTCTCAGGTCCAGCACCACCACGAGGACCGATGATCTGGTATTGACCAGAGCGCGGTGTCTCGTTGCCGGGGCGAAGAGGTGGCTTGTTTGCCATCTGCATCTCCCTAGTGGGTTACTGGCTTGCCAAATGGGCCTTTGGGCGCTATCTACGGAGTTGCCTAGACTACCGCTTCGGCGCACGGCTTGCTTCACGGCAAGCCAGCCAGCCGCGGCAAACACACAAAAGCACGTCGATTTCGTCGACGTGCTTTTTTCATGCCCGAATCAGTGGATTCGCGCAAGGTGGTTACCAAACTTTTAACGGGAAAATTTCACTTATCCCCGCTTATACGCCAATAGTTAACAGTGTCAACGCAGAAACGTTAAGAAATTGTTTGATGCGGACGTTTTCCAGTGGAAAGTGACGCCCGGCATCTTGAAAGTTCAACTGCCGATACCCATGCGCAACGCAGGGGCGCCCTCGATCTCTCCCGCCACTCTCCCTCGGACCGGCGCCCCCGTCGAGCACTAACGCAAATACAGATTTTCCTCCCCGCGTGCGCACCGCGCGCGAGAAATCATTGAGCTTTTCGGTCCGAAATTACAGATCTTTGAGATACCATTGTCGGTGGAAGTCGCTGTGATCTTCCATCTGCTTGTTCATGACGCCGAGTAAGCCGCCTGTCCAAGTGCTGAAGGCGCTGCCTCCGTCAGTTTGTTTCACGTTCTCAGTTAATGTCCGAATGGTGTAAACTGGATTTTGCCACTTTCGCTCTTCTCCAAGCTTCTTGAAGTATTTACCGTCGAGAATGAATCTGGCCTCGCCGCGATAGGCCAAAAATATCTCAGAATATTCCCGGTCCTTGAACGCCTCGGCGGTGTCAAAGAGGACACGATCGACATCCACCATGGCTGCCTCAGGAGATAGCGACCACAGGTCCAAGACGATAGAGCGAGGGTCAATTCCATATCGATAGTAGGTGTATAGCCCGACCTTCTTATTTCTTGGATCCTGTGATTTTGAGTTCAGCGCGGGCCAAGTGACAAACGCAATGTTCGCTACCGCGGCCAAGGCGAAGGCAGAAACAACCCAGACAACGACCTTGGAAAGCTTCATAGGGCGCTGCGTCCCTTTGCGCCGATCTCCTGCAAGCAATCGTCAACATTATCGAAAATGTACAGCAAGGTTACCATGCCGGAGTCACGGGACTGTCCCGCCAGCGATAATCTGATTTCCCGAATTCCAGATTTCTCGGCGCTGTTAGAAATTTTCCATTCTGCCGAATACACCCGTTCACGTTTTGTAAGCGCCATCGTCCATTCACTATTATCGTTGTAAAGCGCCGAGTTTCCAAGTGTGTCGTAAAGCGTTGATGATCCATAGTTTTGAGCAAGCTGTGATCGAATGTTTTCGAATTTTGCTCGGAGTGCTACCCCGTACCGATCATTCTCAATTTCGGCAGACATTGCTACTATTCGACAGACCCCCGCCTGCTCACCGAGTGTAACTGCGTACATTTGGAAGTCGTCATGCGGCTTTGGCACGCTTTTGAGAAGATAAGCTCCGGCTTCCATGGGTGCCTGGATATCTAACGCACCCTGTTTCATACCCTTGTCCAAGCCAAACGGCCCTGCAAATGCTCCAGATACTGAAATCAAGAGCATCGCCATACTTAGAGTTAATTTCATCGCCCTTCCCCATAAACTCACTTTGCAACTGTTAGGGGAATCCCGGCCGAAATCAAGCGTTCGAGACCCTCAGCGCCTTGATTTTCCGAAATCAAAATCTCGTGGTCTTTTTCGTTTGTTTACACTACATTTCGTGACTGCAGCCATCATCACCCAAGAGAGCCGGAACGGCCTTCGCCCCAATGACGAGATCCGCGAAAAGCGGACGGTTCAACTCCCAAAGTCAAGGTGACAGCATGACTGAAGAAATCCCGGTCTTCGACCGGCGCGATACTATTTTGCCTATCGTCCAGAGCGCCGACGAATGGACGCCGGCGCGAACGCGCATCAGATCCCAAGGCGAGCCTGTTCTACAGCCGAATGATGGTCCATCAGAAGAATATCGGATCCGCGCTGGCGTAGCATGGTACTCCTCTCACCACTTCCGCGGCCAGCACGCAAATGACAACGAAGACTGGCCGCTGGCAAAGCTTCTGCGCACCGAGCGCAATGATCTGTGTCTGAGGCTCGCCGAGCGATATCGAGCACTGCATGACGCGGCAACAATGCCGACGCAGTTGATCGGCCGAGAGGCGACAAACCTTTTCCTAGTCCACCGCGAGGATGGCAACGGCAAGAGCAAAGGCGTGAAAGTGGTGGCCGGCCGGAAGGCGAATTTGGACACCCCAGCCAAGCGCATTGCCATGGCTGGCGTCGACGGCAAGGCCATGGGCGCACCGGTCGCCAAAAAGTGGAACGGCGACCAGGTCATACTTGCCGCCATTGATGCCAAGCGCGAGCTCGCAATCTTGCGCGCGCGATTGGCCTACGTACCGAAGATCCTAGACGCCTTCGAGTGGGCAGTTTGTGACGGCCTCACGCTCGACGCCATAGGCAAACGGCTCGGTGCCGGCAGCAAGGGGGCAAAGGGCGAGGCTCGCGCGCGCATCTTTGACGGCTTCGAAATCGTCGATCGCTTTTGGCGTGGTCGTCGACGCGCGGCGGCGTAGAGGTACCCCATTTCCAAATCCCAACGGGTAAGGGAGAGAGATCGGCGGCAGCGATGCTGCCTTTTCTATTTCAGGGAGCTGTCACTCCCTGAAGGTGGGCGGCCGCGCGCGGTTGCTCACCAACATTCTCTGGCGACCGCGGATGAACCGGCGCCGAGGAATTGCTGTCCCCACCTGAGGGGGCTGCGATCGGGCTATTGAGCGCGGCTTCGGCCGCTGCTCGCCTGGCCCATCAACCGACCGGCCTTCGGGGCGGCTTTTTTATTGCCCACTCACCCCTCAATTCTCCAAATAAGGACAAACACAATGGCTTTCTCAGGCCTCCATGTCGTTTGCGGTTATGCTGGATCCCAGTCGCAGCGCTTCGCTTCCCAAGCTCTTCTTGGCAAAATTTCGTGGAGCGAAGCGCCGGCATCCGGCGTCACTTCGACAAACGCCGCACCGGCGGCATCGGATATCGCCGCCGACCCCATCTTCCGCATCAACGCGGCTGCCGACTCGTGGGTATCAATCGGCCCTGCGCCCAACGCGACTTCCGGCACTCGTTTCCTCGTTCGCGCCGGCGCTGACTACGACGTCTATGCTCAGCAAGGCGACAAACTGCAGTGGGTAGCCGCATGACGAAGACCGCCACTCTCGCCGCGGCGATCGCGGCACTTGAGCGCCACGTCGGCTTCCGTCGTGGGCGCCTTGTCTCGATGGCACAGCGCCTGCAACAGGCCGGAGTCATCCCAACCGGAGCCCCCCGCACCGCGCCGCAGCTTTCGCTCGTCGACGTGGTCAATCTTGTCGTCGCCTATGCGGCCGCAGCCCCGCTGCATCTCGCGGCCCGCTCCGTGGCGACATATGGCGAGCTTTCGCCCGGCGGCGCCAACCTCTCCGGCGCACCCGCAAACATCAAGGTCACGGCCGCCGATTACTTGGCCTCGATCGCGGCCCTCGCTGTCGAAGGCGACGTCGGCATACGGCGTTTGAAGTTGGAGTTCGTTTCGACCTGGCCTGAGCTGGCCGTCATTTTCGAAGACGGCTCCACGCACCGCTTCCAGGCCGTCGGCGCTTTCGCTGGTTACTGGCAGTCGTCAGGACATCGGCAATCACTCACGATCAACGGCGCCGCGCTCGCGGACGCTCTGCAGGAGATCTTTTCTTGAAAACAGATAAATTCCGCGTCCCAGCGCTCAGCGACCTCGATCCGGTCTATAAGGATTTCGAAACCCGCCGCGGCATCCTACTCGACAAGCAGACAGCAAACACACGTGAGCAGCGGAGCGTCGAGGAGAAGCTCGCGACACGCCCGCCGGCGCAGTATTCCCAAAAAGTCGCTGAGCTTCTCGGCGAAAGCAGCAGCGGCGGGGAGACCGAGCACGGTCTAGCCGAGAAGTTGAAGACACTTCGGGCCGAAGCTGTTGACATCGAAAAAGCTCTCTCCGTCATAAACCAAAGACTGGAAGAGCAGCGGATCCAGGCCAATAAATTGGTCGTCGATGCCTGCCGCAAGGAGTACGGCCGTCGTGTTGCCGCCCTCGTTCATGCGCTTCAGGGCGTTGCCGGAGCACGCGCTGATTACGATGAACTGCGGTTTCAGTTCGAAGATCTGGACATTCGCTGGTCTTCGCTCGGCCCAATGTCGCTGGGCTTTCTCGGCGAGGCTAATGACGGTCATGTCCATCGCGTGACCAAAGAAGCAAAGGACCTTGGGTATGTTTGAACGCGCAAACACAAAGGCCGGCGGCGCTGGTCGTACGGTGAAACTACCCGGTAAGACGGCACAACATAGCGACGCCAGGCCGGTCGACATCGCACGAGAACTGAGAGCTAAGTCTGAGCTCGGTCTGCGGGAGGCGCAGCTTGCGAGGGCCGAGGCGAAACTGGATGGCTGAGCGCATCTCTGGCTATGCTGCCAGGTTTAACAGCGAGACGGTCATCGGCGGCGAATTCCGAGAAATGCTGGCGCCCGGCGTCTTTGCTCGCACCCTCCGAGAGCGTCCCGACGTGGTGATGCTCCTCGATCACGATACAGGCCGGGTCGTCGGGCGCACCACAGCTCACACGTTATATCTGCGGGAAGATAGCGCCGGTCTCTGGTTTGATCTCGAACCGAATCCGACAACGCCGAGTGGCCAAGAGGCCATTGGCACAGTGAAGCGGGGCGACGTGCGCGGATGCAGTTTCGGTTTTCGGGTTCGAGCTGAGGAATGGAGGGACGGCAAGAACCGCTTACCCCTTCGGATCATCAAGGACGTCGACCTGTTCGAGGTCACGCTCACCTGCCTTCCCGCCTACGGCGATACCAGCGCCAGCTTCCGGGTGGCTAGCAGCAACGATGCAGCTGAGCGCGTGAAGGCGAAGGCCGAGGCGGCGATGAGGGCGCGAGGGCTGCCGGTGTGACATCGCGCAGCCAGGAAGCCCAGCAATACCACTCGCTCTACCGGACAGCACTTTGGAAGCAGCTGCGGCTCGCCCAGCTGGCACGAGAACCGCTATGCTGGATGTGTGAAGAACTTGGCGTGGTGACAGCAGCAAACACGGTCGACCATCGCACGCCTCACAAGGGCGACCTTGCGTTGTTCTTCGATCCTGGCAACCTGGCTAGCCTTTGCCCATCATGCCATTCGCGGCACAAGCAGCGTCAAGAGCGCGGCGGGAAGGTCGTTCGGTTCGGGGTCGATGGGTTCCCGGTGTGACCGACCGGGAGGGGTGCATCAGATCCCGTTCCGCATGCCTACCGGGTTACCGGTCGTCCCCCTTCGTGTGCGCAGCCGAGTCCCCCGTTCAATAAAATATTCGGAGGTGCGAAAGTGCCAGAAACTAAGGCTTACGGACCCCCGAGAGCCCCTAAACACCTGCGGCCAGCTACCCGAAAGTGGTTCCGATCTGTTGTCGAGGAGTGGGATTTGGACGCCCATCACCATCATCTGCTCACCTTAGCCTGCGAGGCGCTAGACCAGACCGAATCCTGCCGGGAGACGATCGAACGGGACGGCCAGACATTTACCGACAGATTTGGGCAGCCCAAGGAGCGCCCCGAAGTCTCGATCATGCACAACAGCCGACTCGCGTTCGCGCGGCTTGTCCGGGAGCTCGATCTGGACTTCGACGGCGGAAGCGACACCGCCAGGCCGCCTGCACTTAGATCAAATCGGAGATAATCGTGCCTCGCAAGCGACGGAAATCAAAAGTCCAGCCCGATGACCTGATCGCCTGGGAAATGATCTTTCAGGCCGGTAGCGACTATTTCGGCGACGCGAAAGACGCCGGCATTGAGGTGGACGAGTACGGCCGTGCTGACGACGCAACGGTTGCGGAAGCCTGGCAGCGCCTCGGCGCCGAATACATGGAAACCTGGACTGACAAGCACTCGGAGCCTTGGGCGCTTCGTGAGTTCGGGCAGCCGGCCGTTCGCCGCCGGCGGCGCTAGGATGCGATACTGGAGGTTGCCACCGTCAGCCCGATTTACGAAGCCGGGTTAAAAGTCAAATGAAAGCTGCCTAGGCCAGGAGCGGAAATGGGCGCAGACGTGTTCTAGACGACCAAGCCGGAACCTCACGTACGCTCTCACTTTCACGACTTTTGATTTCAACATGTGCGACATGCCTACATCTCCTTTCGTTCCAAAGCAGGACTAAGCCTGCCACTCGCAATCCACCTGATCGTGGATCGTCACCCGTGTGAGTGCGGCTCGAAAGCCGATGTAGGAAAGTCGACGATGGCAACCCCAGGTCAGGTTAATCGATTCGCGCAGAAATAGTCTAGCGCGCCATATCCAAGGAAAAATTATGAACAAAACGAACGCCCCATCGGGCGCGCGGAGGCCAGTCCATGGCTGACAATACCGATGACCTGATTATCAGCATCTCGACCGATCAGGCCGCGCTGCGTCGCTCCATAAAGCGGATTGAGCAGGATCTTGGCACTCTCGCCGGTAGCGTCCAGAAGCAATTCACTGCCGTCGGCAAGTCGATCGACAACTCGGTTTCTACAACCCTACAGAAGCGCATTGAGGCCACAGTCGGCATCGGTACCAAGGCCTCGAAAGAGTGGACTGGCGCGCTTGCCGATCAGGGCAAGGAGCTTGAGCGGCTTCGTGCGAAATACAATCCACTGTTTGCCGCGCAGCAAAGCTATGCGGCAAGCCTAAAAGAGATCAAGGCGACCCATGCCCTCGGAGCCATCTCAGCCAGCGAGATGACGTCAGCACTAGACCGAGAGAAGTCGGCGTTTACCTCGCAGATCGCCGCCATAAAGGCGCGTAATGCAGCTCTCGCAGACACTCCTGCCAACGACAATCGCGCCGGCCGAGGCTTCCAGACCGCGAACATTGCGGCACAATTCCAGGACATTGCCGTAACTTCCGCAATGGGCGCGAATCCCCTGCAGATTGCGTTGCAGCAGGGAACGCAGTTATCGTCAGTGCTCGCGACGATGGGGAACGGCCGACAGGTAGTCGGCGGTCTCGGCGCGGCTTTCGCCTCCTTGCTTTCGCCAATCTCTCTCGTGACCATCGGCCTGGTGGCTGGATCCGCGGCGCTCATTGAGTACTTCACCGCTGGCGAAGACGGCGCGAAGAAAACCACGCCGCTGATCGAGAAGCAGAACGAGGTGATCCGCGACGCTGCGGCCGCCTGGGGCGAAGCGCTGCCGTCTGTCACGAAGGTCGTCGACGAGCTCGACCGTGCAAAACAGATCTCTACCGGCCGGGAAGCCGGCGACATCTTGGGCGCCAAAGCGCTCGAGGGTCTCGGCGACAAGCTTGAAGGCATCAACAGGCAATTCACCGAAGCCATGCGCGGACTCCGCGGCATTCAGGCAGATCCGGCATTCATTCGTGATTTTGGCAAGGCGTTCAGCGACCTGAAGGAGCGGCTAGACAGCGGCACTGCATCAATCGGCGATATCAATGCCGCGCAACAAATGTTGGCAACGGCCGTCGACCAGTATGGCATCAAGTCGGTTTTGGGCTTTCGTGACGCATTCGACCAGATCACACAATCGATCCAGAAGTCGATTGCCGCATCGAAAGAGGCGCGCGAGGAGTGGATCAAGGCGCTGGCCGGCGCCACGAGCGTTCAGGACATCACTGCCGGCTCCACTTTCCGGGATGAGAATGGCAAGACCCACCAGACAGGCACGTTTACGCCGGCCGTAGGGCCCACCCCCCAGAGCCGGCCGTTGATCGAGCTCGAGGGCCTGCCCGGCGCCGAGAAAGCCGACAAGCAGGCGGAAACTGCAGCCACGAAAGCGGCGAACGCTTACCGCGATCTCTTGAAAGCGGCCGACGACAGGCTCGGCCAAATGCAGCAAGAGATCGAGCTACTCGGCAAGTATGGCGTGGCGGCCGATACGGCGCGTTTCCGTCTCGACCTGCTCCAGCAGTCGGAGGACAAGGGCCGGTCGCTAAATGCGGAGCAAAAGGCCGCCATCGAGCAGAAGGTCGCGCTCTACGAGAAATATGCAGGCGTCCTGTCGAAGACGAAACTGCAGCAGGATCTGATCAGTCAGACGCGATTCAATTCCCTGTCAAAGCAAGATCAGCAAGTCACCACGACGCTCAGGCAATACGGCCTACCGGAAGATTTGAACAGCCAAGAAGCTGGGCAGATCCGACAGTCGATCCGCATTGGAAACATGCGAGATGACCTCCGGTCTTTCTTCAACGATTTCAGAACCGCGCTCGTAGAGAACGGCGGAAACGCCGGCAAAGCACTCGCAGATTCCATTCAAAATGCCCTGATGAGAGCCGCGGCAACAGCGTGTGTCGGGCCGGTCGCTACCTTGGAGATTCAATGACCCTTGTTCTCGCATTTGTCCATCCGGACCGAGTCGAAATCCTAACCGATCGGGCAGCCATCGATCCTAATGGCGTCGTCGTCGACATCGCCCCCAAGGTCCGAACGCGTCAGCATCCAACCATGGCTGTCGCTGGTCGTGGACGTGCCGCGCTTCTGGACGTCTTCGCTGCAGCGCTGGACGCGGCGGTGGAGCGCCACGGCTTCGACGGCGGCCTTTCTTTGCTGGGGGACCTTGTTGCCGAGCAGCGGGCGCTATTCGACGCCCATGGTGCTGACTTTGAGCTCTTGGTTGCAGGTATATCCGAAACCAGTGGCCTCGGCCTCTGGGCGCTTCCCTCTCACAACTTGATGCCTGGCATGCCGGCATGGAGGATTACGAAAGCGCCGATCGGCTTCAATTTAGCGATGGGCGGCAAGATCGATTTACAGGCCCTGATCGCGAAGGGCGCATCTCAAGACGCGCTGGTTGCCTCATTCTATGGTGGCACTTTGCTGCCAGACTATGGCGTCGTCATCGCCGAGACGATGCGCGAGGCAAGCGGCTTTGATGATGAGACTGATCCCGAACGATTCGGGCAATGCACCATTGGTGGCGGCGTCGACCTCACCACAGTGACCGCGACCAGCGTCGAAACAACGCCCCTGCGAATCTGGTCGGAAGACTTACTCGGCCGTCCGATCCGAACCTTGATTAACCCCTCCAAAAAAGAACAGGTCTGTTCGCAATATGACGCAAGCAACAATCTTTAGTGTTCCGACAACTGGACCGGCGACGCCATCAGCTATGGCGTCGCGCATCGATGATAACTTCAAGGCGGCCGTGAGCGCTCACTCTGGCGCTTCGCGGCCGTCCTATGCTGTGGCTGGCACTATCTGGATCTCGACGGCCACGGCTGGCCAACTGAAGCTCTACCTTTATGATGGATCTGACGACACTCTGCTGATGGTGCTCGACACGGCAACAAACGCGGTGACGTTCAGCGGCCTCGGCACGACTATAAGTGCCGCCACCGCAAAGGCAGCACCAACCGGCGCGGACAAGCTCGGTATCTGGGACAGCGCTGCGGGAGACACGAAGAGCCTAACGCTCACGAACCTGAGCGCATGGCTTGCTTCCGCGCTTGGCCCTGATTTTGTTGAGGGAGGTATCGTACTCCCCAATGGATCAAATCCTCAAACGCATCTTGACATTGCTTCGTTCACTGTGAAGGCCCTCAGCAAAGTCGCGGTCTCGTCCGGCACGCTCACCAAGAACCTCAATAGTACATGGGTGGCCGGCAACAACGGCGGGCTCGATACCGGCGTGAAGGCAGCCAACGCCACTTACTTCGTCTACGCGCTTCGCAAGCAGTCGGACGGGACTGGTGAGGTGGTGCTGTCGACGTCGGCAACAGTCGGCGGCGTCAATACGTCGCTGCTGACCGGCTACGATGTCTTGGCGCCGATCGGCGTTGTGCTGACTGACGGCAGTTCGAACATTCGAGAGTTCACGATGGAGGCGGACGGCGAATATACCTTCATTTCACCAGTGAAGGATGCCGCCAACATCGCCATTTCCACAACCTCAACGCTTTTGGCGCTGACAGTCCCTAACGGGGTCAGGGTCAAAGCTAAGTTGCGGTTTGAGTTCACGTCATCGGCGACCACCAACGCGGCGTTGCTGTCCGATCCTGCGCAGGGCGCGCTGGTCGCGGGCATCGGCAATGACGGACCCAGCGTTGGCTCGATCCAGGTTGCCAGCGGCTTCGCGGTAGGCGCCCGCGATATCTTGACCAACACGAGCAAACAGATTCGCTACGTGGCCGGTGCCGCCGGCAATCTTTGGGTCTGGACTGACGGTTTTATTTTCCCCTGCAAAAGGACTGCGTAAATGCCTTACGTGACACGAAATGACGACGGCGAAATCGCCGGACTGTTTGAACAGCCTCAGGAAGGTTATGGCGAGGAATTTCTGCCTGATGACGCCGCGGAGGTCGTCGAATTCTCCGCGAAAGCGAACGCGGTGCTGGCGGATCTCCGGGAAAAATTAAAAAAGGACTGGCTTTAAGCGGATCGAGACGGGCGGGCTTCGGCCCGCTCAGCTCACTCGCAACTCCATTCCTTGCGAAGAATGTAGACGTCCGCGTTCACCAAGCCGCCCCGTGGCGACATCAGATTCCCTCGCAAGTATTTTCCGGTACCATCCTCTGCCTTGCCATGGACGACAAAGCTCCAACTGGTCCCGACATACGAATCTCCACGCCAATCAGGATGAATATCGTTCGGGCTCGCTGATGAGAGAATTCTGGCAGAGTTGTCTTTAGGATAGCACGTTTCTGCAGATGCTACGGAGGGCGCGACCAGTGCGGCGATAAGGATCGCGTATTTCATTTCGAGCCTTCCACCTTTCTGGCTAGCGCGATGCCGATTTCGGCCAGCGTGCCAAGCGCGATGGCGACCAGCAGGGCGTAAACACCTCTGTCGATAATTGCTCCGGAGCTCTCCGCCCTGCCACCGAACCGGCGCAGAGCTTCCTCATAAGGTCCAAGGATTTCGGTGGCGACACCGATGCCGGTGATGATCCGCATGACACTACCGACTAGGACAATCCAGGCCACGATCCTGGCGAGTTTTGCGAAAATCATTGTGCCCCCAGCACTCATATAATCGCGGACGATTTTCCGCGACCGTGGAAAAGTTGCGTTTCACGCAACTCCTTCGTTGCCGTATTCAACATTCTGTTGCACGGTAGCTTTGCCGAAAGGAGAGGATGGCTGCAACCATCCTCTCCCGACGCGGGCGTAGCGCCAGCAGTCTCGGAGCGACCATTACGCTTTGTCAGAGCGGTCGTTTCCGTGACTGCAGGCAAAGCAAACTGTGTACGCAGGCCGAGGTCAATTGCAACGTCGGCGTTTAATCCCTAGATACGCGGCAATTCCACAGGATTCACATTAGTGGGCCGCGGCACACGACGTTACGCGTTCCCGTCGACCTCCCCGTCTTCATCCAACTCGTGGACGGGCAGATACGTGTTCTGCTGCAGCCATTCCACGACGATCGTCCTGATCGTGTCGTTGCGCGTTAGGCCGAGCTCGCTGGCCACCTGCCGCAAGGCGTCCTCGATGTAATCGTCGAACGATATAGTTGCGGCCGGCTGAAGCTGGATTACGTTAGTCATATGGATGCTCCCTCACCCATTTGTCATAAGGATCCTCTTTCTCGGCTGGCGTAAGTCCGCTTATCTCGTCAAGCTTGGCGTCAATCGCTCTTTTGTCCCATTTACGGGTGCCGGGGATCGCCGGTGGCATTTTGTAAGTGGCCACCCATAAAGAGAACGTTGATTCGGCGATTCCGAGGTAGACGGCCGCTTGCTTGCGGCCGATTAGGCGGGGCTCGGTCACTTTCGAAATTTGCCTTTCTCGCACCAATAACGGACGGTGACGCCTGGCTGCGTCACAAAGAGGCCCGCCGCTATTTGGCAGTTTTCGGAGTTGTAAGACTCGCCGTCCGCGCTGTCGAACGATGCGACATGCAAGCGCATGTTCGCGTCAAGAGCGCTGTTTCGATACAGGGTATATTGGCGGCTATCGTCGTCGCAGCTGGCGAGCAAAACAAGAGGCATAAAGAGCGTCAGACGCAACTTGGGAGTCATTCGCGATCTTCCAACGTGGCTTCGGCAAGCGGTTTGCCCTCCTCCATCTCAGGCCCCCGATTTTGATGGCGCCGCGAGGCGTACGCCTGGGCCGCCAGAGCCGGCATATTCGCCGTCGATGAAGACGATGCCGGCCGCCTCGAGGGCGAGCTGCAATGCATCCATTGTCGATTGCTTTGCGTCTGATCCATTCTCAATTCGATTGACCGTGTTGGCGGCCACTCCCGACTTTGCGGCGAGATCGCGCACTCCCCAACCCAATGCGGCCCGGGCCATTTTTATCTGCACGCCCCTCATTTGTGTACCCTGTACAAATACGTGTTGACACGGAACAAAATCCGTTTATGAATATGGACACTGTACAAATGCAGCGACACAAAAGCAACGAGGAGAGCGACAATGTCAGCAGAAGAGATCAATATTCCGAGAGTTCAGTTGCCTCGCAGTTTGCTTGGCAGAAGACGAAGCTATGTAGCAGCGTACCGCTTTCGCATCGGCCAGTTGGTCGACTTCCACGGCGACCTAGCCATCGTCATCTCCCGCTCTCGCACCGCAATGGGCCGCGAGCATTATGGGATCGTCCTGCTGGACGCCCACGAGCGCCCGGCTAGGGATGTGCTGGGCTCGGCCCTTAAGCACACTCACTGACCATCCGGCAGGAGCTAAGCCATGAAGTCAAAGGTGCGGCTTCCAGTCCTTCTTAAGTTATTCGAACGCCAGAACGGGCGGTGCTGCTATTGCGAGCGGTTCGTTGTTCTGAGCGCAGATTATAAAATTCAGCAGCGGTCAGACGCAGCCACGATTGAGCATCTGCGACGGCGCGCCGACGGCGGCACCAACCAACCGCATAACCTTTCCCTCGCATGCAAGCGTTGCAACCAGGAGCGTGGTTCGTTGTCATGGATTCTATACGCAACGTTCCGGCGAGGTGAGTTTCTGGAGTTTATGGAGGCCATCAAGCCTCAGAGATAGCCGGTGGCGGCCGGCTGAGCTGCCCGTGGGCGCTTGCCCTGTCGCCCGCGGGCAGCATGAACACCAAAGGCCGGCGCGATCACCACCTGCGCCCACACCAGCAGCGCGCCGGCCGGTATTGACCTGATGGGCATGTTTACACTTTGCTGTGTGCTCAACAAAACTGGAGGAACGATGCCAGCTGCCGCCAACGACAATAACCCGCTGTACCTATCAGAGGCGTCGATCGCGCAGCGCGTCCTCGGCGCCAAGTCCAGGACGGCTTGGGATGCGCTTGCCATCGTCTGGGAGCGTGAAGGTCTACCGCGCATCGATCCGATGACGGGCTGCCGTTACTGGCCGGCAGTGCGCGCCTTCCTAGACCGTCGGCACGGGCTGCATCAGACGGCCCTGCCCGCCACCGTCGACGGCGCCGAGAACTGGTCATGACAGATGCACCCGGGCTGAAACGCAAGCGCAACAAAGACGGCAGCATTCGGGAATACTGGGAAGCGCGTGCGGATCTGGTGAAGCGCGGCTATAGGCCTTCGAGCGTGCGACTTCACTACCCGGTGACACCTGAAGGCCGCACACAGTTGGCCGCGCGCTGCCGGATCCTGCAAGCGGAAATGTTGGCGTGGGCCGCTAACGGCGAACACGCTGCGCCTGGATATGACGGAACTCTCAAGAGCCTGTCTCGGCTCTATCAGACGAACCCCGATTCTCCTTTTCATTCCCTCAAGTACAACAGCCGCGAAAACGTCCTGAAGTCGCTTATCATCATCGAGGCGACCGTCGGAGCCCGTAACGTGGGGAAGCTCCTTGGCCCGGACTTCAAGCGCTGGCATGGTCAGTGGGGAGAGCCGAAAGCGCCTGGCAAGCCCCACCGCCCATGGCGCGCCAAGCACGCCATTGATGCCGTCCGGCAGCTGATAAGCTACGGCGTTACGCTGGGCTTCGACGATTGCTTTCGCGCAGATACCATCCTCGGCAAAATCCGGTTCAAGACGCCACCTGCTCGCACATCTGTGATGACGGCGGAACATGTTGCTGCCATCCGCGTCACAGCGCATGCTGAGGGCTTTCCGTCAATCGCGCTGGCGACCGTTCTGCAGTTCGAGCTCACTATGCGCCAGAAGGATGTGGTGGGCGAATGGGAGCCTGGTGCGAGCGCTGAAGACGGCGGCATCACATATAGGGATACGCGGTGGGTTAACGGGCTTGTCTGGTCCGATATCGGCGACGACATGATCCTGCGCAAGATCCACACGAAGACGGGTTTTCCGGTCGAGCATGACCTGAAGCTTCATCCCGCGGCGATCGAGGAAATAAATCGCGTCCCGCTTGAAAAGCGTGTGGGCCCTGTGATCATATCCGAGGCAACGGGCGTACCCTATAAAAATCGGAAATTCACCGAGCGTTGGCGTAAAGTCGCAGATAAAGCCGGCATCCCGCGGACCATTTGGAATATGGATGCGCGCGCAGGCGCCATCACGGAAGCCTATGACCTAGGCGCGGCCGAGACCGACGTCATGAAATCCGCCGGCCATAAAAACCGGCAGACAAGCGCCCGCTATAACCGCGGGACGATCAAGCAGACCAGTCGCGTTGCCGAGATGCGGCTGGCAAAACGTAACGAGAACAACGAATGAGGGACGCGTTGGGGACGTTTGGGGGACGTTTAGTGCAAAGTGTTGAAAGGGCTGCAAAATTCGGAGCCGAGAAACACATCCGCATCCTCTTTCTCGACAAGCGCAATGTGCTGATCGCCGACGAGGTGCAAGGCCGCGGCACGGTAGACCATACGCCGGTCTATCCGCGCGAGGTGGTGAAACGCGCGCTCGAGCTTTCGGCAACGGCGATGATCCTCGTCCACAACCACCCCTCCGGCGACCCGACGCCATCACGCGCCGACATCGACATGACTAAGGTGATCATCGATGCCGCCAAGGCTCTCGACATCACCGTCCACGACCACGTCATCATCGGCAAGGACGGCCATGTCAGCCTGAAGGGGCTTAAGCTGATCTGAACAAACATTGCGGCTGATCGCCGACGAAATGCAGAGCCCTGGCGCGGCGCCCGAAATACCGAGAAGATGAAGCTCAATGACGATCCATAGCGGAAATACCGAACGATCGACCCGGCTCTGCCGCGACGTGCTCTGCCTCGATGATTTTGAAATGAAGGCGCGGCGGCATCTG
This sequence comes from Rhizobium sp. BT04, assembly GCF_030053135.1. Lineage (NCBI taxonomy): Bacteria > Pseudomonadati > Pseudomonadota > Alphaproteobacteria > Hyphomicrobiales > Rhizobiaceae > Rhizobium > Rhizobium sp. BT04. Next base: position 389,402 of record NZ_CP125652.1, on the reverse strand, counting down.
CCAAAGCCTCTCTTCGGTTATATCGCCGGCGCAACCGAGACCAATGCCTCGCTGCGGTATAATGCACAGGCTTTCCAGGCCTATGCCTTCCGGCCTCGTGTCCTTCGGGACGTCTCGAAACGCAGCACCGAGACGAGCCTCTTTGGCAAGACCCATGCCGCGCCCTTTGGCATCGCGCCGATGGGTATCAGCGCGCTGATGGCCTATCGAGGTGACATCGTGCTCGCGCAAGGAGCGGATCAATCGGGAATCCCGATGATCATAAGCGGTTCATCACTTATCCCTCTAGAAGAGATCGCCGCGATTTCGCCGCAAGCATGGTTTCAGGCCTATCTCCCCGGCGAACCCGACCGTATCGACGCTCTCATCGACCGCGTCGGCGCGGCCGGCTTGCGCACACTTCTGCTCACCGTGGACACGGCCACGCTGCCAAATCGTGAAAACAATGTAAGGGCCGGATTTTCGACGCCTTTGCGTCCTGGTCTCCGCTTGGCATGGCAGGGCATCTCGCACCCGCGCTGGACCACCGGCACATTCCTGCGAACGATCGTCCGGCACGGCATTCCGCATTTTGAAAATTCCTATGCCACAAGGGGCGCGCCGATCATCTCCTCGAACGTCACGCGCGATTTCGGCAGGCGCGACCATCTCAACTGGAATCATTTGGAGCGAATACGCAACAGGTGGTCCGGCAAACTTGTGGTCAAGGGGATCATGCACCCTGACGACGCGGCGCGGGCTGTCGACACCGGGGCCGATGGAGTGATCGTCTCCAACCATGGCGGTCGCCAGCTCGACGGTACCGCATCTCCCCTTCAGGTCCTTCCGGAGATTGCGGCACGTGTCGGAGGCAGCGTTGCCGTGATGGTCGATGGCGGTTTCAGGCGTGGAACGGATATCATGAAGGCACTCGCGCTCGGGGCCTGTTTCGTGTTCGTCGGCAGGCCGTTCCTTTATGCCGCAGCCGTCGCGGGCCTGCCGGGCGTGCTGAAGGCGGCCGATATCCTAAGGACGGAACTGCATAGCAACATGGCGTTGCTCGGCGTCACCAAGGTCGGCGATATTTCCGCAGACTACATCACCCGTGCATGAAGGCCATAGATCTCGTCGAGAGCAAGCGCCCTCCGCCGGTGTTCGTCGGCTACGACTCATGGCGCAAAGCTGTTTCCCGAAGGGCTCACGTCCCCGAAAAAGCGCCCGTCAGGAGCAATCATGCAGCCGTAAAACAATCTGTAACATTGACCGGCTAACGATGGACGGGCGACATTTTGCGTTGCAAAATGATTCCTTTCCAATCCGGGGCTTGATGATGCTTCAGTACGATCTCGTTGTGGTGGGCAGCGGCCCCGCAGGGCGCCGCGGCGCGATCCAGGCGGCAAAACTCGGCAAGAAAGTGCTTGTCATCGAGCAGGGCAAACGCGTCGGCGGCGTGTCCGTGCATACTGGCACCATTCCTTCCAAAACGCTGCGCGAGACCGCACTTAATCTTTCCGGCTGGCGCGAACGCGGCTTCTATGGCCGGTCTTACCGCGTCAAGGAAGAGATCAGTGCCGATGACCTGCGCCGCCGCCTGCTGATTACGCTCAACCACGAGGTCGAGGTGCTAGAACACCAGTTCGCCCGCAACCGCGTGCAGCATATTCGCGGCAAGGCGAGCTTCATCGATGCGTCGACGCTGCAGGTGATCAAGGATGACGGCGAGACCACGCAGGTCACCGGCGCCAGCGTGCTGCTTGCCGTCGGCACAAAGCCTTTCCGCCCAGATTACATACCCTTCGACGGCAAGACCGTTCTCGACAGCGACGAACTGCTCGACATCCAGGACTTGCCGCGATCGATGGTCGTCATCGGCGCCGGCGTCATCGGCATCGAATACGCGACGATCTTCAGCGCGCTCGACACGGCCGTCACCGTGATCGACCCGAAGGCGACAATGCTCGACTTCATCGACAAGGAAATCATCGAGGATTTTACCTACCAGCTGCGCGACCGCAACATGAAGCTGCTGCTCGGCCAGAAGGCCGACAAGGTGGAGACGCTTGAGAATGGCAAGGTCGAGCTGACGCTCGACAGTGGCCGGCGCCTGACCACCGACATGGTGCTTTTCGCCGCCGGCCGCATGGGGGCGACCGATGCGCTGAACCTTCAGGCCATCGGCCTCGAAGCCGACAGCCGCGGCCGTCTCAAGGTCAATCCGGAAACCTTCCAGACATCGGTTGCCAACGTCTACGCCGCCGGCGACGTCGTCGGCTTTCCGAGCCTTGCCTCGACCTCGATGGAACAGGGCCGCATCGCCGCCCGCGTCGCGATCGGCGCGGTCGCCAAGGAGCCGCCGAAATATTTCCCCTACGGCATCTATGCCGTGCCGGAGATTTCGACCTGCGGCCTGACCGAAGAAGAGATGAAGGAGCGCGGCATTCCCTATGAATGCGGCATCGCCCGCTTCCGCGAGACGTCGCGCGGTCATATTATGGGCCTCGACACCGGGCTTCTGAAGCTGATCTTCTCGCTGAAGACGCGCCGCCTGCTCGGCGTCCATATCGTCGGCGAAGGCGCCACCGAGTTGGTGCATATCGGCCAGGCCGTGCTCAACCTCAAAGGCACGGTCGAATATTTCGTCGAAAACACCTTCAACTATCCGACACTTGCCGAAGCCTACAAGATCGCCGGCCTCGATGCCTGGAACCGGATGGGCGACATCAAGTCGGAACTTTGAAACGCGTCTTTTAGACGGCGCCGTCGTCTAAATCCGGCCGCCAAAACGGAGCCGAACGGCATTGCGCATCATATCTCTGAACGCATGGGGCGGCAGGCTGCACGAAGCCCTGATCGCCTATGTCAGACAGGCCGATCCGGATGTGCTATGCCTGCAGGAAGTGTTGCGGGCACCGGGTGCGGATTGCGGATGGTCGATCTATCGGGATGCGGGGCTCGAGCTGCCGCAGCGCTTCAATCTATTCGCGGAGATCAGCGCCGCCCTGCCCGGCCACGACGGCTTCTTCTACCCGACATCGAGAGGCGAGCTCTTCGACGGAGATCGCGCCATCGCCGCCGAATTCGGACTGGCGACCTTCGTGCGCAAAACGCATTCCGTCATCGCAGAGGGGCTGGATTTCGTGCATGGCCGTTTTTCCGCCGATGGCTGGGGCGACCATCCGCGGCCGCGAAACGCCCATTGCATCCGCGTCTTCAGCCATGAGTGCAGCCGCGCCGTGACGATCGCCCACATGCATGGCCTGCGCGATCCCGCGGGCAAGGGCGACACGGCGGCGCGGCAGGACCAGGCTGCAGCGCTGGTCAGGCTCATCGAACGCGTCTGGCCCGGCGACGAAGGGCTTGTCGTCTGCGGCGATTTCAACGTGCTGCCCGACAGCGCGACCTTTGCGATTCTCGCCAGACTCGGGCTTTCGGATCTCGTCACCGGAAACGGCCTTGTAGACACGCGAACCTCCTACTATTTGAAGCAGAGCCGCTTTGCCGACTACATGCTGGTCACACCGGGGGTGAAGGTTGGCAAATTCGAGGTGGTCGAAGCGCCCGAGGTCTCCGACCACCGCGCATTGCTGCTCGATATCGGGTAGTATATTGAGGAATGATACGCTGCGCGGAGCGTTTCGCGCGCAGTGCCGTTTTTTAAGCCTAGTTTGAACCCGCATAAGTCGCATTGATACGCCATGCATGATATGTGCCTTCAACTCCATTTTGCCTCCGGCAAAAGCTTCTGAAGAAAGATAGATACTCTTGTCCCATGTCTCGGAAGCTGCGCGCCGACGTTTTCAGCTGATCCTGATCAAGCCGTCGCATTATGACGATGACGGCTACGTCATCCGCTGGTGGCGGGCGATGATCCCGTCCAATTCGCTCGCGGCTCTCTACGGCATCGCCGCCGAATGCGCCGAGCGCAAGGTGCTCGGGCCCGATACGGCAATCGACATTACGGTGATCGACGAGACCAATACGCGGATCGATGTCGCCGGATTGCTCGCACAGTTCAAGCGCCATGACAATTTCGGCATGATCGCGCTCGTCGGCGTCCAGACCAATCAGTATCCGCGCGCCCTCGATATTGCCCGGCCGTTCCGCGATGCCGGTCTGCCGGTTTCGATCGGCGGCTTCCATGTTTCCGGCTGCCTGTCGATGCTGGATGGCAAGGCCGTCGGGCTCGATGCCTGCCGCGACATGGGCATTTCGATGTTTGCCGGCGAGGCCGAGGGCCGGCTGGAGATGGTGCTGCGCGATGCAGCGGCCGGCGAGTTGAAGCCGCTCTACAATTTCATGAACGACCTTCCCGGCATCGGCGGCACGCCGGTTCCCTTCCTGCCCAAGGACAATATCCAGCGCACGCTCGGGCTCAGCACCAGCTTCGATGCCGGGCGCGGCTGTCCCTATCAGTGCTCGTTCTGCACCATCATCAACGTGCAGGGACGCAAATCGCGCTTCCGCTCGGCCGACGACGTCGAAAAGCTGGTGCGGATGAACTGGGCGCAGGGCATCCACAAATTCTTCATCACCGACGACAATTTCGCCCGCAACAAGGATTGGGAAGCGATCTTCGACCGGTTGATCGAGCTCAAAGAGCGGGACGGCATTCCGCTCGGCCTGATGATCCAGGTCGACACGCTCTGCCACAAGATCCCGAATTTCATCGAGAAATCCCGGCGCGCCGGTGTCACCCGCGTCTTCATAGGCCTCGAAAACGTCAATCCGGACAATCTGACCGCCGCCAAGAAGAACCAGAACAAGATCACCGAATACCGCAAGATGCTGCTCGCCTGGAAGGCACAGGGCATCATGACGCTCGCCGGTTATATCCTGGGCTTCCCCGCCGACACGCCGGAATCGATCCGCCGCGACATCGCGATCATCCAGGAAGAGCTGCCGCTCGACGTCATCGAATTCTTCATCCTGACGCCGCTGCCGGGCTCCGAGGACCACCAGGTCCTGTGGAAGAAGGGCGTCGAGATGGATGCCGATCTCAACATCTACGATGTCGAACATGTCTGTACCGCGCATCCGAAGATGAGCAAGCAGCAATGGGAAGACATCTACCACGAGGCCTGGGCACTTTATTACTCGCCTGATCACATGAAGACGCTGTTGCGCCGCGCCGTGGCGACCGGGGTGCCGCTGGCAAGGCTCGTCAAGGTTCTCGTTTCCTTCGCGACCACCGTGCCGCTGGAAAACGTGCATCCGCTGCAAAGTGGCCTGCTGCGCCTGAAGACGCCGTCGGAGCGGCGCCCCGACCTGCCGCGCGAAAATCCGCTGGTCTTCTGGCCGCGCTTTGCCTGGGAAACCTTCCGCAAACATGCGTCGCTCGCCGGCACGATCATTGGCCTGACGATCTCGGCCTTCCTGATTTCAAGGGATGCGAAGTCGAAGACATATATGGATCAAGCCCTGACGCCGGTCGCCGACGACGAAGAGGAAACGCTCCACCTTTTCACCCAGACCGCCGGCGGCGCCGCAGCCGTCAGCCATGTCAGGAAAGTCGCGCAACTGACAGGGCATTGAGCTGCAATTCTTGCAACGGCGGCCGACGCCTGGCGGCCGAAAACATGGGCGGCTTCAAACTTAGATCAAGTTTGAAGCCGCGCTTTTAAGCGCTTCGACCTGGATGCCCGTTTAAGCAATTTGGATTATCTGGGCCGTCTCGGCCACTTGCAGCGTGTCGACGAATTCGACGATCTTGACCGGTTTGCCATCCTGGAAATGGATCTTGTCGACGAATTCCGTTTGGAAGCTCACGCCCGATGGGATGTGCCTGACCTCGCCTTCGCGGTGGGCAAAGACCATCTGCTCGTCTTCGTCCACATAGATGGCTGTCCTGATCTTCGATAGATCCCATACTGTGATCAGCTGCGTTATCGCCTGGCGAAAGGCATTCCCGCTCGATTCAGTTGAAAAGGGCGCCAGCCGCGTATTGCCAACCATGCGAAAGGTGCAACCCTCGCCGATCAGCGTCAGCGTGCCCTCGATATCGCCGCGGTCACGCACAGCATACATATCCTCCACGAGCTTCTTCATGTCGTGCTTTGCAGTCATTGTCAGGTCCTCCCACCATCAACGAAATCTGCATTGAATTATACTGTATTGCAACTCTTTGTTGCTGCAGCTGCATCGGAGAAGACGGTCGAGAATGAACTGCCCTGGATAAACAAAAAGCCCCGCGCGATGGCGGGGCTCTTCCAAACTTCTGAACTGAAAAGCGATTATTCAGCGCTTTCGTCAGCTGCCTTCTTCTTCGGAGCAGCCTTCTTCTTCGGTGCGGCTTCTTCGCCTTCACCGGCCTCAGCTGCTTCGGCCTTGGCGGCCTTCTTCTTCGGCGCGGCCTTCTTGGTCTCGGCCTTGGTCTCGCCTTCTTCCTCGGCGAGCAGCTCTTCCTTCGTCACCTTCTTGTCGGTAACGTCGATTTCGGTCAGCAGGTGATCGATGACCTTCTCTTCGAAGATCGGTGCGCGGATCGAAGCGGCAGCACCCGGCTGGCTGCGGAAGAATTCGAGGATCTGCTTTTCCTGGCCCGGATACTGGCGCAGCTGATCGTAGATGGCGCGCTGCATTTCGTCTTCGCTGACTTCGACGCCGGCCTTTTCGCCGATTTCGGAGAGAACGAGGCCGAGGCGGACGCGACGCTCGGCGAGCGTCTTGTATTCCTCACGTGCCTTTTCTTCAGTCGTGTCTTCGTCCTCGAAGGTCTTGCCTGATTGAGCGAGGTCGTTGTTCACTTGGCTCCAGATGCCGTTATATTCGGCGTCAACGAGCGAGTTCGGGGTCTCGAACTTGTACATCTCGTCGAGCTGGTCGAGGATCTGGCGCTTCAGCTTCTGGCGGGTCAGCGAGCCGTACTGCGATTCGATCTGGCCGCGGACGATTTCCTTCAGGCGGTCGGCGGATTCGATGCCGAGCTTGGAGGCGAGTTCGTCGTTGATCTCGACATCGGCAGGTGCTGCGACATCCTTGACCGATACGTCGAAGGTCGCTTCCTTGCCGGCGAGGTTCTTGGCCGGATAGTCGGCCGGGAAGGTCACGGTGATGGTCTTCTCATCGCCGGCCTTGACGCCGACGAGCTGGTCTTCGAAGCCCGGAATGAAGCGGCCGGAGCCGAGCACCAGTTCGGCGCCCTGGTCGGTGCCGCCTTCGAAGGCTTCGCCGTCGACCTTGCCGACGTAATCCATGGTGATGCGGTCGCCGTTCGCGGCCTTGCCGGTCTTGGTCTCGTAGGCGCGGGCGCTTTCGGCGACCTTCAGGACCTGCTCGTTGACTTCGTCGTCCGAGATGTCGATCACTTCGCGCGTGACCTTGATGCCCTTGACCGACTTCAGTTCGATCGGCGGCAGAACTTCATAGGAGAGCGTGAATTCGAAATCCTGCTCGGCAGCGAGGATCTTGTCGGCTTCGTCCTTGTCCTCAGTCATGGCGATTTCGGGCTGCGTGGCCGACTTTTCGCCGCGGCTGGAGAGGATGGCGGCCGGCTGCTCGCGGACGATCTCGTTGACGAGGTCGGCCATGATCGACTTGCCGTAAACCTTCTTCAGGTGAGCAGCGGGGACCTTGCCCGGACGGAAGCCGTTGATGCGAACCTTGTCCTTCACATCGGCAAGACGCTCATTCATCTTGTCCTGCATGTCCTTGGCCGGGATAACGACCTTGATTTCGCGCTTCAGCCCTTCAGCGAGCGTTTCGATAACCTGCATGTCTTCCTACCTTCATGTCGTGGCGGCCGTGCCCAGACGCCGTTCGTTTCTATGAGCACGACGCCGGCAGCGTGCCGCGCGTGGCTTTTCCCAATTCCGTATCATTCCGCCCGAAGCGGAACGGCACTCGCGGGCTATTCGGGACAACTCTCAATTGTTGTGGAACAACCGATTCTTAGTCTCCCGCCTGCAAACAGCTTGGTGCGGGTAGAGAGACTTGAACTCCCACGCCTTGCGGCACCAGAACCTAAATCTGGCGTGTCTACCAATTTCACCATACCCGCGTTCACAAAACCGCATGCCTATGCCTGCACATGAGGCCTTCCGGAGCGCGGCGTCTCTATATCACCCGATTTGGCCGAGGCAAAGGAAAAATGAACGGTCAATGACAGCGATCTGCGCCTCGGAAGCCGCCTTGCTGCGAAGTGCCATCGGATCAGTAAAGCGGCTCGTCGTAAACCGGCTTGCCGTCAACGAGAAGGCTGCGAATCTGCGGGCTTCCCGCTGGCGAGACGCGCACCGATATTGCGACATTGCCGCCATTGCGGGCCTCCTCGATCGGTTTCCCCTCGCCTTCTGGAACGTAGTAGCGCTCGATGCCATATTCGACACGGATGCTGTCGCCCGCGGCAAGTCCGCCACTGTAGAATGGTTGGCTGCGCAGGATCACGGTCTCCGGCTGCGGCGGCAGCTCATGAAAGGACGATTCGATCACTGTCCAGAAACCGTCCTCCTGCTTCTTCAACCGGACCCATAACACGCGTTCGCCGGGGTCGGCCGGAATGCCGCCGGAAACTGTCTGCACCGGCACCGAGGAAATGTCATAATTCAAGACGACATAATCGCCGCGCAGGAAATCGCGCGGATCGACGGGCGCCGTCTTCAGCAGAACCTCGGCGCCATTGCTGAGGATCGAGGCCCGGCTCTGGATGATCGTGCCGAGGATCAGGGTCTGCAGGCCGGCGACGATAGTTGCCGAAAGCAGATAACCCTTGCCGGATTGCAGCCTTGCCATGAACGAGCTCATGCGCCCTCCCCCTGTGCATTCGCCGAAAACCGCCGCTCGAGACGGATGACGATCCAGGCGACAAGCGCCACCACGAGACCGGAGAACAGGAAGAGGCTTGACGTGCCGAGAATCGAGCCGACAGTGACGGAGGCAAGATAAAGCATCTCCGCGGCGAAGGTGGTGTAGGCGAGATAACGGACCGCACCGTTGTCCCTGCCGTGCAGGGCGATCGCCAGCACGGAAGCGGCGAGCGTCGCCAGCCCGAGCACCACCAGCCGCCAGCCATCCTCGATCTCGATATGCAGCAGCAGGAAACCGATCGCCGCCACGAGGAAGCTGTAGAAGGCCGGGGCAGCACCAGCGCTCCTGACCAGGGAAGCGATGCGCGGGAGCGGCAACGCCGTCAGGACGACGGCGGCCATGCCGCCAACGGCGAAGGCGAGCGCCACGGCGATCTCCTCATAAAGACTATAGAGCCAGGCGAGCCAGCCGATCAAAAGTAGATAGGCCAGATGCCTAGCCCGCTCGGCGCCGGTATAACGCACCAGGGCGATCGTGATCACCGCCATGACGGGCGCCATCCAGGGATCGAAGCCGAGCCAGTGCGTGTCATTATTCTGCAGGTAGACGGCAAACGACGCCCAGGAGAGGAAGCCGGCGACGACGGTCACGGCGCCCGAGCGGAACAGGATTGCCGAGATCGTCGCGATGGCGAACCAGAGATACATCACCGTTTGCTCGTCGCCGGAGAGATGATACATCTGTCCGACGAGCGAGATGGCGCCGCCGAAGCTCATCGCGCCGATGACCAGCAAGCCGCCTGCGGCGGCCGTCGCGCCGCGGGCAAGCATCCGGGCGGCGGCGATGTGCACGACCCAGATCAGGGCGAGGATGACGCCGACGCGGACAAGGCGCGGGATGGCCTCCCAGTTGGAGGCGACGACCAGCAGGACGGCGGCTGCAAGCAGAACCGCCGCCAGCGCCATCAGCACCCGGCCGAGGCTGAAGCTTGCCGGACGACCGTCATATTCGGCGAGTAGCAGGGCCGCCGTTTCCTGCCCGAGCAGGCCCTTGCCTACCCAGACCGAGAGATCCCGCTCCAATCTGCCGCGATACATGCTCCACCCCTTCGTTTCGCGACGCCGACTGCGGCGCTGCGGCTCATGTCGTTATAGCCGCAGCCGGGGTGTTCGCAAACGCTGTGGCGACAAATGTACAAGTTCCTCATTGGTCTAACTTGTATCGAATGTTAACCGGCCGCTAACGGCAGAAGCGCATATATAAGAATATGACGGGAGAGCTATGCGGATTTTGCACACCCCTCATGAATTTATTGCACTGCAATATTGGAATTAGTCATACTATTTGTATAGTCACCGAAGCACGGGGATGGCGCCCCGGCCCGGCTCAGCCGGATGCCCGCGGATCTTTTGTCCGTGACGAGATTCGCAGCTGCGCACTCCTCCTCCCAGCGCGCTGCGATAGGCTGGCAACACTCCTCCTCCCAGTTGTCAGTCACCATAATGCGCCCGCCGGATCCTCCCCCGGCGGGCGTTTTTGTTCAGTCGAAGCTCGATTAAAACGTTGACGGCCCGATGCTTTTCCGTCGCATGGCGCCCTCGCGCCACATTGTCGTCACGCCGCCCCACCGACCCTGCGACCGGATGGGCAGCTGCCGATCCGAAGCGGAACTGCTCTTTGCAGCGGATGGACGGCCGGAACAGCCCGAGGGAGCGGCGTTTTTCGCCAGCCGCACCCACTCGACACTCTAAACTGGTTTGCTTTCGCCGGCGCCATTCTGCCTATTCGTTGACCAAAAAATGGTAAGTCTGCGTCAAATGCCCCTAGAGCATTGCATACCTCGCATAGGTGATCTGAAAACTTGGCTGTTTTAGTCTTTCGCGCCGCAACATATATTCCGGTCATCAAATAGAGGTCAGCGCCGATCGGTGGCTGCTGGCAGATGAAACCCTCGGAAAGGGGCTTAACATGAACTTCTCTCGCTCTTTCAATAACTGGCGCAAGTATCGTCAGACCGTCACGGAACTCGGCCGCATGACCAACCGCGAATTGCACGATCTCGGCATCGACCGTTCGGACATCCATCGCGTCGCCCGTGAGGCTTCTTCCCGCTAATTCCAGGCGATCGCGGCCCTCCCAAGCGTGATTGTTCTCGATTAAAAACGCCCGCTGTACCCACAGCGGGCGTTTTCTTTTGTCTGCATGCGACGGCCGCGGGGTTGCATGTTTTCCCGCCTGCTTAGCCCGCTCAAAAAATATTCATCGCCCAATTTGCGAGCATCATATTGCACAATTGCATGGCAGACGCCTTTTATTTGCACTGCACAATAGGACTGATATCGCCTATATAAACACCAACCGCAGAGAGACAGGCGATCCCGCCGTCCCGCGGACATAGGAAGAAGACGATGAACCCGATCCGCATTGCAAAAAGCTGGCTCAGCTACCGCCGTACGCTCAACGAACTCGGCGGCCTCTCCAACCAGACCCTGTCCGACATCGGCGTCAGCCGCTACGACATCCGCAATATCGCATCCCGCTCGTTCCGCTAATAGCGAGCGCGATGCTTCCAAGACGGCGCCTCGGGGCGCCGTTTTTGATTCCGGGGTGTTGGATCGCACCTGTCGACATGATATCAGCCCGGAATGAACACGATGTCCTCCTACTCCCCCATCCACGTCGTCGGCGGCGGGCTTGCCGGTTCGGAAGCCGCCTGGCAGATCGCCAATTCCGGCGTTCCCGTTATTCTGCATGAAATGCGCGGTGTGCGCGGCACGGATGCGCATAAGACCGACGGCCTTGCCGAACTGGTCTGCTCCAATTCCTTCCGTTCCGACGATGCGACCAGCAATGCCGTCGGCGTCATCCATGCCGAGATGCGCATGGCTGGCTCGCTGATCATGGCCACTGCCGATCGGCACCAGGTGCCGGCCGGCGGCGCACTCGCCGTCGATCGCGATGGCTTCTCCGAGGCAGTCACCCAGGCGATCCACGACCACCCGCTCATCACGGTGGTGCGGGAAGAGGTCATCGGTCTGCCGCCCAGAGACTGGGATCTTGCCATCGTCGCCACCGGGCCGCTGACGGCGCCGTCGCTTGCCGGCGCCATCCAGGCGGAAACGGGCGCGGATTCGCTGGCCTTCTTCGACGCCATCGCGCCGATCGTCTACCGCGAGAGTATCGACATGGATATTTGCTGGTACCAGTCGCGCTACGACAAGGTCGGACCCGGCGGCACCGGCAAGGATTACATCAATTGCCCGATGGACGAAGCGCAGTACAATGCCTTCGTCGACGCGCTGATCACAGGCGACACGGTCGGTTTCAAGGAATGGGAAGGCACGCCTTATTTCGACGGCTGCCTGCCGATCGAGGTGATGGCAGAACGCGGCCGCGAGACGCTGCGTCACGGGCCGATGAAGCCGATGGGGCTGACGAATGCGCATAACCCGACGGTCAAGGCCTATGCCGTCGTGCAGCTGCGCCAGGACAATGCGCTCGGGACGCTTTACAATATGGTCGGCTTCCAGACGAAGCTGAAATATGGCGCGCAGGCGGAAATCTTCCGGATGATCCCGGGCCTGGAAAATGCGGAATTTGCCCGTCTCGGCGGCCTGCATCGCAACACCTACATCAACTCCCCCACCCTGCTTGACCAGTCGCTCACGTTGAAATCGCGGCCCGGCCTGCGTTTCGCCGGCCAGATCACCGGCTGTGAGGGTTATGTCGAAAGCGCCAGCGTCGGGCTGATGGCCGGCCGCTTCGCCGCCGCCGAGCGCAAGGGCGAGGCGATCTCGCTGCCGCCGGCGACGACGGCGCTCGGCTCGCTGCTCGGCCATATCACCGGTGGCCACATCGTCACCGACGAGGAGCCGGGGAAACGATCGTTCCAGCCGATGAACATCAATTTCGGGCTGTTTCCGGAGCTCCAGCCGGGTTCGATCGTCAAGCCCGAGGGCGTCAAGCGGTTCCGCGGCAAGGACAAGACGATTATGAAGCGGCAGTTGATCGCGCGCCGCGCGCTTGCAGACTGCGCCGCCTGGCTTGGGCAACAGACTTCAACGCTTGCCGAAAGCGCCTAAGCAGCGCTTACTGCTTGTTGGCCGCCGAAATACTGCCTGATGGCAGGTCCTTATCCGACTCGGCGATATAATTGCCGAGCAGCCAGAGCGAAACTTCCGCGGCTTCCTTGGGGGACGCGAATTCGAAACCGCCGTTGTGATGAGGCGCATCGAGGAAGTCGATCACCAGTCCCCTGCCCGTTTCCGAGCTGACGACCCGCACGCGGCCGGGCTCGATCAGATGGCAGGCGAAATGGCGCGACATGTTGCGCATGAATCCCGCCTTGTCGTCATGCAGGCGCACGAAAATGGCTTGGCCGTTTTCCGTCGCCTGCAACTGGCGGATCGCCTCGTTCGGAAAGGCGCGGCCGAACTCGATGATGGCGAGGCCCGTGTCATGCAGGCCGTCTTCCCTGTTCTGTGCGGCCATGCGTGTGGCCACAAAAGCAAAGAAGATGACGATGGCGAAAAGAACGCACCAGACGATAATGCCCACGCCGAGTCTCCGATCAAAGGGGTAGCGGTGTCAGCGCTATAACGTGCGAGACTTGCGCGAGTTTGACCGGCGTCAGATTTTTCTCCGGGCTGCGGAGAGCGCCATCCTGAGCTGACGGCGCCATTGCGGCGGCTGCAGCGGCCGGTCGAATAGCAAGGCACCGCGTTTCTGCCCCTTGGCGAGCACCGGTTCGGCAAGCGTCGCCGGCAGGAAGGCCGGAAAGACGGCTGATGCAATCGGCCCTGCCGCCCTCGCCTTTGCCAAATGTTCGTAACCAAGGCCGGCGAAGGCCTCGATGGCGGCAGAGATGCGCGGCCCGTCGTCGCCGGCAAGGAAGGCATCGCGGTCGAGACCGGTGGCGGACAGGATCTGCAGCGGAATATAGACCTGGCCGCGGCGGCGATGCAGCGGCATCAGCAGCAACAGGCCGGCAACCGCCTGGGCGACGCCGGCATGGCCGGCAGCGTCGGCCGATCGAGCCGCCTCTTCAGGCGAAAGCACGAGGCTTGCCAGCTGGATCAGGGCGGATGCAGTTTCGCCGGCATAACCTTCAAGCGAGAGACGTGTCTCCATCGGATCGTCATAGAGATCGAAAGTGCGAGCCTCGATCATGTCGATCAGCGTCTGGCGCGGCAGGCGGTGCGCTTCAATCGCCGTCAGAAGTGCCGCGGCGACGGGGTTGGCGGCTGTCGAACCATGCGCGCTGCCTTCCAGCAGGTCGCGCCAGTATTGCAGCCTGACCTCGCCGGGCAACGGCTCGTGCACGAGATCGCGGATACGGGCAAGCTCGGCGTTGAAGGCGTAGAGGGCGGCAAGCGCGCCGCGCTTTTCCTCCGGCGACAGAAGACAGGCGAGATAGCGGTCGCGATCGCTGTCGCGCAGCATCGTCAGGCAGATCTCCTGGTTCGTCGTACTATTCGCTTCCGACATCGTCAGACCGCGATCAATGCCGCGGCGACGGCGCGCTGCTCGGCGAGCATGATATTGAAAGTGCGCACCGCAGCCCCGGTGCTCATCGGATCAGAGGAGATGCCGCGCGATTTCAGTGCCAGCCTCAATTCCTCCGGCAGACGGCGAAGCTCGGTTCCGGTGCCAACGAGCAGAACTTCGATATCACTGGCTTCATCCAGCACGCGACGGAAATTTTCCGGCGACAGCGGTTTCGACATATCCATGTCCCAGCCATGAATGCCGGAGGGCAGGCAAAGGATCGAGCCGCGATGCGACATGTCGGCAAAGCGGAAGCCGCCATTGCCGTAGGTATCGATCGGCGCGCGCCCGGGAAAATGCGCCGCGCGGATTTCTATGCCTTTTGCCATGTTTTCAAACCACCGTGCCGGATCTTACACCAGCATCCGTCTTGTTGCTCTCTTCCTCGTCGGGAGCCTCCGGCCGCAGCCGGAAGACGATCAATACAGGAGCGGCGATATAGATCGAAGAGAAGGTGCCGAGAGCGACGCCGAAGAGCATCGCAAAAGTGAAGGAGCGGATGACTTCGCCCCCGAAGAGATAGAGCGCCAGCAAGGCGAGCAGCGTCGTCGCAGCGGTCAGAACGGTGCGTGACAGCGTCTGGTTGATCGAGGCATCGATCAGGATCGGCAGCGGCATCTTCTTGTATCGCTTGAGGTTCTCGCGCATCCGGTCATAGACGACGACCGTGTCGTTCAGGGAATAACCGACGATAGTCAGCACGGCGGCGATGCTCGTCAGGTTGAAGTCGATGCCTGATAGCACGAAGAGACCGAGCATGATGATGACATCGTGCAGCGTGGCAATGATGGCACCGATCGCGAACTGCCATTCGAAGCGGATCCAGATGTAGATCAGGATCGCCGCCAATGCTGCCAGCACGCCGAGCGTCGCCATCATCGTCAATTCGCCCGAGATGGCGGGGCCGACGACCTCGACGCGGCGGAAATCATAATCCTCCTGGAGCTCGCCGCGAACCAGCGTCGCGGCCGACTGCTCGGCATTCTCGCCGCCGCCCTGGGAGGCGATGCGAATCTGCGCATTCGACGGCCCGCCCGTGCGCTCAACGCTAACCTCACCGAGATTGAGATCATTGAGGCGCGAGCTGAGATCTGCGATGTCGGCATTGCCCTGCTTCGCCGTCACCTCGATGAGCGAGCCGCCGGTGAAATCGATGCCGAGACGCAGGCCGGCGGTGGCAAAGGCAGCCATGGCGATCAGTGAGATGACCGCTGACGCCGTAAAGACATAACGGCGGATCCCCATGAACCGGATATTGGCATGCTCGAAAAGATGGGTCAGGGCGCTCTTCGGCAGATGCCGGGGATGGCGCCCTCTCAGCCAGATCGCGACAATCGAGCGTGTCAGCGTGAAAGCCGTGAACACGGTCGTCAGGATGCCGACCGCCAATGTCACCGCGAAACCGCGGATGGATTCGCTGCCGAGGAAAAAGAGGATGATGGCGGCGATGAAGATCGTGACATTGGCGTCGACGATCGTTGCGAATGCCCGCTGGAAACCACGACCGACGGCCTCTGCAAAGGCATGGGTGGTCTTCTCCTCTTCCCGGATGCGCTCGTAGATCAGCACGTTCGAATCGACGGCCATGCCGACGATGAGCACGATGCCGGCAATGCCCGGCAAGGTGAGCGTCGCGCCGGCAAGGCTGAGCGCCGCGACGATGAGGATCAGATTGAAGAAGAGCGAGACGACGGCGATGACGCCGAGAATGCGGTAGAGCGCGATCATCAGTGCTGCGACCAGCACGACCGCGACGAGGCCGGCAACAAGGCCGCTGAAGATGGAATCGGCGCCGAATCTCGGGCTGACGCTGCGTTCCTCAACGCTCGTCAGCGTCGCCGGCAGGGCGCCGGCGCGCAGCATGATCGCCAGGTCGCGGACGCCGTCCTCGGAGAAATTCGCCGAAATCCGACCCTCGCCACCGGTGATCGCCGCATCGATGCTGGGCGCCGACATCACCTGGTCGTCGAAGACGATGGCAAGGTGCTTGCCGATATTCCGGCCCGTCACCTCAGCCAGCCGCTGCGTGCTTGCGGCATCGAGGCGGTAGGCAATCGAACCATCCTTGGTCTGCGGATCGACGACAGGCTCGATATCGACCATGTTGCTGCCGTTGGCGAAAGCCGTGCGGTCGACGAGATAAGGGACCGGCGGATCGTCCAGCGAATAGAGCACCTGCGATGTGGCCGGCCAGCGGCCGTTCAGCGCCTCCTGCCCGGTCATGCTTTCGTCGATCAGATGAAAGGAAAGCTTGGCCGGCTGGTTAAGCAAGTTCTTCAGCCGTTCGGCATCGACCGATCCCAGCACCTGCACGACGATCCGGTCGATGCCATCGGGGCGAACGAGGAAATTATCATAGCCGAATCCGGCGATGCGGCTGCCAACGATATCGAGTGACCGGGTCCGCGCGGCGGCGACGTCAGCAGTGATGCCGGCGTCGGAAATCTGCAGCGAGAGCTGGCCCTCTTCGCCCTGCTGCAGCGCGACCTCAGGTCCCGAATGCCCGCCGGCCACCGTCAAAGGCTTCAAAAGATCGACCGCCTTCTGTGTCTCAGCCGGATCGGTGATGCGGACGGTGACGGTCTGGCCGTTGCCGGTCAGCCCGGTATAGCGGATTCCGGCGCCGCGCAGCGCGTTACGCACATTGGCGACCACCTCTTCCAGGCGGTCCTTGACGATATCGGAGCGCTCGACCTTCAGAACGATATGCGAGCCGCCCTGCAGATCGAGACCGAGCGTCATGCGATCATGCCGTAACCAGCCCGGCAGGGAGGAACGCTGCGCCTCGGTGAGCAGATTGGGCGCAGCGATGATGATGGCGGCAAACGCGGCCAGCCAAATCAGAAGTGTTTTCCAGCGGGAAAAATGCAACATTCTCTCGACGATCTTCCGATCCGGCGGCCTGCCATTATCGTGTGTTACGCAGCGTCGGCCTTGACTGGTTCACCCTTGACGCGAACGTCCGAAATGCCGCTGCGGACGATGCGAACGCGAACGCCTTCGGCGATCTCGACTTCGACTTCCTTGTCGTCGACGACCTTGGTGACTTTGCCGACAAGACCGCCGCCGGTGACGACCTGGTCGCCGCGACGAATTGCCTTCAGGGTCTCCTCACGCTTTTTTGCCTGCGCGCGCTGCGGACGGATCAGCAGGAAGTACCAGACGACCATCAGCGGCACGAACAGGATGATCATTTCGAAACCGGAGCCGCCGAAACCGGTTGCGGTGTCGGTCGCGCTCTGGGCGAATGCCGGGGTGATGAACATGCTAAACTCCTCAGGCTTGGCGGCGGAACTCCGCCTCTTTTTTCAGGTTGCCGGACTATAATTGCCGCTTCGATGAATGCAACAGAAACAGCCGGAAACAGTACCGATTCCGCTGCCTCATAACCTTTCCGCCGGTAAAACGCCATGGTAGGCGGCATCGAAAGATCAAAGCGGAATGACGCAGCGAAAAACAGGAGGCCTGCGATGACCGAGGAAATCAACACCGCCCTGCTTGCCGAACTGAAACGGCTCGCCGATGCCGTCCAGCGCCTTGCCGGGCCGCCTCCTGCCGTCAACGACTGGGGTGCGGCGGACTGTTTCGTCTGGGCGCCGATGCGGCAGCATTTGCAGCCTGTGAAGAAGCCGAACCGGGTGGCGTTGAAGCTCATCCGCGGCGTCGACCATGTCCGCGACATCCTGCATGAAAATACGGTGCGTTTCGCCGAGGGTTATGCCGCCAACAACGTGTTGCTCTGGGGGGCACGCGGCATGGGCAAATCCTCGCTTGTTAAAGCCGTGCACGAGGATGTCAGGCGCGAAAGCGGCGTCGCGCTGAAGCTGGTCGAAGTCCATCGCGAGGATATTGCCAGCCTCCCCAATCTGCTCGACCTCCTGAAGGACACGCCGTACCGCGTGATCGTCTTCTGCGACGATCTCTCCTTCGATCACGACGACACCGCCTACAAGTCGCTGAAGGCAGCGCTCGACGGCGGCGTCGAAGGGCGGCCGGACAATGTGCTCTTCTATGCCACATCCAACCGGCGCCATCTCCTGCCGCGCCACATGATGGAAAACGAGCAGTCGACGGCGATCAATCCGTCGGAGGCGGTCGAAGAGAAGGTTTCGCTTTCCGACCGCTTCGGCCTCTGGCTCGGCTTCCACAAATGCAGCCAGGAGGATTATCTCGGCATGATCGACGGCTATGCCGATCACTTCAAGCTCGGGCTAGACCGCGGCAAGATGCATGCCGAGGCGCTGGAATGGGCAACGACGCGCGGAGCCCGCTCGGGCCGTGTCGCCTGGCAGTATATCCAGGACCTCGCCGGGCGCATGCGCGTTCACATCGACTGAGCCTAAATCACTTCTCATCAATCCGGCACAGTTTGGTGCGACATGCGTGAAAAAACAAAAGCCCGGCTGTTGGCCGGGCTTTTGCGCTTCCTGGTACGCTGTACCTATTCCAGGAAAGTCATCGGGTTGACCGGAGATGCGTCCTTGCGCACCTCGAAATGGACTTGCGGCTGCTTGACGTCGCCGCTCATGCCGGAGACGGCGACGGTCTGGCCGCGCTGGATCTTCTGGCCGCGGGTGACGCTCAGCGTATCGGCATTGCCGTAGACGGTGACGGTGCCGTCGTCGTGACGAACCAGAACCGTGTTGCCGAGTTCCTTCAGGCCGTTGCCGGCATAGATGACGACGCCGTTTTCGGCGGCCTTGATCGGCGTGCCCTGCGGTACCGAAATGTCGATGCCGTCATTACGGTTGCCGTTGACGTTGGCGCCGTATGAAGCAATGACCTGGCCGCGGACCGGCCAGCGATACTTGCCGATGCCGGTCGATTCCGGCGCGGCCGAGCTGACGTCAGACTTCTTCTCGACATCATCGACCGTCTGGGTGGCAGCCGGCGCCTTGTAGGGCGCGGGCTGAGCGGAGGCCGTCTGCTGGGCGGGTGCCAGCTGGGTCGGCTTCGGATCGACCTTTTCGGCCGGGATCGACGCGGTCTTGATATTGTCGGCAGTGCCGTTCGGGATCTTCAGGGCTTGGCCGACGCGGAGCGAGTTGGCCGAAAGATTGTTGGCCGCCTTGAGATCGTCGACATTGGAACCGGTCGCCTTGGCGATCTTTGCCAGCGAATCGCCTTGTTTGACGACATAGCTGCCGGCGGGCGCTTTCGGATCCTTGCCGGCACCGGCCGGGATCTTGCCGGCGGGATCGGCGCTCGCCATGGTCTTGTCGCGGGCGGAATTGGCGCCGGGAACGACGGCAACCTTCTGCTCCGGCGCCTTGGCCGGTTCCGGCATCTGGCCGGGCTTGGAGAGATCGGCCGCCTGCGACGCCGCCTTGGCGGCATTGCCGCCGTTGAGGGTTGGGATCAGGATCGCCTGGCCGGGCTGGGCGGCAGATGCCGTCTTCAAGGCGTTGACGCGCAGGATTTCCTTTTCCGGAACACCGTAGCGCCTGGCGAGCGTGGCGATGCTTTCACCCGGACGCAGCGTCACGGACGGCGCATTGGTCGCGGACCAGCCGGAGACCTTGGGCGTCGTGCCCGTCGTCAGGGGATCGGGCGTTACCTTCGGCTGCGCGGGAGCCACCAAACGGGGCTTTTCAGCCTGCGGTGAGGCCGGGAAAGGCTGAGCGAGCGCGACTTCCCTTTCCCGCTGCCGGGAGGGCGCAACCGCCGTCGGCGCAGCAAGCTCGGAACGCTGCACCGAAACCGGCGCGGAAGCCATGCGCGCACTCGACGTACGGACCGGATCGTAGCTCGGACGCGAGGGATAGGGCTGGTTCAGCGCATCATTGCCGCCGCCGTAACCCGACTGGCTGGCAACGGCAGAGCCGCCGAGATCGGCGCGCGGCACCGGATCAGCCTGAGAACCGCCCCTGCGCGGAATGGAACTGGTGGTGATCTGATCCTGCCCTGAGGAAGAAAACAAACCGCCGAACCGTGTCACATCGGAACTGCAGCCTGTTGCGGCACTTGCAAGCAGACCCACAACCAGAAGATTACCGGCTGACTTCCCGAACTTCGGCGAAAGACTGAAACGCATTGACTCGACCCACTGAGAACGCAACCATTTGTGAGTCTATTAAAACGCGTTAGTATTACCACACGGTTAAGATGCTGGAATCAGTGCGATATTTTTGAGAAGTTGATAACCATAGCTTACGGGTGAAAAATCGCAGGTGCACGGAGCATCATCTCGAAAACGGCGAGCGGCCTCTCTGATCGTGATGGATGTTCAGATTTTAGGCCGATCCGGCTGAAATCATCTGCACCTATAGCAGCGAGGCAAGGCGCGGAACGATCGGCAGGTATGGTGCTTCGAACAGTTCCTCGCGTTCGAAGCGGCTGCCGGTTTTGGTCAGCCGCACCATGCGACATTCGTTCTCGGAAATCATCAGCGGCGCAATCATCGAGCCGCCGGAAACCAGCTGGTCGGTATAAAAGCGCGGCATCGCGTTGAAGGCCGCCGTCACCAGGATGCGGTCGAAGGTGCCCTCACCCTGCATGCCGGCGCTGCCGTCGGCGTGGCGGATGATGACGTTGCGCAGAGAAAGCGATTCCATGCGCCGCTGCGCAGCCGATGTCAGTGTCTTGTAGCGGTCGATGGACAGAACACGCTCGGCCATGCGGCCTATGACGGCGGCGGTAAAGCCGCTGCCGGTACCGATTTCCAGGACGCGCTGTCCCGGTTTGACCTTGAGGTGATGCAGGATGCGGACGACAAAATCGATGCCTTCAAGGAAGGAGCCGCATTCGATCGGAATCGTCCGGCTCGAATAGGCGTCATCGGCAAATTGCGGCGGCACGAAGAGCGAGCGCTGCGTCTGCTCGACCGCCGTCAGCAGATCGAGGTCGGAGATGCCTTCGGCACGCAATCTGAGGACGAGCGCCGCAAAGCCCTCCTTCTCGGCCAGTCTTGCCGTCAAACCTGTGCTCCGTATCCCAAGGCCCGCGCCACGCGGTCCGTTACGGAATAATCGGTCAGATCCAGTTTCAAAGGCGTTACCGAAATCTTGTTATGCTTCAAAGCGTGAATATCGGTGCCTTCGATGAAGGCGCCGGCGCGTTCGCCGAATTTCAGCCAGTAATAGGGAAAACCGCGGCCATCGGAACGAGCATCGACCTGCAGGTTGAAGGCGAGCTTGCCTTGCATGGTCACCTCGGCGCCATCGACCTCATCGGGACGGCAATTCGGAAAGTTCAGATTGAGGAACGTGCCCTCCGGCAGGTCGAGCACCATCAGCTTTTCCAGAAGAGCCGGCGCATGCGTCTCGCAGACTTCCCAGGGCACGATGCGCGCACCGTCCTCGTAGAGATAGGCCTGGCTCAGCGCGAAGGAGCGCACACCCTGCATGGTGCCCTCGATGGCGCCGGCGATCGTGCCGGAATAGGTGACGTCGTCGGCGACGTTCGAGCCTGAATTGACGCCTGACAGCACGAGATCGGGCTTGATGTCCATCACCTGCCGGATGCCCATGATGACGCAATCGGTCGGCGTGCCGCGCAGCGCGAAATGCTTGTCGGAAATCTTGCGCAGCCGCAACGGTTCGGACAGGCTCAGCGAATGGGCAAGGCCGCTCTGGTCGGTCTCCGGCGCCACGATCCAGACGTCGTCCGACAGTGTGCGCGCGATCCGCTCCAGGGCGGCGAGCCCTTCGGCGTGAATGCCGTCGTCATTCGTAAGCAGGATGCGCATCGCCTCAGGCCGCCCGTTCGATTTTGGTCAATCCGCCCATATAGGGGAGCAAAACGTCCGGAATCGTGACGGAACCATCCTCGTTCAGATAATTTTCGAGGACCGCGATCAGGCAGCGGCCGACGGCAGTGCCGGAACCGTTCAGCGTATGGACGAACCTGTTGCTCTTGTCGTCTTTGCCGCGGTAGCGCGCATTCATCCGCCGAGCCTGGAAATCGCCGCAGACCGAGCAGGAAGAGATTTCACGGAAGGCATTCTGCCCCGGCAGCCAGACTTCGAGATCGTAGGTCTTGCGCGAGCCGAAGCCCATATCGCCGGTGCAGAGCGTCATGGTGCGGAAATGCAGGCCGAGGCGCTTCAGCACCTCCTCGGCGCAGGCGGTCATCCGCTCATGCTCGGCAACGGCGCTTTCGGCATCGGTGATCGAGACGAGTTCGCATTTCCAGAACTGGTGCTGGCGCAGCATGCCGCGCGTGTCGCGGCCGGCAGAGCCTGCTTCCGAACGGAAGGACGGCGTCAGCGCGGTGAAGCGCAGCGGCAGCTTTTCCTGATCGAGGATTTCCTCGCGCACCAGATTGGTCAGCGTCACCTCCGCCGTCGGAATGAGATAGCGGCCATCCGTGGTCTTGAAGAGGTCTTCTTCGAACTTCGGCAGGCTGCCGGTGCCGAACACCGCCTCGGCGCGCACCATCAGCGGCGAGCTGACTTCGGTATAGCCGTGCTCGCGGGTGTGGAGATCGATCATGAACTGGCCGAGCGCCCGCTCGAGCTTCGCCAGCGGCCCCGTCAGAACCGTGAAGCGCGAGCCGGAGAGCTTGGCGGCGCGCTCGAAATCCATGTAGCCGAGCGCCTCGCCGATTTCGAAGTGTTCCCTAGGCGTGTGGTTCCAGCGCGGCTTTTCGCCAACGACACGGGTGACAACATTGTGGTGCTCGTCCTTGCCGACCGGAACGTCATCAAAGGGGATATTCGGGATGCGCGAAAGGGCATCGTTGAGTTCGGCCGTCAGTTGCCGGTCTTCTTCCTCGATCACCGGCAGCAGCGTCTTCAGTTCGGCGACCTCGGCCTTCAGCTTCTCGGCAAGCTCGCCGTTCTTCTGGGCCATCGCCGCGCCAATCTCCTTGGAGGCGAGGTTGCGGCGGGACAGCAAGTCCTGCGCCTTCTGCACGGCGGAGCGGCGCTTTTCATCGAGGGTGACGAGGCTTTGGGCCAGAGGCTCGGCACCGCGCTTGGCAAGGGCGGCATCGAGCGCTTCGGGATTCTCACGGATCCATTTGATATCGAGCATCGTCGTTCCAGGTCGTTGCAACAGAAATGACCCGGCCAAAGCCTGATCAGGCCTCGACCGGATGTTAAGCGGCGTTCACAAAGGGGATTGGGATCGCCGCTCAGACACTGTCCGTCTTGGCAACGTCCGCGGATCCGGTGTCCTTTTCGACCGCCTGCCGGGCACGCTGGCGCTCCACGAGTCGCGCCGCATGGATGGAAATCTCGTAGAGAAGGATCGTCGGTATCGCAAGGCCGATCTGGGACATCGGATCCGGCGGCGTCAACACGGCGGCGACGACGAAGGCCAGCACGATGGCGAACTTGCGCTTTTCGGCGAGCCATTGCGACGTCAGAAGACCGACACGGGCAAGCAGCGTGGTGACCACAGGCAGCTGGAAGACGAGGCCGAAGGAGAAGACCAGCGTCATGATCAGGCTCAGATATTCCGAGACCTTCGGCATCAGGGAAATCGCCACCTCGTCGTGACCCGGCGCCTGCTGCATCGACAGGAAGAACCACATGACCATCGGCGTGAAGAAGAAATAGACGAGCGCGCCGCCCATCAGGAACAGGACCGGCGAGGCGATCAGGAACGGCAGGAAGGCCTGGCGCTCATTCTTGTAAAGGCCGGGGGCAACGAACTTGTAGACCTGGGCGGCAATGATCGGGAAAGCGACCACCAGGCCGCCGAACATCGCCACCTTGACCTGGGTGAAGAAGAATTCCTGCGGCGCGGTATAGATGAGCTGAGCCTTCTCGACGTCGAGATGCGCCCAAATTACGGCTGTCTTGTAGGGAATGACCAGATAGTTGAAGAGATGCTTGGCAAAAAAGAAGCATGCGATGAAGGCGACGAAAAACGCGCCGATCGACCAGATCAGCCGTGTGCGCAGCTCCATCAGGTGCTCGATCAGCGGCTGCGGCTTGTCTTCGATATCACCGCTCATGCCTCGTCCTTCTTCGTCTGCGCCGGCTTCTTCGGCGTTGCAGTCTTTTTGACTGCCGTCGTGCGCTTCGGTTTTTCCACAGGCACGGCAACGGTCGCCGCAGCATCGACCTTGTCGGCAGCCTTCACGCGCGGCTTGCGCACGGGTTTCGGCTTGGCGGCAAGCGTATCGGCCTGGACAGCCGCTGCTGCGACAGGTTCAGGCTGCGCAGGCGCCGACACCAGCGGCGGCGTTTCCGGCAAGCTCATCGACGGCGTCGGGGCCGAAACGGCAGCAGCCGGCACCTCGGTCTTGTTTTCCGTGACCACGGTCGCCTTCTGCAGGTCGGCCTTGATCTCGTTGCCCATCTGGCGAAGCGGGTTCATCGCCTCGCGCAGGCTGTTGACCGGGTTGAGCTTCTGGGCGTCGCTGATCGTCTGGCGGACATCGTCAAGCTCGGCTTCACGCAACGCCTCGTCGAACTGCGCCCGGAATTCACCCGCCACCTTGCGGGCACGCTGCGTCATCTTGCCGAAAGCGCGCAGCATCGGCGGCAAATCCTTGGGACCGACAACCACGATCAGGACGACCGCGATGACCAAAAGCTCGGTCCAGCCAATATCGAACATGCAAGGCTCCTGGACGGGAAGCGCGGGGGCTGCGCTTTTTCCCGGACTTGTTTACTTCGTTTCGTCGGCCTTGTGATCGACGGTCTTTGCCGTATCCGGCGCGTCCTCGTCCGTCATGCCCTTCTTGAAGCTCTTGATGCCCTTGGCAACGTCGCCCATCAGTTCCGGAATCTTGCCGCGACCGAACAACAACAGCACGATGACCAGAACGATCAGCCAGTGCCACATGCTAAAAGAACCCATTACGCTAACTCCCTGTTTCTATGTTCCCACGATGTAAGGATTTCCGACACCGTTTCCAACATCAAGCCCTTCGAACTGCGCTTAATGTCACGGTATCGCCCTTTGTGACAAGCCATTGACCCGCCGAAAAGTGCTGGCTCCATTGTTTTCGCCATGCATGGCAAAAGCAAGACGCAAACCCCTCAATCTTCAGAGGTGCCGCGCGGCGCCAACAACCCCAATTCCTCGAGGTCCATCTGGGTGATCGGGTCTTCGTCCTCGGTCAGTTCGTCGTTCATCAACGGCGAGGGAATATTGAAGTTCGCCGGAATGCGGCCCGACAGCAAGCCCGCTCCCTTCAACTCTTCGAGACCGGGCAGATCACGCAGCTCTTCGAGACCGAAATGGTCGAGGAAATCGCGCGTCGTGCCCAATGTCACCGGCCGGCCCGGCGTGCGTCGGCGGCCGCGGAAACGCACCCAGCCGGCTTCCATCAGCACGTCGAGCGTGCCGCGCGAGGTCTGGACGCCGCGGATATCCTCGATCTCGGCGCGCGTCACCGGCTGGTGATAGGCAATGATCGCCAGCACTTCGAGAGCGGCGCGCGAAAGCTTCTTCACCTCATTGTCATCACGGCGGATGACGAAGGAGAGATCGGCGGCGGTGCGGAAGGCCCAGGCGCCCTCGACCTGCACGAGATTGACGCCGCGCGGCGCGTAGTGCTCCTTCAGCCGCAGCATGATGGCACGCACGTCGGTCTTCTCAGGCAGGCGCTCGGCGAGGAAGCCTTCGGAGACCGGCTGCGACGAGGCGAAGACCAGAGCCTCGGCGATGCGCTCGGCCTCGATCTCGGCCTGCAGGTCGCGGCTCCTGTCTTCGAAATCGCCTTCGAAATCCTCTTCGCCCTTCGGATCAATCAAACCGGCTGCTCCTGCTCCACCACCTGCAGCGTGGCGTGTTTGGGACCGCGGCGCATATAGATCGGCTGAAAGGCACCATCCTGGCGGATTTCGAGCTTGCCCTCGCGCACCAGTTCCAGCGAGGCGGCAAAGGCACTGGCGATTGCCGTGACGCGTTCCTCGGGCGCTGCGAGATAACGCAGCAGATAATGCTCCATCGCCGTCCAGTCACCCACCTCGCCGATCATCTGGGTCAACAGCTCGCGGGCATCGGTCAGCGACCAGACGCTGCGCCGCTCGATCGTCACCTGGGTGACGGCATTGCGCTGCCGCAGCGCTGCATAGGCGGTCAAGAGATCGTAGAGGCTTGCCGCATAAGCGGACTGCTGCCGGTCGGGAATATGCTCGGGCGCGCCGCGCACGAAGATATCGCGGCCGAGGCGGTTGCGGTTAACGAGGCCCTCCGCCGCCCGGCGCATGGCTTCGAGGCGCTTCAGCCGGAAGGCGAGCGTTGCCGCCAGTTCCTCGCCGGAAGGACCGTCGTCCTTGACCTGCTGAGGAATGAGCAGCCGTGACTTGAGATAGGCAAGCCAAGCCGCCATGACGAGATAATCGGCGGCAAGCTCGATGCGGATACGCCGGGCGCTTTCGACGAACTGCAGATATTGCTCGGCGAGCGCCAACACCGAGATACGCGACAGGTCGACCTTCTGGTTGCGGGCGAGATAGAGCAACAGGTCGAGCGGGCCTTCGAAGCCGGCGACGTCGATCACCAGCGCCGGCTCGTGGCTGGCGCGTTCGGCACCATTATCCTGCCACAACTTGTCCATCGGCGTTGCCGCCTGCGGACGTTCCGTGCCCTTCACCGTGTTCACCACCCTGCCCCTCTGCGATCACACGATCGCAAACATCGCCTCGAATTCCGCCCTCAATTCCGCTTCATCGGCGCTATCCGGCGCCGCGAAGCCTGCTTCTACCGCTTTTGCACGGGCAAGCGATAGACCGGCGAGCGGCGGAACATTTGCCACGACATCCAGCATCTCGTCCATATGGCCATTGCAATGCAGCACGATATCGCATCCGCCTGCAATGATATTCGCCGCGCGTTCTCCGATCGTGCCGGAAAGCGCATTCATCGAACTGTCGTCGGAAAGCAGCAGACCGGTAAAGCCGATATGCTGACGGATGATGCCGTCGATCACCTTGCGCGAGGTCGTCGCCGGATTGTCCGGGTCGATAGCGGTGAAGACGAGGTGGCAGGTCATCGCCATCAGTTCGTCCTTCATCGCAATAAAGGGCGGGAAATCATGGGCCTCCAGCTCATCGCGCGAGACGGTGACGACAGGCAGCTCCAGATGTGAATCCGCAAAGCCGCGGCCGTGGCCGGGCATATGCTTCATGACAGGCAACAGGCCGCCGGCCTTCAGCCCTTCGGCAGCCGCCCGGCCCATGGCGATAACGGTCTCGGGATCGCCGCCATAGGCACGGTCGCCGATGACGTTGCTGCTGCCCTCGACCGGCACGTCGAGCACCGGCAGGCAGTCGACATCGATGCCGAGGCTGGAAAGGTCGAAGGCATGCAGCCGCGACATCAGCCAGGCGGCACGCAGGCCGAGCGCCGGATCGCGGCGATAGAGATCGCCGAGCGCCTGGCCTGAGGGATAGCGGGAGAAAACCGGCGGCCGGATGCGCTGGACGCGACCGCCCTCCTGGTCGATCAACACCGGTGCATGCCAGCCGACGCTGTCGCGCAGTTCGGCGACGAGATCGGTGATCTGCTCGGCTTCGGAGATGTTGCGCCCGAAGAGGATGAAGCCCCAGGGCCGCTCGCCCCGGTAAAAGGCCTTCTCTTCGGATGTGAGGGCAAGGCCGCTGCAGCCAAGGATCATCGCTTTTGATTCGGTCATGTCAGAATCATAGACGGCGCCCCGCCAAATGCGAGCAAGGTCCAGCGCGATGCACAAAAAAGAGCGGCGGACCGATCCGGCCCGCCGCTCTTGATGCTGTATTCAGAACCGATCCTATTTGGAGATCAGGCAGCTTCCGCCCGCCGCACGATACTGTTCGCAGAGCGCCGCGGCCTCGTCCTTGGAGCCGGCCGGAATACGGACGCGGTAGAAGGTGCCCTTGCCGGCGATATCGGCCCTGCGAATCTCGTGAGCGCGGCCACCCAGCACGCCGGCGAATTTCTTCGACAGATTGGCATAGGATTTGTTCGCCTCGTCTTCCGACGGCAGCGAGGCGATCTGGATGCCGTAGCCGCCGGCCGACGCGGCCGGCTGCGGCTTTGCGGCAACCGGTGCCGCGGCCGCGACCTCAGTCGTCGTCTGCTGTGCGGCCTTGGGCTGCTGTGCCGGCGGGCGGACATTGCCCTTCTCGGTCACGGTGCCGACGACGTTGACGGGCTGATCGACCGGGCGGGCGGTCGGGATCGGCGCCGTATCACCAATCGCCGCGGTCTTGACCGGACGCACCGGCGGCTCGACCGGGGCGGGATTTGCGGCCTGCGCGTCGGCATTGGCAAGCGGCGGCGCGGCTTCGGCGGGCGCTGCGGAACGCGCATCGGCGGAAGCAACCTCGGCGCTCGCCGGGAAGCTTGCGGCCGTTCCAGCGACCGGCGGGGTCGATGGGGTCGTCTGGGCCGTCAGCGGCGGTAGAGCCGCGGGCGTCGGCTGGGCAGACGGGGTCGCCTTGGCAGACTGTGTCGCCTGGGCAGACTGCGTCGCCTGGGCAGACGGAGTCGGCTGGTCGACGGGCTCCGGCTCCTCACGGGCGACCAGGGTGCCGTCAGGCTTGACGATCATCGTGCGGACCTTGCGCGGCGAAACGGACGGCGTCTTGTCGGTATCGCTTGCCGCGGCGTTGCCGGCGCCGTCCTGGTTCGGCAGCAGACGCGGATCCTCCGTCTCACCGACCGCGGTCGGCGTGACCTGATCGCCGGCGTTGGCGTTCTCGTCGTCCTCAGGCAAGGATTCCGGTGTCAGCGTGCGCTGGACGACATCGACGGGCGCCTCGTCGGAAGACACGAGCGCCTTCTGCTTCGGCTCCTCAGCAGAACCGGCAACGCGGTCGTAGACGGCCTTGTCCTGGTTCGGCACGGTCTTGCCGCCGGGATTTTCCGGAACGACCTTGACCGGCTCCTTGTCGGCAACGATCACGCGCGGCTCGCCGGTTGCGACAATGCCGAGCCCCTCGCCGTTCCAGACGGAGGAATAGACACCATAACCGACACCGGCGAAGACGACGAGCGCGACGGCTCCGGCAAGCAGCCGGCGCATCGACCGGGCACGGCTGAAATCAGCCGCCTGGCTTGCCGATTCAATCCGGACCTCGGAGGTCTCGCGGCGCTCGACCGGCTCGCGCACGCTGCGGCGGAAATCCTCCTCCAGCGCCCGCTCGAAATCGTCAAGGCCATCGGCGATGGTGGGCTTGACCTGCTTTGCCGTGGCGGCGGCCGTATCCCTGGCCGGCGCCGGGTTCTCCCGCGGCTTGGCCGGCTCGAAGAAGCTCGCGATCTCCGCGTCGAGATCGAAATCCAAATCCTGCGTTTTCGCGACCGGCGCGGGCTGCTCGACCGGCGGCAGCGCCGGCACGTGCATGTCCTCGACCGTCTCAGGACGCTCCTCCGGATCGGAGATCATCGCCGGATCGAATGGCAGATCTTCGGTGGAGTCGGCGGCAGGCGCCGCCCAGTTAAAAACCGGAGCAGGAGCCGGCGCCTGCGGCTCAGGAACGACGGCCGGAGCCGGCCGTGCAGAGGCGGCGGACGGCTGAAAAGCCGGAGTTAGCGGCTCAGGCGCAAAAACGGGAGCGGGCCGCGGAGCGACGGCGGCGACCTGCTGCGGCGCAGGGGTTATCGGCTGGGGCGCAGCTTCGATCTGCTCGGAGAAATCGAGATCGGCGAGTTCAAGTTCGATGCCGGCAAGATCCAGCTCGAAATCGTGGCCGGCGAAGGGGTCGTCGGCTTCAGTTACAGGCTGTGGCGCCTGCGAATGTGCCGTTGCGGCAGGCTGGGGCGCAATGACCTCGGCAAGCTGCGGCGCGACCGGCCTTGCGGCTCCAGCTGCATTGGCGGGAACCGGCTCGATCGTAGCCGGCCGGACGGTTGCAGCAGCGACCGGTGCGGGCGCGGTCACTTGCGGCTGGGCAAATGCGGCGGCAACGGGAGCGGCAGCGAAGGGGACTGCCTCGATCGATGTGTCCTGAGGCGAAACAGGCGGCGGATTGGGGCGTTGCGGCACCGGATAACGCGAGACGTCGGCGAGCAGGTCGTCAAGATCGAAAGTGCCGGCGGTGTGCGGAACCTCGGGCACGACCTCGGTCAGCGCAGCATCGGCCTGGATCTCGCCTTCGACAGCGGCGGCGATGAGATCAAAACCGGCGTCTGACCCGAAATCTTCCAACTCGTCTTCGATTTCGACGAAGTCTTCGGCCTCGGCAGGCTCTTCCGACGCGATCACCTCGTCATGGCGATCGAGTTCGGCGGGGAAGCCAAGCGATGGAGACGCGGATTCGAATTCCTCAGACGGCTCGACAGCGACGACGGGGGCCAACTGCTCGACGACGGGGGCGGTCGGCTCGATCACTAGCTGCGGCTCTGCAGCGGGAAGATCGACGTACGGCGCTTCAGCCACCGGCGCTGCTGCGATAGCTTCGGCCGCAGACACCGGCGGAACAACCGTTTCCTCGCGTTTTGCGGCGTGGAAATTGGCAAGCGGCAGCCTGATGCTGGCGGCCGACCATTGCGGCGCCTTGGCGGGCTGCGGCAGCGAAGAGACCGGAGCAGTGCCGATCGACAGCTCAAGCTCCTCGATCAGGTCACGTGCACCGCCGAAGGCCGATTGCACCGATGCCCCGGCAGGCTCGACGGCAAGCTGCTGCGACCGGACCGCCCGGTCGTCGTCGACCGCGTCCCAGTTGCTTGCGGCGGGCTCAACTGCTTCCTCAGCTTCAACGGAGGTGACGGAAGCCGGCTCGGCAACCTCCGCTCTCTCGGCAGCGGGAGAAACATCGAGCGCGGGCTCGATGTAATCGTCAGGAGCGACGTCATCAGAGATCGGCTCGGCGGGCCGGTCAAGCTCTGCGAGCGGACGTGGCGAATCGTAACGATCGAACTCGCGGCCAAGCTCATCCTCGAGATCGAGGGCAGGCTCGCGCCGCGCTTCGGTCGTCGTATTTGCTGCAACACGCGGCTCGAAGCCGACGATCCGGGCAAGTTCAGCCAACGGATCGTCGTCGGCAAACAGATCGCCTTTTCCGCGCGCATCATACGCAAGTTGTTTCTCAGCCATGCCTATCCCACTCGCAAACGCCAACGCTCAAATGCCAGCGCAATGTGGGGAAATGGTGACGTTATCGCATTTCGTCCGGTGCGGCAGTGCCTGTAATGGCAAGTCCCGACTTCAAAACCGACGCGACGGCGTACACCAGCCCAAGTCTGGCAATACTTGATTCTCGGTTTTTATCATTAACAAATCGTAATTCCGGCTGATCTTTACCTTTGTTCCAGTGCGCGTGGAACGAACTGGCGAGGTCGTAGAGGTAAAAAGCGACGCGATGGGGCTCCTGCGACTGGGCCGCCGCTTCGATGATCCGCGGGAATTCAGCAAGCTTGGCGACGAGCTGCAATTCGGCCGGATCGCCAATGCCTGCAACGGTTTTCGCGAGTTGCTCGGGTGAAACTTCGAGGTCGGGAAAAGCCTCCCTCGCCTGCCGAAAGACCGACATGCAGCGGGCATGCGCATACTGCACGTAAAAAACCGGATTATCTTTCGACTGTTCCGTCACTTTGGCGAAATCGAAGTCGAGCGGTTCGGAATTCTTGCGGTAAAGCATCATGAAACGGACCGAATCACGGCCGACTTCCTCGACGACATCCCGAAGCGTGACGAAATCGCCCGAACGTTTCGACATCTTCACCGGCTCGCCGTTGCGATAGAGCTTGACGAGCTGGCAGAGCAGCACCGTCAGTTTCGCCTTACCATCCGACACGCCGCGTGCAACCGCTTCCAGGCGCTTGACGTAGCCGCCATGGTCGGCGCCGAGCACATAGATCATTTCGTCGAAACCACGATCGAACTTGTTCTTGAAGTAGGCGACGTCGGCGGCGAAATAGGTGTAGGAGCCGTCCGACTTGATCAGCGGCCGGTCCATGTCGTCGCCCACTTCGGTCGAGCGGAACAGCGTCTGCTCGCGATCCTCCCAGTCCTCGGCAAGCTGGCCCTTCGGCGGCGGCAGCGTGCCCTTGTAGACATAGCCCTTGAAGGTCAGGTCGTTGATTGCCGTGCGGATCGCGGCCGCGCCATTGGCATGCAGCGTACGCTCGGAGAAGAAGACGTCGTGATGGACGTTCAGCGCCGCCAGATCTTCGCGGATCATCACCAGCATCGCATCGATTGTGCGGTCCTTGACGATCGGCATCCATTGGTCTTCCGGCATGTTGTGCAACCGCACGCCATAATCGGCGGCAAGCGACTGGCCGACGGGCACCAGATAGTCACCCGGATAAAGACCCGAGGGGATTTCGCCGATCTTTTCGCCGAGCGCTTCGCGATAGCGCAGGAAGACGGAACGGGCGAGCACGTCGATCTGCGAGCCGGCATCGTTGATGTAATATTCCTTCTCGACGCCGTAGCCGGCAAAGGCGAGCAGGTTGGCCAGCGCATCGCCGACGACGGCGCCGCGGCAATGGCCGACATGCATCGGGCCGGTCGGATTGGCCGAGACATATTCGACGTTGACCTTCCTGCCCGCGCCGAGCGTCGAGCGGCCGTAATCGGTGCTGGCGCCGATCATAGCGGCGAGCAGCCGCTGCCAGTAACCGACGGCGAGCCGAATGTTGATGAAACCGGGACCCGCGACCGAAACATCGGCGACGTCGGCATCCTCCTTCAGCTTGGCGATGATGACGTCGGCCAGCGCGCGCGGGTTGGTTCCGAGCGGTTTTGCCAGCACCATTGCGGCATTGGTGGCGACATCTCCGTGGCTCGCGTCACGCGGCGGCTCGACGGCGATGCGGCCGAAATCGAGCTCGGATCGCTTTTCCCTGACCAGATCGATCTGTTCAAGGGCGGTTTTGATCCTGGCTTCGAAGTCGGTAAAAAGGTTCATCGCACTCTTCCATGCATAGGCTGTGCCAAAAGCTCAAATCGGCCCTTGGCTGGGCGACCGCTGCCTATCGCAAATCCGGAGTGTGGTCAAACAATCGCCTGTGGGCGCTGATCGCGTAGGTGTCGGTCATACCGGCGAGATAATCGCCGACGTGGCGGGCCTTCGGCGCATCGGAGAGGCCGGCAATATGATCGACCCAGTAATGGCTCTGCATCTCCTTGGGATTGGCCATGTAGGCGGCAAAGAGATCGGTGACGATCTGGGCCGCACCGGCGCGGATGCGCATGATATCGGGATTGCGATAGATGCGCTTGAAGAGCATCGCCTTGATCTGCCGGTCGGTTTCGGCCATCCCCTCGGAGAAGGTGGCAACAACCCGGTCGGCGCCGCGGATGTCGGTTGCGCTCCCGGGGCGCAGCAGGGAAAGGCGCTGCTGCGCCACGCCGATCACGTCTTCGACCATGCGGGTGATCTGCCGGCGCATGATTTCATGGGTGAAACGGCTCGGCTCCAGATGCGGGTATCGTGCCCTCACCTCGGCCATCAGCCCGGCAAGGAACGGGATTTCCTCGAGCATATCGAAAGTCAGGTAGCCGGAGCGCAGGCCGTCGTCGATATCGTGGGTGTTATAGGCGATGTCGTCGGCGATTGCGGCGACCTGGGCCTCCAGGCTGGCATAGGTCGCAAGCTCAAGATCGTGCAGTTCGCAATAATCGAGGATCGGCTGCGGAACCGGGCCGCGTGTACCCACGCCATCGGGTGTCAGCAGCGGCCCATTATGCTTGACGAGACCTTCGAGGCTTTCCCAGGTCAGGTTGATGCCGTCGAATTCGGCATAACGCCGCTCCAGCTTGGTCACGATGCGCAGCGATTGTGCATTGTGGTCGAAGCCGCCATAGGGCAGTAGCACCTCGTGCAGCGCGTCCTCGCCGGTATGGCCGAACGGCGTGTGGCCGAAATCGTGGACCAGCGCCACGCCCTCGGCCAGATCCTCGTCGAGCTTCAGGGCGCGGGCGAGCGCGCGGGCAATCTGCGCCACCTCGATCGTGTGCGTCAGCCGGGTGCGGTAGTGATCGCCGTCCTGGGCGATGAAGACCTGGGTCTTATGCTTCAGCCGGCGAAAGGCGGTGGTGTGGACGATGCGGTCGCGGTCGCGCTGGAAATCGGAGCGCGTCGGGCTTCCGTCCTCCGGATAAAGCCGTCCGCGCGTCGTCCAGGGGTCGGCCGCATAGACCGCTCTTTCACTGCTGCCGAAACCTAAAGCACGCGTATCGATCGTCATTCTTCACCGTCATCCTGCATGTTGGCGCATCTGCCCATTGACGCCGCTTTGCGCTCTTCATACCTATAGCCCGACCAAACGGCAAAGAGGCGCTTTTTTACCGCTTCGGCGCATCATGGCCTTTTTTCGAAGATCATGATAAGTTTGTTTGATATCAGGCATTTGAACATTTGAGTGCCAAAACCCATTCTCTCCGGATCTTGACCCCGGCAGGAGGAAACATGACGGATACGAGTGTAACCCTTTCAGATGCCGCAGCAAAGCGTATCGCTGCGATCGTCGGCGCCGAAGCCGGCAAGAGCGCCCTGCGCGTTTCCGTCGAAGGCGGCGGCTGTTCGGGCTTTTCCTACAAGTTCGATCTTGCCGACGGCGCTGGTGACGACGACGTCGTCGTCGAAAAGAACAATGCCAAAGTGCTGATCGACAGCCTGTCGCTCGTCTACATGGCCGGCTCGGAGATCGACTTCGTCGACAATCTGCTGGGTCAATCCTTCCAGATCAAGAACCCGAATGCGGTGGCGAGCTGCGGTTGCGGCACCAGCTTCTCGATCTGAACATCCAGGCGCATCGCATTCCCCCATCGAACCGGCCGAAGAATTGTTCTCGGCCGGTTTATCGTCTTGTCCTGTTGTAAAAGACCGCGATAAAAGAAGCGCGTCGCGCTTCGAAACACACGCCGGACGACATGCAACAATGGGGCGACATGCAATGACGGGAACGGGAGAGCCATGAAGATCGCGACCTGGAACATCAACGGCGTCAAGGCGCGCATCGACAATCTCACGCAATGGCTCAAGGATTCCGATCCGGATATCGTCTGCCTGCAGGAGATCAAGACGGTCGACGAAGGCTTTCCCCGGCTGGAGATCGAGGCGCTCGGCTATCACGTCGAGACGCACGGCCAGAAGGGCTTCAATGGCGTGGCGATCCTCTCCAAGAGTTCACCTTTCGAAGTGAACCGCGGCTTGCCCGGCGATCCGCTCGACGAACAGTCGCGCTTCCTCGAAGCGGTGTTCACACTGCCCGACACGCGGATCCTGCGCGTCTGCTGCCTCTACCTGCCGAACGGCAATCCCGTCGACACGGAGAAGTATCCCTACAAGCTCGCCTGGATGGAGCGCCTGCGGACGTTTGCCGCCGAGCGGCTGGCCTATGAAGAGATGCTGGTCCTTGCCGGCGATTACAATGTCATTCCGGAACCGCACGACTGCTTCGACCCCAAGGTCTGGGAAAACGACGCGCTGTTTCTGCCGCAGACGCGGGAGGCGTTCCGCAAGCTCGAAAATCTCGGGCTGACGGATGCGGTGCGCGCGACGACGGATGCGACGCAGTTCTATTCCTTCTGGGATTATCAGGCCGGCGCCTGGCCGAAGAACAACGGCATCCGCATCGACCATCTGCTGCTGTCGCCGGAAGCTGCCGACCGGATGACGTCGGCTGCGATCGAAAAACACGTGCGGGCCTGGGAAAAGCCGTCCGACCACGTGCCTGTTATCGCCTATTTCGATTTCGCCGCTTGAGGCTCCCGCCTCAGGTCGCCTGAGGCTCAACCTCAATCGTCGGAGCCGGTCGCGATGTTGTGCGAGAGGGATACCGCCGTGCGGCGGTCGGCCTCGTTGGCAACTGAGAAGGCCTGTTCCTGCAGCGCTTCCATCCAGCTGCAATCCTTCGGCTTGCAGCGGTCGAGTGCCGCCGTCATCAGCGCCAGGCCACGGGCTGTCTGGCCTTCGTCGAAAAGAATATTGCCGAAGACCGCCATGGCGCCGGGATGACCGCTCTTGCGGGCCTGGTTCAGCCATTTCTTCGCCTGCTGCGGGCTGGCATTGCCGCCCTCGCCGGCCAGCATCATCTGCGCCAGCTGGAACTGCGCCTCGGGAACGCCAAAGGTGGAGGCGACCTGAAAATAAAGCTGGCGTGCCTGGCTGAGGTCGATCCGGACCGGACTGCCTGAAATGCCGTGCTTGTAATAATTGGCGAGCGAGAGCAGCGCGTTGACGAAGAAGCCGGTATCTTCCGAGCCGGGTTCGACGCCCTGCTGGGCGATCTCGCTGTAGATCTTGAAGGCTTCGAAATCATCCTGCGTGACGCCATCGCCGTCGGCATACATATTGGCGAGCGCCCAGCGCGAGCCGGTGTGCCCCTTTTCGGCGGCGTATTTATAGGCTTCGACGGCCTCTTCCTTCTGTCCGTTCTTATAGGCTTTGAAGCCGAACTTGAAGAGATCGAAGGGTCCGGATTCCTTGCTGACGCCCGCCTTGATGTCGAATGCGAGGACCGGACCGGACAGCGCCAGCGCTACGGCCATAGACATGCCCAACAGCATGAATTTGAACAGTTTGAACTCGGACGTCACCATTTCAACCGATTTCTTTCGCTCATCACAGGCAGGAGGCAGCGGCGCTGGCGCCGTGCATTCCGCGGATGTATGTCTTCGAGGCGAGCGATCCCGCGGCGAGCTCCATGGCTCCTTTGCCCGCGTCGCATCCAGCCCACTGGCCCTTTCTCAAAGGCCGTATTTTCAGCGCATCGTTCAGAACCACCCGGCTCCCGGCATGGCCCGACTGCAATCTCCGTGGCACTCTTTCAGCAGGTGCGGTATCCGCCTTCCCGCCTTTATCGCATTCGTAACCAGCAAATGTGACGAAACCGGTATCGACATCTCCGGCAATGCCGGGCTGCTCATCCGAGCGGGGCGAAAACCGCAACAATGAACGGCTCGTCGGCGTCGCCGCGGAGCCGGATTGGCGGCTGGAACAGCCTTGTGCGGAAAGCAAAACGACCACAAACAAACGATTGTTGCCAATCGTATCGCGCGATCTGCTGTTACCGGAAAAAAATCGACCCATGCTACTAACTACACGCACCGTAAGCCTGCCATCTCCTCGCCTGCAAATAGCGGTGCTCCCTCTTTGTGGCGGGAAATGGACAAATTCGCCTCACGGCTATCATACGCAAACCGTCGTAAAAAAGTGTTGCTGAATCGTCACAAAACGGGACCGGGAAATGGCATGATTAACGGGCGCGAATAAAGAAGAGCCCGGCAGTGCCGGGCTCCTCAATTCTTCAAATCGTGGAATTAGAACTTGACCTTTAGGCTCGTCGACAGTGCAGCAACTAGATCGTTGCCAAAGGAATAGGAGACATCATCTCCAAACGTGACGCCATTCTGGGTCACAACGCCGGACGAACCGCTCGTCAACACGCCCACGGCACCGGCAAAGCGCCATTCGATATGTTCGGTCGGCGTGTAGGCGGCACCGAGGCCCACCGTCCAGCTGTCGGTCTGCGTGCCATAGCCCTGGCTGGTGCCGCGGTCCCATGTCAGGCTGACGGCGCCTGCCCACTGATCGTTGAACTTGTGGCCGACACCACCGCTGATCGTCCAGCCGTCGCGATAAAGAAGGTCGAGCGAGGTCAACTCCGTCGCACCGCCGGAAGTACAGGCAGCGAGGCCTTTCGTCGACTTCGGGCAGAAAGGCACAGATTGGAGGACACTCCAGTTCGTCCACTTGACCGATCCGAAGGCGAGCCAATCCGGAGCGATACCGCTTTGCAACTTCAGCTCCAGCGAATCCGGCGCTTCGGCAGAGCCGAAGACGTCCGTGACTTGACCTCCAAATGTCGGCACAACTGGAACCTGACGGAGATCAACGGTGCCGGTCAGGTTATCGTACTTGACGCGGCTGTTATAAACGAGACTCGCGCGCATCGCATATTCCGGGATCTCGTAAGCCAGACCGGCGCGCCAGCCCCAGCCGCTATCTTCGAGATCGAGGCGGCCGATGCCGTTGCCGGTGCCGAGCAGAAGCGGAAGCGTGGAAACTAACCGCTCCTTGAAGCCCTCGACTTCCTGATAGAAGGCGCCGCCAATGAAGCGAAGCTGTCCCGGGCCGACGTCGAAGCGATAGGAGCAAGTGCCGCCATAGTTGCGGGTTTTGATCTCGGTTTCGATATTGTTGTTGGCGCCCGCCCAGTTCATACCGGGATTGGAATGCCCGCCAAAGGGCTCGGAATAGTCGATGAGGCAGTCGATCGTATCGGCGAAGCCGGCTTTGAAGCCGATATAGGGAATGGTGTAATTCGCCGTCTCATCGGCGCTGTTTGGACGGGTGTTCAGATTGCCACCCCCGGTGAAGACGGAGGTATTCGTGTCACGGACGTCCTTCAGCCTGCGCTGCGGCGTGACGTAGGTCACGCCCGACTGAAATGAGAAAGGCGACGTATCGAACAGCTGATCGATATTGTATCCGCCGCGCTCCAGACCGCCGGCGAAGGACGGCGATGCAAGCGACGAAAAAAGAACCAGCGACGTTACGCCCTTGGAAAACCTACGCGATGCCATTGTGTCTCCCCCACTCCAGCAATTGATGTCACGCCACTCTAGTAAGTGTTTCCTCGCCATGGCAACGCGCCCCACGGCGGCGCTCCCAGGCATTGCAGCGGCCAACTTACGTAAAGAAATTGACGGACACGTCAAAAAATCTGGTTAATAAAATTTTATTCCAGAGTTTTGGATTTTCAGATGGGCTTTTGGGTTTTCATTCCAAACATTGCGGAAGCTGTATCAATCCGACAACAGTGACAGTTTTCGCCGGTCGGATTGCCGTAAAGCCACAATCCACAGGCTCAGCGCCTGAAGCCGGCCGCTTTCCAGACCGAATCATGCACGCCCAAAACGACAAAAAGACGCGCCCGCAGCGGGGCGCGTCTTTGAAATAACTTACCAAAATGGACGGTGAAACTTATCCGGCTTCGCTCACCCTGGAAAGGGCGGTCTTCAGGCTGCTGATCTGGCCCTTCAGTTCTTCGAGGCGCTCGCGCTCGGCCTCCACCACTTCGGGATTGGCGTTGGCGACGAACTTCTCGTTGGAGAGCTTGCCGTTGATGCGGGCGATCTCTGCTTCCATCTTGGCAATCGCTTTTTCAAGCCGAGCCTTTTCGGCGGAGAGGTCGATTAGATTGCCGAGCGGCAGGCAGATCGTGGCCTCGGCGACGACGATCTGAGCGGCGCCCTTCGGCGCATTGTCGGCCAGCGATATCGCCTCCACACGCGCAAGCCGCTTGATGGCGGCGTCGTGGCGGAACAGCCTTTCGCGCGTCAGGTTGTTGGCCTTGACGACGACGAGCGGGGCTGTCGCCGATGGCGGCACGTTCATTTCGGCGCGCACCGAGCGGATGCCGGAGACGAGGTCGATTAGCCAGTTGATCTCGTCGGCGGCCGCGTCATCGGCATAAGACGGCGACGGCCATTCGGCATGGCAGACCAGTGTGTCGCGCTCCTTGCCCTCGCCGGCCGTATGCGCCCAGAGCTCTTCGGTCATGAAGGGCATGAAGGGATGCAGCAGCTTGTAAATCTCTTCGAGAATATAGGCGCTGCAGGCCTGGGCCTCGGCCTTGGCGCCTTCATCCTCGCCGTTGAAGACAGGCTTCAGGAGCTCGAGATACCAGTCGCAGACCTCGTTCCAGACGAAGCGATAGAGCGCGCCGGCGGCATCGTTGAAGCGGAAGGCTTCGAGCGCTTCCGTAACGTCACGTTCCGTACGGGCAAGCTCCGTCAGGATCCAGCGATTGATGGTGAGTTCGGCGGCTTCAGGAACGAAATGCGGGTCGCTTTTGGCGCCGTTCATCTCGGCGAAGCGCGTGGCGTTCCAGAGCTTGGTGCCGAAATTGCGGTAGCCGGCGATGCGGGCCGGATCGAGCTTCACGTCGCGGCCCTGCGCAGCCATGATCGCCAAGGTGAAACGCAGCGCGTCGGCGCCGTATTCGTCGATCAGTTCCAGGGGATCGATGACGTTGCCCTTCGACTTCGACATCTTCTGCCCATTCTTGTCGCGCACCAGCGCGTGAATGTAGATCGTATGGAAGGGCTCGACGGGATCGCCATTCTCATCCTTCATGAAATGCAGGCCCATCTGCATCATGCGAACGACCCAGAAGGGGATGATATCGAAACCGGTGACGAGAACGTTGGTCGGGTAATAACGTGCAAGTTCCGGCGTCTCATCCGGCCAGCCGAGTGTCGAGAAGGGCCAGAGTGCCGAGGAGAACCATGTGTCGAGCACGTCCTCGTCACGCGTCAGGATCTCGCCCGGCTTGAAGTTTTCCAGCAGGTCCTCGACATAGGCCTTCATCGGCCCCTCATGTGAGAGGTAATGCTGGATCGCCGCCTGGAGCGCCTCTTCCTCGGTCTTTTCGACGAAGACTTGGCCATCCGGGCCATACCAAGCGGGAATCTGATGCCCCCACCAGAGCTGGCGGGAAATGCACCACGGCTCGATGTTCTCCAGCCAGTTGAAATAGGTGTTTTCCCAGTTCCTGGGGATAAACCTTGCTCTTCCCTCGCGAACGGATTCCAGCGCGGGTTGTCCCAAGGTCTTGTTGTCGACAAACCATTGTTCCGTCAACCGCGGTTCGATCGGCACGCCACCGCGATCGCCGTGCGGGACCATGTGCTTGTGCGGCTCGATCTTATCGAGGAGGCCGGCCTCCTCGAAAATCTCGACGATGACCTTGCGTGCATAGAAACGGTCCTGCCCTTCCAGGCGATCCCAGGCGCCATGGAGTGCCGCCGGATTGTCGAGACCCTCGAGGAAGTCCTCATTGTCCTTGATGGCGATCGTGCCGTCGATATTCATGATGTTGATGGCACGCAGCTTTGCCCGCTTGCCGACCTCGAAGTCGTTGAAGTCATGCGCAGGCGTGACCTTCACCGCGCCGGTGCCAGCCGTCGGGTCCGCATAGGAATCGGCGACAATCGGAATTTTGCGACCGACGATCGGTAGGATGACATGCTTGCCGACGATCGGCTTATAACGCTCATCCTCGGGGTTCACGGCAATGCCGGTATCGCCCAGCATCGTTTCCGGCCGCGTCGTCGCGACGACGATATAGTCACGCGTCTCGAAT
Organism: Rhizobium sp. BT04; assembly: GCF_030053135.1. Classification (NCBI taxonomy): domain Bacteria; kingdom Pseudomonadati; phylum Pseudomonadota; class Alphaproteobacteria; order Hyphomicrobiales; family Rhizobiaceae; genus Rhizobium; species Rhizobium sp. BT04. The sequence goes on along the minus strand of NZ_CP125652.1, from coordinate 348,204 downwards.
TCGGTCGGCTTGCCCTCCTCGTCGAAGGCAATCGGATATTGATAGGTAACACCAGGCTCGAGCGGATAGCGCAGATGCCAGAGATGCCCCTTCACCTCCTGTTGTTCGACCTCCATATCGGAGATAGCAGTCAAGAGTTTGGGGTCCCAATTGACGAGGCGCTTGTCCTTGTAAATCAGGCCTTCCTTGTAGAGCGTGACGAAGACTTCGAGAACGGCCTTCGACAGGCCTTCGTCCATGGTGAAGCGCTCACGCGACCAGTCGCATGATGCGCCAAGGCGCTTCAGCTGGTTGAAGATCAGGCCGCCCGATTCGGCCTTCCACTCCCAAATCTTGTCGATGAAGGCGTCGCGGCCCATCTCGCGGCGGCCCGGCAGCTGCTGCTCCATCAGCTTGCGCTCGACGACCATCTGCGTGGCGATGCCGGCATGGTCCATGCCCGGCTGCCAGAGCACGTCCTTGCCGCGCATGCGCTCGAATCGCACCAGGATATCCTGCAGCGTGTTGTTCAGCGCGTGACCCATGTGCAGCGAGCCGGTGACGTTCGGCGGCGGGATCACGATGGTGAAGGTCTCGGCCCCGGGCTTGGCGTTCGCGCCGGCGCGGAAGGCGTCCGCATCATCCCATTTGGCGGCGATTTTCGGTTCGACGGCAGCAGAATCATAGGTCTTGTCGAGCATTTTCTGACCAATTTCGAGGTTCGAGGGTGGCGTTTGTAAATAGGATGGCCACGGCCAAGTCAATAAAAAAGCCGCCCCGGAGACCGGAGCGGCTCTTCCACGAAAAAGCAATCCGATCAGCGGCGCGGGCCGCGCGCCACGCGCTCGATTTCCTCGCGCACCAGCCGTTCAACCAGAGTCGGCAGATTATCATCCAACCATTCGCGCAGCATCGGGCGCAGCATATCCTCGGCGATCTCATCCAGCGAGCGGCGCTCGGCCCCGTCGATCGCGGCGGCGAGCTCCTCGAAGGAGCGGCTGATCTGCAGGCCGGCATCCGCCGAAAGCAGCGCCGGCTGGACCTCGTCCATAACGCTTGGCAGGAAACGCTCGGCCGACGACTGAGCGGGTTCAAAAGCCGGCGGCGGCGTTTCGATAGCAGGCGCCGGCTCGGCGACGACCACCTCAGGCGCTTCCATCAGCACCGGCGCGGCCGGCTGCTCCGGAGCGTGCTGAACAGGCGCTGCAGCGGCCGGGAAAACAGGCTGTGCCGGTTGGGTTTGAGGTTGTGACGCCGCGGCGCGCGGCGGCTCCGGTATTGCGGCCGGCTGCGGTTCGGGCTGGCGGAAACCGCTCGGAATTTCACGCAGCGCCTGGCCGGCCTGCACGGCGCTGCGCTCGGAAGCGGCGCGCACGCGGGCGGCGACATCGGCAAGCGACAGGGCGCGGGCCGGCACTTCTGCTTCGGGCGCGGTGCCGGCCGAATTGGCGGCGACGAAACGGGGATCGGAGGAGCGCATGGCCGGTTCGGGGAACTCCACGCCGGCATAGGTGTCATCCACCGTCAGATGGATCTCGGAGCCGTTCTCATCCTCGTCGGCGCCGTAGACCGGCGGCAGGGATGCGGAAATCGCCTTGCCGGCGCCGGGCTCATTGCTTTCGATGATCTGGCGGATGGACGCCAGAATTTCTTCCATGGACGGTTCACGCGCTACGCTTGGCTGAGCCATTTCTATCCCCGTTATCCAAAAACAACGACCGGATGATGTGGAGCGTTCACCCGAATCACCACGACCTTAGAATACCCCAGCCATGAAAAAAATCATCGCGAATCAAATGAATGCGGCCATGCACAGTTTTGTTACCTGATGGCTGCGCCGTGGCGGCGTCAGGATAAATCATGTTTGTGAAGGCTCTCGTGTGGCCCGGACAAAAAACGGGCGCCGATGGCGCCCGTCGCTGAATGCATCGATAAAATCGGCCTTAGAAAACGAATTCGCGCGCCTTGGCAAAACCCGGCAGCGGCTTGACCGAAGCGTTGAAAAAGACGTTTTCCGAAACGGCGCCGCGCTCGGCGACGAACACCTTGGCGCGGGCGGCATTGCCGTAACCTTCGACTGTGATCAGACGGCCGCCATCGCGCAATTGACCGAGAAGAGCTGCCGGAACCTCCTCGACTGCGCCGTTGACGAAGATCAAATCATAGGGAGCGCCGGCAGCGTAACCCTTTTCGAGCGGGCCGGTGACGACCTCGACCTTGGCATAGTCGGCAAGCTTCGCCTTCGCTTCGGCGGCAAGCGCCTCGTCACATTCGAGTGCGATGACGGAGCCGGCAATGATCGACAGCAGCGCCGATGTGTAACCGGTGCCGCAGCCGACTTCGAGGACAAAATCATCCTTGGTGATCTCAGCCAGTTGCAGCAGCTTGGCAAGCGGCGATGCCTCCATCAAGAATCGGGCCGGCTTCCCGGGTGCGGCGGCCGATATCTCGACATCATTGTCGATGTAAGCCAACAGCTTTGCCTTCTCCGGCACGAATGCCTCACGCGGCACCGTGAGAAGCGCCGTCAGCACGGAATGCGAGGTAACGTCCGTCGTGCGAACCTGGGTGTCGACCATCTTTGCGCGCGCTGCTTCGAAATCCATCATGTCCTCTCGCTCGTTGAAAAGCGGTTCCTGTCCCTCGTCTCTTAATCCCCGCCACGGATGCTTTCAAGGCTTGGCAGCCGTCGGCGAAAAGAATCCGGCAGGCGCCTCTTCCACGCCACAGCGGACACGCGGCGCTGCAGCTCAAGCGTGGCATCCCCTGCCCCTTCATGTTATGATTTGCAGCGGAGGAAATAGGAGGAGCAGGCCGTGTCTGCGATTTTCGAATATTTCACGCTGTTCGATTTCTTCATCGTCGCAGCGCTCATCGGCATATTCTGCTGCGGGCTGCTGGACGGCGAAACGACCCTGAAGTGACAGGGCACGAACCGCGCTCGAAGATAGCCCCTGCATGGCGTCTGCGGCAATATCACGCCGGTGGACGCAGGATATCCGCTCGGTTCCTTTGGAAGATCAATGCGATTGCCGGCCGCGCCCCATGCGCGACGCCGCATCGCCGAACCAGCCGCAATCAGACCATCTATGTCGCGTGGAATTTTTTGGAGGCCTCGCCCGGAATTGAACCGGGGTACAAGGATTTGCAGTCCTCTGCGTCACCACTCCGCCACGAGGCCTCACACGCTCATTATCTGAGCCGTGGCGAGCGTTTAGAATGATCGTAAGGAAATCGCAAGGGGGCATTTCGGAAAAACGCCATTCCGCCGCTGCCGAAAATGCCATTTTCCCGTCCCGCAACGGAACGGGCGCAGGCTGGAAATTCCATGACCGGGACGATGCTCTATTCCCTGCCGATGATTGCCTTCGAAACAAATTGTCAGCTTGACGATCGTCCGCCAGGCTTCATATTGCCACCGGGAGGGTGATAGGAGCTGCAATGAATTGGGCTACCCTCAAATCGAAGCACGTGCGTGCGGCATACAATGCCGAGAGCCGGGATCTCCATGTAAAGTTTCCGGGTTCTCCACCGGTGAAACATGCGGACATTCCGCCGCACGTCTACCAGAACCTGCTGGAAACCAGCGATCCGGACTTCTATTACAAATATTATATTGCGCCTTCCCGCGTATCACCGGGCCGCGGACATGCGGTTTCCGTGTCCTACGCGATGAAGCTCGTCCTCATCCTTGCCGGCTGCAGCCTGTTCATGGCAACCAGCCTTGATCCGGACCATGGCGGCATTTTCGAGGAAAGCGAACTCAGATCGAACTAAAGCATGTCGCGCAAAAGTGTGCCGCGGTTTTGCCAGGCAAAGCGTGAAACGCTTTTGCCGAGACATGCGAGAAAATAAACAGCTAAAGCGCAAGGAGCGAATCTGAAAGATTGCGACGCGCTTTAGGCTGGACCGGCTCAATCACAGAGCGGCAATGCGGCTGGATGCAGCGTCGAAAATGTCGCTTCTGTTCTGACTGCGGTAGCGGCGGTCGTCCCGGTTGCGGTCGTTGCCGCCATCACGCTCGTTCCGACCGTTGAAATTGCGATAGTTGCGAGGCCCGTTATAGCTGCCGCCTTGGCCGTGGTCGACCACGCAGCCTTCGGGACGGCGGCAAATGCCGCGAGCGTCAAAACCGCGGCTGTCGATGGCTTGGGCCGCGGCGGGAACGCCGGAGAGAATCGTCGCCGCCGACAGCGCGATTACAAACAATGCCTTCATTCCTCACCTCGACCATTGTGACGCATTTTTCGCGTTTTACATTCCATAAACCACGAATACGAAAAGCGCTCACCGTTCCATGAACATCTCAGAGGTGGCGTCAGCCAGCCGGGTTCCGACGCCTATGCCACCAGACCGCCAGCCGCCGCCGAAGCCGGCGTGCAACAGGCAGATCGTGGGAAAGCACGAGGAAGCCGAGCGGCAGCATCCAGAAGCCCAAGATCGGCAGGAAGCCCAGGAGCCCACAGAGAATGAGGGCCACGCCGATCGCCATCCGCGCGATGCGCGAGCGCGGCATGCCGATGCTGAAGGAGCCGAGCATAAGCCTGCCGCTGGCGTGATCGATACCGAAGCGCCGTGCCCGCTTCTTGGGCTTTTCGCCGCTTCTCATCTCTTCGCGATCATTCCCGTTCGTCATTCCCCAGAGATGGGCACCGACACCCCAAATACAAGTTCATTTCATTTTTTTGAAAAAACTGCTTGGCAAATCGGGAAAGCGTTTGTATTAGCCCACTCACACCGCGCCAAGCAGTGATCCCTGGTAGCTCAGCGGTAGAGCATTCGACTGTTAATCGACAGGTCGCCGGTTCGAATCCGGCCCGGGGAGCCATTTTTCAAGCAAGCGCCTGTTTCGTTGATGAGTCCGAAAGCAGGCGTTTTCTTCCTTCCTTTCTCCCGCTGTTGAAATCGATTTCTGCCGTTGGCTGGTTCTAGCCAGAAATCGGTAGCCCCGTAATCCTTGCCATAATTCACAAGCCGCCTACACTTACTGCATGAAATCAGATTGCTGGCGACCACGGATGAACTGGCGCTTTGCTGATGATGATTGAAAAAGGTCGGCGCGAACTCTCGCGTCGACCTTTTGTCTTCTTTGCGTTGGGAAAGGCCGTACTCCGAGCACCAGCATGCAAAGCCCTACGCAGCCGACCAGCTTTGCGTTGACGATCAGATGATATACGACTGCGGCAGGACGCGACTGCCATTAACTTTAGAATGGGGTCGGGCGGCAGATTGACGTCACGTCGCCGCCACGAGATCACGTGGCCGTTCTCTCTTCACCATTGGAGAAATTTGAAAGACCGAACTCCCGGCTCCTGCCGCGGAACGCATTCTATCGCCACGGCAGCCGTATAGGGTCACGGCCATGGCTCTCGGTATGGCAATCGGAATGAGCGCCGCACAAGCGCCGCTCTTTGCGGACAGGAGCCGACCGCCTCTAATAGCTGCACGAACGACCCTCGCGGGGGCGGAAGCCGTCCGCACAGGCCGGGTTCATCGAATCTCCCGGCTGATATCCGGATGCGGAGCCATATGAATTCGGCGGTGTCGAGCAGGCCGAGGTCAAGGCGGCAAGGCTGATTGCTCCGGCTGCTAGAAATGCCCGAAATCTGCTCATCAAATGCTCTCCAGTTTACGGCGGGAGTGATGAGAGCCTCTGCTCTCTCCTCCGGATCACTCTTCAACCAAGGATATAGGCGCGCTCCCCGCTGGCGTTAACTCCGGGCGCGCAAGATTTTCGTCGATCTCCATGAGATCCGCATGAAGATCGTCGATGAGTAAGCCGGCCGGGAACAAAGACCGTGGTTAAAAGTTGAGTGGCATCAACAACGTAACGTCAGTTTCTGACAGGAGGTCTCTCATGGGTCGCGGTATTCTACTTTGGCTGCTCGGTGTTCCACTGCCGATCATCATTCTTCTTGCTCTGTTTATGCGATAGGAACAGATCATGTCGGTTTCAATGACAGGTTCCGGAGAGATTGCCACTCCGGTCGAATCCTCCAAATCGGCAATGACATGGGGGCCTATCTTCGGGGGTGCCGCCGCCGCCATCGGCGTGACCCTCATCCTTTTGCTTCTCGGATCCGGGCTCGGGCTGACAATGGTGTCGCCCTGGTCGGGCCAAAGCAGTTCGCTCGGGACGCTCGGCGTGGCGGCGGCGATCTGGCTGGTGCTGGTGCAATGGCTCTCTTCGGCGCTCGGAGGCTATATTACCGGCCGGCTGCGCACGAAATGGGCGGCCGTCCACACCGATGAAGTTTTCTTCCGCGACACCGCGCATGGTTTCATAAGCTGGGCTCTGGCGACGGTCTTCGTCGCCGGATTTCTTGCCTCGTCGCTGACGTCGCTGGCCGGCGCGGGTGCACAAGCCGTGGGTTCGGCCGCACAGGCGGTGGGATCGACGGCCACTGTCGCCGGTGCGGCAGCAGCATCGCCGGCAACTGCCCCGGTGGACCTCTCCACTTCCTATTTTACCGACGCATTGCTGCGCCCTGGCCAGGTGCGTGAGGCGGCGACATCCAATGATGCCGCGGCAACATCCGAGGTATCGCGCATCCTTCTCAAGGGCGCCGCCGAGGGCCAAATCCCGGATGACGACAAGGCCTATCTCGCCAGCATCGTCTCTGCTCGGACCGGCCTTTCCGAAGCCGATGCGCGCACCCGCGTCGATACGGTGCTGAAGCGTATCGATGACGCCAAGGTCGCCGCCCAGAAAGCGGCCGACGAGGCCCGCAAAGCGGCATCCACCACGGCCTTGCTCGGCTCGTTGTCGCTGCTGATCGGGGCTTTCATCGCCTCTGCCGCTGCAGCGCTTGGCGGATCGCAACGCGACGAAGAGGAAGACCTCCTCGTTCGGCCCCGGGTCTGAGAAACTAGGGAAACCGGAGGCGCGGGGTCGAAAGTCCCGCGCCCCTTTATATGAGCCCAGCGTCCTTTGCGCATTGGATAAGACGCGCGGGACTGTCGGTGGCGGTTTATTTCGCATTGAACGGAACATGTGGCCGGTTTTGAGCTTCGGTTAAGTCAAACCCTTTCCGGAGAAAATAGATGGCCAAGAAGACGTCCAAGACCTCGCCCTCGGACACCGCAACGATCCATGATCAAAAACTGCAGCGGGGTGCAGGTGGTGAGCTTCATCAGTTCGCCGAAGACGGCATGCCGGTGCTGACCACAGCGCAAGGCGGCCCGGTCTCAGACGATCAGAATACACTTCGTCTCGGCGCCCGCGGCCCCGCCCTCATCGACGACTTCCATTTCCGCGAGAAGATCTTTCATTTCGACCACGAGCGCATCCCCGAGCGGGTCGTCCATGCCCGCGGGTACGGCGCTCACGGCTACTTCGAAACCTACGAATCCCTGGCCGCCTATACCCGGGCCGATCTTTTCCAGCGGCCCGGCGAAAAAACACCGGCTTTCGTCCGGTTTTCGACCGTCGCCGGCAGCAAGGGTTCCTTCGATCTGGCGCGCGACGTGCGCGGCTTCGCGGTGAAGCTCTACACCCAGCAGGGAAATTGGGATCTGGTCGGCAATAATATCCCCGTTTTCTTCATTCAGGATGCGATCAAATTTCCCGATGTCATCCATTCGGTAAAGCCGGAGCCTGACAAGGAATTTCCGCAGGCGCAGTCGGCGCATGACAATTTCTGGGACTTCATCACCCTCACGCCGGAAAGCATGCACATGATCATGTGGGTGATGTCGGACCGGGCGATTCCGCGCTCGTTCCGCTTCATGGAGGGTTTCGGCGTTCACACCTTCCGCTTCGTCAATGCAGCGGATGAATCGACCTTCGTCAAATTCCACTGGAAACCGAAACTCGGCCTGCAGTCGGTCGCCTGGAACGAAGCAGTCAAAATCAATGGTGCGGATCCGGATTTCCATCGCCGCGACCTCTGGCAGTCGATCCAGGCTGGAAACTTCCCGGAATGGGAACTTTGCGTGCAGCTTTTCGATCAGGACTTTGCCGACACGTTCGATTTCGACATTCTCGATCCGACGAAGATCATTCCGGAGGAGATTCTTCCGGTTAAACCGATCGGCCGTCTCGTGCTCGACCGTATGCCCGAGAACTTTTTCGCAGAGACCGAACAGGTCGCCTTCATGACGCAGAACGTTCCCCCCGGCATCGACTTCAGCAACGATCCGCTTCTGCAGGGACGGAACTTCTCCTATCTCGACACGCAACTGAAACGTCTGGGCGGTCCGAATTTCACACATCTGCCGATCAACGCCCCGAAGTGTCCCTTCCACAATTTCCAGCAGGATGGGCATATGGCGATGCGCAATCCCGTCGGGCGCGTCAACTACCAACCGAACTCGTGGAATCAGGGACCACGGGAATCGCCGGTTCAAGGCTATCGTCACTTCGCCGCCGAGGAACAGGGTCCCAAGGTGCGGCTGCGGCCGGAAAGCTTTGCCGATCATTACAGCCAGGCGCGGCAATTCTACATCAGCCAGACTCCGCCGGAGCAACGCCATATCGCCGCAGCGCTGACCTTCGAACTGAGCAAGGTCGAGACACCGGTCATTCGCGAGCGGATGGTTTCGCATCTGATGAACATCGACGAGACGCTGGCCAGCAAGGTCGGCCACGCACTCGGCTTCAAGTCAATGCCGAAGCCTGCCGATGCCGCCATGCCGACGCGGCAGGATCTCGAGCCGTCGCCGGCGCTCAGCATCATCGAGCGCGGTCCGAAACGGTTCGAAGGACGCAAGCTCGGTATTCTTGTCAGCGACGGCACCGATGCCGCAGTCTTCAAGGCGCTGCTTGCCGAGATCACCGAGCAGAAGGCGACGTTCGAAGTGATCGCACCAAAGATCGGCGGCGTGACGCTCTCGGACGGCAATTGGATCGAGGCCCATCAGATGATCGACGGCGGGCCTTCGGTGCTTTACGACGCCGTCGCCCTCCTCCCCTCGGCCGAGGGAACCGGCGATCTGCTGAAGGAGGCGACGGCCCGCGATTTCGTGTCGGATGCCTTCGCCCACTGTAAGTTCATCGGTTATGTGGAAACAGCGCTGCCGCTCATGCAAAAGGCCGGCATTGCCGATTCCCTGGATGAGGGCGTGATTGCGCTCGGCGCGGCGAAGGATGTCAGCGCCTTCATCAAGGCGCTTGGCAAACTCCGGGTCTGGGGTCGGGAGCCATCGGTCAAGCTGAATTGACCGTCTCGTCGTCATCCGTAAGGGAACGACTTGTCGTCAGCATAAACCCGCGGAAACGCGGGTTTTATGTACGTTTACGGCGTTATTTGTTGAGCCCAGGCGATGGAAGTAACTCCAATCTGCTCTATCTTCTCTTTGGCGCGCTGTGGAGAGCCGTATGCACTGGCGCTTTCGACAGATCTCTGACTTGGCCGTCTCATGGGCAGGGCATCGCGTGGTCCCTGTCACGCTGATCGCGTTCATAGCTCTATGGGTGGCCGTGGGTCTCAGCTTTTCCTTCCCACGGCAGTGGTTTCTGCTGACCAATATGCTCGGGACACTCATTGTATTTTTTATCTTGCTGCTGGTGCAGCACTCCCAAAATCGGGACATGATGGCACTCCATGCCAAGCTCGATGAGCTGATCCGCTCAAGCAAGGCAGGAAGCCATTGGATTGCGGCTGAGAAGAAGGACGCCGACGCCATCGAGGGAATGCGCCAGCAACACCACGGCCAAACCTCAGAGACCGTGAGTTAGGTGGACGTTGCTTCCGCCGCGGATTTCTCATCCGCTTTTTCCTCGACGCATTCGGCCTTTTCGGCAAGGGTCTTGCTCATTTCCCTGAGTTCGTCCTCATCCAGCTTTTCGATACCGACAAATTTGTTGGCGGCCTGGCTCGTCAGGATGAGTTCGTCAAGCTTGGCCTGCAGAGCCTTACCGTCACGGTTCTGGCTGTTCTGCAACACAAACACCATCAGGAAGGTGATGATGGTCGTGGTGGTATTGATGACAAGCTGCCAGGTTTCAGAATAGCCGAAAAAGGGGCCGGACACCGCCCAGACAAGCACGAGCGCAAGAGCCGCGACAAAGGTGAACGGCTTTCCCGAGAGGTCAGCGACGGTAGTTGCAAAGTGCGAGAAGAAGTTGGGTTTGTTCGACATCTGAAAAGCCTCGTTCGATCGCAGCATCAGTGCTGTCAATCGACAGCATCAACTCCATATCCAGGCCGAAGTTCCTCGCGCCGCCGAGGTCGATCAAATTGAACGGCGCGGTCTTGCTGTGCCCGCAAGCTGCCATCGAATTGGCAGCATTCAAAAGTTGAGCCCCCGTCATGAAAAAGCCGGCCCTGATGAGGCCGGCTTCCAAAGCTATTCGGAGAACATCAGATACGCGTGCCGGTCGAATAACGCCCGCGTTCGGCATCGACTTCGGCCGGCGTATAGGGATCGAGCGTATCGTCGAAGCGTTCCCAGCCATTTTTGGCATAGGATGCACGCCGCTCGGCAACGTCGACACTTTGGGAACGGTCAAGAATCGCCTTGGCTACCATGGCCTTATCATCCTCGACACGCGCTGTGACCAGCGAGCCGCCTCGGCGGACGCCTTCGGCGTAGACGTGGGCGTCTTCTTCGGGCACACCCGATTTGACGAGTGCCCCAACCACGCCGCCTGCGGCCCCTCCGACGACTGCGCCGGCAGTTGCTCCGGCCAACGTTGCGACCAGCCATCCGGCGGCAACAACGGGGCCGACACCCGGAATGGCGATCATGCCAAGACCCGTCAGCAGACCGCCGGCACCGCCTGCGAGAGCGCCAATCCCGGCGCCGGTGCCGGCGCCTTCAGCGGTATTGCTACCCTGCTCCTCGACGGCGCGGCCATCGCCGGTATTCGAAACGATGCTGATTTCCTTCGATGCAATGCCGGCAGCTTCGAGCTGACCAACGGCCGATTTCGCATCTTCATAAGTGTCGAACAGTCCTGTTACAGTCTTCATAATGTTATCCTTCGATGTTGAGGAAAGGCTCGGCCCCTCACTTGACGACGATGTTGCCCTGGTAATCGAGTGCCACCTGCACCTGCTTGGCATCCTTCGTTGCAGACGCACGCCACACGCCCTTATCGTCAAGCTTGAGGCCGGTGACGGCGCTATAGCCGGCATCCGCAAGCCGCGACTTGGCCTGGTCTTCCGTGAAACTGTTCTTGCCTTGGACAGGCGCGCCCGGATTTTGGGTATCAGGCGTCGCCACAGCTGGCGTTTCCTGGGTTGTCGTCGGTGTCTGGCTCTGGGCGAGCGAAACGGAGGCGGCGATCAGGAAGGCAGCCGTTGTTAATAGAATCTTTTTCATTGGTTTCCTCGCGTTCATATCTTCGTCGGAAGATTGCCGCTGATAACCCGGTGCCGGCGGGTATGTTCCCCTCGCCTGCAAAAGAAAATAAGATATCTGAATAACTTAGCTGGTGGACTCCTGATCAAGAGCGCCCCCGGATCCGGAAATGTGGTCACTCCGGAAAAATATTGTGCAGCGCAGCAACCATTCGCTAACTGATACGTTTAGTTAAGCATCACCGCCATCCCGGCTGCTGATTGGCGGAGACTTTCATGAGATCTATGTCAGACACCATCGCGCGCCTCGCTGCGCTGCGAGGAACGCTTCGCCCCCAACCCGGGCAGGACAACCCCGATCTCGTCGCCTTGGCCGCGTTCGGCTCAAATCCGGGGAACTTGGCGGGTTATACCTACCTGCCGTCAAAGCGCGGGAAAAACATGGCCCTGGTCGTCGTCCTGCACGGCTGCACGCAGACTGCCGCCGGCTATGATATCGGGTCGGGGTGGTCTGGATTGGCCGAGGACTATGGTTTTGCGCTGCTGTTTGCCGAGCAACACAGGGCAAACAATCCAAACCTCTGCTTCAACTGGTTCAACCCGGAGGATATCCGCCGGGATCACGGCGAGGTCTTTTCCATTCGCCAGATGATCGCAAAGGTCACCGCGGAACACGGCATCGACGGCAGGCGCGTGTTCGTGACCGGGCTTTCGGCCGGCGGCGCCATGGCCGCCGCCATGCTTGCCGCCTATCCCGAGGTTTTTGCCGGTGGCGCGATCATTGCAGGCCTGCCATATGCAAGTGCGGCAACCATTCCCGAGGCATTCGACAGAATGCGCGGCCACGGCGGTCCGACTGGCCAAGAACTGGAACTGCGGGTGAGAAACGCTTCGGCGCATGAAGGCCCGTGGCCGACATTGTCGCTCTGGCAGGGAACCGCAGACAGAACCGTCGCGCCATCCAATGCGAATGCGATGGTCGAGCAATGGAGACATATCCACGGCGTCGACGCATTGCCGGCGCGCGTCGAAAATATCGGAGGACATCAGCGAAAGGTCTGGACCGATGCGCAGGGTGTCGAGGCGATCGAGCTCTATACGATTGCCGGGATGGGTCACGGCACGCCGCTCGATGTCGGCACCGGCTACGAGGCAAGCGGCCCCTTCATGCTGGACGTCGGCATTTCCTCGACCGTCGAAACCGCCAGATCCTGGGGTCTGGTTCCCTCGTTTGAAAAGCGGCGCGCCCCAAGACCCTCTGCTGCGCAACAGGAAAACGCCACAGCTTCATTCGCCGCGGGCGGCGACCGCGGCGGCATTCAGAAGGTCATCGAAGACGCCCTCCGCTCCGCCGGGCTGCTGCGGTAATATTCGCGACAAACTGGCCTGCATGCCAAGCAGCGGCTACTCGACGGCATGATCCAGCGAGATTGCCGCTATCGGTTTTGAGACTTGGGCAGCGGCCCGTTTTGATGGTTGAGGACGAGTTCGATCTGGACATCTTGCTGAAACTGCAGCACCCGCTGACCGACCTCACTCTCCGGCATGCCGGCTGCCAGAAGCTGATCGGCTATCCTGCGGCATTCGGCTCTCCAGAATTCGATCGCCTCCGCGCCATGCCGCCGGCCGAGTTCGCGGGCGCAGCGCTCGATATTGGCCGTTCCGGTCCCAGAGGGAAAAGCAATAACCCTGCCTTCACGAGAGGCGGCGGGGCGGCAGGTCATTTCAGTAGCCATCGAACACAGGTTCCTTTGATCCTGTTCGTTGTCTACGGGACTATGGTTAATGCTTTCTATCGTTCGTATCCGCTCCTTTGGAGGAGGCAGAATTTGCAGTCCACGGCTGTCACGCCGCCTCGTCTTCGACCTTGACGCCGGCACGCCGATGCGTCGACAGTCCGCATCATGACCGACACTCGAGGCAACTGGGACCACCGATGACGATATCAGCTCCCCGCGATTTCCTGAAAAGCCTGTTCGACGCGGCGGTTCGCGCCGCCGATCCGCTGACCGGCATCAAGGCGCATCTGCCTGACAGGCCGAAGGGACAGACCGTGGTGATCGGCGCCGGCAAGGGCGCGGCGCAGATGGCGCGGGCGCTCGAAAGCGTGTGGGACGGAGCGCTCGAAGGCCTGGTGATCACCCGCTACGGCTATGGCTGCGAGACGCGCGATATCGAGATCATCGAGGCCGCCCATCCGGTGCCGGATGCCGCGGGGCTTGCCGGCGCAAAGCGGCTGATGGAGACGGTGAACGGGCTGAGCGAGGACGATCTGGTGATCGCGCTGATCTGCGGCGGCGGCTCGGCGCTGCTGCCCGCCCCGCCCCCGGGGCTGAGCCTTGAAGACGAGATCGCACTCAACCAAATGCTGCTTGCCTCGGGCGCGCCGATCTCGGCGATGAATGTCGTGCGCAAGCATCTCTCCACCATCAAGGGCGGAAGACTTGCAGCAGCGACCAAAGCGAAGGTCGTCAGTCTGATCGTCTCCGATATTCCCGGCGACAACCCGGCCCATGTCGCCTCCGGGCCGACGGTGCCGGATGGCTCGACGCGGCACGATGCGCTCGAGATCGTCAGGCAATACGGATTGCAGCTGCAGCAGGCAGCACTCGACCATTTGAACTCGCCGAAAGCCGATGCGCCACGGCCGGACGATCCGGTCTTCTTACGGCATGAGCACCACATCATCGCTTCCGCCGGCGTCTCGCTGGAGGCAGCGGCGGCGCTCGCGAAGTCGCAGGGGATCGAGCCGGCGATTCTCTCGGATGCAATCGAGGGGGAATCGCGCGACGTGGCGCTGGTGCATGCGGCGATCGCCCGCGAAGTGTCGGGCCGCAACAGGCCGTTTTCGAAGCCGGTCGCCATCCTCTCCGGCGGCGAGACGACGGTGACGCTGAGAGCCAAGGGCGGCAAGGGCGGACGCAATGGCGAATTCGCGCTCGCCATGGCGCTGGCGATCGACGGACAGGAGGGCATTCATGTCCTGGCCGCCGACACGGACGGGATCGACGGCTCGGAGGATAATGCCGGCGCCTTTGCCGATGGCGGCACGGCAAGGCGCCTGCGCGCCGCCGGCCTCGATCCGCGCCGGCTGCTCGACAGCAATGACAGCTATTCTGGCTTCGCGGCCACCGGTGATCTCTTCGAAACCGGCCCGACCGGCACCAATGTCAATGATTTCAGGGCCATCTTGATCCGCTAGACCGGGGTCAGGTCTCGATCCGCCCCTGCCCGACCAGCCAGCCGACAGATTCCTCCACCGCCTGCAGGGAGGTGTATCTCGGGGTGTAACCGAGCAGGCGTTTGGCCTTGGCAATCGAGCAATTCGGGCTGCGGGCGATATGTTCCCAGGTCGCCTCCGCATCCTCGGCCGTCTGGCTTTCGGCCCAGGCGTCGAATGGGGCGAAGGTGAGCTTCGGCTCGTGACCAAACCAGCGCGACATGGCTTCGGCATAGCCGCGAAGCGTCAAAGCCTGCTCCGAAACCGCGTGGAAACTTTCGCCGATCGAGGCATTCCAGTTGGCAATCGCATTCGTGAACATCGCCGCCACGTCATCGGCATGGACGTGATGAACGGTCTCCAAGCCGAAATTGGGCAGCGCCAGGGCCTCCCCGCGGGCAAGGGTCGAAAAGACCTGCAGGTTGAAATTGCCGGCCGGATTGAGCGGCGCCCAGCCGGGGCCGACAATGTGGCCGGGATGGATGATGGTTGCCGGAAATCCGCGAAGCCTTGCCTGCTGCAGCAGATAGGTTTCGATCGCAGCCTTCTGTGTGCCGTAGTCGCCGAAAGGAGACTTCGGCGCCTCTTCCAGCGTCGGCACGGCGCTGGGGTAGCCATGCGTCCAGATCGTGCCGGTATGCAGGAAATGGCCGACATGCCCGGACAGCGCCGTCACCAGTTGCTCGGCGCTTTCCAGCGTGAAGCAGATCATGTCGATGACGATATCGGCTTTCACTGCGCGCACGGCCGGGCCGAACTCACCCGTGCGCTGCATCGCTGCCCGGTCCATCTGACGCTGATCGACCGAAGCCCATGCGTAGTTTGCCATGTAAGGCTTTGCCCTGCCGCGGCTGATCGTAACGACGTCGTGACCTGCCTCCACCAGACGGGGAACGAGATAGGTTCCGACATGGCCCGTTGCCCCGATTACCAAAACCCGCATCATCGTTCCTCCCTTGGTATTTCCGTGTCGAATATGCTGTGCTCAGGCGATCCTGCAAGCAGACTTTTCGTGACCCAGGCGGCTCGATCGGGCTCGCTATCGATTCTTGAAGACAAGGCAGGTGCCGCCGTGTTTGCGGATCTGGTTACAGAGGTCATTGGCTTCCAAGCGTGTCTGCCGGCCGATGCGGGCGGCATAACGCGGGCGAAAACCGAAGCTGCGGTCGCGCTGGCGCAGGATCAGCGGTTGCTCGGCGTTCAATGGCGCAGGCAGATCCTGCACGGCATCGAGAAACATGCGCCGGGCTATCGCGACATTGGCGTTCGCCGCAAGCTGGACGCCCCAGGGTGCCCATTCGCCCTCCTGACGCCAGGGCGTGTCCTTCAACGTCCGTCTCTCCGCAAGCGCCACGCAGCCATCGAGAAACGGTTTGTCCTTGTCGAGCGGGGCGGCCGCATTTTCCGGCGGGTTATCCTTCCATTCCTCGATCGTATGCGCGGTGATCGCCATCACGTAGCCGCGCGTCTCGTAAGGCAATCTTCCTGACGTAAGGTAAGAGGCAAGGCCATTTTCGCCGGCGTTATAGGCAGCGGCGGCAAGGCCGAGATTGCCGAAGCGATTGCGCAATTCGTCGAGATACTGCGCCGATTTCCTTAAGGCTTCCAACACCTGGTAGCTGTCTTCGAGGCCGCGGAGTTTCGCCGTTCCGGGCATGAACTGCGCAATCCCCTGGGCTCCTTTGAAGCTGACGGCATCCGGGCGAAAGGTGCTTTCCCGCCAGATGAGACGAGCGAAATAATCCGGCGGCAATTGATTGGCGCTGGCGAAATGCTCGATCGCGACGCAGAGGTCACGGTTGAAACTGTCCTTACGGATGCAGAGCGTTTCACCCAATCCAGACGCCGAAGGACCTGAATAGAGACAGGCCGGCGGCGCCGCGCTTCCTTCCGGCTGAGCCATGACCGCGTCGACATGAGAAAACAGAAGGCAGAGCGAAAGCATGGCCTTCGCCGATCTCCTTCCCATGTCGGACTGACGTTTCCGGCCTATCATCGGATCTCGGCGGGTTCGAACTTCCATCGCGACGCTGGATTCTCAATACCATCGATACGGGTAGGAAGCTTCCCCCATTTCCACCTCTGCACCAGGTTTCTAATTTCGTCCTCAATTTTGGAACAGATATATTCGACCTGCCACGGTCGCAGCGTCATCCTGATCGCCAGAATACATCAGCGAACGAGGACGCGTAGATGATTGATCTCCATTACTGGCCGACGCCGAACGGCAAGAAGGTTTCGATCTTCCTGGAGGAAACCGGCACGCCCTACCGGCTGGTGCCGGTCAATATCAGCCGCGGCGACCAGTTCAAACCCGATTATCTCCAACTCAATCCCAATCACCGCATGCCTGCTATCGTCGACCACGCGCCTGCCGACGGCGGCGGGCCGCTCAGCGTCTTCGAATCCGGCGCGATCCTCTTCTACCTCGCCGAAAAGACCGGCAAATTCTGGCCGCAGGATCTGCGCGGCAAATACGAGGTGACGCAATGGGTGATCTGGCAGATGGCCAACCAAGGGCCGAAGCTCGGTGAAGCCGGGCACTTCCGCCGCCTCGGCGATCGCGAAGGCGATCAGTCCTATGCCGTGCGGCGCTTCACCGACGAAGCCAACCGCCTCTACGGCGTTCTCAACATGCGGCTTCGCGACCGGCGTTATCTCGCCGGCGACGAATTCACCATCGCCGACATCATCAGCTATCCCTGGACCGTCAACTGGCAGGCGCAGGGTCAGGACATCGACGAATTCAAGCATTTCAAGCGATGGTTCGAGGAGGTCGGCGCACGGCCCGGCGTCCAGCGCGGCCTTGCGGTGGGCGCCGATCTCGGCACCGACAACAGCAAACCTTCCGAAGAAGAACAGGCGCGCATCCGCAAGATCCTCTACAACCAGCGCGCCCTTCCCGTTCCGGATTGAGCTTCGGCCCAGCTAAGGATAATCATGGTGGCGGCCGGCCAGAGGCCGATCCGGCTACACGGTGTTTAATCATCTGCCCGGGGGCTCTGGCATTATCCGGCGTTGCGACTTGGGGTGTGACCAGCAATGACAAGACCCGTAATCGGCATCATCGGGAATGCCCGCGTTGTCGAAAGCCGATTTCCGGCTCAGCTTGTCGGAGAAAACAATCTGCGGGCCGTGGCCGATGTCGCCGATGCCTTGCCGCTGATGTTTGCCGGCAATCCCAAACTGGCCGATATCGCAGATCTGCTGGCTGTCGTCGACGGCATCCTACTGACGGGCGCCAGAGCCAATGTCCATCCCAGCCGTTTCAACACTGTGCCGGATCCCAAGCATGAACCTTATGACGAGGATCGTGACGGGCTGGCGTTGCCGTTGATCGAAGCCTGTGTTGCGCGCGGCGTTCCCATTTTCGGCATATGCCGCGGTTTTCAGGAAATGAACGTCGCGGCCGGCGGCTCGCTGCATCCCGAAATCCGGGAATTGCCCGGACGCATGAACCACCGAATGCCGCGCCTGGAAACCGGCGAGATCCATCCCGACCTCGCCATCGTTTTCGGCGATCGTCACGATGTTCGACTTATAGAGGACGGGATGTTTGCGCGCATCCTCGGGCGGGAGACGATCCGGGTGAATTCCCTGCATGGACAGGGCATTCTCGAGCTTGGCGAGAAGGTCGTTGCCGAAGGTATTGCCGAGGACGGGACGATCGAGGCGATACGGTTCAAGGACGCGCCGGGATTTGCGCTCGGCGTTCAATGGCATGCCGAATACGATCCGCAGACCAACCCTGTGAACCGTGCGCTGTTTCAGGCATTCGGCGATGCGGTGCGGGCACGAAAAGCCACCGCTTAGCTGATCAGTAAAAAGCCGCCGCGACGTGCTCGCGGCGGCTTGGAGAATCTTAAGAACAGCGATCAGGCAGTCGGCTGCTTGGTCTTGCGGAGATAAGGCAGCACCGTATCGAAGGAACCGAAACGCGTGATCGCGTCTTCGTTGGAAACCGCGGCGGTGATGATGACGTCCTCGCCCTGGTTCCAGTTCGCCGGTGTCGCCACCTGGTGCTTCGCCGTCAGCTGGATAGAGTCGATGGCGCGCAGGATCTCGTTGAAATTCCGGCCCGTCGTCATCGGATAGGTCAGGATCAGCTTGATCTTCTTATCCGGACCGATGATGAAAACCGAACGCACCGTCGCATTGTCGGCTGGCGTGCGGCCTTCCGAGCTCTCGCCGGCGCCGGCCGGCAGCATATCGTAGAGCTTGGCGACCTTGAGGTCCTTGTCACCGATCAGGGGATATTCGACGTCGAAACCGGTGGCGGTCTTGATGTCGTTCTTCCACTTGGCATGGCTTTCCACCGGATCGACGGAGATGCCGATGATCTTGGCGCCGCGCTTGGAAAATTCTCCCGCGAGGCCTGCCATGGCACCGAGCTCGGTGGTGCAGACAGGCGTGAAATTCTTCGGATGCGAGAACAGGACGGCCCAGCCATTGCCGATCCAATCATGGAAACTGACCGGTCCCTGGGTGGTGTCGGCGGTAAAATCGGGGGCAATATCGTTGATGCGTAAGCTCATGGTCGGCCCTCCAAAGCCTTGTGTTCAAAGTTGTTCAGCTCAAATCGAGGCCATGGGATCCGTCCGCCGGAAGCGGTCGCGAGATTGCGGTCAACAGGATCGCACCGGCCGAAGGTAAAGACTTCCCAGTCCAGGATTTTAAGTAAGTCATATACCACGATAACCGAAGGCATGCTCTTTCGATTTCCGGCCTGCTGCGGCATTATTTTTCCGGCAAGTGCGCGCGACGAAGAGACCGATGGTTTTCCATCGGTCCCGTCAAAAGCGGCAGGCACAAACCGCCCTGCCCCTTGCTCAGGCGGCCTGGACCGATTTGATCCTGTCGAGGCCGCCGACGACAGCCGCGAAATCGTCCCAGACGCCCTGGGCGCCCTTCTGCCATTCGTCGAAGGCTTCCGGCTTCAAGAGCTTTCCGCCATGGCCAAGCGCCGTCTCGACGGATTTGGCTTCGTCGTCGACGATCAGCTGGTTGAAATAGGCGGCCCCTTCGCTGGAGGCCTGCTGGAACACCGCCTTCTGCTCGTCGTTGAGGCCGGCCCAGAAGGTCGAGGAATAATAGACGATGCCGGATGCCCAGATGTGGCCGGTCTCGGTCATATCGGGCACGACCTCATAGAGCTTGAAGCCGGCATAGGCCGATTTGGTCAGGTCCATCGCGTCGGCGACGCCGGTTGCAAGGGCATTGTAGGTCTCGGTGATCGGAATGCCGATCGGCGTCGTGCCGAATGCGCTCCACAGCTTGGTGTGCAGCGGGCTCTGGATGACGCGGATGCGCTTGCCCTTGAGCTGCTCCGGCCGTGTCACCGGCTCCTTGGTGAGGAGATGACGGGCGCCGTAATTGATGAAATCGCCGACGACGAAATTCTGCGCCTGCAGCTTCTGCTTGAGATCGGCGCCGACATCTCCGCTGACGGTCCGGCGCACATGGTCGGCATCGCGGAAGAGGAAGGGCAGATCGAGGATCTGCAGTTCCGGCGCCCAGCCGGAGAGCGACGAGACCGTCGAGAGGCTGGCCTGGATGGAACCGAGACGCACGCCTTCGGCCACTTCCTTCTCGCCGCCGAGCGCACCGTTCCTGACGATATTGAACTTGAACTGGCCGGGAAGCTTCGCCTCGACCAATTCGCCGATCTTCACCCAGATCTTCGTCTCCGGCTTGTCGTCGCCGAGCAGCGAGGCGATCGTGATCGTCGTCGTGCGGGCAGCCGCCGTGCGGACGAAGGCGGGCGCTGCAAGCGCCGCACCAGTGAGGGCTGCGGTCTTTAAGAAATTGCGTCGGTTGAGATCGTCCATGGGGTTGTCCTGTTGGTTAGAAGATGATGGCCCAGGCGCAAAGGATTGCGAGCGAGACCAGAAGGGCGGAGAGATAGGGAACGACCGCCCGGAAGAGTGCCGAAGCGGGAATGCGCGTGACGCCGCTGACGACGAAGATCAGCATGCCAAGCGGCGGCGTCAGTCCGTGGATCATCAGGTTGACGACGATGATCACCCCGAACTGAATGGGATCGATGCCGGCGGCGACCGCTGCCGGCAGCAGGATCGGGCCGAAGAGCAGGATCGCCGCGCCGATGTCGAGAACGAGGCCGACGACCAGCAGGATGACGTTCGACAGCAGGATCACCGCAAGCGCGCTGCCGCCGAGCACAGTCGTCAGATGCGAAATCAGCCCGGACACATCGTCGACTGCCAGCAGAAAGGCGAAGGGGCCAGCCGTACCGATGAGAAGACCGATCGCCGCCGCCTCGACAGCCGCCTGGCGGAAGGCGCTATAGAGCGAGAGGATGCCGAGGCGCGCGCCGATACCGAGCAGCAGCGTGTAGAAGGCGGCAAGGGCGGCAGCTTCCGTGGTGGTGACGATGCCGATGCGGATGCCGACGACGACGATGACGCCGAGCCCGAAGGCCGGGATCGCCTGGACCGCCGACTGCCAGCGCTGTTTCGCATTGGCGCGCGGCAAGGGCACCTGCTCACGCACGGTCAGATGGATGGCGACCGCCAGGCATATGGCCATCAGCCCGCCGGCGAAGAAGCCGCCGACGAGCAGCGAGCCGACGGAAAGATTGGTCGCGGTCGCAAGGATGAGGAAGGCGATCGACGGCGGGATGACATTATCGAGAACCGATGTCGAGGCGATGATCGCCGCCGCCTGCGCCGGCCGATAGCCGTGTTTGACCAGCTCGGGCTGGAAGGTCGATGCGCCGAAAGCGGCATTTGCGACCGACGAGCCGGAGGCGCCGGAAAAGAGAACGCTGGTGAGCAGCGTCGTCTGCGCCAGTCCGGCCCTGCGATGGCCGACCATGGCGGCAGCGAAGCGCACAAGCTGGTTGGCAACGCCGGAGGCAGTGAGGAGACCGCCGACGAGTAGGAAGAAGGGAATGGCGAGCAGCAGGAATTTCGAGATGCCGGTGACGGTTGCCGAGACGATCGCCGGCTCCGGCAGGCTGCTGCCGAAGGCAATGACGACATAGGCTGCGGCAAGAAAGGCGTGAGGCAGCGGCGCGGCGAGCACGAGACCGACCGCGGCGATCAGTCCGAGGAAGATGCTCGGCGGCCAATCGAGATCGAGCGCGACATGCGGGATACCGGCATAGAGCCCGACGCCGACCGCAAGCGAAATCACAACCGGCAGGACCTTGCCTTCGGCGATGCGTTGCAGAAGCAGCACGACGAGGATCAGCGCGCCGCCGGCGCCGAGGAAACCGAAGCGGATCCATTCCGGCACGCCGAGTGTCGGCGAGACGCCGCCGAGCATCGTCATGATCTCGCTGCCGCCGAAGCTCAGAATCAGCGCCGAAAGCACGGTGAAAACATCGGCGCCGATCCGCGTGACCGGCTGGAGGCTTTCCGGCAGCATCTTAACGAAGACGTCGAGGCGCATGGCAAGCGCGCTGTTGAGGCTGAGCGGCGCGCCGAGCGCAATCAGGCCCACATGCAGCCAGATGCCGAGATCCTCGGCACCAATGAAGCCGGCACTGAAGAAATAGCGCAGGCAGACCGTCACCAGCACCATCACGAGCAGCACGGCGAGAACAAGCGCCGCGGCAATGCCGAGAACCGCCTCGATCGCCCGCAGCAGGCGCGCTGCCACCCTGCTGTCTGGAGCGGCCTGTTCGATCGGATGAAATTCACTGGTGGCCACAAAACTTACCTTCAGGCGAGAGGATCAGGCATTCTTGACGGTCGAAAGATCGCGATCGAAGAGCGTCGACCAGGTGTAGTTCCGCGCCTTCGAGACCTCCCTGCTGACATCGAGCCGCGGCAGCACCTTTTCGCCGAAACGATAGGCTTCCTCAAGCAGCGGCATGCCAGAAAGAATAAAAGTATCGACACCCGCCTTCTGGTAGGCTTCGAGCGTGCGCAGAACCGTATCCGGCGAACCGACGATCGCCGTGCCGGGGCCGGGCCTCACCAAGCCAATGCCGGCCCAGAGGTTCGGCGCGACTTCGAGATCGCGCAGGTTTTCTGGCTTGAGGCCGCCATGCAGTGCGGTCATGCGCTGCTGGCCGACGGAATCGCTTCTTGCGACGAAACGCTGGTTGGCGGTGATCGCCGCATCATCCATGCGACCATAGAGATCGGCCGCCGCCTCCCAGGCCTTTTCGTCTGTGTCGCGAACGATGACATAGAGGCGGATGCCATATTCCAGCTCACGCCCGTATTGGGCGGCACGCGCCTTCACCGCTTCGACCTTCTCGCCGATCTGGGCGGGCGTCTCGCCCCAGGAGAGATAGGTGTCCACATGTCTTGCCGCGACATCCAATGCCTTGTCCGACGAGCCGCCGAACCAGAGTGGCGGCGGTGCGATGCTCTCGCCGACCGGCAAGGCGAGCTTGGCGCCGTCGGTCGAGAAATACTTGCCCTGATAGGTGACGCTCTCGCCGGCAAAGAGCCGGTGCCAGAGCTGCAGATATTCGTCCGCCATGTCATAACGCTCGTCATGCGGCAGCATCATGCCATAGGCGCCGAGCATCTTGGCGTCGCCGGAGACGACGTTGATCAGCAGCCGGCCGCGGGCGAACTCCTGGAAGGTCGCGGCCATCTTGGCAAGCAATGTCGGCGCGACGAGGCCGGGATGGATGGCGACGAGAAAACGCAGCCGCTCGGTGTGGGCCAGCAGCGCGCTCGCCAGCACCCAGACGTCGTGGGCGCCGGTCGCAAACAGGGCGCCGGTGTAGCCAAGATGATCGTAGGCCTGGGCAAGCTGCTTGTAGTAGCCGTAGTCAACCTGACGTGAGCCTTCCGGCTGCCAGGGATAGGCGCCGTCGGGCGCGCACATGTACCAGAAAACGTTCATCTCCTGATTCCTCGTTATTTCACGGTTTCGAGCGGACGTTTCAGCACGATGGGCTTGTCGAAATGGCCGTGGCGCAGCAGCGTGTCGGCCTCTTCCTGTTGTTCGGCAATGATCTCGTCGTCGATCGGAAACACCGTGAAGTCGCGCGAGCGCACCACCTTTTCCCAGGCATCGATATCCGTTCCGCCGCGGTCGCCAGATCCGCCGCGGTCGCCCGATGCAAGAAGTCTGGCAGCGGTGCGTGGATCGGCAGCGATCTCGTTACCGATCCGGCTGAGTTCGGAGACGACCGCCCCAATTTCCGCCGCCGAAAGGCCGTTCCGCTCCAATGTCCAGAACAAAGAACGGTTGGGAATGGCCGCGCCGCAACGGACGATCAACCTGACGTCATCGCGCTCCAGCGCCTTTTCGAGACGCGGCGACATGGCGACCCAGGCATCGACGCGCCCTTCGAGCAGGTCGGCGAGCGAATCGCGCGCGCCGCTTTCGATCCGCTCGACATCGGGCAGGCTCAGTCCCTCGCCTTCCAGGCTGCGGGCCAGGAGATAGGTGTGAAACGAACCATCGATCAAGGAGATCCGGCGGCCCTTCAGCTCCGCGACGGAGCCGATCGGGCTGTCGCTTCTGACGAAGATGGCGCCATTGGCCGGACGCGGTGCGGAGGCGGCGATATATTCGACGCCGAGGCCGCGCATGTCCGCCTCAAGCGGCGGCGTCGAGCCGGTGCCGCCGAGATCGATGTCGCCACTTTCCAGCAGCACCGCGGTATCGCGGCCTTCGGCATAGGAGACGAATATTGGCTGCAGATCGACGAAGGCGCCGGGCCAGAGCCGCGCGAGGCGAAGATGCAGATTGTTGGGATGAACACCAATTTTCATTCTATGCGACCGATAACGTGGCTCCTAGCAGTCAATTTACTTTTTTATAAATTGATTGCGAGGAAGCGATTATCGTCAGCAGGAGAAAATCGTCTTTGAAATCCTATAAAATCGATAGGCAATGAAATCTTTTACCAGATCGAGCGAAGTGAGCGAGCCGGAGTTGAAAATTCAGCGCCGTCACTTTACTTTTTTATAGAACCTTCAAGGACGACACCATTGACGAAGCCCGTTTCCTCAAGAGTCTGCCGCGATGTCGGCGCAGCAAGCGAATTGCTGAAGCTGATCGCCAACGCCAACCGCCTGGCGATCGTCTGCTATCTGATAGAGACGGAAGCCTCGGTCTCGGCGATGGAGGACGAACTCGGTATCCGCCAGCCGACGCTTTCCCAGCAGTTAAGCGAGCTTCGCGAGGCCGGGGTGATCGAAGGGCGCCGCGACGGCAAGGCGATCGTCTATCGCGTCATTGATCCGCGCGTCGAGACGATTGTGCAAACTCTGCGAGACATGTTCTCTGGCCTCGACGATGTCACCGGGCGCTTCGGAATGACGAAGCTGCCGGTCGACGAAATGATGTTCGATTGAACCTGGGATGATCGACCTCTATACCTGGATCACGCCGAACGGGCTCAAAGTATCCATCGCGCTCGAGGAGTTCGGCCTCCCCTACCGCCCCCACACGATCGACATCACCAAGGGGGACCAATTCCAGCAAGACTATCTCGCCATCAATCCGGGCGGCAAGATTCCGGCTATCATCGATCACGAGACCGGTGTTACGCTTGCTGAATCCGGCGCCATCCTGCTCTACCTCGCCGAAAAGACCGGCCGCTTCCTGCCCCGGCAGGGTGCCGCCCGGCATCACACGATCGAATGGCTAATGTGGCAGATGGGCGGTTTCGGGCCGACGCTCGGTCACGCCCACTATTTTTTGACCTACAATAGCGGCGAAGCGCCATTCGCGGAGGATCTCTTTCATAGGGACACCCGCCGCCTGTACAAGACGCTGAACGCGCGGCTCGAAGGCCGCGACTACCTCGTCGACGCCTATTCCATCGCCGACATGGCGGTCTGGCCATGGGTCTCCCGCTTCCAGCGTCACAAGATCGACCTGAACGCCTTTCCCAATGTCAAGCAATGGTATCTCAGGCTTGCCGCCCGACCACAGGTCAAGCGCGGTTACGCCGTTCCTCATTTCACATCCGACATACCGCTGCCCTGAAGAGACCTTGCCCGTCAGCAATTCTTCGCCGATTTTTGCTGGCTAAGCTACGCGGCGTATTGATTCCGCCCGAAAGTGCGGCAGTTTGATTATTTTTTGCGCACACGTATTTGTGCACACTTTTCAGGCGAACGCCTTGCCAAAATTGCTGCAGTGCGTCATGAATAGACAATGACGCATCTCGATCTGACAATTCTGGTGATCGACGAAAATGCCATACGCGCCTCCATCATCGAAGAAGGACTGCGCGAGGCAGGGCATGTGCGCGTCACCGTGGTCCACGAGGTCAACGGCATCGCGCGAATCATCGAAACGCTGATGCCCGACGTGATCATCATCGATATCGAGAATCCCAACCGCGACATGATGGAGCATCTGTTCCAGCTGACGCGCACGGTCAGCCGCCCGATTGCCATGTTCGTCGATCGCTCCGACACGGCCTCGATCGAGGCTGCCGTCGATGCCGGCGTCTCGGCTTATATCGTCGACGGATTGAAGAAGGAACGGGTCAAACCGATCCTCGACATGGCCGTCAGTCGCTTCAATGCCTTCAACCGGCTACGGCGGGAGCTTGCCGATGCCCGCTCCGCGCTGGAGGAACGCAAGCTGGTCGAGCGCGCCAAGGGCATATTGATGAAGATGCGCGGCCTGTCGGAGGAAGAGGCTTTCGCCCTGCTGCGCCAGACAGCGATGAACGAAAAGAAGAAGATGTCGGAAATCGCCCAGAGCGTCGTCACTGCCGCGGGGCTGTTGATGTAATGGCCGACCTGATGAATTTCCGGAGGAAACCGGAGTGGATATGATGACAACGACCTCCAACTCCGGCGGCGACATGCCCTCGCCCGTGCGGGTGAACAACGAAGGACCGAAAGTACTGCGGGCCGGTTTCATTCCGCTCGTCGATGCATCGGTGCTGATTGCGGCCGCAGAATTCGGCTTCGCGCGGAAGGAAGGCCTGACGCTCGATCTCGTCAAGGACGTCTCCTGGGCGAATGTGCGTGACCGCCTGGCATTCCGACAGTTCGACATTGCCCACATGCTGTCGCCGATGCCCGTCGCCTCCATGCTCGGCCTCGGCTCCAATCCCTCACCGACGATCACGCCATTTTCGCTGGGGCGCGGCGGCAACGCGATCACGCTGTCGACGCGGCTCTTCGACAGGATGCGGGATGAAGCAGGATTGCCGGAAACGGCAAGCGCGCTCGACAATGCCCGCGCCCTGGCAAAAACATTGGCGGCAATGAAAGCGCGCGGCGAGCCGCTGCCGACCTTCGGCGTCACCTATCCCTTCTCCTCGCACAACTACGAATTCCGCTACTGGCTGGCGGCCGGCGGCATCGATCCCGACAAGGACGTCAAGCTCGTCGTCGTGCCGCCGCCCATGACTTCGGATGCGCTGGCAGCCGGTGCGATTGACGGTTTCTGCGTCGGTGCGCCGTGGAACATGGTCGCTTCGGAGCGCGGCGTCGGCCGCATCGTCGCTGCCAAGCAGGATATCTGGCCGTCGGCACCGGAAAAGGTGATCGGCATGCGGCCGGATTGGGCGGATAGCCATCCGGAAACCGTTTCCAGGCTGATCGTGGCGCTCGACGCGGCAGCCCGTTGGTGCGACCAGGCGGAAAATCACAACGCGCTGGCGGCAGCTCTTGCCGACCCCCGCTATATCGCTGCCCCCGTCGAGATCATTCGCCGTGTACTCGCCGGCGAATTCAGCCTCGATGCAAAGGGTAACCGCCGCATCATCGCCGATTATTTCATGTTCCATTCCGGCTTCGCCAATTATCCCCGGCCGAGCCAGGCGCTGTGGATCTACAGCCAGATGATCCGCTGGGGACAGGCCGAGGTCAGCCTCAACATGGCAAGGGCGGCCGCCTCCGCCTACCGTCCGGATCTCTACCGGACGGCTCTCGGCGACAGGAACACACCTGATGATGCCGATATCCGCATCGAGGGTGTCGACGAGGGCGACCGTTTCATGGACGGCCACGTCTTCGACCCGGCGAAGCTGCCGGACTATGTCGCAGGCTTTGCCGTCAAAAGCGCCCTGCCCTTTATATCCGACGACGAGGTCTGATTGACGCCGGCCTGCACAAAACGCCAGCAAGGATCTGCCTGCCTCACAACAAGCGCACAAAAGATTTGCACGACTGATGACGGCCCGAAAAACAAGCATCCGTTATATTTCGGAAAATATTATTTACAGTCAACGACTTACACAAACGACAACAAACTGGCACGCAGTTTGCAGGAGGTATATTGCGCCGATCAATGGCGATCAGCGCAGAATGAGCGTGTGATAGGCGTTCATAGAAGACACAAAGATTACTCTTCAGATTGAAGAGATAGGTTTTAGCCTGAGCAATCTGGCCTAAGGATTGCATCCAGGCAAATGGGCCAGAAGGCCACATATTCGGCGTCCAACGGCGGGCGCCACCAGCAAAGCCGCTGATCAGGATATTTCGCGCACCTCGTGTATGCGCGTCCTGACCAGCGGCTTTTTGTTTTAACCCTCAGCGATGGATCGGCACGACCTTGTCGAGCCTCGGAGAAGTTATGTCTGTCATCGAGAAAGCACTGCCCATGTCGGCCGGCGAACCAGCCAAAGCATTGTGGATCTCCACTGTAGCCTTCACCCTCTGTTTTGCCGTGTGGACGATCTTCGCGATCATCGGCATTCGCATCAAGCAGGATCTCGGGCTGAACGAGGCCGAGTTCGGATTGCTGGTCGGCACCCCCGTCCTTACCGGCTCGCTGGTGCGCATCGTTCTTGGCATCTGGACGGGGCGCTACGGCGGCCGTCTCGTCTACACGCTCACCATGCTGGCCGCCGCATTGGCGACTTTCCTGCTCTCCTACGCCCAGACCTATACGCAGATGTTGATCGCCGGCCTCGGCGTCGGCCTGGCCGGCGGTTCCTTTGCGGTCGGTGTCGCCTATGTCTCGCCTTTCTTCCCGGCGGAGAAACAGGGAACCGCACTCGGCATCTTCGGTGCCGGCAATGTCGGCGCGGCCGTAACCAAATTCGCCGCCCCTTTTGTACTGCTCGCATGGGGCTGGCAGGCGGTCGCGGAGATCTGGGCCGTCTGTCTGGCGCTGATGGCAATCGTCTTCTGGTTCACCACGACCGATGATCCGGCCTACCGTCTCCGCCGCGAACGCCGCGTCGCCTCCAGGAGTTTTGCCGAGGAATTCGCGCCGCTGCAGAACGTCCAGGTCTGGCGCTTCTCGCTCTACTATTTCTTCGCCTTCGGCGGCTTCGTCGCCCTGTCGCTGTGGCTGCCGCGCTATCTGGTCGGCGTCTACGGCTTCCATCTGGAAACCGCCGGCATGATCGCGGCCGCCTACTCCATCCCGGGCAGTATCTTCCGCGCCTTCGGCGGCGTGCTGTCGGACAAGAAGGGCGCGCGCAGCGTGATGTATACGATGCTTGCCGTATCGGCCGTGGCCACCCTCATCCTTTCGCTGCCGGCTGCTTCTGGGGACGGGACGGGTCCGGCCTTCGGTATCACCCCCGTCATCTTCATCGTCGTCATCTTCGTGCTCGGGTTCTTCATGAGCCTCGGCAAGGCTGCCGTCTACAAGCACATTCCGGCCTACTACCCCGAAAACGTCGGCGCCGTCGGCGGTATCGTCGGGATGATGGGCGGCCTTGGCGGCTTCATCCTTCCGATCGCCTTTGGCCTCCTCAAAGACATGACCGGCTTATGGTCCAGCTGTTTCCTGCTGCTCTTTGCGATCGTCGTGATCTCTCTCATCTGGATGCACCTGTCCGTCAAGCAACTGTCGCGCCAAGGGCACGCGGCGCCCCTGGCTGCAACCTGATCTAAGGACCTGGAAATATGACCGAAAAACTTGTCATCATCGGCAATGGCATGGCGCCCGGGCGCATGCTGGAGCACCTCTTCGAGCAGGCGCCGGGTCGCTATGAAGTTACGATCTTCAATGCCGAGCCGCGCGTCAATTACGACCGCATCATGCTGTCGCCGGTTCTCTCGGGAGAAAAGGACTACGAGCAGATCATCATTCACGGCGACGGCTGGTATATCAAGCATGGCATCATGCTCTACAAGGGCCACAAGATCGTCAATATCGATCGTGAAGCCAAGACCGTCACCTCCGACCACGGCGTCACCGAAAGCTACGACAAGCTGGTGATCGCAACCGGTTCCGTGCCCTTCATCATCCCGGTTCCCGGGAAGGATCTGCCCGGCGTCATCACCTATCGCGATCTCGACGACGTGCAGGCCATGCTGCTCGCCGCTCAGTCGCGCGAAAAGGCTGTTGTCATCGGTGGCGGCCTGCTTGGCCTGGAAGCGGCGGCCGGTCTTGCCCAGCGCGGCATGGACGTCACCGTCCTGCACGTCATGCCGACGCTGATGGAGCGCCAGCTCGATCCTGCCGCCGGCTATCTGCTGCAGAAGGCGGTCGAGGAACGCGGCATCAAGGTCATCTGCAAGGCCAATACCAAGGCGATTATCGGCGACGGCCGGGTCGAGGGCATCGAGCTTGACGACGGCCGCATCATCCCGGCAACACTGGTCGTCATGGCCGTCGGCATTCGTCCGAGTGTCGGCCTGGCGAAGGACGCCGGCATTGCGGTCAATCGCGGCATCGTCGTCGATGCCGGCATGCAGACCTCGGATGGCGATATTCTCGCGCTCGGCGAATGTGCCGAGGTCGGCGGCATGGTCTATGGCCTCGTTGCGCCGCTCTATGAAATGGCCCGTATCGCCGCCGCGCATCTCTCCGGCGATCGCTCGCCCGCCTTCGTTCACGCGGATACGCCAACCAAGCTCAAGGTCACCGGCATCGAGCTTTATTCGCTCGGCGATTTCGCCGACGGCGACGACCGCGAGGAGATCGTGCTGCGCGATGCCAGCGCCGGCGTCTACAAGCGCCTGGTGCTCAAGGACAATAAGATCATCGGCACCGTGCTTTACGGCGAAACCGCCGACGGCGCCTGGTTCAACGACCTGAAAAAGAAGGCAACCGATATTTCGGAGATGCGCGAGACGCTGATCTTCGGACAGGCCTATCAGGGAGGGTCGCCGCTGGACCCTATGGCGGCCGTTGCAGCCTTGCCGGATGACGCGGAGATCTGTGGCTGCAACGGCGTATGCAAGGGTAAAATCATCTCGACGATTTCAGGCAAAGGGCTGACGTCGCTCGACGACGTGCGTGCGCACACGAAGGCATCCGCCTCGTGCGGCTCCTGCACCGGCCTCGTCGAACAACTCATGGCGCTGACGCTCGGCGACAGCTACAATCCGACTGCCGTACAGCCGATGTGCACCTGCACCGAACTCGGCCATGACGACGTTCGCCGGCTGATCAAGGCCAAGGGTCTGAAGAGCATCCCTGCCGTCATGCAGGAGCTCGAATGGAAGACTTCCTGCGGCTGCGCCAAATGTCGGCCGGCGCTCAACTATTACCTCGTCTGCGACTGGCCGGATGAATATGCCGACGACTACCAGTCGCGGTTCATCAATGAGCGCGTCCACGCCAACATCCAGAAGGACGGCACCTACTCCGTCGTTCCGCGCATGTGGGGCGGCGTCACCAATGCGAACGAGCTGCGCGCCATCGCCGATGTCGTCGACAAGTTCGAGATTCCGATGGTGAAGGTCACGGGCGGCCAGCGCATCGACCTGCTCGGCATCGAGAAGGAAGACCTGCCCGCCGTCTGGGCCGATCTCGGCAAGGCCGGTTTCGTCTCCGGCCAGGCTTATGCCAAGGGTCTGCGCACGGTGAAGACCTGCGTCGGCTCTGACTGGTGTCGCTTCGGCACACAGGATTCCACCGGTCTCGGCATTCGCATCGAGAGGTTCATGTGGGGCTCCTGGACGCCGGCCAAGCTGAAGATGGCCGTCTCCGGCTGCCCGCGCAACTGCGCGGAAGCAACCTGCAAGGATATCGGCGTGATCTGCGTGGATTCCGGTTTCGAGATCCATTTCGCCGGTGCGGCCGGTCTCGACATCAAGGGCACGGAAGTGCTCGGCCTCGTGAAGACCGAAGACGAGGCGCTGGAGCATATCGTGGCACTGACGCAGATGTACCGCGAGCAGGCCCGCTATCTCGAGCGCATCTACAAGTGGGCCAAGCGCATCGGCCTGGAGGAAATCCGCCGCCAGATCATGGGTGATGCCGAAAAGCGCAAGGCCTATTACGACCGCTTCGTCTTCAGCCAGAAATTTGCCCAGGTCGATCCCTGGTCGGAGCGTGTTTCCGGCAAGGACAAGCACGAGTTCAAGCCGATGGCGACGATCGGCTATCCGCAGGCAGCCGAGTAAGGAGATGGACATGAACTGGCCCAATGAAAACTGGCATCCGATCGGTGACATCTCCGATATTCCGCTGCGCGGCGCGCGTTGCGTGAAGACGCCGCAGGGCAAGATCGCCGTCTTCCGCACGGCCGAAAACGAGGTCTTCGCCATCGAGGATCACTGCCCGCATAAGGGCGGTCCGCTCTCCCAGGGCATTGTGCATGCCAAGGCCGTCACCTGCCCGCTGCACAATTGGGTGATTTCTCTCGAAACCGGCAAGGCGCTCGGCGCCGACCAGGGCGAGGTGCGGACCATACCGGTCCGCAACGAGGACGGCGCCCTCTTCATCGCGCTTGAAAGCCTGATGATGGCGGCGGAATAGATGGCGGCTGAGGTCAAGACCACCTGTCCCTATTGCGGTGTCGGCTGCGGCGTTATCGCCACGGTCGACGAGGCCGGAACCGTCAGCGTCAAGGGCGATCCCGAGCATCCGTCGAATTTCGGCCGGCTCTGCTCGAAGGGGTCGGCGCTTGCCGAAACCATCGATCTCGACGGCCGGCTTCTCCATCCCGAAATTGCAGGCGAGCGCAGCGGCTGGGACGAAGCGCTTGACTTAGTCGCCCGGCGTTTCTCCGAAACGATCGCTGAACACGGGCCAGATTCCGTTGCCTTCTATGTCTCTGGCCAGCTGCTGACCGAGGATTATTACCTCGCCAACAAGCTGATGAAGGGCTTCATCGGCTCGGCCAATATCGACACCAATTCAAGGCTCTGCATGTCCTCCTCGGTGGCGGGGCATCGCCGCGCCTTCGGCGCCGATACCGTGCCCGGGACCTATGAGGATATCGAACTTGCGGATCTGGTGATCCTGATCGGCTCCAATCTTGCCTGGTGTCATCCCGTCATCTACCAGCGGCTTGCCGCCGCGAAGACAGCGCGGCCCAACTTGCGGATCGTCGTCATCGATCCGCGCCGGACGATGACATGCGATATCGCCGACCTGCACCTGGCGATCCGACCCGATGGCGACGTCGCGCTGTTCATGGGACTGCTTGCCCATCTCGCGACAAGCCCGGCCATCGACCAGAATTATATCGCCGCTCATACCGAAGGTTTCGGCGACGCTTTTGCGGCGGCCGCAGCACTTGATATCAACGATCTCCTGGAACGCACCGGGCTGCCGGCCATGCAGATCCGGGAGTTCTTCCGCCTGTTCGAGACGACGCCGAAAGTCGTGACCTGCTACAGCCAGGGCGTCAACCAGTCCTCCTCCGGCACCGACAAGGTCAATGCCATCCTTAACTGCCATCTGGCGACCGGCCGCATCGGCCGCCCGGGCATGGGGCCGTTCTCGCTGACCGGCCAACCGAACGCCATGGGCGGGCGCGAGGTCGGCGGCCTTGCCAACATGCTGGCAGCTCATATGGCAATCGAAAATGCTGACGATCGCGACCGGGTGCAGCGCTTCTGGAATTCGCCGGTCATCGCCGCAAAACCCGGCCTGAAGGCGGTCGACATGTTCCGTGCGGTGGCCGACGGGCGCATCAAGGCGCTCTGGATCATGGCCACCAATCCGGTCGTCTCGATGCCGGATGCCGACAGCGTCGAAAGGGCGATCGCCGCCTGTCCCTTCGTCGTCGTCTCGGACATCCGGAGAGAGACGGATACGGCCCGGCATGCAGATGTGCTTCTGCCTTCGCTCGGCTGGGGCGAGAAGGACGGCACCGTCACCAATTCCGAACGGCGCATTTCACGGCAGCGGCCGTTTCTCGGGCTCCCCGGCGATGCGAAAGCCGACTGGTGGCAGCTTGCCGAGGTCGGACGCCGGATGGGCTTTGCCGCCGCTTTCGATTTCGACGCGCCGGTGGAGATCTTCTCCGAACATGCCGCCCTTTCCGCCTTCGAAAATAACGGCAGCCGCGATTTCGATATCGGCGCGCGCGCCGGCATGAGCGGGGACGTCTATGACGCGCTGTCGCCTTTCCAGTGGCCACAGGCGGCAGGGACCGAAGCCGGCGTCACCCGCTTCTTCGCCGAGGGCGGTTTCTACCATGCCGATGGCAAGGCGCGTTTTGTCGCGGTCAAGCCACCCGAAACGAACCGCACCAATGCCGACTTCCCCTTCACGCTGAATACCGGGCGCATTCGCGACCAGTGGCACACGATGACCCGCACCGGAAAGAGCGCACGGCTTTCCGCCCATATCGCCGAACCTTTCGCGGAGATCCATCCACGCGACGCGATCGAGACCGGCATATCGAGCGCCGGTCTCGTCGAGATCGACAGTCCGTATGGCAAGGCAATCGTCCGGGCGCTGGTGACCGATCGCCAGGCCCGCGGCGGCATCTTTGCGCCGATGCACTGGAACGACCAGTTCGCGGCCAAAGCACGGATCGACGCCGTGGTCGCGCCGATCACCGATCCCGTTTCCGGCCAGCCGGCGTCGAAGAACGTCGCCGTCGCCGTCCGGCCCTTCCGCGCCACGCATTACGGCTTCGCCGTCTCGGCGACAAAACCGGAAACACCAGATGCCGCCTATTGGGCGCTGGCGAAAGCCGATGGCGGCTGGCGGCTGGAGCTTGCCTTCACTGAGGCCGTCGAAGACTGGACGGCCTGGTGCCGGGCGGTTTTCGCCATTCCGGCAGAGATCGAACCGCTTGGTTATGCCGACCGGCAATCCGGCGACCTTAGGCTCGCCTTCTTCGATGCCGAGGTCCTGCTTGCCGCGCTGTTTCTGGCACGCGAGCCCGTCGCCGTCGCACGCAACTGGGCGATCTCGCAGCTTTCAGCCTCGCATGGCGATCTCCGGAAACGCTTTGCGCTCGTTGCAGGCCGCCCCGGCGCCGGCAGGCCGGATCCAGGCGCCACCGTCTGCTCCTGCTTCTGTGTCGGGGTCAACCAGATCGCTGCCGCCGTGCGCGGCGGATGCCACAGCGTCGAGGCGGTCGGCAAGGAAACCAGCGCCGGAACCAATTGCGGCTCCTGCCGCAGCGAAATCGGCAGGATCATCGATCGCTGTCTGACTGCCGCCGCGGAGTGAAAGCGCAAAGGACGCTATAGCGCGGCCGGACTGATGTCAGGCCGCATTGGGAACGATCAGCATTCTGCGATCGGCGGAGATGCGGACGGAAATCTCATTATAGGATGAGAGGGTCGGATGCGACGTTTCCATCTTCTGGTGATGGGTTGCGGTCACGACCATGACATCGGCGCCCGCCGCCTCGCCGGCGGTGATGCCGGCTTTGACATCCTCGAACACCAGGCAGTCCTGCGTGCCGACGCCGAGGCGTTCGGCGCCTAAGATGTAACATTGCGGGTCGGGTTTTCCGACCTTGACGTCCTCCGCCGTCACCATGAATTTCGGCAGCGGCAGGCCTGCCGCCTCCAGCCGCCGATGGGCAAGGCGCAAGGGCGAGGAGGTGACGATCGCCCAGCGATCGGGCGGCAACGCGCTCAGGAATGCCGCGGCGCCAGGGATGGCAACGACATCGCCGACATCGGCGATTTCAGCCTCGGTCACCAGCCCGGATTCATGTTCGGGATCAACGCCCGGCAGGTTCAGCCGGGCGATCGTGTCGACCCCGCGCGATCCATGCATCTTCGGTAGGAAAGCGGCGACATCGAGCCCGTGGCGTCTCGCCCAATCGCTCCATACACGCTCGGCGGCACGGATCGAATTGAGGATGGTACCGTCCATATCGAACAGGAAGGCGGCATAAGGCTTCTCGAAGCCGCGGGGCATCGGCAGGGACAAAGGCGGATCCTTTAAGGAAGAGCATCGGATGGTTGTCGCTATCGCCCGATGAAACGGCAAATCGTCGCCTTTTGCAAGCTTTGGCAGGGAC
Organism: Rhizobium sp. BT04; assembly: GCF_030053135.1. Classification (NCBI taxonomy): domain Bacteria; kingdom Pseudomonadati; phylum Pseudomonadota; class Alphaproteobacteria; order Hyphomicrobiales; family Rhizobiaceae; genus Rhizobium; species Rhizobium sp. BT04. The sequence goes on along the minus strand of NZ_CP125652.1, from coordinate 312,722 downwards.
GGGCCGGTCTATACGCCGCGGCAAGCCTTACCCACATGCGTCAACGCAGCAGCTTCAGTGAACCCGTCAGCGAACGGATCCACTTCGTCGGACCGGCGAGCCCGACACCGTCGATGGTTTCGCGGGAGAGGTCGCGTTCCGGTATCGAAGCCTCGTATTCGGCATAGACGTGCAGGGTGCGGGCAAAACGTGGGAACGGCACGACCAGGGCGCCGTCAGGCGCCGGCAAAGCCTTCAGCAGCAGCGATCTCAGATCCGCGGCCGCCGCCTGCAGCACCGGCACCGGCTTGTTGGCGCTGACATGAAATATCCGGCCGGCCTGATCGGTCAGCCGCGCACCGGCAAGCGCGGGGGCTGCAGCGCCGAGGCCGATCGACAGCACGGCGACAGTATTGGCGAGTTCGCCGGCCAGCAGCCCCGGCTCGACAATCACCGCGACACGCCAGTCCTCACCCGTCATCCCTCAGTCTCCCTTCCTCGTTCGACCTCCCCAACCTATCGAAAGCCATGGAAATATCCTGCCTATTCCTGTCGTCTCGCCTGCGATTTTGGTAGGATCTTCCCGTACATCAACAAAATGAGAAAGGACTCACCTGTTATGGAATTCGAGCCGGGAGATATCCGGATATTGAAGGCGCTTCAAAGCGAAGGACGGCTGACCAACCAGGAGCTGGCGGAACGCGTGGGGATGTCGACCTCGCCCTGCTGGCGCAGAGTAAAGCGGCTTGAAGAGTCCGGTGTCATCCGCGGCTATCAAGCCCTCGTCGATCGCCGCGCCGTCGGCCTCGGTGTCCTCGCCTTCGTGCGTGTGCAGATCGATACGCATTCCCATGACGAGGCCGAACGTTTCGAGCGCGAGGTCGGCGAGCTGGAGGCGGTCATCGCCTGCTATTCCGTCGCCGGCGAGGCTGACTTCCTGCTGCAAGTGGTTGCCACCGATCTCGACAACTATGCCGAATTCGCCATGACGGTGATCCGCCGACTGCCCGGCATCAAGGAGATGCATACGATGTTCGTGCTGAAGGACATCAAGGCATCGACAATTCTGCCCGTGCAGCTAGCGGCCACCGGCCGTTCGCGCTGAAGCGCAGCCCTTGCTTCCCAGGCGGCTCCGAAGAGGCGGCCTAAAAGGCTGTGCTGGCGGTGGCGATCAAGTCGCAGGAGAGACGCAGGCCGATCCGGTCATAACACTGATCATCGCGGCCGCCGGCGAGTTTTAGCCCGGTGGGAGCATCGGCGCGCAGAGGGGCCTGCGTCGTCGGGTCGACGCGCATCGGGACTGTGCTCCATAACGAGGGGCGGCTGAGGTCAATCGGGGAAACACCGGCCTTCTCGCCGCCCATGGCAGAGGACGCGATTGCCATGCCGCTTGCCGTCAAGGCGAGCGCAAGCGCAATCTGCAGACCGAGATCTGCGGCCTCGCGAGGGGAAACGAACATAGCGGCCTCATGCTGCTGAATTTAGCGTTTCATCAGGTCACTAAGGCAGGCGGCGGCGGCGATCCAGCGGCTTCGGCCGTTAAGGTTTATGCGTAACCATGCAAGGCCGCGTGCAAGTTTTCGCGAATTTCGGAACCATGATTCCACCCAGCAGTTACACCAGGGTCATCCAAGATGAAAATCAAAGGAGGATATCCTCATGACCAAATCCCTTGTCGCCGCTTCTCTGCTTGCACTCGGCCTGGCATCGTCGGCCTTTGCCCAGTCGAACCCCGATCCGATCGGGCCGACCAATGGCGGCTCGACCGATCCGAGTTCGGGCAACTACTCGTCCGATTACACCAATGACGACAATGGCATGTATCCGGTGCGCACGGCGCCGGTCGATCCGATGACGACACAGAGCATCGGACAGCCGCAAACGATGGAATGCCCCGGCATGCCACAGCAGATGTCCGGCGTCGACACGCGTGGCGGCCAGAGCGGCGCCTCGATCAGCGAAGCCTGCCGCGAATACGACAACTAAGCATTTCTACGCTTCAAGCATGTCGCGCGGTGCGCCACGCTTGGAAAAGGCCGGTTCACGCCGGCCTTTTCATGTCCCGGCAGCGACGAACGCTTCTTCTTCCGGATGAAACTTTTAATCCGGCCGTTCCGTACCTCCGTAGCAGGTTGAAAGAACACGAGCAGGGACGGACTCATTGGCAAAGGACACGGCAAAACCGGTCATTCTGTGGTTTCGCAAGGATTTGCGCCTTGACGACAACCAGGCTCTCAATGCAGCCCATCTCTCCGGGCGGCCGGTCATCCTCCTCTATATCAGCGAGCCCGCGGCCCATACCGGTCCGCTCGGGGCCGCGCAGGCCTGGTGGCTGCATCATTCGCTGGCAGCGCTCGACAGAGCGCTGCGCAGGCGCCAGGGACGGCTGGTGCTTGCCTGCGGCGAGGCGCTCGAGGTTCTTCGTGCTATCATCAGAGAGAGCGGCGCCGAAGCCGTCTTCTGGAACCGGCGCTACGATCCATCCGGCACCGCCGTCGACATCCGCATCGAGCACGAATTGGACAAGCAGGCGATCGAGGCGAGAAGCTTCGGGGGCCAGCTGCTGCACGAACCTTCCCGGCTGATGACCGACAGCGGCACCCCCTACCGTGTCTATACGCCTTTCTGGCACGCGCTGGAGGGCGCCGCGAACCGGAGCCGCCGCTGGAGGCGCCGGCGAAACTGCGGCTGGCATCGCCGCTTCCGAAATCGGAAAGGCTGGAGAGCTGGAAACTGCTGCCGACGAAGCCGGACTGGGCGAGGGATTTTGGTGATCTCTGGACGCCGGGCGAACAAGGCGCGCGGGAAAAGCTCCGTTCCTTCGTCGAGGACATGCTCGACGGCTATAAGGAAAACCGCGACTATCCGGCGAAGCAGGCGACATCGATGCTGTCGCCACATCTAGCGCTCGGCGAGATCTCCCCTGCCCGCATATGGGACGCGACCCGTGGTCTGTCGAAACGGGTGCCGGCGGCCGACATCGTGCATTTCCGCAAGGAGATCGCCTGGCGCGAATTCTCCTATCACCTGCTTTTCCATTTCCCGCGTCTTGCCTCGGACAACTGGAACGATCGTTTCGACGGCTTCGAATGGCGCAATGACGATGACGATTTCGAGGCGTGGCGCCGAGGGCTGACCGGCTACCCGATCGTCGACGCCGGCATGCGCCAGCTCTGGCGGCATGGCTGGATGCACAATCGCGTGCGGATGATCGTCGCCTCCTTCCTCATCAAGGATCTGATGGTTGACTGGCGCCGGGGCGAGGCCTGGTTTCGCGACACGCTTGTCGATGCCGATCCCGCCAACAACGCGGCAAGCTGGCAGTGGGTGGCGGGTTCCGGCGCCGATGCCTCGCCGTTCTTCCGGATATTCAATCCGGTGCTCCAGGGCGAGACTTTCGATCCGGACGGCTGTTATGTCAGGGCTCATGTGCCGGAGCTTCGACAACTCGGGGCAAAATACATCCACAGGCCGTTCGAGGCGCCGAAGAGCATGCTCGACGAGGCCGGCGTCACGCTTGGCCAAACCTATCCGAAACCGATCGTGGACCATGCCAGTGCGCGCAACCGCGCGCTCGCCGCCTACAACGCCACGAGGGGTGCAGCCTGAACGCGCACGCCGATCCCGCTTCCATTGAACTGCTCTTATGATCTTCTCTTAAATCGGTTCCGATTTGAGCAATTATGCAGTAGCCTTCGATACAATGGCCGGGGGGGCGGCCGCGCATATCATAACGGGTGCTTCGTCGTCCCTAACCGGCAGGAAAATGCGGGAGGAGGAGAGATGAGCAAGGCGCAGGACTGGAATCTGCTGGCTCGTGACGCGGTGACGCTGACGGCCGAAAACATGTCCCGCATGGTGAAGGGCCTGCCCTTCAAGGCAAGGCTGGCGCTGCGTGGACTTCTGCACATGCAGCACGGTTCGCTTGCCGTGACCCTCCCCGACGGCCGCAGGCTGCTGGTCGAGGGCAAGAAGGCCGGGCCGAAGGCGGCACTCAGCCTCCACAACTGGAACCTTGCCTATCGGGCGCTGGCGAGCGGCACGATCGGGGTTGCCGAAACCTATATGGACGGCGACTGGGACAGCCCCGACATCGCCGCCTTCCTCGAACTCTTTCTCGTCAACGGCGAAGCCGCCTTCAGCTACGCGCATGGCAAGGGCGGCCTTGGCCGCCTCTTCGAGCGGATGCGCCATTGGATGAATGCCAACACCAGGACGGGCTCGAAGCGCAACATCTCAGCCCATTACGATCTCGGCAATGATTTCTACAGGGAATGGCTCGATCCGAGCATGACCTATTCCTCGGCACTCTATTCCACCGGCGCCAACGACCTGCAATCGGCCCAGAACGCCAAATACCGCGCGCTCGCCGAAGCGACCGGCATCGGTCCCGGCGATCACGTGCTGGAGATCGGCTGCGGCTGGGGCGGTTTTGCCGAATTTGCCGCCGGCGAGCTGAACTGCAAGGTGACCGGGCTGACGATCAGCCGCGAGCAGCTCGTCTTTGCCGAGGAGCGCATCCGCAAGGCCGGCCTCGGCGACCGCGTCGAATTCCGCTTCCAGGATTACCGCGACGAGACTGGACTCTATGACCGGATCGTCTCGATCGAGATGTTCGAAGCGGTCGGCGAGAAATACTGGCCATCCTATTTCTCCAAGCTCAGGCAATGCCTAAAGCCGGGCGGCAAGGCCGGCCTGCAGATCATCACGATCAAGCCCGAGTCCTTCGACCAGTATCGCGGCAATCCTGACTTCATCCAGAAATACGTGTTTCCCGGCGGCATGCTGCCAACGCGCAATCATCTCGCTGAACTCGCCGGCAAGGTCGAGCTGTCGCTGGTCAAGGATTTCGGCTTCGGGCTCGACTATGCCCGCACGCTTGCCGAATGGCGCGAGCGCTTCTGGTCGGTCTGGGAGCGCATCCGCCCGATGGGCTTCGACGAGCGTTTCAAGCGGCTCTGGGAATTCTATCTGTTCTATTGCGAGGCCGGCTTCCGCGCCCGCAATATCGATGTGCGCCAGGTTGTGTTCTCGCGCCGTTGATCATTCCGCCGGGTGCGGTGTCGCCGGATGATGGCCAGTCGATGACCGCCGCTCCCGCCAGCCGGTGACGCGGTTCACCAAGGGGAAATAAGCGCCATAGGGAAGCAGGCGCGCGAGTTTCAGTATGGTGATGAAGCGCCTAGGGAAGGTGATCTCGAAGGCCTGCGATTTCAGGCCGGCGGCAATCTGCCGGGCGGCCTCCTCGACCGATACCAAGGCTGACATCGCAAAGGCGTTCCTCCTCGTCGCCGGCGTATCGACAAAACCCGGACTGACGAGTTGGATGCGGATGCCGATCTTATCGAGATCGAATTTCAGGCTTTCGGCCATATTGATCAACGCCGCCTTGGTGGCGCCATAGGCCGCACCCGTCGGCAGGCCGCCATAGCCGGTGACGCAGGAGACGATGGCGATCTGCCCCTGCCCTTTCGCCTTCATATGGCCGATCGCCGGCAACAGGCAGTTGACGACGCCGGAAAGATTGACGGCAAAGCTTTTGTCGAAATCGGCCCGGTTCAGATCCTCGGCATGAACAGGCAGGCAGACGCCGGCATTGAGGATCGCCATGGCGAGCGTGCCGTGTTCATATTCAATGGAGGCCATGACATGTTCCATGTCCTCGGCATCGGTGACGTCGCCGTCGAGAACGACGATGCTGCCGGAAAGGCCGCGGGCCTCGGCCTGCAGTTCGACCAGCTTTTCGTGACTTCTGGCTGTGACCGCGACCTTGTATCCTTCGGCCGCGAGCTTCAGCGCAAGCGCCCGGCCGATACCCGAGCTCGCCCCGGTGATCCAGACGATTCCATGTTCGGGACGGGCGATGAAATCACGCATGACATGTTCCTCCGGCTCTGCCTGATCAACACGAAACAGGTCCGGAAGTTCACTGCTCCTCCCGGATTTATGGCTCTATCACACCATTGTGGCTGCTTTCAGCCGATCAGGTCGCCGATCATCTGTCGAAAGGATCCCGTCAGCCTGACCGGCCCGTCCGAAACGGCAAAGGCGATGCAAGGTCTGTCCTTTTCGGCGACCGGCCGGTGGTCGACCGTCTCGTCGGCAATTGAGATGTCGCCGGGACCGAAACGGCCGCGCTCATCGTTGAAGGCGCCGTCGAGGATGAGGATCAGTTCCATGCCTTTATGCGTGTGTGCCGGCAAGGCGCGGCCCGGACGGATCCACATCAGATTGACCTCGCAGCCGTCCATGTCGAGCGGATACTCCTTGAAGCCCGGCAGCCGCGTGCGCCAGGGCACGTCCTCGGCCTCGAAACCGACGAAATCGCGCAATGCCTGAGGAAACAGGGCATGCTCCGGCCGCTCGATCGCAGCAGGCTCCATGATGGGAGAATCGGAGGCAAAAATCGCCGCAAGCCGCCGGTCGCGGTCGGCAATGGAAGCTTGCTGCACACTTTCCAGGGCTTCGCCCGCCAGCAGCTCGAGGCTGTTCACCAGGCTGCGATTGTCCGGTTTCATTTCAAGATGAGCCTGCACCAGCACACGCGCCGGCTCGGGCAAGGAGCCGGCAACATAATGCGCCATCAATGCATCGATCGTGTCGATCTGCTCGTGAACCATGTCTGTTTCGGTCACGCCCTGTTGCCGGGCTCCGTTGTCGCTTTGTCGTCATCCGTACGGGGAAAGTCAATCTTCGGATCACCCCGCCCAAGGCGGGATTGCCGGCCATGCGTCATTTCGGGGGACGGAGGCCAAATTTTATCGTGTCCGACAGAGGCGTGGAATAGCATTTCTTGCCAACACAGCCTTGTGAAGGGAAAAGACCGTTCCTAAAGTAAGAGTTCGAATAGAGGCAGATTCCATGACCTTTCACCCCTCCGTCCTCGAAGCCATCGGCAACACGCCCCTGATCCAGCTCAAGGGCGCCTCAGCGGCAACCGGCTGCACCATTCTCGGCAAGGCGGAGTTCCTGAACCCCGGCCAATCGGTGAAGGATCGTGCCGCGCTCTACATCATCCGCGACGCAGAGCGGAAGGGATTGCTTCGCCCGGGCGGCGTCATCGTCGAAGGCACGGCCGGCAATACCGGCATCGGCCTGACGCTGGTCGCCAAAGCGCTCGGCTACCGCACCGTCATCGTCATCCCGGAAACGCAGAGCCAGGAAAAGAAGGACGCGCTGAAGCTGCTCGGCGCCGAACTCGTCGAAGTGCCGGCCGTCGCCTATAAGAACCCGAACAATTACGTGAAAGTGTCCGGGCGGCTTGCCGAGCAGCTGGCGAAGACCGAGCCGAACGGGGCGATCTGGGCAAACCAATTCGACAACGTCGCCAACCGTCAGGCGCATATCGAAACCACCGCCAGGGAAATTTGGAAAGATACCGACGGCAAGGTCGACGGCTTCATCTGCTCTGTCGGTTCCGGCGGCACGCTGGCAGGCGTCGCCGCCGGCCTCAAGGCTTTCAATGCGGACGTCAAGATCGGCATCGCCGATCCCGACGGCGCCGCACTTTACGAATTCTACCAGAACGGCACGCTGATATCCGAGGGATCGTCGATCACCGAGGGCATCGGCCAGGGCCGCATCACCGCCAATCTCGAAGGCTTCACGCCCGATTTCTCCTATCGGGTTTCCGATGCCGAAGCGCTTCCCTATCTTTTCGACCTCGTCGAAAACGAGGGCCTTTGCCTCGGCGGCTCGACGGCGATCAACGTTGCCGGCGCGGTCAAACTCGCGAGGGATCTCGGGCCCGGCCACACGGTGGTGACGATCCTGTGCGACTACGGCAACCGCTATCAGTCGAAGCTCTTCAACCCGGATTTCCTGACCTCGAAAGGACTGCCCGTTCCGGGCTGGATGGCCAAGTCGTCCGAGATAGACGTTCCCTACGAACCCGCGTGAGACCCCATGCCCGTCAATGCCCTCTATCGTGACGACTTCTATCTCTCGACATGCGAGGCTGTTGTTACCGCCGTTCACGAGGACGGGGGCATCGAACTCGACCAGACCTGTTTCTATGCGACATCAGGCGGTCAGCCGGGTGATACCGGCGCGCTGGAACGCGCCGACGGCACCAAGATCGCGCTCGGCCAGACGAAGCACGGACCCAGCAAGGATATCGTCATCCATGTGCCGCTCGAAAACGAGCCGCGCCCGGAAGTCGGCGAGACGCTGGTGCTGCATGTCGACTGGCAGCGCCGCTACAGGCTGATGCGTATGCACACGGCCTGCCACCTGCTATCCGTCGTCTGCTCTTATCCGATCACCGGGGCTGCCGTCGGCGAGGAGGAAAGCCGCGTCGACTTCGACATGACCGAAACGATCGACAAGGACCAGGTGACATCAAAGCTGATGGAACTGGTCGCCGAAAACCATCCGGTCTATCTGCAGTGGATCACCGATGAGGAATTGGCGGCCAATCCAGACATCGTCAAATCGAAGAACGTGCGCCCGCCGATTGGGCTCGGGCGCGTCAGCCTCGTCTGCATCGGTGAGAACTCCTCGATTGACAGCCAGCCCTGCGGCGGCACACATGTCTCCGAAACGCAGGAAGTCGGCCAGATCCATATCGCCAAGATCGAGAAAAAGGGCAAGGAGAACCGGCGCTTCCGAATCCGCTTCGGCACGCCCGGCGACGAAGCCTGATCATCAAGGGAGAGCATAATGAGTGAGAGCAAGAGCCGTTTCGTGGTGTCGGCCGACTGGCTGCAGGCTGAGCTCGGGAAGCCGGATCTGCGCGTGCTGGACGCCTCCTTCTATCTGCCGGCGCAGAAGCGCGATGCCGATGCCGAATATGCGGCCGGCCATATTCCCGGCGCCATCCGCTTCGACCAGGACAAGATCGCCGACCATTCGACGTCGCTGCCGCACACGATCCCCTCGCCCGACTATTTCGCCACTGAGGCCGGCCGGCTCGGCATCAGCGAGAACGATCGCATCGTCGTCTATGACGGCATCGGCCTGTTCGCCTCGCCGCGCGTCTGGTGGCTGTTCCGGGTGATGGGCGCGAAAAACGTCTTCGTGCTCGACGGCGGTCTCGATGGCTGGAAGGCCGAGGGCCGTCGGCTCGAAACGACGACGCCCAGCCATGCGCCGGCGACCTTCACGCCTGACTTCGACGAAAGCCGCGTGGTGGCGCTCGATAGGATGCGCGATATCGTCGCGAGCGGCGCGATGCAGATCGCCGATGCCCGCAGCGCCGGCCGCTTCGCCGCCGCCGAGCCCGAGCCGCGTGCCGGCATGCGCTCCGGCCATATGCCCGGCGCCCGCAGCCTGCCCTCCGGTACCTTCGCCAACCAGGGCCGATTCAAATCGCTGCCGGAACTCCGCCAGACGATCGAGGAGGCCGGCATCGACCTTTCCAAGCCCGTCGTCACCTCCTGCGGCTCGGGGATAACAGCCGCGATCATCACGCTGGCGCTGGAATCGCTCGGCCATCACGACAACAAGCTTTATGACGGCTCGTGGAGCGAATGGGGCAGCCGTGACGATACGCCCGTCGTCACCGGCCCGCCGACGCCAGTCAAAGCCTGATCGCCATGGGAAAGACGCCCGCTTCGCTGAAAGCCCACATCACCCGGCTGGAAATGACGGCGCCGCCGAAGGCGAGCATGCCGGTGCCCGTCAATATTCAGACGGCGATCATGCGCGCGCCCCAGATCCCGCTGCCCTTCTATCGCTATCTCTACCGGCAGGTGGGCGCGCGCTGGCAATGGGTGGACCGGCTGCGCATGAGCGACGAGCAGTTGGCCGAGACACTGAACGACAAGCGCAACAATATCAGCGTCCTTTATGTGAATGGCGCGCCCGCCGGTTTCTACGAATATTTCTGCGAGGACGAGGATACGATCGAGCTCAGCCATTTCGGCCTGATCGAACATGCGCTCGGTCTCGGCATCGGCAAATGGTTCCTGCTGCAGGCGCTCTACGCCATCTGGTCACTCAACCCGAAGCGGGTCACCACCACCACCAACAATCTCGACCACCCGCGCGCGCTGCAGCTCTACCAGATGTACGGCTTCTCGCCAGTGTCCACAGGCGCCGGGATTGTGCGTCCGCTGAGCGACAAGGAGCTTCTGGAGATGGCGCGGAAAAGCTGACAGCTTCTTTCCCGAGGTAAGGGGAGATGGCTAACGCTGCGTCAGACTGTTCGGGCGGCGCGGGTCGTTGCGGCGCTCGAAATCGAGCGTGCGGCCCGACTGTTCTTTCAGTTCCGCTACTTCCCGGCGCAGAGCCCTGAGTTCTTCCAGTATTTCAGCATTCTGTTGCGCCAGCAGTGCGAGATCGACGTCGGCCAAGGCCTTCTCCTTTCGGCTTACGGCGTTCGCCCAGAAGATACTCCGCTTTTCGCTCCCCGGCGATCTCATATGCAGACGCAGGCAAGAATCGGGTGGCTTGCCCGCTCGTCGGGGTGCATTTCATGGCAATCACAAAGGAGATCTGCCATGACCGCCATTCGTTTTGTCGCCATGCCGACGACCGACGCCGAACAGCTCTGGAACGGCGGCCGCGACGCCTATGACAGGCTGCCCGAGACGATCGTTTCCGATGGTCCCGGTCATCCCTGCCGCCATTGCCTTCAGAATATCGATGCCGGCGAGGCGTTGCTGGTCTTCGCCTACCGGCCCTTCCCGAAGCTGCAGCCCTATGCCGAAACCGGACCGGTCTTCCTGCACAAGCAACCTTGCGCACGCTATACCGCCGAAGACATCATGCCGCCGGTACTGACGACGAGCCGGGATTTCATCGTCCGCGGCTACAGCGAGAACGACCGCATCGTCTACGGCACCGGCGCGGTGACTGCTATCGGCGATATTCCCGCCTATGGCGAAGAGCTGCTGGGACGATCTGATATCACCTATGTGCATGTGCGCTCGGCGCGCAACAATTGCTTTCAATGCCGGATCGACAAGGTAGAGGCGCCGACCCTTGCGGAGACCGGCGCCTTTAGCTGACGTAGAGACAGGCAGCTTACGCAACGTTCAGTACGCTCTCCGGCGCGAAGGCTTCGTAGCCAAGTGCGTCGGCGACCGGCTTGCTGGTGATGCGGCCCTTGTGGACGTTGAGGCCGTTCCTCAGATGCTTGTCTTCGGCGATGGCGCGCAGGCCGCGATCGGCAAGCGCCAGGCCGTGAACCAGTGTGGCATTGTTCAGTGCGTGCGCCGAGGTGACCGGGACAGCGCCCGGCATATTGGCAACGCAATAATGCACGACGCCGTCGACCTCGTAGGTGGGATCGGAATGGGTCGTCGCATGCGAGGTCTCGAAGCAGCCGCCCTGATCGATGGCGACGTCGACGATGACGGCGCCCTTTTTCATGCCGGAGAGCATCTCGCGGGTGACGAGCTTCGGCGCAGCCGCACCCGGGATCAGAACGGCGCCGATAATCAGATCGGCCGAGAAGACTTCCTCCTCCAGCGCCTGAATGCTGGAATAGCGGGTGTGGATGCGGCCTGAGAAGATATCGTCGAGCTGGCGCAGGCGCGGCAGCGACTTGTCGAGGATGCTGACATCGGCGCCGAGGCCGGCGGCCATCCGGGCCGCATGCAGGCCGACGACGCCGCCGCCGATGACCGCGACCTTGGCCGGCAAGACGCCGGGCACGCCGCCGAGCAGGACGCCGAGGCCGCCATTGGCCTTCTGCAGCGCGGTCGCACCCGCCTGGATCGACAGGCGCCCGGCAACCTCCGACATCGGCGCCAGCAGCGGCAGGCCGCCGCGCTCGTCGGTCACCGTTTCATAGGCGATCGCCGTGACGCCGGAGGCTATCAGACCCTTGGTCTGTTCCGGATCGGGCGCCAGATGCAGATAAGTATAAAGCAGCTGACCGTCGCGGAGCTGCGCCCATTCGGAAGGCTGCGGCTCCTTCACCTTGACGATCATGTCGCACTTTTCGAAGATATCCCTGGCGGAGGCAGCGATCTTCGCGCCAGCCGCGGCATAGGCGGCGTCATCGGCGCCGATGCCGGCGCCCGCCTTGGTCTCCACCCAGACCTCGTGACCGTGGGCGACATATTCGCGCACCGAAGCCGGCGTCAGACCGACGCGATATTCATGATTCTTGATTTCCTTCGGGCAACCGACACGCATTGGCGTTCCTCTCCTGTCATCTCCGCAGCCGCGGATCTCCTCAGATGATGAATCCAACCACCAAGGCCGCGAAATGTCCTTGCAAAGACGATTTGCGAAGAGGCGATTTTTCGGCGATTATTGTGCTCTTCACCTCATTCTTCGAAGGTTCTTCGAATGGCCGATCTCGATACCATCGATCTTGCGATTCTCCGGGCATTGCAGGCCAATGCCCGCATCACCAATGCCGAGCTTGCCGAGAGGATCGGATTGTCGCCTTCGGCCTGTTCGCGCCGGCTCGACATCCTGGAAAGAAGCTGCGTCATCGCCGGCTACCATGCGCGGCTGTCGCACAAGGCGCTCGACTACAAGATGATCGCCATCGTGCATATCTCGCTCTCCGGCCAGTTCGCCAAGACGCTGGCGGAATTCGAGGCGGCGGTGAAGCTCTGTCCCAACGTGCTCGTCTGTTACCTGATGTCAGGCGAATATGATTATATCCTCAGGGTCGCGGCCCGCGATCTCGAGGACTATGAGCGCATCCACCGCGACTGGCTGTCCGCCCTGCCCCACGTCGTCAAGATCAATTCGAGTTTCGCGCTCAGAGAAATCATCGACAAGCCGAATGTCGGGCTTTGAGCCCTTGCAAAGTTTTCGAAAGCCTGCCCAGACTTTCGACGCGCAGGCGTTTCCCGCTCAATGGCAAATCATGACATCGAAGACCCACGGTTATATTTTCGCCCTGCTGGCGCTCACCATCTTTTCGCTGCAGGACGCCATCTCGAAACATCTGGCGACGAGCTATCCGCCGATCTTCGTAACGATGATCCGCTACTGGGCTTTCGCGCTTTTCACGATCATTCTCGCCTCGAGGATGCGTGGTGGCCTCAAGGCGACGGCCCGCACCAAACGCCCGCTCCTGCAGGTGACACGCGGCGTTCTGCTTGCGGTCCAGGTGGTTCTGGCCATCACCTGTTTTGCGATAATCGGCCTTGCCCGTTCGCAGGCGATCTTTTCCGCGACACCGATCCTGATCGCGCTGCTGGCGATGCCGATCCTCGGCGAACGGGTCGGCTGGCGGCGGTGGGCGGCGATCGCCGCCGGACTTTTCGGGGTGCTGCTGATCCTGAAGCCGGAAGGCGAATTTTTCGACGTGAAGCTGCTTCTCGCCGTCGCCTCCTGCTTCAACTTCGCCTTCTACGTTATCGCCACTCGCCTCGTCAGCCGCGACGATTCGTCGATGACCAGCTTCTTTTATACCGGCGTCGTCGGCGGTGTGACGATGACGCTTATCGGACCATTCTACTGGAGCTCGATGTCGCCGGGCGACTGGGGCTGGATGGCGCTCGTTTGCATGACCAGCATTTCCAGCCATTATTTCCTGATCCGCGCCTACGATATTCTCGATGCCGCCGCCGTCCAGCCGCTGACCTATCTGTCACTTGTCTACGCCTCCATCATCGGCATGGTGATCTATGGAGAAACGCTGAGCTTCAACGTGATCGTCGGCTCGGTCATCGTGGTCGCCGCCGGTATCTTCACGGTCTGGCGCGAGCATGTGGTGGGGCGCAGGACGGCCGCCGCCGGAGCACCGCAAGTCGAATAGGACTCTGAAAGGTTCGGCGCAGGACGACCATCCGATGTGGCATCCGCTGCAATGCAGTCGCGCCAGGATGGATCGATACTGACCTCAACGTGGATTTCCTCGAGAGCATGCCGGATCCGCAAGCCTTCCGCCGGGAGATCGGCCGCATCCATCCCGTCGGACGGACAGGAAAGCCGGAAGAAGTGGCCGCACTGGTCGCCTGGCTTGCCTCGCCGGAAGCCGGCTTTGTCACCGGCCAGGTCTGGACCATCGATGGTGGACGCATGGCGAAACTGAGCCTGCCCTAAACGCGTGCAGGATGGTGGTGAGTGCGGCGGTGTGCTGCTTGTCACGCTGGCGCGTGAAGCAGATCTCGAATGGCTGATGTTCGATAAGGTGACATTTCACTGCAATTTTAGCCAAGCCACTAAAACCATTTCAATTTTCGGGCGCTATGCTGCTCCCCATATTCGAGGGAGAATGTATGACTCGCAATTTGAAAATTACGGCCAGAAAGGCCGAACGGCAAAACTGCCGCGTCTTCGGCAGCGTCAAATATTTGAACAGCCAGGTGGATGCACGTATCCTGAATCTGTCGGTGACCGGTGCGGCCCTGGAGATGAAGGGACCGTTTCATGCGGCTTCCGGCAGCAAGGTGCGCATCGAGGCCGAGAACCTCGGGATGCTCGAAGGCGTCATTCGCTGGAAACACAATGGCCGCGTCGGCATCCAATTCGACGTGAATTCCAATGCGCGAGCGCAGGTCTCCTCCTATTTCCGCTTTTTCCATAAGGAAATACGACCGGTTCTGGCGGTACGCCAACTGGTTACGGCCAACGCCAACGGCAAACGGACGCCTCAATTGGCCACATCGACGCCGAAATCGTAAGGCTGCACCGCCTTTGTGCCAAAGGAGCGGCTGTGTGGCCGCTCAGTGGCTGTGGTTGCCGTTGGCGCCGAGCCCGCAGCCGAGCGGACGTCTCGGCACCTCCTGCAATGACGATAATGGCTCCGGCCATGACCCGTTCCTCCGATGGATTTCCGTCGGGAAACTTTACTATAAGTTGTATTTTAAAACCATTGCGCCATCGCCGCCGATTGTTTTGCCGTCCTGTCATTTTCGCAGTGTACTCCTCGCCAAATCGTCCTAATTCTGACGGGCCGGACGATGCATGCTTTTTGAAGGAGAGTTCCCATGTCTTCTATTTTCGACGTTGGCGTCATGAGCCGCCGTTCTCTGCTTGGCGGGCTTGCCGCCACTTCCGCTCTGGTGCTGCTGCACCCTTTCAGCGCCCGCGCCAGCGCCAACCAGGCGCATCTCCGGCTGATGGAAACGACGGATATTCACGTCAACGTCTTCCCCTATGACTATTATGCCGACAAGCCGAACGACACGATGGGTCTTTCCCGCACCGGGACGACCATCGACACTATCCGCGCAGAGGCCGTCAACTCGCTGCTGATCGACAATGGCGACGTGCTGCAGGGCAATCCGATGGGCGATTACATGGCCTACCAGCACGGCATGAAGGACGGCGACGTCCATCCCGTGATCAAGGCGATGAACACGCTCGGCTATACAGTGGGAACGCTTGGCAATCACGAGTTCAACTACGGCCTCGACTTCATGTTCAAGGTCCTGTCGGGCGCGAACTTCCCCTTCGTCTGCGCCAACCTGACCAAGGGCCGGCTCGCCTCGGACCCGAAGCAGGACGATCTCTTCTTCAAGCCCTACATCATCGTGGAAAAACAGATCAAGGACGGCGCCGGCGATGAGAGCCCGGTCAAGATCGGCTTCATCGGCTTCGTACCGCCGCAGATCATGCTCTGGGATATCAAGAACCTCGAAGGCAAGGCGCAGACGCGCGATATCGTCGAGGCGGCCAAGGCCTGGGTTCCAGCCATGAAGGAAGCCGGCGCCGATATCGTCATCGCGCTCTCCCATTCCGGTATCGACGGCAGCGCACCGTCCGAAAAGATGGAAAACGCCTCGCTGCACCTCGCCGCCGTCGAAGGGATCGACGCGATCTTCACCGGCCATCAGCATCTCGTCTTCCCCGGCCCGAAGAGCTGGGACGGCATTGCCAATGCCGATCCCGTCAAGGGCACGCTGCATGGCAAGCCCGCGGTGATGGCCGGCTTCTGGGGCTCGCATCTCGGCCTGATCGACCTGCTGCTCGAAAAGGACGGCAACAGCTGGAAGATCGTCGATTTCACCTCGGAAGCACGGCCGATCTACCATCGTGACGACAAGAAGAAGGTGGTTGCCGACTACGCCGACAAGAAGGACGTGGTCGAAGCCGCCAAGGCCGAGCACGAGGCGACTCTTGCGTATGTCCGCACCCCTGTCGGCAAAACCTCCGCACCGCTCTATTCCTATTTCGCACTGGTCGCCGACGACCCTTCCGTGCAGGTCGTCAGCCAGGCCCAGACCTGGTACATCAAGCAGATGCTCGCCGATACCGCATTCAAGGACCTGCCGGTGCTGTCGGCGGCAGCCCCCTTCAAGGCCGGCGGTCGCGGCGGCGCCGACTATTATACCGACGTTCCGGCCGGCGATATCGCCATCAAGAACGTCGCTGACCTCTATCTCTATCCGAACACGGTGCAGGCTGTCGCCATCACCGGCGCCCAGGTGAAGAACTGGCTGGAAATGTCGGCCGGCATGTTCAATCACATTGCGGCCGGCTCGAAGGATGCGCCGCTGCTCAACAACGACTTCCCGTCCTACAATTTCGACGTCATCGATGGCGTGACCTACCAGATCGACCTGTCGCAGCCGCCGAAATATGATTCCTCCGGCAAGGCGATCAATCCGGATGCCAACCGCATCCAGAACCTGGCCTTCGACGGCAGGCCGATCGATCCCGCCCAGAAGTTCGTCGTCGTCACCAACAATTACCGCGCCGGCGGCGGCGGCAGTTTCCCGGAGATCGCCGCTGATAAGGTGATCTTCCAGGCGCCGGACACCAACCGCGACGTCATCGTCCGCTATGTCCACGACCAGGGCACGATCAATCCGTCGGCCGATGCGAACTGGACCTTCAAACCGCTGCCGGGCACGACCGTGACCTTCGAAAGCGGCCCGAAGGCAAAGCAGTTCCTCGCGGCGGTCAAGAGCGTCAAGATCGAGGATGCCGGCGACGGCGCCGACGGCTTCTCGAAGTTCAGGCTGGTTCTTTAAACCGAAGGAAATGCAGACGAAGGCGCGGCACCCGCGCCTTCGTCATTCAGCCGCGAGCCGTGCCGCGGGTTGCTGGAGCTCCGCCATCTCCGCATGGAAATCGGCCTGGTTCGGGCAATGGGAAAGCCGCGTGCGGAACGCATCGACCATCCAGCTGGCGGCAGGTCCGGGCGGGTTGGCGAGCTGGCGCACCGAATATATCGGATATTCCCCCTGCTCGTAGGCATCCAGATCGAGATGGACGAGCGCGCCGCTGCGGAGATCGTCATGCATTATAGAGGCCGGAAGACCGCCCCAGCCCAGGCCGGCCTTGATGAGCTGGTGCTTCGTCGCAATATCGCTGACGCGCCATGTCTTGTAGGACAGCACGTTGAAATCCCGCCCCTTCGTTCGGCCTGAGGCGTCGGTGACGACGAGCTGCACTTCCTCGCGCACGTCGCCCAGCGTGAGCGGCCGGTCGATGCGGGCCAGCGGGTGGTTGGGGGCGGCAACCGGCAACATGAAGGAATGGCCGATCCGCTCCGTGATAATCGAATCGTCCTGTTTGATGACGGCGCCGCCGATGCCGATCGTCGCCTTGCCGCTGAGGACGAGATCCATGACCATTCCGAGTTCGCCGACGTTGAGGCTCAACGAAACGGACGGGAATATCTCGCGGAATTCATGCAGGACGTCCACCATGGCGCGCGAGGGCACCATGACGCTGATGGCGACAGAAACCTCCGCTTCGAGCCCTTCCCTCAAGCTCTTGACGCGCGCCCGCATGACTTGCAGATCGCCCAGAATGCGCCGCGCATCCTCGAGCATCGCCTTGCCCGCTTCCGTCAGCTTCGGCTGGCGTGCGCCGGAGCGCTCGAAAAGCGGCACTTCGAGCTGCGCTTCCAGGTTGGCGATCGTATAGCTGACGACCGACTGCGCCCGGTTCAATGCCCGCGAAGCGGCCGAAAAGCTGCCGGTTTCGGCAACGGTCAGAAACACCTGCAATTGATCCAGGGTCGGGTTCGGGAGCATGTTCCATCCATTCCATCGATAGTTTCGATCGACATTATCACCGTTTTTTCGATAGCAGGCCAGACCTATTTTGCTCATCGAGACTGCGGCTCACCTCCCAGCAACGGGCCGTCAAATTCAATTCGAAAGGAAATGTACATGTCGTCCATCCTGCTTCTGACGTCCAGCCCGCGTGCCGAATCGCTCTCGACGCCGATCGCCGCCGATCTCGCCGAAAAGCTGAAGGGCCAGAATCCGGGCAGCGTCGTCGTCCGCCGCGACCTCGCCGCCAACCCGCTGCCGCATATCGATGACTTGTTCACCGGCGCGATCCGCAAGCCGGCCGAAGACCGTACCGCCGAAGAAATCGCAGCCATCAAAACCTCCGACGAACTCGTCGCCGAACTGTTTGCCGCCGATACGATCGTCATCAGCACCGGTCTGATCAACTTCAACATCTATTCGTCGCTGAAGACCTGGATCGACAACGTCGCCCGCGCCGGCGTGACCTTCAAGTACACGGAAACCGGCCCGGTCGGCCTCGTCACCGGCAAGAAGGTTTATGTCGTGCTCACCTCCGGCGGCGTCTACTCGCAGGGACCGGCTGCGCCGCTGAACCATGCCGTACCGTATCTGAAGTCGGTTCTCGGCTTCCTCGGCATCACGGATATCGAGACCATCTATGTCGAAGGTCTCGCCTTCGGTCCCGAAGCTGCCGAAAAGGCCATCGACGCCGCCAAGTCGCGCGTCCAGGAAATCGCGCTGGCCGCCTGATCGGCTCGCCAATACAGCTTGGAACGGCCGGCCTTCGCCGGCCGTTTGTCATTTGTCGATGTCGGCGACAAAATCCCGGACCGTCGCCAGGATTTCTGCTGAAAGTTCCTCATCGGAGGAGATCCTGGCAAGGCCGACGCCGCCTGCCATCATCGCAAAGGCCATGATCGCCTTGCGCCGCCTTTCTCCTTCCTCCGTTCCCGCAGCCTTGCTTGCCAAGGCTTCGAAATTGCGCCGCAACCCCTGCGTCGCGATCGCTCGCGCCTTCTCGCCGCTGCGGGATAGATCAGAGGTCAGCGCGGCAAAAGGGCAGCCTTCGCCGGGATTGTCGCGATGATGGGCGCTGACATAACGATCGGCGACATCGGCAGCCGACATCTCCGCCGGGTTCACTCCCTCGGCCTCCAGCCTGCGTCCCCATGAATCGAAAGCGGACTGGATCGCCTCGGCGACCAGATCGTCGCGGGAGGCGAAATGCTTGTAGAAGCCCCCGACGGTCAGTCCTGCTTCCTTCATCAGGTCGGCGACGCCAATACCTTCGAGCCCCTCCTCGCGCAGCCGCTTCGACGCGGTCTCGACAATCTTCTCGTGCGTCTTCTGTTTTTCCAACTGCGAACGGCCCATCGGAAATCTCCCCGGCAATGCCTCTTGACTCACGTAGATTATCATCATAATCCTTGTAGATAACGATCATAATCCATATCGTTGCCAATTCCAAGAGGAGCATGAATCATGCGTCTAAGAAACAAAGTCGCCCTGATCACCGGTGGAAACAGCGGTATCGGTCTTGCGACCGCCAGGGTCTTCATCGACGAGGGTGCCAGGGTGGTGATCACCGGCCGCAACCCGGAAACGCTCGCTGCCGCCGAAAAGGCGCTCGGGGCCGGCGTGCTGGCGCTGAAGGTCGATGTCACCGATGCCGCCGCCACCGAGAAGGCCTTTGCGGAAGCAGCCGGAAAGGTCGGCAAGTTCGACATCGTCTTCGCCAATGCCGGCATCGGCGGCGCGACACCGCTCGGTGACACGTCGCCGGAGCAGTTCAACCAGATCATCAGCACCAACCTCACCGCAGTCTTCTTCACCGTGCAATCAGCCCTGCCGCATCTCAACGACGGCGCTTCGGTGATCCTCAACGGCTCAGTGCATGCCGTGCTGGGCGCTCCCGGCTGGTCTGCCTATGCAGCGACCAAGGCGGCGGTCCGGGCGATGACACGCAATATGGCCTCCGAACTCGCGCCGCGCGGCATCCGCGTCAATCAGGTGACGCCCGGCGGCACGAAGACGCCGATCTGGTCGCCGATGGCACCAACAGAAGACGCGATGTCGGCGCTCGAGGCTCGTATGGGCGGCCTGAGCCCGCTCGGCCGCATGAGCGAAGCCGACGAGATCGCCAAGGCGGCGCTCTACCTGGCATCGGATGATTCCGCCAATGTCACCGGCATCGAGATCACCGTGGACGGCGGCATGACAAGTGCGCCGTCCGGCGCCAAGATCTTCCGCGCCGCTTGAGCAAGCCGGACCCGGGCAAAGTCAGACTTGTCCGGGTCCCCGTCTTGTCAGCGACTTCGGTCGGTCGTCGAGGGCTTCCTATTCCTCTACTAAGGACGCTTTGCCGATCATCACACGGCGGGCAACTCGAAACAGGACGATTGCCAGATTCAGGGCGGCAAGCAGGAGCAACACGGACAGCATGGTCTGAATGCCGGAGGAAACGATTAGATTGCCGGCGATCATCGGAAAGCCGAAGACGCCGATGAAATAGGACAGCGAGAACAAGAGAAGCGATTGCGGCATAAGGCCGGTGGGCGCCTCATTCGCGGCAAGGCCATTGATGACGGAATAGGTCAGCCCGTAGCCCAGGCCCAGCATCGCCGCAGCTCCGAGATAGGCCATCTGACCTGATGTCATCACCAGGAACAGCAGGATGGAGGCCAGCGTCAGGCTCGTCAGCACCAGAAGCGAATAGAATGGATCCTTCTTGACCACATATCCCGCCACGAACAGCCGGCTCAGGATGGCGGCGGACATGAAACCGATGAAGAAGAGCGAATAATCGAATCCGTGCGCCTTGGCGTAGCTGGTCTGAAAGCTGGAAAGCCCGCCGAAAATCGCGCCGCCGATGCCAACCATGGCGATGGAATAGATCGCCGGCGAAGCAATCACCTGACGCGCTGCGGCAAATGAGATCTTGTTGACATGAGGCAAAATCTTGCCGGCTCTGTTCAGCCGGAGATGCAGCCAAAGGTAAAGTGCGCCGCCGGCAAGACTGGACAGGAAGGCAAAGGCGAAGGCCGTCTCGATCGGCATCGACCAGCCGGTGGCAATGCGGCCAATGATCGGTCCGGCGCCGATGCCCGACATCATCGATCCCGAAAGCAGGGCAAAGAACCGGATGCGGTCCGCGGGTTCGGTGATCGCCGCGACCAGGATCGGCCCGAGCGCGTAAAAAGTGCCCCAACCGATTCCGAGGACGAAACCGACAGTCATTAGGCTCAGTCCGGCGGCGGGGACCGTGGCGAATCCCAGCCCGGATGCCGCCAGAAACAGCCCGGAAACCGCCACCGCCCGCGCTGAGCCGATGGCATCGGCGATGTGGCCGGACAGGATCACGAGAATGACGGTGCTGACCGTCGCCGCCGAGATGATCAGGCCGGCGAGCGCCTCGTTCCCGCCCCGCTGTCCGACCAGCACCGGGATGAGAAAGGTCACGCCGTAGGCGATCGAGAGAAGAAATCCTCCGATGCACAAAACGGCAAATTCGCCGCCATCGACCTTGGTTCGCACTGCTGTATCACTCATGTCTCCACGCCCCTCGCAGGAAAGCTCTTCCGTTGCAGCAATGGAGATCACGTTGGCATTTTACGAACAAGCCGTTTTTATGACTCCCATAACCCATTGAAAAATATAATTTCTATAGATCTATGTTATTGTTTATAGAACATCCTCAACACCCGCCGCGGTCTGCCTCGACCGAAGTCGCCTCGTCGACCGCCGGTATACGGTCCGGCCTCTCTTTTGATCGTCTCAGGCCATCGCAATAGAATTGCTGATGCTAACAACACGCGCGAAAAGGGAAAACTTTGAAGCTACTCGGTGAGAGAGCTTTATAAAGGCTGGTTTCCAGCAATGGCCGGCAGACCTTTGGCCTCCGATGGCGGCGATGTGCCGGAAGTTTGTATCGAACGTGGAGCATCCTGTGAACAATCGGCTGCTCTCAACGTGGCCGCTTGTGTATTGCTCTGGTTTATGCAATCTATGGATGAATATTGCCGAGTTGAATCGGGTATCAGGGGGACAAGAAGTTGGTTGGTGTACCCTGGATTTGGAAATGGGGAGTGGTCGGCGCCGCTTGCGTCGCAATTCCGCTTCTGGGACGAATTGACTGGAAGACCTGGGTCCTCGACCATCAACCCCTCGTTACCGGTATTCTTGCTGCCATAGCCGCACTCGGCATGATCGTGCAAATACGCGTCAGCGATCACCGGAACGACACGCGGCACCAGGATTTCATGTTCAGGGCTCCGCCTGTTCAAACCCGTCGCCGAGATGACGAAGAAGATTACTAAAGCGCGTTGCATGAAACTTGATCAAGCGACGCGCTTTGGCTCCTTGTTTTCATGCATGTCGTTATTCCGGCACCGCTGCACTCTTCCGGGCGACATGCATTGGCGCGTAGCGCCGCGCGTCTGTCCAGACAAGCAGCAGCCGCGCTAACTGAGTTTCACCGGGCCGGAACGACCGACGACGCAGTTGCGGCCGCTCTTCTTTGCGGCGTAGAGCCTGCCGTCGGCGGCCGTCAGCACGGCGGTGAAATCGGCGCCGTCCTCGTCGGCGGTGGCGACGCCGATGCTGACCGTGACCGGCCTGTCATCCGGCGTCCTGACGCTGGTCTCGATCGTCCAGCGCAAGCGCTCCGCAAGCAGCAGACCTTCTTCGTGGCCGGTGCCGGGACAGACGGCAACGAACTCCTCGCCGCCGAAGCGGAAGACGCGGTCGCTCGAGCGCAATGTCGTGCCCACACGAGCGGCGATCGCCTTCAGCACCTCGTCGCCCTGAAGATGGCCATAGCCGTCATTGACATCCTTG
The DNA here is from genome assembly GCF_030053135.1 of Rhizobium sp. BT04. NCBI lineage: Bacteria > Pseudomonadati > Pseudomonadota > Alphaproteobacteria > Hyphomicrobiales > Rhizobiaceae > Rhizobium > Rhizobium sp. BT04. The sequence continues at coordinate 290,058 of NZ_CP125652.1, read as the reverse complement.
AAGTGATCGGCGTCGAGAATGAGAATGGTGGTGAATAGTCCCTGCCTCAGCGCCTCGCTCAGCATCAGCGGCGCTTCCAGTTCCATGCGCGTGCGATCGTAGACGCCGGTGAGCATATCGCGGCCGGTGCGCTCCAGAAGATCGTTGTAGCGCTCACGGAATGTCAGGTCGCCGAAGACGTCGCTGATCGAGCGTGCGGACATCGCCGCCCTACCCCGGCGGATACGATATTCATAGATTGCGAACATCGCCGCATAGAGGCAGACGGCCAGCATTTTCGCCTTCCATCCGGCCCAGAATGCGGCGATCGGCACATTCAGGAAATAATGCAGTGCGGCGAAGAAGCCGATCTGGTCGAAAGACAGCAGCACGAATCCCGAAATCAGGAAACGCAGAACGACGCGCCGGCGGAAGAAATCGCCGAGCTTTTCGTAAAGCAGGATGATGCCGAGCGAATCGACATAGAGCAGCGCCGTGCCCCAGACCATCAACCAGCCCATCTCCTTGAGAAAATCGACGTCGGGCGTGTGGTCGGGCGACATCTGCAGCGGCAGGTGCAGTTGCAGCACCCAGGCAATGCCGACGGTGAGCAGGTTGCCGAGGAACAGGCCATAGATCGGCTGGCGCACCGTCGCGGCATCCTCCTGCAGGTAAAGCATCAGGATCATCATCAGCTTGCCGGAGAAGAAGACGGATGAGCCCGGCGACACATCCCCGAACGGCAGCGAGACATAGAAGACCGCCGCCAGATAGGTCTCCATGAAATGCATGACGCCGAGCGCCGTCAGGAAAACCCCGAGACCAAGCCGGTGGCGGAAATGCAGAAGCGTCACCATCAGCGCGAAATAAGCGACGGCTTCGATGGCGAAGAGAACGAGGTTGAGTGTCTCCATCACGATAGCTCAGCGACGGATGTCCGTCCTCGGTATTTTGCCGGCGCGGCGATGGCGACAGCAAATCCTTTGGTCGATCGTCCGAAAAAATCAAACACGAGGGCGTCCCGCAAATCCTGCAGGCGATACCTTTCACCCCAATCCTTTAAGATTGCGTGAGTGAGATCCCGGTCACCGGCGATGTACCGGAGTCACAGGATTGAAAAACAAGAATAATTGTGGCCGGTATCACATGCTGATCGGGCGGATGCCGATTTCAGACCTGCCGAAGCTTCTCGCCGTCGCCGAAGAGTGACGAACCGTGCTGATCGATGATCTGCTGCGCTTTGCGCACCGTGCATTCAAGCGCATCGTCGGACGAGGAAAACAGATCGGCGCGGATGAAATTGCGCACCAAGACCTCGTCGCCGACCTTCTTTTCGATGCGGCCGGCAAGGCGATATTGGCCGCCTTCCTTACGCGGCTCGGCATAGATCGTGCAATCGCCGTAAAGCTGCGGCTCGCCGGAAGGACCGGCCGCTTCCGCGGCGGGTTTGCCGCCGCCGGAGAACATCGAAAAGATATTTGAGATGAACGAAGCCATGTTCCGCCTTTAGCACGATGGTGCTGTTATCGCCAAGTCAAATGATCAGGTTGGCGAGGATCTCGTTTTCGGTGATATCCTCGTAACCCATGCCGGCAGCTTCGAAATTTCCGATCAAACGGGCGAAATTCTCCGGCGCCTTGGTTTCGATGCCGATCAGGATCGAGCCGAAGTTGCGCGCCGATTTCTTCAGATATTCGAAGCGGGCGATATCGTCGTCTGGGCCGAGTAGATTGAGGAAATCCCTGAGCGCGCCGGGGCGCTGGGCAAGCCGCAGGATGAAGTATTTCTTCAGCCCTGCGTAACGCATGGCTCTTTCCTTAACGTCAGGCAGGCGCTCGAAATCGAAGTTGCCGCCGGAAACGACGGCGACGATGGTCTTGCCGCGGATCGCTTGGCGGTCCATCGCGGCAATTGCCGTCAGCGACAGGGCGCCGGCCGGCTCCAGCACGACGCCCTCGACATTCAGCATCTCCTGGATGGTGACGCAGATGGCGTTCTCCGGCATCAGCTGCACCTGGCTTGCCGGAAAATCGCGAAGGGCGGCGAAATTCAGGTCACCGATGCGGGCGACGGCAGCGCCGTCGACGAAATTGTCGACCTTGCCAAGCGTCGTTACCTTGCCCGCCTCGATGCTGCGCCTGAGGCTCGGCGCCCCGGCCGGCTCGGTGAAGACGAAGGCCGATTTCGGCACGGTGCCGTCGAGATAACCGGTGATGCCGGCGGCAAGTCCGCCGCCGCCGACCGGCAGGACGATCATGTCGGGGACCGTTCCTTCCGGCAGCTGCTGCATGATTTCGGCGGCGACCGTCGCCTGGCCCTCGATGATGTCGGCGTGATCGAAGGGCGGCACCATGACGCCGCCGACCGCTTCGACATGGTCGCGGGCGGCCTGGTAGCACTGGTCGAAGAAATCGCCGAACAGCCGGATGGTGATGAATTCGGCGCCGAACATGCGGGTCTTGTCGATCTTCTGCTGCGGCGTCGTCACCGGCATGAAGACGACGCCCGGCACGCCGAAATGGCGGCAGACAAAGGCAAAGCCCTGGGCATGATTGCCGGCCGAGGCGCAGACGAAGGTCTTGCCGGCGGCCCCCTGCCCGATCGCCTTGCGGAAGAAATTGAAAGCGCCGCGGATCTTATAGGAGCGCACCGGCGACAGATCCTCGCGCTTCAGCCAGATATCGGCCCCGTAGCGGGCCGAGAGATGATCGTTGAGCTGCAGCGGCGTTGCCGGAAAGAGGCTGCGCATCGCCTCTTCGGCGCTTTCGACATCAAGTCTCGTCACGGGCGTGGTCCATTCTCATGTTATACAGGGCCGCTATGGCACATGCCGACCGGCAAAAGAAAGCCCGGTGCGGCCATTTCCGGTTCGCCGCCGGGCCTGTTGGCGAAAGGCTTTCTCAAGTCAATCGCAAAATTGGCGGCACATGAACTGATTTTAACTGTCCATGAAAGGGCCCGCCACTATATGAAGCCATGATGATCCTCAAATTCGCAAGACCGCTCGCCTGGCTGCTGCTCGCCTTCATCCTCTTCGTCACGGTCTCGCCGATCGGGCTGCGGCCGGAAACGGTCACGACGGTCAATACCGATCGCGCGGGCGCCTATGTTCTTGTCGGCCTCGCCTTTGCACTCGCCTATCCGAAACAGTGGAAATTGGTGGCCGTGCTGCTGATCGCCGGCTCGATCGCCATCGAATATTTGCAGTATTTTGCGCCGACGCGTCATCCACGCCTGCATGATGCCGGCGTCAAGGCCATGGGCGCCGCCCTCGGGCTGCTGGCCGGCTGGGTCATCAACAGGTGGCGCGAGAGCAAGGCGCCAAACACCGTTCCCTTCGCAGAACGCTGATTATCCCTCAGGTCAGAAACCGCGCAGCTGCGCGGCCCAGAAGAACAGTGGTATCGCAGCCATCACAGTTCCGAGAACAAGTGCGACACTGGTCTTGAAGATCCGGATGCGCCGAACCCTCGCCCCACTCCAATCGTAAACCATCGTCTTACTCCCCACAAAGACAACACTTACTCAACCGCCGCGGCGCAACCTTTGCACCTAAAATGCGGTTGTCAAGCAAAAACACGCTTTCATCCACAATATACAAGCATATTCAAACGGTATTATGAAGGTGATACGGGCGACGGAGATCGAACCCGTATGAGCCCGGGCCGATAGATTATCGCTGACACCCGCTACACTTGATCGGCACCGAGAAAGCACTTTGATCACGTCAATGCAGCGCGTGATTGATGTTCGACGGCGCGCACCACTGCACAATTTCTTAGATCGGAATCAAGTGCTACAGCGTCTTGCACGTCTGAACGACGTGGGCGCTGTAGCACCCAAAATTATCGGCGTTTAGCCGTCATAATGACCCGAGAATGCCGCCTCTGCCGACTTGACGGTGACAGCCACGTTCACGCCCTTTGTCACCGTCGCGCCGGTGGCGCGAAGATCGGTCACCACTTTCAAGCCGCCCGCCTTGGGGGCCGGAAGCGGCACTACGGTGCCGGCGTCCAGATCAGCGACCCAGAGCCCGTCTTGACCATCAACACTTATAACAACAACTGTAGCCATGTTTTGCCCTTTCTAACGATTGATGTTTTAAAATCCAGCTTTCTTCAGGCCTTCACGATAAAGATCTTTATGCCATTGCTCTTTACTTGGAACGGCAGACAACCACTTGTCCACATCGAAGTCCGGATTGCCTTCACGAAACCTTCTTACGAAGATCCGCGCCTTGTCCTGATGGCCCAACATGGCCCAACTTGCGGCAGACAGTCTGTCCGCTAGATTGGGATCCGCCATCTGCCCGATATAGTCCAGCGACGCTTCGAATTCGCCGAGGGCATAGTTTGCTCCCGCAGCGGTCCAGAAATACGTATCGGGACTGAGTGGGTTCAGCTCGATTGCCCGCTCGATCTTTCGCAAGGCCATGGCGGGGAGCGAACAATGAACCAACGTGTCCGCATAGTCGGCAATCACGTCGGCATAGTGTGGCGCAAGGCTTTCGGCCACTTCCATTGCTTCGGCGCTTTGATCAAACGCGCCCTGCAACAGCTTGGCGACTCCGAGCTCGCGATAGCCGTCGGCAAAGTCCGAACGCATCTCGGTGGCCTGCTTGGCGAAAGTCTCGGCCAATTGCAAAAGATCGATATCGCCTCGGGCCGTCAACAACCATTCCTTGGAGTAGGTCCGCGCCATCGAACTCAGCGCCGGTGCGAAATCGGGGCTTACGCTTAGCGCGGCTTTCATTTCCTTGCGGGCGCGCCGCAGGTTCGGAAGTGTCAGCCGCGCCAGGTGCCGCCTGCCGACAAGATATCGATGGTAAGCGACCGGGTTCAGATCTTCGCGCAACGCCTCATGGCGCTCGATTTCGCCGGACACGGAGAGAGCGATCTGCCGGGCAACAACTCTCCTGTCTCTGGCGAGATCCATACGATCGAGACTGAATCTTTCCGCCCAAACAATTTGATTCTGATCGAAAAAGATCAGCTGGGCGAACAGCGTCACTTCATCGCCTGTACTGCTAATCCGGGTGTCGAGGATATAGTTGACGCGATGCCGTTCAAAGAAGGCCTTCTGCGTCTCCACGTGGTGACCGATTTGAACCGCCGAATATGGGGCTATGACCTCCAGGCTGTTGAAGACGCAAAATCCGATCGTGATATCCTCCACCAGAGATGCGGCGAGGAAACCGGCTTGCGGCCGAACCGATTGATTCCTAGGGGGAAGCAGCACCAGGCGGGGAATTGCAATGCGGACATCTTCGGGCTCGAGAGGAAGAGCCGCCTCGAGTTTCGCCTTTGACGGCGCTGACGGCGGACGCAGCGATTTTACGTCACCGTCATCGGATCCGGTGCGCACGGCGATGCCCCGCAAACTCGAATTGCGCCGCTGTTCAAAATAGTTCCGAACAGATTCAACTTCCTCTTCCGCGTTGAATATCCGGATCAGCAATTGCAGCGTTTCCGGATCCTTCGGCTCGGTCCGAAACAGGATCACCGCAGCCTTCCTCAGCAGTTCGGATTCCTCTCGCGACTGAGCCAATCGCGACGCCGTTCTCAGTGTATTTGCGAGAAGCTCGACATGGTAATTTTCACGTTCGGCGAGCCAGCGCTGAAACTGACGGCTATGGCTGTGAACCGGTCCCAGAAAAGGCTGGTTCATCAGCTTCACAAGCTGCCTCAGCCGCGAGAACGGCTCGACCTCTTCCTCCTTGTCCGACAGCAGAATGTCGGAAGACAGAGAACCCCGGTCGAGGGTGAGCATATTGCCCTGAGATGAAAGGATGTTGACTCCGAGATCGATTTGACGGGCCTTAATTCTCGAAATCACCTTGCGCAAAGTCGAAAGCGCAACGTCCCTGTCGGCTTCGCCCCACAGAAAGTGAGCCAAGGTCGTTCGATCCGCCGCCCCTTGATCGGTTGTGAACAAATAGGCGAAGAGCAGCAGGCCCTTCTCGGGAAAGGCGACAGCGCTGCCATTCTCGTCAATGAGGTGTAACCTCCCGAAGGTCTTCAGAACAAAAGCCATTTTGCCCTAGTCACCACATGTCCCGGCGTTCACAATGAAAAGTGAAATGCACGTATTGCAACAGTAGAAGTCGCAAGCACTACCCCTGCCGACACTCTGTCCCAACGTCTACCAAATTCAACAAGCTTGAGTGCCCAGGAGTCATGCTGAGATTTCTACATCAACTTGCATGAAATATTTTTCGCAATCAATCTATCCTGACCTTGCGTAGAAACAATGTCAATTTGCAACTGCGTGACGCGCCGTTGCTTGTCGTGGCCGTGCTCAGCATGTGGGATCGTCGTTTTGCGCCCGAATTCAACTGGACATTCGAAGCAACCCAATATCGGATTGTCGTGAGCGATGAGGGCTTCCAAACTTTGAAACGGAATCGCATCCCAATCCCTGAATATCGGTTGAGAATAGCGTCTCTCTTTGTTAGCAGGAAGAACCACGCGGACGTGGTGGAATCGGTAGACACAAGGGACTTAAAGCAAATTGAGTGCACTGGCGGAAACGCCGGATGTAGAACTGCTCAAAGTCGGGGAAACCTGTCAGATGGCAATCCCGAGCCAAGCCCTGCAAGGGGAAGGTGTAGAGACTAGACGGGCAGCACCTAAGGCAAAGCTAGGGTGAAGGTATAGTCCAGACCACAAACGCCGGAAGGCGGCGGCGAAAGCCGTAGCTGGTAAGAAAATCCCTCGGCCTCGGCTTTGCGGGTTCGACCCCCGCCGTCCGCACCAGCCTACGCTCTGTGAGCCCCGGCTCGGCGAGCCGTAGTTCCGTCGGGAACAAAGGCGGACTGGTTCGACAATATTCCGGTTTGCTGCACCATCTGCCGAGGGCACTAAACGGAAAAGGCGCGGCAGGCCTCATGCCCGCCGCACCTCATCATTCCGGCGTCAAGGATCAAGCGAGCTTGGCAGCAAGCTTGGCGATATGGGCGCCTTGGTATTTCGCGCCTTCCAGCTCGATCTCGGAAGGCTGGCGCGAGCCGTCGCCGTTGGTGATGGTGGAGGCGCCATAGGGCGAGCCGCCCTTGACTTCCTCGGTGCCCATCTGGCCCTGGAAGGCATAGGGAAGGCCGGCAACGACCATGCCCTGGTGCAGGAAGGTGGGGATGAAGCCGAGAATGGTCGATTCCTGGCCGCCGTGCTGGGTAGCCGAAGAGGTGAACACCGAACCGATCTTGCCGACCAGTTTGCCGGCGAACCAGAGGCCGCCCGTCTGATCCCAGAAATTGCGCATCTGCGATGCGACCGTTCCGAAGCGGGTGCCGGCGCCGACGATGATCGCGTCATAATCCGCGAGTTCGTCGACGGTGGCGATCGGAGCGGCCTGATCGACCTTGTAGTAGGAAGCCTTGGCGACGTCTTCCGGAACCAGTTCCGGAACGCGCTTCACGGTGACCTCGGCACCGGCCGACTTCGCGCCTTCGGCGACGGCATAGGCCATGGTTTCGATATGGCCGTAAGCCGAATAATAAAGGACGAGAACCTTCGCCATCTTCTATCTTCCTTGAAACAGGGGGTTGAATTTCGTGACCGAAGGATTTCTATCAGCGCGCCTGGTTGAACAAAGCCCTCCCCTCAAGGACGCAGTGTTCAACTGATGTAGATGAAAATTCACTTGCCTTTTCATTTCAGCAAAATGGACGCAGATGATGCCGTCCGATAACCGCTGGCACTGTGCGGCATCATGCTCCGGCTGTTTGCAAAGCGATCGAACGGGACTACCTATTCACCAGCTTCACATCACGGAACATCCCATGAGCCATACCATCGTCGTCACCGCCGCCATGCTCGCCATCGGCGACGAACTTCTTTCCGGCCGCACCAAGGACAAGAATATCGGCCACCTCGCCGATCTGCTCACCCTTTCCGGCATCGACCTCAAGGAGGTGCGCATTGTCGCCGACGAGGAAGAGGCGATCGTCGAGGCGCTGAACGCGCTTCGCGGCAAATACGACTATGTCTTCACCTCGGGCGGTATCGGGCCGACGCATGACGACATTACCGCCGATGCCATCTCCAAGGCATTCGGCGTGCCCTGCGAATATGACGAAACGGCAATGGCGCTGCTGGCTGATATGTACCGGCGCCGCGAGATGGAGTTCACCGAGGCGCGCCAGCGCATGGCGCGCATGCCGCGCGGTGCTACCCATATCGCCAATCCGGTTTCCACGGCGCCAGGCTTCATCATCGGCAATGTCCATGTCATGGCCGGCGTGCCGCAGGTTTTCCAGGCGATGGTCGACAATGTGCTGCCGACGCTTCGAACCGGCACGCCGGTGCTTTCGCTTGCCATCGCCTGCCCTTACGGCGAAGGCGAAATCGGCACGCCGCTGACCGCGATCCAGAAAGCGCATCCCGAAACCAGCATCGGTTCCTACCCGCGCTATATCGGCCAGAAATTCTCGACCGAGATCGTCGTGCGCGGCCGCTCGCAGGCGGTCATCGAGGCGGCCGGGGCCGAGGTGCAGGCGATGATCGACGCCATCCGCCGGCGGAAAGAGGTCGCCGAAAACCATTCCGCCGAGGCTTGAGGGAAACGCCGGAACGGAGGCCATCCTTGATCCCCATCAAGGAACTTGAGAACGGTCCGCTGCATTCCTTCCCTCGCGGCAGCCATTTCAGCGCAAGGAGAATTGATATGTCTTACAAAACCATTCTCGCCATTCTCGATACATCAGACAATAGTGCTGCGGTTGCCGATTTCGCCTTTGCCCTCGCCGCTGAAAACGGCGCCCATGTGATCGGCCTGCATGCCGAAACCATCTCCGCCGTACCGCTGGTGGCGCCGATGGAAATTCCCGATCCGGTCGCCGTGCAGGCGCTGCAGGACATGGCGCACAGCGAAACGGTTGCGGTGGAGCGGATCTTCCGGGCGAAAGCGGATGCATCGGGCACCTCTTCCGAATGGCGCAGCTTTACCACGTCAACCGGTTACGGCTCGGCGCCGCTGATCGAAAGCGCCCGCAGCGCCGATCTGCTGATCGCCTCGCAGGCCGACCCGGCCAGAGCTTCCGACAGCCATGTCGACGTCGACACCTTCCTCTTCGAAACCGGCCGGCCGGTGCTGATAATCCCCTATATCATCCGCCAGCCGAAGCCGATCAAGCGCGTGCTGATCGCCTGGAACGGCTCGAAAGAGGTGGCCCGCGCCACCTTCGATGCGCTGCCGATCCTCAAGGCGGCCGAGGAGGTGGAGATCTTCTCGGTCGATCCGGCCGACACGGCGCTGCAATCGCCGCTGACGGCAGGCGCCGAGATCGCCGCCACACTGGCCCGCCACGGCGTGAAGACGACGCTTGCCACAGCCCAGAGTGTAGACAAGAGCACCTCGCATGCCATCGAGAACCGGCTTTCCGACGACAGCATCGATCTTCTCGTCATGGGCGCCTCTACGCATTCCTGGCTCTGGCAGATGATTTTCGGCGGCACGACGAAGACCTTGCTGCAATCGATGACGGCGCTGACGCTGATGTCGCGTTGACTTGCCGCGATCATCGGCGCTCTTGCCTTTTGCCGGCAAATTCCGTTAATTGCGGCGACCGATGACAGCTTCGAGCCTCGGCACAGCTCGCGATCTCGCGCAGTTCCGGCTGCGCGATTTCTCGTTTTGCCGATCGCCGCTCCAAGTCCATCCGGTCGCCGGCCAACGGCGTGTTGTTTTTTCATGCCGCGGAGCAGCCCGATGTCCCTTCCCGATAAAGCCTTTCCCGTTTCCTGGGATCAGTTCCACCGCGATGCGCGCGCCCTTGCCTGGCGGCTTGCCGGCCTCGACCAGACCTTCAAGGCGATCGTCTGCATCACCCGCGGCGGCCTCGTCCCGGCCGCGATCATCTCGCGCGAACTGAACATCCGGCTGATCGAGACCGTCTGCGTCGCCTCCTATCATGATTATGTGAACCAGGGCGACATGGTGCTGCTCAAGGGGATCGCCCCCGAACTTCAGGAAAATGGCGGCGAAGGCGTGCTCGTCGTCGACGATCTGACCGATACCGGCAAGACCGCCGTCCAGGTGCGCACCATGCTGCCGCGGGCGCATTTCGCCTGTGTCTATGCCAAGCCGAAGGGCGTTCCGACCGTCGATACCTTCATCACCGAGGTGAGCCAGGACACCTGGATCTATTTCCCTTGGGACATGGGCTTCACCTACCAGGAGCCGATCGCCAAGAGCGCAGGCTGATCGCCACCGACCACAACGCGCGACCTTCGCGTTTACGACTTGAAATTGTTCCAGATTTTGTCGGCGGGGATTCTCGAATCCGCTATCGGGATCCGCACATCTATTTTATCTTCCTCTCATAAACTCGACGGCTGCGAATCGCGGCAGGCTGCGCCTAAGGCGTGCAACGAGCGATACGATGATAGGGAACCAAAATGGCGCGGTGGGGGCATAGAGGAGCGGTTGTGACCGTCGGGCTGGCGGCATGTCTGTTTCCCCTCACGCCTGGCCGCGCCGAGCCTGCCTATATTCCTCTGGTGCGCGACTACCTGGAGACGCGGATCCGGCCGACGGTGGAGACACCGCTGGTGCTGAAAGCCATCGCCGAGCAGGACGCGGAATTCGGCGATGTCAGCGAGATGGACATCCGGGTGCTCGACAAGACCTACCGGTCGGAGATCGATCAGCACCATCTGCACATGGTCAAGCTGCTGCTCGACAAATCCGTGTCGCACTATCTAAAACCAGGCAGGACGCCTCACAGGGCGCGATCCTCGAATTTTTCATGACCGACAGTCACGGGCTGAACGTCGGGCAAAGCATCATCACCGCCGACTATTGGCAGGGTGACGAGGAGAAATACCTCAGAACCTTCGCAAACGGCTCCCGCGAGATCTTCATCGACCGCGCCGAACGCAACGAATCCATCCAGATGCTCGAAACGCAGGCGAGCTTCGTCGTCCTCGACGAAGAGGAACGGCCGATCGGGGTCGTCACCGTCACCATCGCCATCGACGCGCTCTGACAGGCGCTTGCAACAGGGCGAATCGCCATGCCGATTTGCGGCGGAAATGCCATCACAAGATTTGCCGCGGGACGCTTTTTTGCCGTTCCGGCATTTTCCTTAGCCGGCAACGCCCGCAAGCCATTGTATTTTCAGCACTCCCCGGCTTTCCCCAATCTTCACAGGCGCATCCACAAGATGTTGTGGTTAGCAATCAATTAAGATCCAGCCCTTGACGGAATCACCTGTTTCAAACTTACTGTCCCTGATGTTGCGGCGGCGACAGGACCGGAGGTAACGAGCCCGGTTTCCTTTTGAAAAATTGGACGCGGAATCAGGGTGATGGACCGGAAACGGTGTCGGGCCTGACAGGATTTCTGCGCGATTTTCAGCCTCCAAAAAAAGTGACGTCGGGACTGGCGATAATAAGCTGTTAATACTATATTTAGTGTTTGCAGCCACCATCACCACAAGATACAGGAAGGACATCTCCGGATGACACCCCTGTGACAATACGGAAACGAGGCTGGCTGCACGACGACAAAGTGCCGCCGGATAGGAATTTTGCGCCCCGGTCGCGGGGACCGGGCGCCAACACGAGGTCAAGACCATGCGCATCGAACGTCGTTTCACGAAGGCCGGCCAAGGCGCCTATGCGGATATCGAATTCCGCAAGGCGACGAGCGAGATCAAGAACCCCGATGGTTCGATCGTGTTCCGCCTCGAGAACATCGATGTTCCCGCGCAGTTCTCCCAGGTCGCGACCGACGTTCTGGCGCAGAAGTATTTCCGCAAGGCCGGCGTTCCCACTCGGCTGAAGAAGGTCGAGGAAAACGACGTTCCCTCCTTCCTGTGGCGCTCCGTTCCCGACGATGCTGCACTGAAGGCCCTGCCGAAGGACGAACAGACCGGCTCCGAAATCGATGCGCGCCAGGTCTTCGACCGTCTTGCCGGTACCTGGACTTATTGGGGCTGGAAGGGTGGCTATTTCTCCTCCGAAGAAGATGCTGCCGCCTTCAAGGACGAGCTTGCCTATATGCTCGCCACCCAGCGCGTCGCCCCGAACTCGCCGCAGTGGTTCAACACCGGCCTGCACTGGGCCTACGGCATCGACGGTCCCGGCCAGGGCCATTTCTACGTCGATCCCTTCACCGGCAAGCTGACCAAGTCCAAGTCGGCCTACGAACACCCGCAGCCGCATGCCTGCTTCATCCAGTCGGTCGAGGACGATCTCGTCAACGAAGGCGGCATCATGGATCTTTGGGTGCGTGAAGCCCGCCTGTTCAAGTACGGCTCCGGCACCGGCTCCAACTTCTCGATGCTGCGCGGCGAAGGTGAAAAGCTTTCCGGCGGCGGCCGCTCCTCCGGCCTGATGAGCTTCCTGAAGATCGGCGACCGCGCCGCCGGCGCCATCAAGTCGGGCGGCACGACGCGCCGCGCCGCCAAGATGGTGGTCGTCGATATCGACCATCCCGATATCGAGGAATACATCAACTGGAAGGTCAAGGAAGAACAGAAGGTGGCGGCCCTCGTCACCGGCTCAAAAGTGGTCGCCAAGCATCTGAAGGCGATCATGAAGGCCTGCTTCAACTGCGAAGGCGGCGATAACGGCGATTGCTTCGACCCGGCCAAGAACCCTGCCCTGAAGCGCGAAATCCGCGCCGCCAAGAAGGATCAGGTTCCCGAGAACTACGTCCAGCGCGTCATCCAGTTCGCCCGCCAGGGCTACAAGGATCTGCAGTTCAAGACCTACGACACCGATTGGGATTCGGAAGCCTACCTGACGGTATCGGGCCAGAACTCCAACAACTCCGTCTCGATCAAGGACGACTTCCTGCGCGCCGTCGAAAATGACGGCGATTGGAACCTGACCGCCCGCAAGGACGGCCGGGTGATGAAGACGCTGAAGGCGCGCGATCTCTGGGAAACGATCTCCTATGCCGCCTGGGCCTCGGCCGATCCGGGCATCCACTTCAACACGACGATGAACGACTGGCACACCTCGCCGGCCGGCGGCCCGATCCGCGGCTCGAACCCGTGCTCGGAATACATGTTCCTCGACGACACGGCCTGCAACCTTGCCTCGCTGAACCTGCTGCAGTTCAAGGACAAGGCCACCAAGCGCATCAATATCGCCGATTACGAACATGCCGTCCGCCTGTGGACCGTCGTGCTCGAAGTCTCGGTGATGATGGCGCAGTTCCCGTCGAAGCGCATTGCCGAACTCTCCTACGAATACCGCACGCTCGGCCTCGGATATGCCAATATCGGCGGCCTGCTGATGTCGTCGGGCATTCCCTACGACTCTACCGAGGCTCGCGCCATCGCCGGGTCGCTGACCGCGATCATGACCGGCATCTGCTATGCGACCTCGGCCGAAATGGCTGCCGAGCTCGGGCCGTTCCCGAATTTCGCGCCGAACCGCGAGAGCATGCTCAAGGTCATTCGCAACCATCGCCGGGCCGCCCATGGCGAAACCTCAGGCTATGAGGCCCTGTCGATCAACCCGGTCGCGCTGATCCATTCGGAAAACCCCGACCAGGATCTCGTCGCCCACGCCAAATCGGCCTGGGACAAGGCGCTCGAGCTCGGCGAACAGCACGGCTATCGCAATGCCCAGGTCTCGGTGATCGCGCCCACCGGCACGATCGGGCTCGTCATGGATTGCGACACCACCGGCATCGAGCCCGACTTCGCCCTCGTCAAGTTCAAGAAGCTCGCCGGCGGCGGCTACTTCAAGATCATCAACCGCGCCGTACCCGACGCGCTGCGCACGCTCGGCTATTCGGAAAGCCAGATCGCCGAGATCGAGGCCTATGCCGTCGGCCACGGCAACCTGAACCAGGCACCGTCGGTCAACCCGTCGACGCTGAGGGCCAAGGGCTTCACCGACGAGAAGGTCGAAGCCGTCAACGCCGCGCTGAAGAGCGCCTTCGACATCAAGTTCGTCTTCAACCAGTGGACGCTCGGCGCCGACTTCCTCAAGGACACGCTGAAGGTTTCCGACGAACAGTTGGCCGACATGAGCTTCAGCCTGCTCGACCATATCGGCTTCTCGAAGAAGGACATCGAAGCCGCCAACATCCATGTCTGCGGTGCGATGACGCTGGAAGGCGCGCCCTTCCTCAAGGCCGAGCACCTGCCGGTGTTCGATTGCGCCAATCCCTGCGGCAAGATCGGCAAGCGCTACCTCTCGGTGGAAAGCCATATCCGCATGATGGCGGCGGCCCAGCCCTTCATCTCGGGTGCGATTTCCAAGACGATCAACATGCCGAACGAGGCGACCGTCGAGGATTGCAAGAACGCCTACCTGCTCTCCTGGAAGCTTGGCCTCAAGGCCAACGCGCTCTATCGCGACGGCTCCAAGCTGTCGCAACCGCTCAACGCCTCGCTGATCGAAGACGAGAACGAGGAGGATGCGCTGGAGGAACTGCTGCAGGCGCCGGTCGCCGCCCAGGCCGTCACCATCACCGAGAAGATCATCGAGCGGGTGATCGAACGGGTTTCGCGCGAACGTGAGAAGCTGCCGAACCGCCGCCAGGGCTATACCCAGAAGGCCGCCGTCGGTGGACACAAGGTCTATCTCAGAACCGGCGAATTCGGCGACGGCCGCCTCGGCGAGATCTTCATCGACATGCACAAGGAAGGTGCTGCCTTCCGTGCGATGATGAACAATTTCGCCATCGCCATCTCGCTCGGCCTGCAATATGGCGTGCCGCTCGAAGAATATGTCGAGGCCTTCACCTTCACCAAGTTCGAGCCGGCCGGCATGGTCATCGGCAATGATGCGATCAAGAACGCCACCTCGATCCTCGACTATGTCTTCCGCGAGCTTGCTGTCTCCTATCTCGGCCGCCACGATCTGGCGCATGTCGATACGTCGGACTTCTCGAACACGGCACTCGGCAAGGGCATCCAGGAAGGCAAGACCAACCTGCTCTCCACCGGCTGGACCCGCGGCTACAAGCCGACGCTGGTCTCCGGCACCGGCGGCGAACGCCAGGCAGGCGAACCCAAGGGTGCGGCCACATCAGCCCCTGCCCGCGCCGCTTCCTCCGGCACCGTGACCGCCTTTGCAGGAAGTGCCGCCCGCAAGCTGGAGCCGACGGTTGCCATCTCCACCTCCGAAATCGTCGCCTTCAAGCGCGATTACGAGGAGCGGGCCAAGGAGCTGGCGGAAGAGATCGCCGAAGAGGTGACCGAGGAACTCACCAGCGACGCAACGGCCCTCTTCTCCGACAAGGCGGCAGCCGACGCGGCAACGGCCAAGACGGAAGCCAAAAAGGTGGAAGCCGAACGCCGCCAGCGCTCGATCATGCAGGGCTATACCGGCAACATGTGCTCGGAGTGCCAGAACTTTACGATGGTGCGGAACGGCACCTGCGAGAAGTGCGACACGTGCGGTGCTACGAGCGGGTGCAGCTGAGTAGGCGCTGGTCGGGTTCTGTTCTTAGTATAGGCAGCCATTGATTATGTCCGGCAGCCACTGAATTGACGCAGAATTTATCCCGCCCGAGGCCAAAAAGCTCGGGCGGGACAGAGCTAGATCAACAAGATAGATCATCATCAGATCGTCGAAGACAAAATCCAAGCCGTTCACCTCGAATGAGAAGTTAGTTCGACACATTCTGAAAATGTAACGGTCGCCTCAATATTGAAAGACACAGTCCAACAAGCGATTTCTAGTTCATCATAATTGCATCACTTCGGTAACGTGGGCGCCAGCCATCTGTAGAGCTGAGGAATGCCATGAAAGACGCCGAAGTAGCGGTTGATATGAAAGACACCTTGGCCACATGACAGAAGTCGTCCGCGACGCTGCGAAGCAGCAATTTCGCCGAACGTGAAAGGCCATCGTCTGGGCTCGTTCGGCCGGGCGATGTGCATTTTGCAACAAGCTCTTCATCGGCGACCTCATCTCTGGCAAGTCAGACCTTAACACCGCCTATATCGTGCACATCGTTTCGGACGCTCCCAAGGGCCTTCGCCTAGATGTCATCCTCTCCCCCCAAGCTCCAAAGACCCGTCCAACCTGATGCTGCTCTGCGACACGCATCACCGGCGGACCGACGGCGACTATCGACGCTCCGGTGATGCCGAACCTGTTCGAGCGATATCGGCTCTGCGGAAATGCCGGCGTCGAAGCCGGAAGGTGGAAGATCGTTCAAGACTCTGCTGTTCTGTCCGAACGGGTACTTCGCGCACTGCCAGAAGAGCACCCTCGCCATGTCGACGTCCGCCTTCCATACGAGAAAGTGATCGCCTTCGTCGCGGAGCGGCCGATGCTTGCATTGGAGAAGGCGCTATGGAAGGCTCATATTTGCCGTTCAATCGGACGTGGAAGCCGCCAGTGCCTTGTTAACGGCGTTGATCAGCAAGGCACCTGGAAACGGCTTATGCAGATAGGCGATGCATCCCGCTTGCACCGCGTCTGCTTCCACTGCACTCTCTTCGAGAGCCGTGATGAAAATTACCGGAAGCTTGGAACCGGAATCCCTCAATCGTCGCTGCAGCTCTATCCCGGACATACCGCCGAGATCAATATCCAGCACGAGGCATTCAACCTTGCTCGCGGCGTCGCGGCTCAGAAATGCCTCGGCGGACGAATATTCCTCGGTCAAAAAGCCATAGGCATTCAGCAACCTCCGGACGCTCCTGCGCATGCTCGGATCGTCTTCCACGACAGCCACTATGCTTGGTGGGAGTTCCAATTTTGTGCCTCGCTTCAGCCAGCCGAGAAGGCGACCGGCTCTATCGATGATAGAGCCGTCCAAGGCTCTCCGATACTGTCCTAAAGGGAAGCGTTTCCGCGTTCAGACGTGACGCGGTGGGTTTGACGCGGGTTCGAGACGTCCCATTCTTTCGGCGATTGACACCGCCTCGGCAAGCGAACGCGCCCCGAGCTTTTCCATGACGCAGTGGCGGTGGGCCTTGACCGTTCTCTCGGACGTTCCGAGGGCGTAGGCGATTTGCTTGTTGAGCTTACCGCGAACAATCAAATCGAAAACCTGCGCTTCGCGCGGTGTCAGGTTTGCCAGGAGAGTCTCGAATGTATGGATGCGATCATATGCCATACGTCGTCTTTCGTACTGGAGCAGCGCTCGGTCGATCGCCTCCACTACGGTCTTGCCCGATGCCGGCTTCTCCAGGAAGTCTTCCGCACCCGCCTTGATTGCCCGGACGCTGGCTTGAATGTCGCCTTCGCCCGTCAGGTAGATGATCGGCAGCAGCGGGACAGTCTCCGCAAGACGGCTCTGCAGGTCAGATCCGCTCAGACCAGGCAATTGGAGATCGAGAAGGATGCAGCCTGGCCCGGCATTCGGCAGATGCGCGAGAAACTGTTCGCCTGATTCATAGAGCGCCACCCGGAATCCGGACGCCTCGATCATTCGCCCGATCGCGGTTCGGAATGACTGGTCGTCATCGACGATGTGAATGATAGGACCCATGGCTATCGACTCCGCGCAAGCGGCAGGACGAAACGGAAAACCGCGCCGCCCTCCGGATTGTTGTCCGCCCATATCTTGCCGGCGTAGGCTTCGACGATCATCCGTGCGATCGGAAGACCAAGCCCGGTGCCGGTCGGCTTCGTCGTATAGAATGCCTCAAAAACACCGACGAGCTTTTCGCTGGGGATGCCGCGGCCGGTATCGGAAATCGACAGCTCGACCTTGGATTCCTGGGTGAGACGGGTCTGGACCACCAGCCTTCTCTCGGTCGCCGCCACGTCGAGCATGGCATCCATCGCATTGGTTGCGAGGTTGAGAATGACTTGCTGGATATGGACCTTGTCGGCTCGGACATGCAATTCCTCCGTCGGGCCGCTGGAGCTTACCAGGATGTTTCGCCGTTCGGCTTCGGGGTGGAGAATGCGGATCGCGCTGTGGATTACCTCATTGAGGTCGAACTCCTGCCAATCAATCTCGCTGCGCTTCTTAAGCAGCCCCCTCAATCGGAGAATGATATCGCCGGCACGCTGATCGTCATCGAGAATGTCTGCGACAATCTGTTGAATGAGTTTGAGATCGGGCCTCTCGCCCCGGAGTAGGAGCTCTGCCGCCTCGGCGTTGCTGCGGATCGCGCCGAGTGGCTGGTTGAGTTCATGTGCAATGGACGCTGTCAACGCGCCCGCCGTCGCGGACTGGTTGAGATGCACCAGTTCGAGGAGACGAACACGCGATTCCAGTTCCGCAGCACGGCGGCGACGGCGTTCGGCAAGCAGGCCGGCAATGACGACGCCTTGCGCGGCGATGACGGTGATTATGGCGAGGATCACCACCCAGTGCTCCTCCCAGAGTGTTTTTTCCCTGAACCACTGGATCGTTCCGGGCGGAAGTTTGTCCTCCGACAACCCCCAGCGCTCGAGCTGCCTCGCATCTGCAATATAAGTCTGCGGTACATCGACACTGGCAATCGGCTTACCGGCAATCGCATCGACGGCAAGGTCGGCCACCGTCAAGCCCAGCGACTCGAACGTGACCATGTTGCCTCCGACGATGCCGTAGTCGATGTAAGTGGGATAAGGACCGTAGACTGGTGCGCTGGCAGTTGCCGATATCTGTTTGATGGCTTCGCGCGGAATAAAATTGCGGCCGGTGTGATCTCTAAAGATCGTCAGGGCCAGGACGATGCTGTCGGGCGGAAGGTGAGCGGCACGCTCGACGAATTCGTCGATCGTCAAATCCTCCAGGTAGGTGGTTTCATAGTCCTTGGCCAAATCCCTAAGATCGTCACGAGCCGTTGCGAGCCACGCACGGTCGAAGTCTGCCGATCCCCCGATGATGAAAAGATGCCGTGCCTTCGGCTGAAGACTGCGAGCCATCTCAAGCGTCTTTGTGATGTCATACTCGTTGAAGGCCCCGACCACATCGCTCGGCAAGCGCATCGCCCGAGCGGTGGAGCTGCTGAATCCGGTGACAACTATGCGCGCGCCGGGGGCGATGGTCTCGCGGTTGGGGACGATGAAGCTTGCCGATTCCTCGCCAAGCGCAATCACCACATCCGGGCGGCGATCGGCATATTTATCGGTGAGATAGCGTGCCATCCCAGCGACGTGGGTCTCTTCCGGAAATCTCGAAAGGTCGAGAAACTCCGAAAAAATATCGATCTTGCCTGTGGTGGCTTCCAGCAGCCGGGTTCTCACAGCCTCTCCCGCAGCAGTCGTTGCCGCGATCCTTTCGTCATAGGGATAAAGGATGAGTATGCGCGGAACCCGGCCAACGATCTCCATCGAGACGGCTGGTGCGGCGGCGAGGATCACAAGCAACAGGCAACAGAGTGCGACCTGACTCCGGGCAAATCGGCTCGATCGAACCTTCCCATTGTGAACCCTACCCATCGTCCCTGCCCCCACAGGCGGAGCGATAATAGCAGGTTAGCCAAGCAGCGTCATCCGCGCCGACATCGAGACCGCCTGGCCAGCCGCCGTGGCGAAGATCACAAAGAGCCGCGTTGCCCGAAGGTACAATATCGCGGGGGACCGCCGTTAGGTAGGGTGCTCGTTATGGGTGTCTTTGGCCGCAATGGACACTTGAGCTGGACGCCGTTCCAGCCTGAACTGGCGTGCGGAATTTAGGATTGCCCCAGCCGTTTCGATTGAATTCCATGTGAACACACGACCTCCGTCACTCATTGGTTGCCGCTGTGCATCTCGGTGAATCATCGTCCGGCCGGAACGCTCAAAGGGAGGAGAAGAAAATGCATCGCATGATCCTCAGCTACGGCTTTGGTGCCTTGACTGCTACGGCCGCTCTCTACAGCGCATTCACCCCAGTGCAGGCTCAAGAGGCACAGAAAAAGCCCAACATCCTGTTCATCGTGTCCGACGACACCGGCTACGGCGATCTTGGCCCGTATGGCGGCGGCGAAGGACGGGGAATGCCGACCCCGAACATCGACGCGCTTGCCGACGAAGGAATGACCTTCTTTTCGTTCTATGCGCAGCCGAGCTGCACGCCTGGCCGTGCTGCCATGCAGACCGGACGCATTCCGAACAGAAGCGGCATGACCACGGTGGCCTTCCAAGGCCAGGGTGGTGGTCTCCCCGCCGCCGAATGGACGCTAGCCTCGGTACTGAAGCGCGGCGGATATCAGACCTACTTCACGGGAAAGTGGCATCTCGGGGAAGCGGATTATGCGCTACCGATCGCCCAGGGCTACGATGAGATGAAATATGTCGGCCTCTATCATCTCAACGCCTACACCTATGCCGATCCGACGTGGTTTCCGGACATGGATCCGGAACTGCGGGCTATGTTCCAGAAGGTTACGAAGGGCTCCCTCTCCGGCAAGGCCGGTGGCGAGGTCAAGGAGGACTTCAAGATCAACGGTCAGTACGTCAACACACCGGTAATCGACGGCAAGGAAGGTGTAGTCGGCATTCCGTTCTTCGATGGTTACGTCGAGAAGGCGGCGATCGAATTTCTCGACACGGCTTCGAAAAAGCCAGACCAGCCGTTCTTCATCAACGTCAACTTCATGAAGGTGCACCAGCCTAACATGCCAGCACCGGAATTCGAGCATAAGTCGCTCTCGAAGTCGAAATATGCAGACTCGATCGTCGAGCTTGACACGCACATCGGCAGGATCATGGACAAGCTGCGTGAAACTGGCATGGACCGAAACACGCTGGTTTTCTACACGACCGACAACGGAGCCTGGCAGGACGTTTATCCCGATGCCGGATACACCCCGTTTCGCGGCACCAAGGGCACCTTGCGCGAGGGCGGCAATCGCGTTCCCGCAATCGCAGTGTGGCCTGGCAAGATCAAACCTGACACCAAGAACCACGACATCGTTGGCGGTCTCGATCTGATGGCTACCTTCGCCTCGGTCGGCAGCGTACCCTTGCCGGACAAGGACCGCGAAGACAAGCCGATCATCTTCGACAGCTATGACATGTCGCCGATCCTGCTCGGCACGGGCAAGTCGGCACGCAAATCATGGTTCTACTTTACCGAAAACGAGCTCTCGCCGGGGGCGATCCGTGTCAACAATTACAAGTTCGCGTTCAATATCCGTGGCGATGACGGAGCCTCGACCGGTGGGCTCGCCGTCGATTCCAACCTCGGCTGGAAGGGCGCGGAGAAATATGTCGCCACCGTACCCCAGGTGTTCGATTTGTGGCAGGACCCGCAGGAACGCTACGACATTTTCATGAACAACTTTACCGAGCGGACCTGGATGGGCGTGATCATGGGGGAGGAACTGAAGAAGATCATGGCCACGTACGTACAGTATCCGCCACGCAAACAGCAGAGCCTGACCTATACTGGCCCGATCACGCTATCGAACTATGAGCGGTTCCAGTGGGTGCGCGAGCAGCTTGGGAAGGAAGGCGTCGCCATTTCTTTGCCGACCGGCAACTAGGATGCGATTGGCGGCCCCGGCTCAAACCGGGGCCGCCGCATGTTCGGGGAGCGTATCCAAGGAACGAAGCTGTCACCAAACCACGGGAGGACTCCAGATGTTCGAGACCTATGATTTCCTGAGTCTGGCGCGTAGCGCGGCGTTGGGCGTCGCAGCCGTCGTTCTCGTCGCTGCGCCGGCGCTGTGCCAGACCGATCCTCTGCCGTCTTGGAACGGCACCGCTCCGAAAGCGGCCATCGTCGGCTTCGTCGAGAAGGTGAGCAAGGCGGGTTCGCCCGACTTCGTGCCGGAACCGGAACGCATCGCCGTGTTCGACAATGACGGCACGCTATGGGTCGAGCATCCGATGTACATCCAGCTTGCCTTCGCCTTGGACCGCGTGAAGACGCTCGCTCCGGCGCATCCGGAATGGAAAGATGTACAGCCATTCAAGGCGGTGCTCGAAGGCGACATGAAGACGCTGGCCGCATCTGGCGAAAAAGGCCTTCTCGAGCTCATCATGGTCACCCATGCGGGAATGACCAACGACGATTTCCAGAAGGTCGTGACCGACTGGCTTTCCACGGCACGCGATCCCCGATTCAAGCGCCCCTACACCGAACTCGTCTATCAGCCGATGGTCGAGCTTCTGGCCTACCTGCGCGCCAACGGCTTTAAAACATTCATCGTGTCGGGTGGTGGCGTGGAGTTCATGCGGCCATGGGCGGAAAAGATCTACGGTGTCCCGCCGGAGCAGGTTGTCGGCTCCTCGATCAAGACCGAGTTCAAGATGCAGGACGACACTCCGACCTTGCACCGTCTGCCAGAGGTCAACTTCATCGACGACAAGGCCGGAAAGCCGGTCGCGATCAACCAACAGATCGGCCGTCGCCCGATTGCGGCCTTCGGCAATTCCGACGGCGACCTGGAAATGCTGCAGTGGACGACGATGGCGGGTGCGCCGGCGCGCCTGGGCATGCTTGTTCACCACACGGACGCGGAGCGCGAATACGCGTACGACCGCAAGACCGAATTCGGCCGCCTCGACAAGGCTCTCGATGCAGCCGCGATCACCGGCTGGACCGTCATCGACATGAAAGCCGACTGGAAGCAGATCTTCCACGTCCACATGGAGTGATTGAGTGGCAGCAACTGTACGGTCAACAGGTGTCCTGCTTTTCCTGTTGCTCGGCTTTGCCGGACGGAGCCTGGCTGCCGACAGCTTCTCGACACCCGTTCCAGATTCCCGGATATCGAGTCACCAGGGTTTCGCAGACGAAGAGACTTGCGCGTCCTGCCATGGTGATCAAGCGACCGCTTTCGCGAAATCCCACCACGCAAACGCCATGGCTATAGCCGACGAGAAGACTGTCCGGGCAAATTTCAATACTCGGTTTGAACATGACGGCGTTGCTACGACTTTCTCCCGTCGTGACGGCCGCTTCTTCGTCAGAGCTGAAGGTCCAGACGGCAAGGAAACTGAGTTCGAAGTCAAATACACCTTCGCCTATGAGCCTCTTCAACAATACCTCGTTGATATGGGAGGAGGACGACTGCAGGCTCTCGACGTCGCCTGGGATACAGCCAAACACAGGTGGTTCTGGCTCGGCAATGGCGCAGCAGCCAAAGCGGGCTCGACGTATCATTGGACGGGTCCATTCTACCGCTGGAACCGCACCTGTATTGACTGCCATTCGACCGATCCTCAAGCCAACTTTCAACCGGCGACGAACGAATACAATTCGACCTATGTCGCCACCAGCATCGGTTGTCAGTCTTGTCACGGCCCAGCCGCCAACCATGTCGAGTGGGCAAAATCCGAGGAAGTGTCTTCCTCCAAGCCAGACTTCGGCTTGCCGAAAGTCGATGCGAGTATCTGCTTTGCCTGCCATTCCAGGCGCGCCAAACTCTCGGGCGGCTATGAGCCGGGAAAGCCGTTTCTCGACTACTTCTCTCCTGCGCTGCTCCGACAGGATCTTTATTTCCCCGATGGGCAGATCCTCGACGAGGTGTTCGAGTATGGCTCGTTTCAGCAAAGCAAAATGGCAAGGGCGGGGGTGACATGTATCGACTGCCATCGGCCGCACGATGCCCGCCTGAAGGCCGAGGGCAATGCGCTATGCACGCAATGCCATACGCAAACGAAGCCGGAGCGCTTCGTCAAGCAGGATCCAAGCGGCCTGTTCGACGGGCCGAGCCACACCCACCATCCGGTCGGCTCGGCCGGAGCACAATGTGCCAACTGCCACATGCCGGAACGCACATACATGAAGGTCGATCCAAGACGCGACCATTCGTTCGTCATTCCTCGACCCGATCTGTCTGCGAACTTCGGAACGCCGAATGCGTGCACCACCTGCCATGCGGGCAAGGACAATGCCTGGGCAGCAGAGAGCATGGACCAATGGTATGGAACCGAGTGGCGCAGACGTCCGACGATCGCCCATGCTTTCGCCGAAACCACGAATGGTGATCAGGCTGCGATGGCGGCACTCCGCAAGCTCGTCGACGACCACGACCAGGCAGGGATCGTCAGAGGCAGCGCGATAGCCAGAATGAGCCGGATCGGCGGAACGGATGTCACCGCCGACGTTCGAGCAGCTTCGCAGGATGCTGATCCGCTCGTCAGGCTGGGCGCCGCTGAAGCCGCCGGCAACATCCCCCCGGAGCACAGGCTGGAGGCGATCGGCGATCTGCTTGGCGATGAAACGCGGGCCGTGCGCGTGGCAGCAGTGACTGCCCTCGGAAGCACGCCCATGGATCTCCTTGGCGATCAGCGACGCCGCTTTGAAAAAGCTGTCGAAGACTTGCGGGCCTATGTCGAAACGAACGCTGACGTGGCGGAAACGCAAAGTAACTATGGCTTCTTCCTATTCGGCCAACAGCGTACAGCCGATGCCGAAGCCGCCTTCCGGCGAGCTATTTCTCTCGATCCCACCCTGGAAGGCTCGCGCGCCAATCTTGCGGAGTTTTATCGGGCGACCGGACAAAACGACAATTCCGAACAAACTTATCGGGAAGCGATCTCGATCTCGCCTGAACACGCAGACCTGCGTTACGGGCATGCTTTATCCTTGGTGCGCAAAAAAGCGATGGCTGATGCGATCAAGGAACTCGAAGAAGCGGTACGGCTGGATCCTGCAAGCTCGCGCTACAAGACTACACTTGCGGTCGCTCTCGATTCCGTTGGCAGGACCGAGGACTCCCTGGACAATCTGGACCGCTGGGCGGCGCATGGTGATGATGCAGACATTATAGGCCTGGCTCTCCAATACAGTCTCAAGCTTCAACGCTTGCCGGATGCATTGAAATACGCAGAGGTCCTGGCACGACTGAGGCCGCACGACCAGCAGATCTCAGGTCTCATCGGGCAGTTGCGACAGGCGATTAACCCGAAATAGGCGTTTTAGATCGGCGAAGTATTTCCGCCGCACGATTTGGCAGCCGGGAGAAATCGAGCTGATGAAATAACAGCCGGGCCAAGCATTGGCTGGGCCGGTCCTTGCGACATTCAGGGATCGGCCTGCCGGGAGTCCCTAATGTTACCGTTACGCACTTGTAGCGCGTATGATATTATGTTTTGCTAATATTTATAAGAACAGTTGCACGCGTCTATCAATTTTACCGACGCGATCTGAGAGGCCAGCGCCCTCTCCCAGTAGTCCTTCGGTTCCGCGGTCCGCTAATTCGCCTGACGCATTCAACATCAGCATTGTGGGGGGATCCAGTTATGCCAGCCATTACACGAAGACTCTTTGCGTCCGGAATTGCCCTGTCGCCAGCGCTCCGTTTCAGCACCGCGAGGGCACAGGCCAGCGCCACACCCGAGGAAGCCCGCGCCATCGCCAAGGAGGCCTATATCTACGGCTTCCCGATGGTCGACAGCTACCGGGTTCAGTACCAGTACTTCGTCGACGCCACCAATCCCGAGTACAAGGCGCCGTGGAACCATCTCGTCAACACACTGCGCGTATACACGCCGGCCGACAGAGCGTTCCCGTCACCAAATTCGGACACGCCATATTCGTGGCTCGGTATGGACCTGCGCGCCGAACCCATGGTGCTGACCATGCCGGTCATCGACGAGAAACGCTATTTCACCATCCAGCTGATCGATGGGTATACTTACATCATTGATTATATCGGCAGCCGTACGACAGGTAACGGCGGAGGCAGCTACCTCATCGCCGGGCCGGGCTGGAAAGGCGAAACGCCTGCGGGCGTCAAGAAAGTGTTCCGTTCGGACACCAATTTGGCATGGGGCGTCTACCGCACGCAGCTGTTCAATCCGGAAGACATCGACAACGTGAAGAAAGTCCAGGCCGGTTACAAGGCGGAGCCACTGTCGGCGTTTCTCGGCCAGCCCGCGCCTCCAGCTGCATCGACCAATTTCATCAAGCCGCCGACCACGGAAGAAGAGAAGGCCTCGCTTGAGTTTTTCAACACCTTGAATTTCGTACTTCAATTCGGCCCGGCCATTCCATCCGAAACCGAACTGATGGCTCGGTTCGCCAAGATCGGGATCGGCGCAGGAAAGACCTTTGACGCGAGCACGCTCTCGCCCGAAATGAAAACCGCCATCGAACAGGGAATGGCCGACGCCTGGGCCGATCTCGCCAATTTGCAGAAAACGGAAATCAATACGGGAAAGGTGACGATGGGCGACGTGTTCGGCACGCGCGAATTTCTCAAGAACAATTATTTGTACCGGATGGCCGGCGCGGTACTCGGCATTGGGGGCAATGCAAAGCAGGAGGCAATGTATCCCGTGTATTCCGTCGATGCGACGGGTCAGAAGCTCGATGGCATTAACAAGTACACCGTCCACTTTGCCTCGGGCGAGCTACCGCCGGTCAACGCCTTCTGGTCGCTGACGATGTACGAGCTGCCCGGCAGCTTCCTCGTTGCCAATCCGATCGACCGCTACCTGATCAACTCGCCGATGCTGCCGCAATTGGTGAAGGACGCCGATGGCGGCGTTACGCTCTATGTCCAGAATGAATCCCCCGGCAAAGACAAGGAGCCGAACTGGCTGCCGGCTCCCAAAGGTCCTTTCATCGCTTTCATGCGCCTCTATTGGCCGAAGGAAGCAGCGCTCGACGGCACATGGAAGCAGCCGCCGATAACCAAGATGCAGTGATTGCGAGGCTGGAAATTGTCTCGCGGAATAGACGCCAGTACACCGAGGAGGATCATCCCAATGTTACGCATGGCAATGATGGCCCTGGCACTTGCCGGTGGTTTGGCCTCAGCTACCACCAGCGTCCAGGCTCAAGACGTGACGGCGGCAGAAGCCCGCGCTATCGCCAAGGAGGCCTATATCTACGGCTTCCCGATGGTGGACCACTACCGCATCCAGTACGCCTATTTCGAAGACAGCAAGAATCCCGAATACAAGGCGCCCTGGAACACTTTGGTCAACACTCCGCGCGTCTACACGCCGGCGGATACAGCGATCCAGACGCCGAACTCCGATACACCCTACTCGTGGCTCGGCGCGGATCTGCGGGCCGAACCGCTCGTGCTGACCGTGCCGCATATTGAAAAAGAGCGCTATTTCAGCATCCAGTTCATCGACGCCTACACGTTCAACTTTGCCTATGCCGGCACCCGCACGACCGGCAATGATGGCGGCAGCTTCCTGCTCGCAGGCCCGAATTGGAAGGGCGAAAAGCCGGAAGGGGTGAAGGACGTAATCCGCTCCGAGACAGAGTTCGTGTTCGCGGCCTATCGCACCCAGCTCTTCAACCCCGAAGACCTCGACAACGTCAAGAAAGTCCAGGCCGGCTACAAGGTGGAGCCGTTGTCGGCTTTCCTCGGTCAGCCTGCACCGGCAGCCGCGCCGGCGATTGATTTCATCAAGCCGCTGACGCCGGACGAGGAGAAGACGTCGCTCGAGTTTTTCAACATCCTGAACTTCACCTTGCAGTTCTGTCCGACCGATCCTTCCGAGACCGAACTGATGGCGCGTTTCGCCAAGATCGGGATTGGCGCAGGGAAGACCTTTGACGCGAGCGCACTCTCGCCCGAAATCAAAACCGCCATCGAGCAGGGCATGGCCGACGCCTGGACTGACTTCGCCGACATGGAGAAGGAATTTGCCGCGGGGAAGATAACCTCCGGCGATGTCTTCGGCACGCGGGAATACCTGAAGAACAACTACCTGTACCGCATGGCCGCGGCCGTACTCGGCATCTACGGAAATTCGAAGCAAGAGGCGATATATCCGGTCTATTACGTGGATGAAGCGAAGCAGAAGCTAGACGGGGCCAATCGCTACACCTTGCACTTTGCGCCGGGGCAATTGCCGCCGGTCAACGCGTTCTGGTCGCTGACGATGTATGACCAACCTCAGAGCCTGCTCGTCGCCAACCCGATCCACCGCTACCTGCTCAACTCACCGATGCTGCCGCAATTCGTGAAGGATGCCGATGGCGGCCTGACTTTCTATGTGCAGAACGGGTCGCCGGGCAAAGACAAGGAGTCGAACTGGCTGCCTGCGCCCAAGGGACCTTTCTCCTCGATCATGCGCCTCTACTCGCCGAAGGAAGCAGCGCTCGACGGCACGTGGAAGCAGCCGGCGATGACGAAGGCACAGTAAAGGGACAGCCGCAGCTTGCCGCAAGGTCCGGTGCGGCGCTGTCGGCGACGTCTACTATTGTGAGGAAAACGGCACAGAGAACGCATTCGACAAGCGCTAGTATGAGGGAACTCGGTGGGAAGCAAAAACAGAGTTGAAATAGGGTTGAAAGTT
This sequence comes from Rhizobium sp. BT04, assembly GCF_030053135.1. Taxonomy (NCBI): domain Bacteria; kingdom Pseudomonadati; phylum Pseudomonadota; class Alphaproteobacteria; order Hyphomicrobiales; family Rhizobiaceae; genus Rhizobium; species Rhizobium sp. BT04. The sequence continues at coordinate 262,012 of NZ_CP125652.1, read as the reverse complement.
AGCGGATGTCTTCACCGGGTTCTTCTGTGCGTCTTGATCATCGTGTTGAATGGATGCGGCGGGCATCCGAAAGGTGTCCTGACCCCGGTCGCGGATACGTCGGTGAAGTCCACGAAGGTCAACATGCTGATTGCGACGACACGCAGCCGCTCGGCGATTCCCGGCGAGATGTTCACCGGCGAACGCGCCTTGAAACCCGCATTCGCCGATATCACCGTATCCATTCCCCCGAACAGCGTCCGCAAGGTCGGCGAAGTCGCCTGGCCGAGAAGGCTGCCTTCCAATCCGGCCACCGATTTCGCGACATTGAAGGCGCAAGAGATCGACGAGGCAGCGGCCAAGGCCTGGCTCAACACCAGTGTCCGCAAAACCCCTGACGGAAGCGTGCTTGTCTTCATTCACGGGTTTAACACCCGTTTCGAAGACTCCGTCTACCGCTTCGCCCAGGTCGTCCACGACTCCGGCGTCCACAGCGCGCCTGTGCTGGTGACATGGCCCTCACGTGGCAGCCTGCTTGCCTACGGATATGACCGCGAGAGCACCAATTACACACGCAATGCCCTCGAACGGCTCTTTCAGTATCTGGCCCAGGACAGGGAAGTGAAGGAGGTGTCCATTCTCGCCCATTCGATGGGCAACTGGCTGACACTGGAATCGCTGCGCCAGATGGCGATCCGCAACGGCCGGCTGCCTGCAAAATTCAAGAACGTCATTCTGGCGGCTCCCGATGTCGATGTCGACGTGTTCAGCCAGCAGATCGTCGATATGGGCAAACAGCACCCGCAGTTCACTCTCTTTGTGTCGCGCGACGATCGAGCCCTCGCAGTATCGCGCCGGGTCTGGGGAGATGTGTCGCGGCTTGGTGCGATCGACCCTGAACAGGCCCCGTACAAGGAGGAACTGGAGATCAACAGGATCAACGTGATCGACCTCACTAAGGTCAAACAGGGCGACAGGCTGCACCACACCAAGTTCGCCGAGTCACCCGAAATCGTCCGCCTCATCGGCTCGCGTATCTCCGAGGGCCAGACATTGACAGACAGCAGGGTGGGTCTGGGCGATCATATCTTGGATGCAACGATCGGAACCGCGGCGGCGGCGGGCCATGCCGCCGGCTTGATCCTGACCGCGCCCGTCGCTGCCGTCGACCAGAATAGCCGAGACAACTATGCAGACCACGTGGGCGCGCTGGCAAGCAAGAGCCAGCCAGCTCGCACGGCCGCAACCGCCTGCGAAGTCGGGCGTCGCCCGCAAGCTTGCAAACGATAGTGCGAGCACTGGTGCACGACACACGGTTTGCAACCAATTGTAACCGTACGTTACTTAGCATTTGCTTATATTCTGACAGATTGTGCAGGAGAGAATCGAAGGCTGGACATCAGGGGCATGTCCATCGCCGATGAAGGGGAGTTGATCATGAAGTCTATCTTGCTACAGGCCGCGATCGTGTGCGCGGGCCTGGGATTGTCGACATCCCTCCAAGCAGCCGATATCACGCCGCTAACACCCGATGCAAAAGTAGTCGAGAGCCCGAGCGGTTGGACATTCACGGTCGCACCGTATTTCTGGATGGCAGGGATTTCCGGAGACATTGCACAGTTCGGATTGCCGGAGGTTCATATCGACTCCGATTTCGGCGACATCCTGCAGAACCTCGATTTCGCCTTCATGGCCGCCGGTGAAGCGCGTTACGACCGGTTCAGCGTCTTCGGCGACATCATCTACACCAAGCTTGGCGCAGACGCGAATACGCCGCTTGGCATTCTCGCCGACAGCGTCGACGTCACCTCAAAGACCTTCGCCGGACTTCTCGGGGTCGGTTACTCGGTGCTGGAGGACCAGTCGGGACACCTCGATGTCGTCGGCGGCATCCGGGTGTGGTCGGTCGACACCAACATCTCCTTCCATGGCGGGATCCTCGGTGGCGTCGAGGCCGATGACAGCGCGACCTGGGTCGACGGTCTGGTCGGCGTCCGAGGCAACTACTTCTTCACGCCGGAGATCTATCTGACAGGATGGGGTCTCGTCGGCGCCGGCGGCGCGGATCTCGACTGGGATGTGGCGCTCGCGCTCGGCTACAAGTTCACCGACACGATCTCGGCCGTTGCGGGATACCGCGCACTCGGCGTTGATTACGACAACGACGGCTTTGTCTTCGACGTCGTCCAGCAGGGTCCGATCCTGGGGATAGCGTTTCACTTCTGAGAACGAAGGCTGCGTCGGGGCTGGTTCGGTCAAATGATTGGGGCATCAATGAAGAACATCGCTGTTTGTATTATGCTGTTCGCTGCGGCGCTCGGTCTCTCTGCAACCTCAGTCAACGCCCAGTCGAGCGAAGAACTCGCGAAGAAGCTGTCGAACCCGATCGCCTCGCTCATCAGCGTGCCGTTCCAGTTCAACTACGACCATGGTTATGGTCCCGAAGATGGCGACAAGGCAACGCTGAACATCCAACCGGTCATCCCCTTCTCTCTCAATGAGGACTGGAACCTCATCTCAAGGACCATCCTCCCGGTCACATGGCAGAACGACATCGCCGGACCGTCCGGCACGCAGTTCGGTCTCGGCGACACGTTGCAGAGCTTCTTTCTCTCCCCTTCTAAGCCGACCGAGAGCGGCATTGTCTGGGGTGCAGGACCGGTGTTCCTCCTTCCGACGGCCACGGACGAGCTCCTCGGGAGCGGCAAATGGGGAGCGGGTCCGACCGCAGTCGTCCTCAAGCAGGATGGCCCCTGGACCTACGGCATGCTCAGCAACCATATCTGGTCGTTTGCAGGTCAGAGTGACCGTCGGGACGTCAGTTCGACCTTCCTCCAGCCCTTCATCTCCTACACGACCAAAGACGCATGGACCTTCTCGCTGAACACGGAATCCACCTACGACTGGGAAACAAACAACTGGTCGGTGCCGATCAACTTCACAGTCGCCAAGCTGATCACTATCGACAAGCAGCCGATCAGCCTGACGGCAGGCATCCGCTATTGGGCGGATGCACCGGAGAACGGCCCGGAAGGCATCGGCTTCCGCGTCGCGCTGACGTTCCTCTTTCCAAAGTGAATCCGCAGGTCGACGATACCGCCTAGTATGTACCTGTAACCGACTTCCCCTCGCATGTCCGCTGCACAAGACATGTCGTCGGACGTGGCCCTAGGCCGCAGTGGCCGAGGTCATAGAGGCTGGCGTCCCTGGACCTCGAACGCAGTCTCCAGTCGGAGCGCTTCAATAGGGCTATGGGATTCGGCGAGTCATCGAGCGTTCTCGAAGTACAAGACTTACGTGCAGGTCTGCAGCGGAGATCGCGCGACAGCCGTTGGAGGGTGACACGGACCTCATCTCGGTCACGGGCGTCTTGAACGACGGTGACGAAATCGTCTTCAGAAACGTAGCCGCTGCCTCCAGCAAGGCCCTGGTTTTTTTGAACAGCGAGGGCGGAGATCTCAAAGCTGGGATCGAGATCGGGCGCGCCGTCCGCCTTCGAGGCTTTGCCACGGCCACCCCACCGGGGACCTTGTGCGCTTCGGCTTGCGCCCTCACCTGGCTTGCCGGTTCGCCCCGGTTTCTTCAGCCCGAATCCAATATCGGCTTCCATGCCGCCTATCGCGTGGTGGACGGCAAGGCCAGCGAGAGTGGTGTCGCCAACGCGCTGGTCGGAGCCTACCTCAACCAGCTGGGATTGTCCGAGACTGCCATCGCCTACGTGACGTCAGCGCCGCCTGAAGGCATCGCGTGGCTGACCGCCGACGAGGCACAGAGCGTGGGCATCACCTACGACGCGATTGACGAGGACGGACCTGATCCGGCGTCCGAGGCGGGCAAGACGTTTCCGCACGACCCGATGGGCGCGGTGACGGCGTTCTACTCCGCGCTCGCAGCAGCCGATGGCGAAACCGCCTCGGCGCTGGTCGTTCCGGAGAAGCGCGGCAAAGGCCCGTTCAACGAAGCGTCGATCCACGCTTTCTACGGCGCGATGTCGCAACCGCTCAAACTCACAGGCACGGCGCTGCGCGGCAATGATGATGTCCGGGTTTCCTACCAATACGTCACCAATGACGGCCGTCGCTGCAAGGGCCGCGCCGATGTCCAGACCACCTATGTGTTTGGCACGACTTTGGTCTCGAGGATCAAGGCGCTTGACGGCTGCTAGCGCATCGGCCCGAAAATCGGAATCGATTTTCGGAAAGCACGATGCGAGGATTGAAAGTGTTAGAGCGCCGTCGCGTTACAACGGTCACCGCGATGACCGCCTCGCCCGATTACGGTCAGAAGAACAATAGCTTCGCAGAGAATGTTGATACCTCCTCCCGCAGTATCCGATCAATGCACAAGGGGCGATCTTCTGGCAAGCGGCACAATCAGAAGTCATGAGACAAGGTAAACGACGGTCCTCGCACAATCGCGATATCCTGTCCGCATTCGTCGGGACGCGCCGGCTGAACCCAGCAGTTCGACGCCCTGCCAGCGATATCCGCCGCGTTCCCGAGCGGTGGGCGTTGTAGACCGATGCAATGAATATCGATTATGTCACCTGCATCCAAGCATTCGACCAACGAGGCACTTCGTGACTTTTGCCTATGACAATCACGCCCTCGATCTGAGGAGCGATGCCGATTTTTTCTCCCTCCTTACCGGAAGCTATCTGCGCATCACCGGCTGTCGTCTTGTCCAGGACGGGCAAGGGCCGAACTGGCTCTACAACGATGCACCTTTCGTGGTCCTTGCTCACAATACCGCGCCTGATCCGCGCTTCATCTACGCCAACCGCACCGCGCAGAACTGCTTCGAATATAGCTGGGATGAATTTACCGCGCTGCCGTCGCGGCTTTCGGCCGAGCAGCCTGATCGCGCCGAGCGCCAGCGGCTGCTGGACGCCGTCACGCGCGATGGTTTTGTCGACAATGCGCGCGGTCTAAGGATCGCGAAATCGGGGCGCCGTTTCTGGATCGAGGAAGTGACCGTCTGGCAGCTCATCGATGAAGCGGGCAAGCGATTGGGCCAGGCTGCGATATTCTCTTCATGGCGGGACGCGTAGTTTCTACGGTTTCACCCGGTCAGGATGCGCCGCCTGGAAAGCGGCTATGTCGGCGCATCTGGTGTCGATATCGGCGATGCGCCTGAAAGCGGTCATATCTAATCCCCAGCGGCGGGCGTTGTAGACCTGTGGAACCAGACAGAGATCCGCCATCGTCGGCCTGTCGCCAAAGCTGAACGCTCCATCAAATTCGCCGATCATGGCTTCCAGTTTGCGCAGACCGTCGGCGATGAAATGCTTCATCCATTCCTCGCGGGCGTCGGCCTTGTCGGTGATGGTCATGAGGTGGGTAACGACATGCATGTTGCAGATCGGATGGATGTCCATGGCAACCGCATATGCAAGCGCCCGCACTTGCTGGCGATCGGCAATGTCGGATGGCAGCAATCCGCATTCCGGCCTGGTTTCGGCGAGATATTCGATGATCGCCAACGACTGCGTCAGTGTTTTCCCATCGATTACCAGCGTCGGCACGAGCCCCTGCGGGTTGAGCGCGAGATAGTCCGGCTTCCTGTGCGCGCCGTCCAACAGGTTGATCGGGACCGCCTTATAGTTGACGCCCAGGAGATTGAGCGCGATGCGGACGCGGTAGCTCGCCGATGATCGCCAGTAGTCGTAGAGAACCACCTCATTCATCGCAGGTCGGCTCCTTCGTATTTTTCGACCGTCTGCTCGATCGCCCCGAATATCGAATGGCCGGCTTGATCCTTCATCTCGATGCGCACCCGATCACCGAATTTCATGAAAGGCGTTTTCGGCGATCCGGTCTCGATCGCCTCGATCATCCGGAGTTCAGCAATGCAGGAGTAGCCGTCTCCTCCCCCTTCCACCGGCTTGCCGGGGCCGCCGTCGCGCTTGTTGGAAACAGTGCCGGAGCCGATGATCGTTCCGGCCAGGAGATGGCGGGTTTTGGCGGCATGGGCGATCAGCTCGCCGAAATCGAATGTCATGTCGATGCCGGCGTTGGCCTTGCCGAATGCCGTGCCGTTCAAGCTCACCAGCAGCGGCAGATGCAGCTTGCCGCCATCCCAGGCATCCCCGAGCTCGTCCGGCGTCACCGCGACCGGGGAAAATGCCGAGGCCGGCTTGGACTGGAAGAAACCAAATCCCTTCGCCAACTCGTCCGGGATCAGGCCGCGCAGCGACACGTCGTTGACGAGCATCAGCAGCCGGATGGCGCTGCGCGCGGCCTCCGGGCTGGAACCCATGGCCACGTCGCCTGTTATGACGGCGACCTCACCCTCCATGTCGATGCCATAGGCCTCGTCCGCCGCCAGGATGGGATCGCGGGGCGCGAGGAAAGCGTCCGAGCCGCCTTGATAGATCAGCGGATCGGTCCAGAAGCTCGCCGGCATCTCGGCGTCGCGCGCCTTGCGCACCAGCTCGACGTGGTTGACGTAAGCGGAACCATCGGCCCATTGGTAGGCCCGCGGCAACGGTGACGTAGCGTCATGTTCGTGAAAGCGGATCGTCGGCTGGGCTCCGGTCTCGATGCCTTCGGCAATCAATGCAAGCCTCGGCGCCACATGCGCCCAGTCATCAAGCGCTGCCTGGAGGGTGCGGGCGATGTGACCGACCTCGGAACAGCGGGTCAGGTCGCGGGAAACGACGACCAGCCGGCCGTCCCGGGTGGAGTCCTTCAACGTCGCAAGTTTCATATCCGAATTCCAATGCCGGAGGGTGTCTTCGCTCGACGCATCACTTGACACGTCACTTGATGCCGGGGGTTCCGTCGAACTTGCGTTCCAGGCCGTCCCAGCATTCGAGGTAATTATCCTGCAGCCCCTCAAGCTCGGCCGCGTATTTCGTCAGCTGCTGCGCGTATCGGGTCTCGAACATGAAGGCCATGGTGTGCTCCAGCTTCACCGGCTTGAGCTCGGTATTGGATGCCTTTTCGAAGGCCAGCGCATCCGGCCCGTGGGGAAGCATCATGTTGTGCAGGCTCATGCCGCCCGGGACGAAACCCTCCTCCTTGGCGTCGTACTGACCGTGGATCAGGCCCATGAATTCGCTCATGATGTTGCGGTGGTACCAGGGCGGACGGAAGGTGTGCTCGGCGACTAGCCAGCGCGGCGGAAAGATCACGAAGTCGACATTGGCCGTGCCGGCATCTTCGGTGGGCGCGGTCAGCACCGAGAAAATCGACGGATCGGGATGGTCGAAGCTGATGGCGCCCACAGGCGAAAACGTCCGCAAGTCGTATTTGTAGGGGGCGTAATTGCCATGCCAGGCGACCACATCGAGCGGCGAGTGGCCGATGTCAGTGACATAGAATTTTCCGCACCACTTCACATGGACGCGGCAAGGCCTTTCCTTATCCTCGAAAGCGGCGACCGGTGTCTTGAAGTCGCGCGGGTTTGCCAGGCAGTTGGCGCCGATCGGGCCGCGATCCGGCAGGGTGAATTTGGCGCCGTAGTTCTCGCAGATATAGCCGCGCCAGACCGTCTGCTCACCACTCGTCAAAATCTTGAACATCATGCCGCGGGGGATGAGGCAAATTTCCAGCGGCTCGACATCCATGATGCCCATTTCGGTGAACACTCTGATGGCGCCGAGCTGCGGCACGATCAGCAGTTCACCATCGGCATTGAAGAAGTAGTCGTCGACCATGTCTTCGTTGAAGAGGTAGGCATGGGCCGACATGCCGACCTGGGTGGTGGCATCGCCTGCCGTCGTGATGGTCCGCACTCCCTCGAGAAAGGTCAGTCTCTCCGCGGGTGCAGGGATGGGGTCCCAGCGAAGCTGGCCGAGCGGCAGCGAATGCTCGTCCAGGCAAGGCGCGGTTTTCCAGAGCGGATAGGAGGCGTTGGAGAAGCGGCTTGTGTGGCGCACGCTCGGGCGAATGCGATACAGCCAGGACCGTTCATTCGTGCCGCGCGGCGCGGTGAAGGGCGAGCCGGAAAGCTGCTCGGCATAGAGACCGTAATTGCATTTCTGCGGGCTGTTCTGGCCCTGCGGCAAGGCGCCGGGCAGCGACTCGGTTTCGAAGTCGTTGCCGAAGCCCGGCATATATTTCAGCGTGTTTGCCGTCGCGGCTTCACCGTCCGACGTCTGGATCGATGTCTGGTCCATGCTCAACTCCTCTCCCCGAGAACTCCAGAGCGCTCCGGAGTTTACTCCGCTGCCGTGCCGATGACACCACGCTTGATCTGATCGGCCTCGATCGACTCGAACAGAGCACGGAAGTTGCCTTCGCCGAAACCCTCGTCGCCCTTGCGCTGGATGAATTCGAAGAAGATCGGACCGATGACGGTTTTGGAGAAAATCTGCAGCAGAATTTTCGTCATGCCGCCATTCACCACGCCTTCGCCGTCGATGAGGATGCCGTGTTTCTTCATGCGGTCGATCGGTTCGCTATGGCCGTTCACCCGTTCATAGGACATGTCGTAATAGGTTTCCGGCGGCCCCGGCATGAAGCGCAGGCCATTGTCGGCCAGCCGGTCGGTGGCGTCGTAGATGTCCTCCGTTCCAACGGCGATGTGCTGGATGCCCTCGCCCCGATACTTCTTCAGATATTCCTCGATCTGGCTGGTATCGTCCTTCGATTCATTCAGCGGAATGCGGATCTTGCCGCAGGGTGAGGTGATGGCGCGGCTGACCAGGCCGGTGATGCGGCCATCAATATCGAAGAAGTGGATCTGCTTGAAATTGAACAGGTTGCGGTAAAAATCCCACCACTTGTCCATGTTGCCGCGGAAGACATTGTGGGTGAGATGGTCGAGGTAATAGAAACCGATCCCCTGAGGATGCGGGTTGCGCTCGCCGAGCCAATCGAACTCGGCATCGTAAGCCGATCCCTTCGCGCCATAGGTCTCGACGAAATAAAGCAGCGAACCGCCGATGCCGACAATCGCCGGCACGTCGAGCATCTTGTCGTCGCCATCATAGGGAATGGCACCTTTCGAAACCGCGTGATCGAAGGCGTGCCGGGCGTCGACGACGCGCCACGCCATCGACGGGGCGCAGGGGCCATGTTCTGCGACGAAACGCGCCGCATGGCTGCCGGATTCGGCGTTGAGGACATAGTTGATATCGCCCTGGCGCCAGACGGTGATGTCTTTCGTCTTGTGCCTGGCGACCGCGACGTAGCCCATGCGTGTGAAGAGCTCGCGGAGCTTCTCCGGCTCGGGATGGGCGAATTCGACGAATTCAAAACCGTCGGTGCCGGCCGGGTTGTCGGCGGTGATTTCCGAAGGCGGCGCATCATGCGGAAAAGGGCCCATTTTCTCCTCCTGGGGATTGAACCTTGATTGATGCAAAGTGTGGCCCAAAACGCGTGCAAAGTTCTTGCATTCTTCATGCTACAGGAAGATATTATGCACGGTTCGTGAGTATTTTTGAGATTTTGCGCAATGGATGAACAGCTCGATAAATTGGATTTGCGCCTGCTCCAGGAACTTCAAAAAGATGGGCGGTTGACGAACAATGAGCTGGGCGAGCGGATCGCGCTTTCACCGTCGCAATGCTCGCGCCGGCGGACGAGATTGGAGGCCGAGGGATATATTCGCAGCTACCGCGCCTATCTCGATCAGCAGAAGCTGGGCCTCGATATGCTGGTGGTCATTTCGGTGACGCTTGCCACCCACAACCGGGACAATGCCCGCCGGTTTTCGCAGCTGATCAACGGACTGCCGGAAGTTCTCGAAGCCTATGCGCTCACCGGTGAAATGGATTATCACCTGAAGGTGGCGACCCGTGGGCTCGCCGATCTCTCGAAATTCGTCAACGACGTTCTGTTGCCGCACGAGTCGGTGCAGCATGTGAAGACGTCGATCGTGCTCGACACGCTGAAGACATTCGAAGGCTTTCCGGTGCATATGCCGGGCAGCTGGCATGGCGACAGCACGCGGTGATCCCGCCGCCTCGTTTGGCGGCAAGCGTCAGAGCGGCAGTTCGGTCGAGAATTTCAGCTCGCGCAGCACGAAGCTCGAGACAACAGTGCGCACATGCGGATTGCGCATGAGGTAGCGGGTCATGAAGACTTCGTAGCTTTCCACGTCCCTCACCCTGATTTTCAGCATGTAATCGAAGGCGCCCGACAGGGCGTAACACTCCATGATCTCCGGCTGAGCCAGCACAACGGACGCGAAAGACGCGACCGCCTCTTCATGGTGATCCTCCAGCGTCACATGGGCGATCACGCAGAGCTTGAGATCGAGTTTTCCCGGATCGAGCAGCGTTACCCGCTTGCGGATAACGCCGTCGGCTTCCAGTTCCTGGATCTTGCGCCAGGCCGAACTCTGCGACATGCCGGCCTTTTCCGCCAGATCCGCCAGCGACAGACTGCCGTCGGCCTGGACGAGCTTCAGAAGGGTGCGGCGGAAGTTCCCAGGTTCTTTCATTTTTGACGTCACTTTCGGGAAGACTTGCCAACAGTATGGCGATAGCCAGCACGAAAGAAAAGAAAATCCTCCAAACCTGGATCATGATGGCAGGAATAGCGCCGTGCCTGGGAGGATCAGCAAATGACCAAGGAAAGCAGCTACACCGCCAAACTGCCCGGACCGGACGGTCTCTACGACTACACCCCTGATGAAGACGCGATCTGGGGCGAACTCTACCGGCGTCAGATGATGATCCTGGCCGATACGGCCTGCCGCGAATATCTCGACGGCGTCGACATGCTGGGGCTCAGGCCGGACAAGGTACCTCAGCTGATCGATGTGAACAGACGCCTGAACGAGACCACCGGCTTCGGCGTCGAAGGCGTGCCGGCGCTCATTCCGCCCTCGCGCTTTTATGAACTTCTGTCGCAAGGCAAATTCCCGCTCGCCACCTTCCTGCGCCGCCGCGAGCATATCGACTATATCGAAGAGCCGGATCTGTTCCACGAGGTCTTCGGTCACTGCCCCATGCTCACCAACCAGAGCTATGCCAATTTCGTCAGGCATTTCGGCGAAACCGCCGTCCGCCTCGGCAAGGGCTATTCCTGGCACCTGTTCCGGATATTCTGGTTCACCGTCGAATTCGGCCTGATCAACACACCGCAAGGCCGCCGCTGCTTCGGCGCCGGCATCGTCTCGTCACCCAGTGAGGCCAAGGCGGCGATGGAGGGCAAGGTGTGCGAGTTCCGGCCGTTCGATCTGCTGAGCGTGCTGAGAACCCCCTATCGCATCGATATCCTCCAGCCGATCTATTACGTCATCGACAGCTTCGCCGATCTCGAAGCGATCGTGGAACAGGATATCGAAGGCACGATCCTCAAGGCGAAATCGCTCGGTGATTTCGCCCCCGCTTTCGAGGCCAAAGCGTCGTGAACTGCTGATGATAAAGCGGCCACGCCGAACCCTCACTTCGGCGTGGCCGCACTTCGGTTGACGAAGTCCACCAGGACGCCGGGCTTGACCATGCCGGCCAGTTCTTCGGCATCCCAGTTCGTCAGCCGCACGCAACCGTGCGATCCAACCTTGTCGATGAACTTCGGCTCCGGTGTCCCATGGATTCCATAAGTCGGTTCGGTCAGGTCGATCCAGACCGTGCCGACCGGGCCGTTCGGCCCTTTCGGGATCGTCAGAACCTTGTTGTTCTTTCCCTGCTTGAAATTGCGCTTCGGGTCATACCGGTAGACCGGCATTCGCGCGACGCCCTTGACCTTGTGTTTTCCCGACGGCGCCGGATTGTCTTCGCTTCCGATCGTCGCGGGATAGACCGCAAGCAGCGATCCGTTGTCGGCATAGGCGAGCACCTGTCCCATCTGCTTGTCGGCCTCGATCCTCTTGACCTTTCCCTCCCTCGGAACGCCGGGGTTCACCACCCACACCGTATCGCCAGGAGCAAACTGCGAAGCCGGGTTGAGCGCGTTCACAAGATCGATACCCATGTGGAAGCGCTCCGATAGTTTTTCGGCAACGCTGGTATATCCCAAGCTCTGCATCTTTGCCTTCTCGCCATAATCTTCAGGGATCCTGTCGACGAGACCCTTGGCGTCCTCTGCCGAAACGACATAGCTCTCGACGATCGGGGCATTGCCTTCCAGGCGGGAGACGACTTCCGGATCCACCCTGCCATCAACAGGAAGCTTGTTCATGGCCTCGAAACCGGCCACCGCCTTATTGACGTTCTCGCCGGAGAGGCCATCGATCACGCCGGGAGACGCGCCGGCGCGGTCGAGCAGGACCTGAAGGCGGACGATCGCGGGGTCTGGATCTGTGGATGAAGGCATCTCCGCCCCAAGAGCGGCAATCGAAGCACCATTGATGGCTTCGGATCGGAGCTCCCGCGCGGCGGCACCGCCAACGGAGATGGCCAGAGCGAGCAGCGACATCGGCAGTGGTGTTTTCATGGACAACAAATGGCCAGCCGCGCAACTTGTTCCACTGAGCAAGAGTGCCGCGGTCACGACGTCTTGGCGCGCCTCCTGGCTTCGCGCGATCTTGCCGTCCGACGGGCGGGTCTGAGTTCCTCGATCGTCGGCAGCCACCACTCGGCGTCCTCAGCCGGAGGGCATCTTCGCAGGCCAAGTGCGGACGAGTTCTTCAAGCGTCGGCACCCGCCAATGTCCCCAGACGTGATCTTCGGTCACGCCCGGATAGAAGTCGGCAACGACGTCCGGATCGACCAGTTCGCCGGATATTTCAGTAAGGACCACAATTCCATAGGCGACGGCCACCGGCCGGCCGATCGGCGGCAAATCGTCGCTTGGAAGCGGGTAACGATGGCGCTTTCGTTCCGCAGAGCGGAGCCGGCTGCGGATCTCCTGCTCGGTCCCTTTCCGCTCCTCGGCCCGCCGCCGTCTCTCCTCCGGCTCGTTTCTGCGGGCAGCCGCTTCGATTTCAGGCCATCGACGTCTGAGGTCCTCATAGGATCGGAAGGGAACGTGCCAAATCCTGAGATCGCCGTCCCAGCGTGAGAATGGCACTTGGCGCAGTTCGTCGACGACGGTTTTTGAATAGGGCGTGCGGATGCGAAAGCCTGCCTTACCGAGTTCAAGGTATGGACTATCGATCGGATCGAAGGTGAAGGCGTCGCGTCCCTTCGCATCCGCATGGGCGTCGGCCTCGGCCTCCAGCTCGGCAAGCCATCGCCCGATGCGGCGAGACGCCGTCCGCCCGGGAACGAACCAGGCCTTGCGAGCGTCGTTCCAGCGGGCACGGGGAAAGCGCTTGCGGAACTGTTCGACGGTCATCCTGTCGTAAGGGAAGGCAATGTCGGCGCCGGACTTCGGGTCATCTTCGGCGGGCGCCTCGTCATGGTCAGCGCGGGATTTCGTTTCGGTCATGGAAAGAGAACGCTCTCGCGACGGGAACGGTTTCCGCTGAGGCAGTCGGTGCACGGATCAGACGACGCCGAGGCCGCAGCCCCGATAAGATCGCGGGCGATCTCTCCTCAGTGGATAGTCTTCGGCAACTTTTCCGCATGCGAGATGTCCTGGAGCGTCGCCATAAGCTTTTCGAATTCGGTCAGGACACGATTGAATTCAACGTCCTGCATGTTGGCGATTTCCGAAATCGTCGAGGAAACGGATGCGATAAGCCTGTCGATCCAAACGCAACGGTCGGCCGGCACATTGCCGAGAGCCTCCTGTCGATGCGTCTTCAGCTCGCGGAGGATGCGAATGATCAGGGCTCCGCGCTCGGTCCGGCTCAAGAACCGGAGCCTTGTCTGCGCCCGTTGAATTTCCGTTATCAGCGTCGTCGCCATCCCTGCTCTCCGACCCAACGAAACCGAATATCACAACCGCAGCGTTTGTAATACGGACTTTGGTCTGACTGCAACTCAGCGCGTTGGCAAACACCGGCTACGATCAATTATTCGTGGCGATGATAACCGGTGCTTCGCAGGTGCGCCGCGGCCCGTCCCGTGGCTGATAGCTATTGTCTTCCGGTCGATACGACCGGTAACGAGCAGCGCACCAGGTCGCCGCCTGTGCATTCACTTTCACGCCGACGCTCCCATCGGCCTCGGCGACAGTCTGCTGATACGGCGAAGAGCAGGTGCGGATCTCGCCGCTAAAGGATCGATAGCTGTTGGCCGCAGGATCGAAGGAGCGATAGCGCTGCGCGCACCAGGCAAGATGCTCGGTCGAAAATTTCGGCTGCGGTGTCTGACGTGCGGTTGACGGGCCGGTATATGCCGGCTTCGCCCCGGCCGTCATGCTTGCCGTCGTGATGGCCGGCGCCTCGGTGACATAGCTGGAATAGAGAGGCGCAATTCGCTCATAACCCTGCCGCTGATGGTCGACTTTCACCGGATTCGTCGTCCAGAGATCGGGCTCTGCAAGATCGTGGAAGGCATGAGATTTGGGATCCGCCACGACGTGGGAGGCAACCGATGCGGCGGCGATACAGGCCCCGACCGAGCTGACAATGCCGAAGGCGACGGATGCGAGCGCGTTCATTTTCCCGCCCCCTGCTGTTGAGCCTGCGGAACCCAGACGCGGCCGGCAGCGTGGCTATCCCGGCCGCCGGTCACAACGAGCATGGCGAGAATGCCGGCGATGGCCAGCAGGATGGCGATCAGAGGCATCGCCAGACCAGCGGATTTCTCTTCTGAATAGATCATGTTTCCTCTCCTCGCCCTCGGTGGCGGAGGCCGCCGAGGGCGCCGGCTGTCATGCCGAAATGATGTAGACGATCGTGAAGGCGGAAGGATCGACGATGACGATCCGGCCGTCCGCGAGAATGAAGAAGCGATAGGCCTTGTACTGCGGTACGATCTTGATGATGCGCGGCGGCAGCGGCTCGAGCCGGATCTTCTTCGGGATGGTCGTGCCGACCGAGACCGTGAAGTCCGCTTCCCGAACCGGCTCGACATGAACTTCCTTCACGACGCTGCGGATTTCCGTCTGCTGCTCGACGGAGATGTTCACGTTGGTCGTGGTCTCGGTCTTCGTGGTGTTTTTCGTGTTGCTGTCGACCGATGTGTTGTTGGTTTCGACGTTGGTCTTGCTGTTCGACTGGGTTTCGGTCGAACCGCCGGAGGACTTGGCGGCGGCGCCGGATTTTTCAGTCTCGCCGGTCGATGTGCCGGTGTCCTGGCTGCCGCCAGGCTTCTGGCTTTCCGTCGAGGTTTGTCCCGGCTTGGATGTCTTCGAGCTGTCAGAGCCGGACGGCGTCTTGGCGCCTGGCTCGGGTGCCGTCTGCCCGGAAGATCCCTCCGTGGCGGTTCCGGAGGATGCGCCCGACGCGCTGTCGTCGGAACCCGAAGGCTGCTGCGTGCCCTGACCGGTCGAGGCTCCCGCGCCACCCGAGGCGGCACCGCTCGCATCCGGCTGCTGGGTCGTCGCACCGCCGCTGGACTGGCCGCTTTGGGCAGCACCTTTCTTGGGAAGGATCGGCGCATCCTGCGCCGAGGCGGAGATGATGCCGACCGGTGAAACGCCGATCGAGAGTGCTGTCATCAGGACGGTAAATGTCTTGGTTTTCATAATAATCTCTCTGCTTTGGCCGCACGACGACACTGCCGGCCGTCGTGCGGCGGTTATCAGACTCTGTACGATGATCTGGGGAAGAAAGACGCGGCAGGGCCGCGTGGAGGTCAGGTCACTTGATGACCTGGATCACCTTGCGTGACGACGGTTCGACGATGATACGTTGATCATTGACCACCGCATACGCATAAGTCGGATCATCGGGAATAGGCGTGACGACGACCGTCTCCGGAAGCGGCTGGCCGACGACAATCTTTTCCTTCACGACCACCCGGGTCGACGGTGCCGGAGCCTCGCGGACATAGGTGACGACCTTTTGCGGCGGCGGATCGATCGCGGTGCCGACGATTGCACCGGCAACGCCGCCGACGGCAGCTCCGACGGGACCGCCGACGATTGCCCCGGTGACCGCGCCACCGGCCGCACCGTTGACAGTCGATGACTGGGCGAATGCGGCGCCCGACATCAGAGTCGCGGCGGTTGCCGCAGCTACGATAAGTTTGGAGAGCATTGTTTTCCTCCTTCTGTTGGAGCGGCCTTGGTGACCGCTGCCAAACCAACTAGGTGGAGGCGCGGTCGTTCCACGCCCCGGACCTCAGTCCGATGGATCCCAGCCTTTGGTCCTAAACGCATTTCAATGTCCGTTGCCGCCGCTATTTCAGGATCGGAAGGCCGCGTCATCGCGGGGCACAGGCAGGAGGCTGAAGGTGATGGCAAGATCCAATCGCCGGGAAGCTGGCCGCAGGCGCCTGGCGATGCGTCTGCCGCTGATCATGGAAGCGCGGCCCCTGGCAGTTCGAGCTCTTCGAGGCCTATCAGATGGCCGTCGAGGCGCGCGACGCTGTTCAAAGGCGCAAGGTCCATGCGAACATTCTGCGGGAATATGACCAGACCTGTTTCGAAATCGAGCAGCACGTCATCCGTGCGATCAACCTTCTCACGCGAGCGAGCAGAAGGCCGGCGAGCCCTCATAGCTCGCCCACCAGCCTTCGCCGAAGAGATTACGCAGCTCGGCCGGCAACCACCAACGCGCTCATGCTGCCGCTGGGACAAGCTCCGTGCCGCGCTTCCAGTCGCTCGGCCACCGCGTCGACGATCTCGGACATGCGCTCCGGCGCCCGCCATTCGATCTCTCCGCGGAGCAGCGTTCCCTGGCAAAACGCGGCTGCGACGTCGTGCGCGCTGGCCGCGACCGATGTCAATTCGAGCCGATCGCAGGTCACCGCCTTAAATCCCGCCGAAGACATTTGCGCCTTGATCGGGCCGGGGTCGAAGTAGGAATATGGCAAGCGCCTCAGAAAATCCGGGGGATTCGACGGGAAGAGGTTCGCCAGACAGTCGTCCACACATCGTGCAAAGTCGTTGGCCTCGATTGAATC
This sequence comes from Rhizobium sp. BT04, assembly GCF_030053135.1. Classification (NCBI taxonomy): domain Bacteria; kingdom Pseudomonadati; phylum Pseudomonadota; class Alphaproteobacteria; order Hyphomicrobiales; family Rhizobiaceae; genus Rhizobium; species Rhizobium sp. BT04. The sequence continues at coordinate 245,235 of NZ_CP125652.1, read as the reverse complement.
CCACGTCGAGAACAGAAAACGGCCTTTGCTGCGCAACACTCTTTCAGCCTCTCCATAGGCTTTCACCTTATCAGGAAAGAACATTGCGCCGAACTGGCAGATGACGAGATCGAACATCTCGGGCGCGAATGGGAGATTTTGTGCATCGGCGTGCATCCAATGAGTCCGCGACATCGTCACCGATGGCGCACCGACGTCGATCATCGCCTGGCTGAGATCGGTAGCAACGATCTCCGTCGGCGGATCAAGCGTCCCGCGCAGAGCACGCGTCAAGGCACCAGTCCCCGCGGCAACCTCAAGAACACTGCCAGGTTTCGATCGGTCGGCGAGAATCGCCATCTCCGCCGCATAGGGCTCGAAGAGGATCGGCACGAGAAGGGCCTGGTAAAGACCGGCGACACTTTCGTCAAATGGAGATCTGGCGTCAAATGGAGACCTGGCGAATGCGGCGTGAGCATTGTCTTCGATGTCGGCAGAAATTGTCACTCGCAAATCTCCAAAGAGCCGGGCCATTCAGTCCTGAAATATGACTGAATCCGCCGACGTCTACGGGGGTCGGACCTAGGTCCCAGACTCGTCGGACCGAAGTCCCGAGAGTGGAACGTGCACAGGACCGTGCCGTTTCAAGGGACGAAGGAGATCCTGATATGACCCAGAGCAACAGATCCCGAGTCAATGACGCCTGCAATGTGTCCGTCATCGCCCTTGTCGTCGTTCTTGCCGCCCTTCTGTACGTCGTCGGCGCAGCCATGTCGGGCGATACGCTCCAATTGACCAAAAGCATAAGAGGCGCTGAAATCTTCGATACGAGGGATGTACCCTGATGCTGTCTGGGATACTGTCTGGAAAAAATTCGAGGAAGCGATAGGTTACTCGGCAAGGCTCTTACCGGTATCAAAATGAATTGGCTTCGCCGCTGGAATGCCCGCTCACTCGCCTCCCAATTCTTCATCGCGGGTGGGCTCATATCAATCGCCGCCATGTTTCTGGTAGGCATTCTCGTTACCCACCTCATAGAGGAGGCGGTCATCCACAATTCCGGCGCTGCGACGGCGCTCTATGTGGACAGCGTGGTCGCGCCGCTGCTTCCCGACATGCAAAAGGCGTCATTGCTGGACGAAGGCAGCGCTCAGGCTCTGGACGAAACGCTCGGTCAGGGCGCGCTCGGCAGGCGTCTTGTTTCGTTCAAGTTGTGGCGAAGCGACGGCACCATCCTCTATTCGAATGAGAAGGAGCTGGTGGGCAGGACGTTTGCGGTCAACGACAAGCTCCGTAGCGCATTCGCGGGGTCGCTGGTCGCGCGCTACGAGATCGCCAGCGATCCGGAAAGCAGCGAGGAGCGTGCACTCGGCAAGCCGCTGATGGAAATATACAACCCGGTGCTCCAGCCATGGTCCGGACAGGCGGTCGCCGTCATCGAATTCTACGAGACGGCGGAAGGATTGAGCGACAGTCTGGCCCATGCCAGGCTGCGCAGCTGGGCCGCCGTCGCCGCTCTCACGGCAATCTTTTTCCTTATTCTCTCCGTCCTGGTGTTTCGGGTTAGCCGCACAATAGAAGCGCAACGCAGGGATCTCAAAGAGCGGGTCAACGAGCTGTCTGCGCTGCTTTCGGAAAACCGCGGGCTTCAGCGGCGGCTGCAGCGCGCCTCACAGCGAGCAGCGGCGCTGAACGAAACATATCTGCGCAGCATCGGCGCCGATCTGCACGACGGTCCGGCCCAGCACATCGCCTATGCCTCTCTGCGCCTGGACAGCGACCTCTTGATCAACGCGTCGACCCAACCCGAAACGCGCGAAAAGGAGCTTGCCTGGATACGCTCGAGCCTTGCCGAGGCGATGACCGAGATCCGCAATATCTGCAGCGGACTGGTGCTCCCGCAGATCGAGAAGTCCTCGATCACCGAGATCGTCACACGGGTGGTCGAAGCGCATCAGCACAAGACCGAAACCCGTGTCGAAACTGTTATCGACGATGATGGACCTGAACTCGCTCCTGCCGTAAAGATCTGCATTTACCGTTTCGTTCAGGAAGCCTTGAACAACGCCTATCGTCATGGTGGGGGTATTCAGCAGGCCGTAAGAGCCGTCTCGCACAATGGTCACGTTCATGTCGAGGTCAGCGACCGCGGCGATGGCTTCGACCTGAGCGAGGTGGGGCCGACAAGCCTCGGCTTGGTGGGGCTTCGCGAACGCATCGACAGCTTGGGAGGATCCTTCGACGTCAAGACAGGCGAAGGAGGGACGACGGTGACCATGACATTCGAGCCTATGGAAGTGGGAGATTAGAGATGACATCCATCACCATCGGCGTCGTTGACGACCACCCGCTTTTTCGCGAAGGCGTAACGCGCAGCCTGTCGGAAATCCCAGGCTTTGCCGTCGTTGGCGAAGGCGCCAGCAGCGACGATGCGGGAATGATCGCTTCGACCAGCCGACCGGACATCATGCTCCTCGATGTCTCGATGCCCGGCGGCGGCCTGTCGGCGATCGGCAACGTGTTGACGCGCAGCCCGACAACGAAAGTGCTGATGTTGACGGTGTCCGAGGAGGTGGACACGCTGCTGGCCGCTTTGCAACAGGGCGCGATGGGCTATGTTCTCAAAGGTGTCGGCTCGCGTGGTCTCGCCGAAGCCATCCAAACAGTGCTGAGCGGATCACGCTATATCTCGCCGACGATGTCGACGAAGGTCATGGAGAGTTCGCTGCAGGGCGGCGCGTCCGAAAAAAACAGTCTGACGCCCCGGGAACGCGAGGTGATGGATCTGGTCTCGCAAGGCTTGTCAAACAAGCATATCGGTTTGCGTCTCAACCTGCAGGAAAAAACCGTGAAGCACCATATGACCCAGATTTTAAGCAAGCTCGGCGTCTCGAACAGGACTGAAGCGGCTCTCCAATGGCGCGAACGGCGCTAAAAACTCTTTGATTTTATGACTGTCGTGTTCCCGGAACTGCGGCACCCTTCCGGGCGACAGGCAGTGGGGCAGAACATCGTCCGCACCACTGACTTTGCGGCTCATGTTTTAGCGAAGGTAGCGGCTTAACCGGCGGGCATCGTTTGCCGTCGCTTGCCGGCTTATGATCGTCCTGCCTTTTCCGTCCTTCATGACGTAGCGGCCACTGCGCAGGGTTTCGGTAATGCCGTTCGCGTGCCGGACGTCGATCGAGCCATCGGAAGCTTCGGTTGCTCTTGCCCCCGACCCTTGTGTCGACCCTGTGGAAGCGGAAGAGGATCCGGTGCTGCTGCTGGAGTTCCCATTTCCTGAACCGTTACTGCCGCCGCCGCCACCGTTGCCATTCCCGCCACCATTGCCGTTCCCGCCGCCGTTCCCCCCGCCGTTCCCGCCACCATTGCCGTTGCCACTCCCTCCCCCATTGCCGTTTCCGCCACCATTTCCATTCCCGTTATTGCCGTCCTTTGCCAACGCGCATCCTGCCGCCAGAACAGGAAGAGGGCCGTCGAGGTTCAATGTCACCGGTGATGCGGCAGCGAAGACGGCGACGGCCGCGCTGCCGCCCAGTCTCAGAAAATCGCGTTTCGAGAGAGTCATGCCGTAGCCTCGTCCGTCCGTTTTTCGCCGTTACCTATGCAATAGAGGCGCGTGAGAATTTTCGCTGTTTAGTAGGCAGAATGCAACGGGACCTAGGTACTAGCAAAGACAGGACTTTGGTCCGGTTACCGATTGCCGGGGTGGATGCGCCAGCAAAGCGCAAACGATGTCATCGCGAGCGCCGGATTGCACAGCGCCGCATGGAGCGATGACGCATTTTTCTGGAACTTCTTTCCTTGTCGCCGATTTGATTGTCCAAGAGCAACGAGAGGAAACCCCAATGGCAAACCCGAACGAATCCCCCGCAGTTCAGTCCATGCGGAAAGAGCAGGCAGAGCAGCGGAAGCAGGGGCGAAGAAGCGATCTCACTCAAGCAATCGAGGATACCTTTCCCGCCTCTGACCCGGTGTCGGCCACCCACACCTCAATTCCTGCCGGCCGCAGCGACGTCGAGGCGGCTGAGCGGGTGAAGCGGGAGCCCGACCCAACCAAGCTGGACGAAGAGTTTCCGTTCGTCGATCGAGCCCTGCGCTCGACCGGCGAAACCACCGGCTCCTCCGAAGGATTCGATGGCGATCGCAAGGACATGCGCGCACTTCAGAAGGACGCTGGCCGGATCGCGGAGTCGGCTTCGGAACTGGCTTCCGGAACAGCCCGCCTGGCAAAGGCGGAAGCGCGCAGCTTCGTCCACGAGATCGAGGATCGCATACGCCGGCAGCCGCTGACATCAGTCGCGATCGTCGCCGGCATCGCCTTCGTCCTCGGTGCGACGCGTTGAGGAGCCAGCCTCGACGTCCGGGATTGCAGTGAAAATCGCGACCTACAACGTCAATGGGATCAATGGGCGGTTGGCCATACTGTTGCGCTGGCTGAAGGAGGACGCTCCCGATGTGGCCTGCCTCCAGGAACTGAAGACCGACGATGCCGGGTTTCCGCGAAAGGAGATCGAACGGGCCGGCTACGGCGCCGTCTGGCACGGACAGAGATCCTGGAACGGGGTCGCCATCCTGGCGAGGGGCAAGACTCCGATCCTGACACGACGCGGTCTTCCCGGCGATCCTGATGACACCCATCGCCGGTATATCGAAGCCGTCATCGACGGTATCGTCATCGGATGCCTATATCTGCCGAACGGCAATCCGTTCCCGAGTGTCAAGTTCGACTACAAGCTTAGCTGGTTCCGGCGGCTGCACGGCTACGCCGCCGAACTCCTCGAACTCGAGGTGCCTGCGATCCTGGCCGGTGACTTCAACGTCATGCCGACGGAGATCGACGTCTACAAACCGGAGCGCTGGCTGGACGATGCGCTCTTCAGGCCGGAGGTCCGCACGGCCTATACTTATCTCGTCGCCCAGGGCTGGACCGACGCCGTCAGACATCTGCATCCGGAAGAGCGCGTCTACACTTTCTGGAAATACTGGCGGAACAGCTTCGAACGTGATGCGGGGCTGCGGATCGACCACGTCCTGCTCAGTCCGGCCGTCGCGCCATGGCTTCGATCGGCAACCGTTCGAAGAAAGCCGCGAGGCTGGGAGCACACGAGCGACCATGCCCCCGTCATGATCGAACTCGACGTTCCCGAAGCTCAGACCAATCTATGAGCCGCGGTGCTCGGGCGCGGTCCGCAGAGGAGCGGGGGAACCCGGCCATATCGCCGGGAGTTTTCTTGTAAAGGGAGCTGACCGCAATGAACGAGAGCAAAAACTACCTGAACACCGACGAAATCCAGGCCGACGACCAGTTGTCGCCCAAGCCGGTCGAAGGAAAGGACCCGCCAAGGCGGGTGCAGAGAAGCGAGGAAGCCATCGCCGAAGGGTCCGACGATACCGAGCGCGTCCGGGTTCCGCCCCCGGTTCCGAACCCCGATTGATCGGCAGACCTGCACCCCGCGCGTGGCCGCCTCAGTCGTCGGCGAGATCATAGATGCGGCCCGTCAGCCAAGCCGGCCAATCCCGCTCGAAGAAGGACCTGGCGCTTTCATCGAACGTGCGGTTTGCCCGCGTCGACAGCCTGATCTCATCACCTTCGAGGCGAACGACGATTTGCTTGTCCCGATCTGCTTCGCGTTCTCTCCGGAAACGATATTCCTCCAACGGACCTGCACTCGCCAACGGCAGGGATTCACCCACCGCATCGCATATTGCGCGGGCCCCACGGCTGCCGCCGCCATTCCGAATGAAGAAGTCGAGCGCGCTGAGCACGGCTTCCGAGGCGAGCGCCATGTGCCGCCATTGCACGCCTCGGACCGCCTCGGCTGCACGACCGTAGGCGACCCCGCGAGCGCGAATGTCAGCATTGAGCTGCCGCGCCTCGATCAAGGCTTGGGCGACGCTCTGCTGATCGCAGAGGATGCCGGCCTTCTCGCTCATTCGTGCCTGCACCTCCGAGCGGATCGATTTGACGGTGAGTGGGCTCGCGGTGCGAAGGGCGGCAAGGACGTCAATAATGCCTGCCTCTGCCGTACCGGTTATATCCTCTGTGGCCGTCCGCTTGGCCCTGCCGCTCGCGCTGATGTGCTCGGCCGCGCGGGTGCCGAAGACCTGCCCGGCGTTCAGCGCCGCTCCACCCGGTCTCGTCACTCCGTGAGTGCCCGCTGCCTCCCCGACCGCGTAACAGCCGCCGAGATTGCTGCGACCCCAGGTGTCGACCATGATGCCGCCGTTCATGTGCTGGTTGTTGACCGCAAATTCCAGCGGCTCTTCGGCAATATCGATCTTATAGCGGCGGTAGAGCTCGATCGCGAGCGGGTTCATATGCCTCAATCGATCGATCGGCCTATTCTGGCCGGCGCCGGCCTTGCCGAGATAAAGGCCGACGTCTTCGTCCAGTCTTTCCAGGCTGAACGGCAGGTCGCCCGGCACGGGTGGCGGATTGCGATTGAAATCCATAAAGACGCGCCGCCCGGCGGCGGTTTCGCTCGATATGGCGAGATCCACCAGGCTTGAGCCGAATTCGAGCATGCGCGTCGCATGAAAGGGCCATTGATAGCCTTTACGGAAGACGTTCGATGCCAGCTCCTGAGTGCTGCGGTAATATTCTCCCAGGAAGTGATGCTCCACGCCTTTGCTATCGAGCGAGTAGATATGCGGGATTGCCTGGACATAGGTGCCGGACAGGTTCCATGGGAAGCCTTCCCGGCGCGTTCCGATGCCGAACTGGCTTTCGGTGAGGTTCACCAGCTCGACGCCGGCTTCCAGCGCCAATCCAAGACAGCCGAAGCAGCCGTTGGGATAAACGCTGTCGCGATAGAGTTCGCCCGGCCCGCCGGCCGCGAGGACGATCACGTCGCTGATGAACAGCGCGATACCCAGCGGATTCTGCTCCGTACGGTCGCCGGCGCGCATGACAAGTATGCCAACAACATGACGGCCAACCCCCTCACCCACAGTGAGGATCTTGACCGCCGTGGTCTGGTTGTAGAACGGCACGCCCAGCCGGATCGCCTCCTCGGCCAGCACCTTGACCATCAGGCGCGAGGTGCGCGGGCCGCAGCTGGTGGCGCGGCCGACCTCATCGTGATCGGTCTGGTATCTCAGCGTCCCACCAAGCGGATCCTGAGGCAGCGGCAGGCCTAAAAACTGCAGCGACGCCATCATCCGGGACGAGCCGACGGCCTCGACGTAAGCCGTGTCCTCGTCCATGGCGCCGCCGCTGCGGATGGCGCGGGCCATCGCCTTGTAATTGTCACCCTGATCGGCGGTGTTTGCCGTGTGCAGGGTCTGCTTGTCGGATCCCGAACAGGCCGAAGTTCCACCCCAGGCGCTTTGGCTGACGATGACGACGTCATCGCCGCGCCGCTTCAATTCCACCGCCGCCCGCAGACCGGCAGCACCGGATCCGACGACGACGCAACCGGCTCGATAGATCGGCACCTCGATGCCGGCGCGCCGGACAGTTTCTGACGGGGCAGCCTCGGGCGGCAGCCGCGGCATGTCGACGTCGGTCAGTGCGTCAAGAATTTCCTGCCGAACGTCTATGGTCATTGGCGTTCAGCCAGCGGGATGTCGACCCAGCGCCTCTCGCGGGAAGACTGCATGCATGCGTCGACGATCTGGCAGATGTGGTGGCCGGTCTCGAATGTCGGCCACATCGGCCTGTGGGCAACGATCGAACGGATCACCTCGGCCGCTTCGATGATCTTGCTTTCATTGTAGCCCAAGCCGAAATTCGGCAGAGGAAGGAAAGCCCGGAAGGTCGGGTTTTCGGGCCCCACGTCGATCTCCCGGAAGCCGCGCCGTCCCGTCCGGTCGTCGTTGGAATAGAAGCGCAGCCGGTTTATCTCGTCATAGCTATAGGCGATGCTGCCTTTCGTTCCGTAGATCTCGTAGGTCTGCATGAACTTGCGGCCGGTCGCGACACGGCTGAAATCGACGATCCCGCCGGCGCCGTTTTCGAACCGGCAAAGCAGGTTCGTGGCGTCAGGATTGGTAATGTCTGCCCAGGACTCATTGCCTGTCAGTTTCACCTGCTCGCCATAGGCAAGGCCCCCGACGACGGGCCGGCGCGGCGTGACGATGAGGTTGTCGGCGATCAACGAGCTGACGCGGCCGACCAGGAAATCCATGAAACTGAAGATGTGCGAGCCGGTGTCACCGACGATCCCGGTCGGCGCCAGCTCTCCATCGGCCCGCCACATGAAGGGGGCGTAGGGATCGCCATACATGTCGACATGCTGGCAGCCGCGGAACAGTTTGATGTCGCCGATTTCGTCGGATTGAATGATGTCTTTCGCCAGATCATGGACGGGGTTTCGGGGAAAGGCGTGTCCGACACGGGTAATCACACCCTTTTCCCTGGCGATGTCGGCCAGTTCCCACGCTTCGGCAGCGGTGTTTGCCAATGGCTTCTCGCAGTAGACATGTTTGCCGGCCAGCAGCGCGGCCTTGGCCACCTCGTAGTGAAGATGATCAGGCAGGCAGATATCGATTAGATCGACATCAGGATCAGCGACCGCCAGTTTCCAATCCTGAAGAATCCTTGCGCCCGGCGCCCTGTGGGCGAGATCCTCGGCTGCCGTCGAGGGGCCTTCGACGAGAGCGACGATCCGTGCCGTTCCGTCCGACACTCCGAAGAAATGCGGAAAGGCCTGATAGGCCATCGTGTGGACCTTTCCCATCCAGCCCGAGGCGCCAAGCACTGCAACTCTGACTTCAGACATTGTCGTCTCTCCTCTCGACAGGACTTACCGGATTTCGGCGCGGGCCCGAGGCCTCGCATCGTTGCGTTCATAGGCGAAGATGGTGGGGGCAAGTGCCGGCAGGCCGCGAATGAGGTCCGATCCCTTTTCGCCGACCATGATTGTCGGAGCGTTGGTGTTGCAGGACGGCACGCGCGGCATGACGGATGAATCGCAGACCCTCAGGCCTTCCAGGCCATGGACCTTGAGATCAAGCCCGACAACCGCGTCCGGTCCCCTCCCCATCTTGCAGGTGCCGACCGGATGATGGTCGGTCTTGGCGTTGGCGCAGCCATAATCGAAAAGCTGCTCGTCGGTCATGACCTTCGGTCCGGGAAGCCGTTCGGCCATGACATAGGGCTTCAGCGCCGCCTGCTGCATGATCTCGCGTGCGAGCTTGAGCCCCTCCAGCGACATCGTCCTGTCATGGGGATCGGACCAGTAGTTGGGGTCGATCAAGGGAGCGGCAGCCGGGTCGGGGGATGACAGACGCACCGTCCCACGCGAGCGCGGATGCAGATAGGCGGAGTTGAGCGTCACGCCCGCGTTTTTCAGGCGCTCGACGCCTGCTTCGATGCCCGATCCCAGGCCAAGGTGGAACTGGATATCGGGAGAACGGGCTTCAGGATCGGCGTACCAGAAGCCGCCGGTCTCGAAGAGCGACGAGGCGACCGGACCGGTGCGGAACAGGACATATTGAAGCCCGGCCCAAAGTGTGCGGTGGAGCTTCGCGACACCGTCATAGGTGTGATCGCCGGTGCATTCGGAAATGACGAATAGATCCAGGTGATCCTGCAGGTTGCCGCCGACACCCGGCAGATCGTGCAGCACCTTGACGCCCACCGAGCGCAGATGGTCGGCCGGTCCGATGCCGGACTGCAGAAGCAGCTTCGGCGATCCGATCGCGCCCGATGAGACCAGCACTTCGCGATCGGCGCGGACGATCTCCTGGCCGCGCGAGGTCACGATCTCGACGCCTGTCGCACGGCCTCCTTCCACGATGATGCGCGCGACGCGAGCGCCCGTCCGGACCGTCAGGTTCTTTCGGTCCTTGATCGGCGAGAGATAGGCGAGCGAAGCCGACGACCGGCGGCGGTTGCGCTGCGTCAGCTGGTAAAACCCTACGCCCGCCTGCTGACGGCCGTTGAAATCGTGATTATAGGGAATGCCGAGCTCCTGCCCTGCGCGGATATAGGCGTCGCAGATCGGCAGCGCCGCTGCCGGCATCGAGACCCCCAGCGGGCCGCCATAGGCGTGGTAGTCGTCGGCAAAGCGCTGGTTGTCCTCGGCGCGTTTGAAATAAGGAAGGATCGAACGGTAGTCCCAGCCCTCGCAACCGTCTTCTCGCGCCCAGAGGTCATAATCCGCGCCGTTTCCGCGGGTATAGAGCTGCGCGTTGATCGACGAGCCGCCGCCGATGACCTTTGCCTGCGTATAACGAAGCACCCGGCCTTTCATGTGCTTCTGGGGAACGGTTTCCCATCCCCAGCTGGCGACACCTTTGGTCATCTTGGCGAAGCCGGCCGGCATATGAAAAAGCGGATTCCAATCACCGCCACCCGCCTCGAGCAGGAGCACGTTGACATCGGGATCTTCGCTCAGCCGGCTTGCCAGAACGCATCCTGCCGGACCGGCGCCGGTGATGATGTAATCGAATCCCATTTTACTGTCCTGTTGCATCCGGCCTGGCAACCGCCAGCGCCTGTGTCATGTCTGCAAAGTCCTTCGACGCAATGTGATCTGCCACTCGCAGCGCCTGGGCGGCGACGGTGAGCGCAGGATTGACCGCAGCCGAGGTGGGGAGGAAACCGGCGTCGACGACGAAGAGGTTTTCGTGATCATAGGAACGGCAGTACGGGTCCAACGGCGCTGTCGCGGGATCGTTGCCGATGCGGACCGTTCCGCATTGATGGGAAGGCGTGCGCTTGTCGAAGGGCCGCGACAGCACGATCGGAAATCCGATCGATTTCAGGATGAGCTTCAGCTTGGCGACAAGGGCCAGATGCGCATCCCAGTTGGTTCGCTGCCATTGGAGAATAATCCGGTCTCCATCGACCGTGACGCGGCTTTCGGGATTAGGCACGTCCTCGCTCATCGCATAGAAGTCGATGGAATGGCTCGTGATGAAGCGCAGGAACCATTCCGGAGCCTGCGGCAGAGAGCCCTTGAGAACTTTTTCGGAGATGCGGCCGAGGAGCTGCACATTGCCGAGCGGCGGTCCTCCCTCCCCGTCCGAGAGATAGAAATCGTTGAAGGCAAATGTCTTCTGATATACTGCGGTGTTCCTGAACTTTGGCGAGACGCCGATGACGGCGGAGGCATTGTGGTTCATGAAGTTGCGGCCCACCTGATCGGAGGAATTCGCCAGGCCCCTTGGGAAGCGGTCGTTTTTCGAGCGCAGCAAAAGCACCGATGACTGGACGGCGCCTGCCGAAAGGATGACGATCTTCGGTGACACCGTCAGCGTCTGACCGTTCCTGACATAGGTGACCCGGTCGATCCGGTTCCCCGCCCCCGTGTCGAGCCTTATCACGCGCGCATTGGTTTCGAGCCGCACGTTCTCGTGCTTCAGCGCCACCGCAAGGGCCGCGGTCTCGGCATCCATCTTGCCGTCGCGTGCGTTCGGATGGGCATCCCATGGTGTCTGCGCCTTGGAGAGCCAAGCGTCGAGGTCCAGGCCGAGCGGTAGGGAAAACGGATGCAGGCCTTTCTGTTTGAGGCGCGCCCTGATATCGGCGATCGGCTCCTCGTCGGGCACGGGCGGGTACGCGTAGCCAGCCGAGTGGTACGGTTCGGTGGGATCTTCGCCCAGGCTGCCGCGAACCTGATACAACAGTTCCGCCTTTGAGTACCACGGCTCCAGCGCCTCATAGGGGAACGGCCAGGCCGGCGACACACCCTCGCGGTGCTTGATGACGTCGAAATCCTCCCTGCGATAACGCGACAGCACGGCGCCGTAGAATTTCGAATTGCCGCCGACATTGTAATAGTTGCCCGGATTGAAGCCTCTGCCGTCTGCCTCGTACCAGGTTTCCTTCGGTCGGAAATGTCCCCGCTGGAAGATGGCGCGCTGGTCCCGATTGACGGGAAGATCGGCGATATGATCGCCAGCTTCGAGGATCAATATCCGCGCGCCTAATACAGCCAGGCCGGCCGCGACGGTGGAGCCGCCGACGCCTGAACCGATGATGACGATGTCTGGTGAATTGCTCATATCAGCACCTGGCCGTCACACGATCCTGGCTTGCGTTTCCGGATCGAAGAAGACGGCCTTGTCGAGATTGAAGGCGAGGCGGGTGTTTTGTCCTGGAGCGATGCCGGTATCGGCGCGCAGGCGGGCGATGACGGATTTGCCGCCGAGCTTGGTGACGGCGAAGGTGTCGGAGCCGGCCGGTTCGACCACCTCGATCAGGCAGTCGCCCTCGCTCAGCATGCGCGCCTTGCGGTCGGCGCCATCGGGATCGGTCAGCGCCTCCGGCCGGATGCCGAAGATCACCTGCCTGCCGGTATAGCCGCTCAGGCCATTATTGCCCGAGATGACCGGGAGCCTCAGCGGGGCGGCATTCGGCCGCTCCAGCGAGACCTCAAGCCCGCCGGCGCCGGTCTCGACGGTGGCGGTGAGCAGGTTCATCGCCGGCGAGCCCATGAAGTCGGCGACGAAGATATTGGCGGGGCTGTTATAGATCTCGGCCGGCGTGCCGAACTGCTGCAGCACGCCGTCCTTCAGCACGGCGATCTTGGTCGCCAGCGTCATCGCCTCGATCTGGTCATGGGTGACATAGACGAAGGTGGTGCCCATGCGCTGGTGCAGCCGCTTGATCTCGGTGCGCATGTCGACGCGCAGCTTGGCATCGAGATTGGAGAGCGGCTCGTCGAACAGGAAGACCTGCGGATTGCGCACCAAGGCTCTCCCCATGGCGACACGCTGGCGCTGGCCGCCCGACAGCTGGCTCGGCTTGCGGTCGAGCAGATGGCCGATCTGCAGCATGTCGGAGACCTGTTTGATCGCCTTTTCCCGTTCCTCCTTGGGAACGCCGCGGATCTCCATGCCGAAAGCGATGTTTCCCGCCACCGTCATGTTCGGATAGAGCGCATAGGACTGGAACACCATGGCGATGTCGCGCTTGGAGGGATGCAGACCGCTGATGTCGCGCCCGTCGATCCTGATATCGCCAGAGGTGATCGTCTCCAGCCCGGCAATGGTGTTGAGCAGGGTCGACTTGCCGCAGCCGGACGGGCCGACCAGCACGAGAAAGCCGCCCTTGTCGAGTTCGAGGTCGATCCCCTTGAGAATGTCGACGGCGCCGAAGCGTTTTTTAAGACCGGAGATTTCGAGGAAGGCCATGGATTACCCTTTGACAGCGCCCGCCATCAGGCCACGCACGAAGTAGCGGCCGGCGAGGATATAGACGATGAGCGTCGGCACGGCGGCGATCATCGCCGCCGCCATGTTGACATTGTATTCGACCACCCCGGTCGAGGTGTTGACGACATTGTTCAGCGCCACCGTCATCGGCATGGAGTCACCGGTGCCGGCGTAAGCCGAGGCAAACAGGAAGTCGTTCCAGATATTGGTGAACTGGTAGATCACGGTGACGACGATGATCGGCAGCGAGTTCGGCAGCATGATGCGGCGGAAGATCTGGAAGAAGCTGGCGCCATCGACCTGGGCGGCCCGCACCAGTTCGGTCGGGAAGGCCTCGTAGAAATTGCGGAAGAACAGGGTGGTGAAGCCCAAGCCATAGACGACATGGACGAAGACCAGATTGACCGTCGGATTGCCGAAGCCGAAGTTCCAGCCGGTGGCATTCTGCAGCGTCATGCCGAAGCGGCCGAGGCTGCCGAGGATCGTCGCCATCGGCAGCAGCACCGACTGGAACGGGATGAAGCAGGCAAACAGCATCAGCCCGAACACCAGCGTGTGGCCGGGAAAGCGCCATTTGGTCAGGACATAGCCGTTCAGCGCCCCCATGATGGTGGAGATCGCGACAGCCGGCACCACCATCTTGATCGAGTTCCAGAAGTAACCCTTGATGCCGGCGCAGGTGAGCCCCACACAGGTCTCGCCCCAGGCCTTGATCCAGGGATCGAAGGTCGGCGATTGCGGCAGCGCCAGCATGTTGCCGTTCTGGATCTCGTCCATGGTCTTGAACGAGGTCGTCAGCATGACGAAGAGCGGCATCAGGTAGAGGATCGCGAAGATCACCAGCAGGCCGTAGATGACGATGCGGCCGATCCAGCGGGCATTGTTGTTGCTGTCGTTCCTGTCGTCGCTGGCCTGCGAAAGCGTTGCTGCCGAGGTTACTGTTGAAGAGGTCAGACTGCTCATCGCGCCTTCTCCTTCAGTTCGGAATAGAGATAGGGCACGATGATCGCCGAGATGGTCATCAGCATGATGATGGCGCTGGCCGAGCCGACGGCCATCTCGTTGCGCTTGAAGGTGTATTCATACATGAAGTTCGACGGCAGCCAGGCCGAGCCGCCGGGGCCGCCCGAGGTCAGCGCCACCACCAGGTCGTAGGACTTGATCGCCATATGGGCGAGCACGATGAAGGCGGAGAGAAAGATCGGCCGCAGCAGCGGAATGACGATGCGGCGGTAGAGCTGGAAGGGCGAGGCGCCGTCGATCTGGGCGGCCTTCATGATCTCGCCGTCGATGCCGCGCAGGCCCGCCAGGAACATCGCCATGACGAAGCCCGACGCCTGCCAGACGCCGGCGATGACGACGGTGTAGATGACGAAGTCCTTGTTCTTGATCCAGTCGAAGTGGAAGCTCGTCCAGCCGAAGTGGTGCAGCGTCTGTTCCAGCCCGAGGCCGGGATCGAGGAACCATTTCCAGGCAACGCCTGTCACAATGAAGGAGAGCGCCATCGGATAGAGGAAGATCGGTCTGAGCAGACCCTCGCCGCGGATCTTCTGGTCGAGCAGGATGGCCAGGAACAGACCGAGCGCCAGGCAGATGCCGATATAGAGAAAGCCGAAGATCGCCATATTGGTGATCGAGGTGTACCAGGAGGACGGCGGATCGCTCTCGAAGGTCCAGCGCCACAGCCGCTGATAGGCGCGCGCTCCCGTCAGCGCATAAGACGGAAAGGTCTTGGAATTGGTGAAGGACAGATAGGCCGTCCAGACGATGAAGCCGTAGACGAAGATGATGGTGATGACGAAGCTCGGCGCCAGCACGATCTTCGGCAGCGCATCCTGCAGTCGGCCCCGCAGCGAGATCCCCGTCGATTGCCGCGGCGTCAGAACCGGATCGGTGGTCGCAACTGTGCTCATGGAATGTCATCTCCCCTACATTCTCGGCCCCACATGATCGGCGCGGCGCCTGAAGCTTCCCCGCGACGATGCGGGGAAGCGTTTGTCACAATGGTCTCAGCGGGCGTCGTCGATCGCCTGGACGAGCTGCTTGACGGCCTCGTCGGAGGTCTTGATCTGGCCGTGGACGAACTTCGAGACGACATCCTTATAGGCATTGGCGATGGCCGGAGGAGCGCCGTAGCCTTGCGCCAGCGAGCCGAACAGCGTGCCGCCCTCATTGGCGGCCTTCAGGTCGGCGATGCCCTTCTTGCCGCAGGCGTCGAAGTCGGTATCGGGAACATCGGTACGAGCCGGCACCGAACCCTTGACGACGTTGAAGGCCGACTGGAAGCTCTTCGACAGCGTCGCCGTTGCCAGCGCCACCTGCGCCGCCTTGCGGTCGTCGGGGACGTTGAACATGCCGAACATGTCGGAGTTGTAGATCACGCTGCCGTCGGTGCCGGGGAAGCGGTAGCACAGGAAGTCGGTGTCCGGCGTCTTCTTGGCGGCGACGAATTCGCCCTTGGCCCAGTCGCCCATCACCTGCACCAGCGCGTCACCCTTGATGACCATGGCGGTGGCGAGGTTCCAGTCGCGGCCCGAGAAGTTCGGGTCGACATATTTGATGATCGTCGCCAGATTGTCGAAGGACTTCTTCATCGTGTCGGACTTCAGCGATTCCTCGTCGAGGTCGTTGAAGGCCTTCTTGTAGAACTCCGGACCGCCGGTCGACAGTACGATGGAATCGAACATCGTCGCTTCCTGCCAGTTCTGGCCGCCAAGGGCGAGCGGGATGACACCGGCGGCCTTGGCCTTGTCGAGCAGGGCGATCAGATCCTCGAAGGTCTTCGGCTGCGTGCCGCCGATCTTGTCCATCACAGCCTTGTTGATCCACAGCCAGTTGACCGAATGCACGTTGACCGGGGCTGCAACCCATTTGCCGTCATAGACCGAGAACTTCTGCAGCGCTGCCGGCACCGACTTGTCCCAGCCTTCCTTCTTCGCCGTCTCCGTCAGATCGCCCATGACGCCGGCCTGGGCATAATCGAGCACGGTATAACCCAGCATCTGCGAGGCTGTCGGATAGGTGCCGGCCGCAACCATCGCCTTCAGCGCCGTCATCGCCGCGTCACCGCCACCGCCGGCAACAGGAACGTCCTTCCAGGCAAAACCTTCCTTCGACAGATCCTGCTTCAAGACGTTCAACGCCGCTGCCTCACCGCCAGACGTCCACCAGTGCAGCATCTGCACTTCCTTCACGTCGGCAGCTCGTGCGGACACGTGAGCGCCGGCCAGAGCCAATGCGATCATTGCGGTGGTGGTCAAAAACCTTTTCATCGAAGAACCTCCCAGTTCCAGTTTGGAAGATGCGGGACCCATTCCCGCACCAATCACCCGCCCTCATCGAGCGTAGTTCGGCCGCCGGCTAAGCCGGCTTTTCCGTCTGCGGCATCCACCAGCTGGTGCGTTTGCCGATATGCATGTTGAGCGTCTTGGTCTCCGTGTAGTCTTCGACCGCATGGCGGCCGAGCTCGCGGCCGAGGCCGCTCTGTTTGTAGCCGCCAAAGGGAAGCTCCGAGGCGCCATCCATGAAGGTGTTCATCCAGACCGTGCCGGCCCGCACCGAGCGGCCGATCGTGAGGCAGGTGTCGAAATCGCGGCTCCAGATACCGGCCGACAGGCCGTAGTCGATGGAATTGGCAATCCTGATCGCTTCGGCTGACGTCTCGAATGTCAGCACCGAAAGCACCGGCCCAAAGACTTCCTCGCGCGCCACCGCCATATCAGGGGTGACCGCTTCAAGGATCGTCGGCGACATGAATTGCCCCATGCCGAGGTCAAGCGTCTCGCCGCCATGAGCGACCAGGGCGCCGCCGCTTCTTGCACCGGCGACATATCTCGAGATTTTCTCCAGATGCTCAGGCGTGATGATCGCGCCCACCTGCGTCGAGGGATCGAGCGGGTCGCCGACCTTCACGGCCTTCGACAATTCGGCAATCCGCTCGACGACATCGGAAGCGATTGATTTGTGAAGGATCAGCCGCGAGCCGGCATTGCAGCACTCGCCGGCATTGAAGTAGGCGCCGAAGACCGCGGCATCGATGAATGCATCGAGATCGGCATCCGGAAACACGATCTGCGGGTTCTTCCCACCAAGTTCCAGCGAGACTTTCTTCAGCGTTTGTGCGGCATTCGACATCGTCAGCTTTCCGACGCCGGTCGAGCCGGTGAAGGAGACCATGTCGACGTCGGGATGCGACGTCATGACCGCGCCGACCTCAGGTCCCCTACCGGTGACAATGTTGACGACGCCATCCGGAATGCCGGCCTGCTGCAGGATCTCTCCCAGCACCAGCGTCGATCCCGAGGTCAGTTCCGAGGGCTTGACGACGGTCGTGCAGCCGGCAGCCAAGGCGAATGGCAGCTTCTGGCCGACGATTAGGAACGGAAAGTTCCAAGGCGTGATGATCGACACCACCCCGATCGCTTCGCGCAAGACGACGCCGAGGGTGCCATCGCCGAGTGTGTTGTAGCTCTCACCGTGGAGGTCGCGCGCAAGAGCTGCCGCATAGCGCCATATGTCGACGGAGCCTGCAATTTCTCCCCGCACCTGGGTGATCGGCTTTCCCGCCTCGATCGCATCGAGAAATGCCAACTCCTCCGCGCGCGCCGCAATCAGATCGGCAGCCTTGAGCAGGATGGCGGAGCGTTCGGAAGCGGTCATCCGCGGCCACGGCCCGAGATCGAAGGCCTTGCGCGCCGCGGCAATGGCGCGCTCGGCATCCGTCCTGCTGCCTGTGGGGAAGCGGCTGACCACGACCCCGTGGCTCGGCGCGATACGCTCGATCGGATCGGAGCCGCCGGCCTCCCATTTGCCGTCGATGAGCATCTTGAAATCACGCGCGCTGTGATTGCTCAGTGCCGTGGGGTTGACGAGGACCGTCATTACCATTCTCCCTTGAATGTTGCCGGGCGCTTCTCGCTGAATGATGCGACGCCCTCCTTCAGATCGCCGGTCTTCGCAGCGAGGATCGAGCCCAGGGCTTCGACCGCGGTTCCGTTGTCTTCGCCGTTCGCCGATGCGATCATCAACTTGGCGATCTCGACGGCAGCCGGGCCCCTTGCGGCAATCCGCTCAGCGTATTCCCTGGCGGCAGCAAGCGAGCTTCCCGAGGGAACCACCGCGTCGACGATCCCGAGCAGACGCGCCTCCTCGGCGGTGAATATCTCGCCGCCCAAGGCCATGCGCCGGACGGCCTGCGCGCCGAACCGGCGCACCAGACGCTGTGTCCCCGACCAGCCCGGCACCATTCCCAAGCCGGTCTCCGGCAGGCCGATCTTGATGTGCTGCTCGGCGAGGCGAATGTCGGCAACCCCCGCAAGCTCAAGCCCCCCTCCGAGGGCGTGGCCGTTCAGAGCCGCGACCAGCGGCACCCTGAGCGTCGCCAGTCTCTCGAAGATACGGTGGCCGTGGCGAACCCAGAGATGACCGAACTCCTGAGGCGACATTCCGCCCCAGGCCTTGATATCGCCGCCGGCGGAAAAGCCCTTTCCTTCGCCCGTGAGAACGGCAGCGCGCACATTGGCGTTCGCCTCCACCGCGTCGGCCGCGTCTGCCAGCGCTTTCAGCATGTCGAGGTCGAGCGCGTTCAGCTTCTCCGGACGAGAAATCGTCAGCGTCGCAAAATGTCCATCGACGTCAATTCTGACGGTTCCGCTAGCCATGGAAGCTGCCCTCCAGCGTCCGTGCCTTTTTCCCCGGAAGCGACAGGCCGATCGCAGACTCCGCGAAGAGCGCGGCGTCCATGACCTTCAAATCAGGCGCAACGATCAATGGAAACTCCGACTGATCGAGGATGTGGGATTGGAGATCGATACCGGGGGCAATCTCGGTGAGGACGATGCCGTCGGGCGTCAGCTTCATCACGCACCGCTCGGTGACATAGGTGATATCCTGCCCCTGCTCGATCGCGCGCCTGCCGCTGAAGGTCACGTGTTCGACCTCGTTCACCAGCTTCTTCAGCCTGCCTTCCCTCTCGATCAGAAGGGCGCCATTGGCGATCGAAAGCTTCGCTCCGGCGTTGAACATGCCGGAGAAGACGATCTTCTTCGCCCGCGCGGTGATGTCGACGAAGCCGCCGGCGCCAGCCGTCACATGCGGCCGGAAGGAGAGCTTGGAGACGTTGACCGAGCCGTCCTTGCCGATCTCGAGGAAGGAGAGCAACGACGCATCGAAGCCTGCCCCCTGGAAATAGGTGAACTGATAGGGAGACGGCATGTAGGCGTCGGCGTTCGACGCGCAGCCGAAGGCGAAGTCGAGCAGCGGCACGCCCCCGACCGCCCCTTGCTCGATGACCCAGGTGACCGCGCCGTGGAGCCCCTCCTCCAGCAGAATGCGCGGCACATTGGCCGAGATGCCGAAGCCGAGATTGACGCAACTTCCCGCCTGAAGCTCCTGCGCGACACGGCGCGCAATGACCTTCTGAACATTGAACTCCGGAACGCTGAAGCTATCGAGCGGGCGGAAGATCTCCCCTGATATCGCCGGATCATACTGCGTCTGCGTCGTCTGCTTCTGCTCCGGATCGACGACCACATAATCAACCAGCATCCCCGGCACGCGGACGTCATGCGGCTTCAGCGAGCCTTCCTTGGTGATCCGCTTGACCTGGGCGATGACAATGCCGCCATTGTTGCGGGCGGCCAGCGCCTGATCGAGGCCGCCGAGATAGGCGCCTTCGTGTTCGTAGGTCAGGTTGCCGCGCTCGTCGGCGGTGGTGGCCCGGATGATGGCGACCTCGGGGACGATTGCCGGAAAGAACAGCCAGTCCTCGCCCTCGAAGCTGACGCGCTTGACCACCGGATGCTCCGACGCCAGGCCGTTCATCGCGCAACCCTGCCGCTCCGGATCGACGAAGGTGTCGATGCCGATCTTGGTCAGCACGCCCGGCCGCTTGGCAGCGGCTTCGCGATGAATGTCGAAGAGGATGCCGGAGGGAATGTTGTAGGCCGGGATCTCGTTGTTGGTGATCATCTGCCAGATCAGCGGCGGCTCTGATGACGACGGACCTGAGGGATAGGAGCCGCCGATGATGCGTTTGAGCAGGCCCTTTTTTGCAATGTAATCGACACCCTTGATGCCGCTCATGTCGCCGGCTGCGATGGGATGAAGAGTGGTAATATCCTTGGGATGGCCGGTCGCATCGAAACGCTCGCCAATCGCCTTCAGCATGAGATCAGGGCAACCGAGACCGCTCGAAGACGACACCGTGACAAAAGCGCCATCCGGGATCAGCGCTGCCGCTTCGGCTGGGGTGAGATGCTTCTCCATGTGCATTACTCAGCGTCCTGTTTCGATTTTACACTCTTGCCGGTCCTTGCCGGCGCGGTCTTGCCGGCGCCGCAGCTTTCGCGAACGACCAGCCGAACGGCTGTCGTCACCGTCTCCGCCTCGGCCTTGCCCGCATTGATCTGCTTGAGCAGCATCTGTGCGCCCCGTCGCCCGATGCCCTGCGGATCGACAGAGACCGTCGTCAGCGCGGGAACCGCCGCCTGAGCCTCGATGACGTCGTCGAAACCCACCACGGCGAAGTCGGCGCCAGGCTCCAGACGGCGAGCGCGCAATCCGTCACAGACACCGAAGGCGACTGCATCGTTGAAGCAGACGGCTGCGGTCGGCCGACGGGCAAGAGCAATCGCTTTGCCGATCGCCTCCACCCCGCCGGCCCGCGAAGGTGCCGACGCGATGACGAGTTCTTCGTGATAGTCAAGCCCTGCCGTCTCCACACCGCTCCGGTAGCCGGCAAGCCGGTCGTCGAAGACGGCGGTGTCGGGAAAGCCTCCGAGAAAAGCGATACGCTTGTGGCCGAGCCCCACCAAATGCTTGACCGCCGACATCATGCCGGCTCGGTTGTCGGAGACGATCGACGAGACTTTGGCGCCGGGCAGGTTTCGCACGACGACCACCACCGGAATGCCGGCTGCGACGAGCGGCTTGAAGTCTGCGGCATCGGTGGCGCGCGCCGGCGAGACGATCAGGCCGGAAATGCCATGCTCGCGCATCGATGCGACAACCTCACGCTGCCGGTCGATGCTCTCGCCGGTATTCGACAGGAATTGCACGAAGCCGGCCGATTGGACGACCATATCGACGCCGACCGCCAGTTCCGCAAAGAAGCTGTTCGTCAGGTCGTTGACGACGACCCCGACGATCCGCGATTTGGCGCCGGCCTGGCGAAGATTGGCGGCGCCGCGATTATAGACGTAGCCGAGTTCGCGCATCACAGAGTTGACCTTGGCGCGCGTCACCTCATTGACCAGGGAGGAGCCCTGAAGCACCAGCGACACCGTCGACTTGGAGACGCCGGCGGCCTTTGCGATGTCAATGACGGTTACCCGCGCCTTTGTCACGTCTTTCTCCGACCACCAAACGTTGATTGATCGTTAAATATTTGGAACGTTCCAATTCTGTCAAGATAAATCTAATGAGTCACCAAGAATTCAGTCTCGTCCCGCATCAAAATGCAATCCAGAAAATTGGAACGATCTAAATTACCGCAACTGGACGGCGTATCAGGGAAGATTCGGGGCTTGTCGCCGTGGACGAGGCGCGCCTTTGCATCGGCGGCCGCCTTGAGGGATGTGACCGATGCCCCGCTATCCAAGTTTCCGTCGAGGAACTCCCGCCGATTGGATTAGCGAAACTTTATCATTTCTGACGAATGCTACGCATACGTGCAACGCGCCAGATCTGAAGCAGGGCCGGATGATGCCACACTCGTTTGAATCCATTCTGGAGAACCTGCCGCAGGGCATTGTTCTCCTTGATCCTGCCAATAAGGTGACGGCTTTCAACGCCCGCACGCTCGAAATTCTCGGCCTCCCGGATGGAGCCATCAGCAGAGGAATGAATATTGACGGATTGCCGGGCACCGCCGATTGCCGCGCAGCGGCACAGTCGTCGACGATCGGCAGACCGCGCACGTCCCAGTTTGCGCTTTCCGACGGACGGATGGTCTCATTGACCTCAGCCCCGTCGAAAGAGGGAGGCTGGATCTTGAGCTATGAAGACATCTCGACCCTCATCCGCGTCGAAGACAGTCTCACCGAACAACATCACAGGTTCGACGCGGCCCTCAGCAACATGCCGCATGGACTGTGCATGTTCGATTCGAAAAAGAACCTGATCCTGTGCAACCCGTCCTATGCACGGATGTACAATCTACCGGATTTGCTGACGAAACCAGGAACGCCACTTGTCGATATCCTGGCCTTTCGCAGCCGCGAGGGAAATGGCCCGGCCGATACCGCCACCTATTTTGACGTCGTCTTCGAAGCGACGGTCCGCGGTGCGGTGGCCAGCCAGAATATCGTGCTCACCGATGGTCGCGTCATCAAGATCACCCACAATCCGATGCAAAACGGTGGTTACGTCGCCACCCACGAAGACGTCACCAAGACGGTGCGACTTGCGGAAGAGCTGCGCCGGCATCACGATCAGCTCGAAACGACGGTGAAGAGCCGCACGGCGGAAGTCGAGCGCCAGGCGCGGGAACTCGAGCGAATGCTGGCGCAGGAGCGGAACATCAACGAATTGCAACGGCAGTTCGTGGCGATGGCGTCCCATGAATTCAGGACCCCGCTGGCCATCATCGACGCGGCCGCCCAGCGGCTGTTGCGTAAGAGAGGGGCCGTCGAACCCGAATTTCTCAGCGACAAGGTCGACCAGATCCGCGCATCGGTGAACCGGATTGTCGATCTCATGGAGAGCATCCTGTCGGCCGGGCGTCTTGACACCGGTAAGATCGATATCAGCTACGACGCCTGCGCCTTAAGATCATTGATAAGAACCTGTTGCGAGCGGCAGTCGACGATCGCCAAGACACACAGCTTCATGTTGGACATTGACCGGCTGCCGGAGGTCATCGATGCCGATCCCCGCGCTTTGGCGCAGGTCTTTACCAACCTGCTGTCCAATGCCGTCAAATACGCGCCCGGAACCTCCGAAATTCGCATCACGGCGTGGGAGGAGACGGGAAACGTCAAAGTTTCGATCAGCGATGACGGGGTGGGGATCGACCCCGAAGACGTACCCCGGCTATTCCAGCGCTATTTCCGTGCCGGGACCTCGACCGGGATTGCCGGAACGGGCATCGGCCTCAACCTGGTGAAGCAGATCGTCGAACTGCACCACGGCGCGATAGAGGTTCGAAGCGCAAGAGGATGCGGATCGACATTCACCGTCACTCTTCCCATCGAGAGAACTGGTCCCATCGAGAGAACTGGTAACGCTTCTGCGAGCAGCGACGCTGCCTGATATTTCAGGATTGCTGTCCTGCATATCTACCCTATCCTTCTCGCATAGAGGAGGATCTGGCCATGGCTTTCATTCACACCCCCAATGCATCCGCCAGCGAGAAGACGACGTCGATGTACGCGTCAGCGGAGGCGAACTATGGTTATCTACCGAACATGTATCGTGCCTTCGGCCACCGGCCGGAGGTGATGGAGAACTGGGTGGCGCTGCTTTCGAGCATTCGCGGCCATATGAGCCTGCGGCGCTACGAATTGGTGACGCTGGCGGCGGCCAAGGAGCTGAAATCCTCCTATTGCATGCTGGCGCATGGCTCGGTGCTGCTGCGCGAGGGCTTTACCAGCGACGGGCTGACGGCTGTTGTCAACGAGACGGAGAAGGCGCCGATCGATGCCGGCGAACGCGCCATCATGGCCTTTGCCGCCAAGGTGGCGCGCGACGCGACATCGGTCACCCAGCAGGATATAGACGGACTGAAGAAACACGGGCTGAGCGATGCCGAGGTCTTCGACGTCACGGCTGCGGCAGCGGCCCGGTGTTTCTTCTCGAAAATGCTGGATGCGCTGGGTGCCGCTCCCGACCACGCCTATATGGAGCGGCTGGAGCCGAATGTACGAAGGGCGCTCAGCGTCGGACGGGAGGTCGAACGGCCTTTGGCGCCTTCAACCTCCCGCGGCACATCGCAATGATGGGGTAAATGGAGGATGCTTGGGCGGCGGCCTTTGCTGTCCTGCTCCTCCGGCCCCCTACTCCGGTTTGTCTGCAAAATGTCGGATCGCGAACTCGGCGATATTCTGGCTCGACCGATCGGCATCGTCGAGCAGAGAGGGAAACAGCTGCCACTGATGCGGCATGCCCGGCCAAACCTCGGTGGTGACGTCCACTCCCGCCTGGCGCGCTTTGTCGGCGAGCCGCAGCGTATCGTCCAGCAGGACTTCGCCGGAGCCGACCTGCAGCAACAGCGGCGGAAAGCCGGTCATGTCGGCATAAAGCGGCGATGCCTGGGGATCGGTCGGAGACCGGGTGCGGAGATAGGTCTGGCGCAGGGTCTCGATCCAGTCCTTGCCGACCAGCGGATCGCTTCCGGCGTTTGATGTCATGGATCCGCCTGTCGCGGCAAGATCGGTGATGGGGCTGAGCGCAATCACAGCCGCCGGCAACGGCTTTGCCGCCTGCATCTGCCTCAGCACCGTCTCGATCGCGATATTGCCGCCGGCGCCGTCTCCGGCCACGATGACGTTCTCGCTCCGATAGCCGTTGTCGAGAAGCCAGCGATAGGCGGTCAGCGCGTCGTTGATCTGAGCAGGATAGGCATATTCGGGCATCAGCCGATAATCAATGAGAAGAATGTCGCTGGATGCGGCCTTGGCAAGCGAGCCGGCAAGCAGGCTATGTGTGCGAATGGAGCCGCTGGAAAAGCCGCCGCCATGGATATAGAGGATCACCCTTTGGCCGATCGGGTGATGAAGACGGGCAGGCCACATCAGCTCGGCGTCGACGCCGTCGGCATCGACCTGCCGCACCTGGATGCGCGTTGGCCCAGGCATCGTCTCCATCAGCGTCCTGAAGGCCGTTCGCCGCTGCTGCAGGCTGTCGGCGCCGGCAAAATGACCCTTCCAGAGGCCGACGAGTTTCTCGACCTGCTGGCGCGAGGCCTGACTTTGCGGCCCGATGCCCTGCCCGACCGCTGCCGATCCCATCGGCGTCAACGCGACCAAGACGAAAGACAGACATCCGAGCCGCTTGGACGCTCTTCGAATACCAGCTGGCAAAATCCCACCGTTCATCAACTTCTCCCGACGATGCTGGCCATGCGGCATATTTGGCCGGTTCGTCCTCCGGAGTCAAAAGGTGCCGGGACTGAACCTCAAGCTTTTTCATTTCTCCCGCACCGCCTCGACGGCTGTCTTACTTTCAAAAAAATCGCCAATGCCCGCCGGCACGGCTTGCCATTTGCCGCGCATCCGTCGGAAATGGGCTCCGCGTCTGGCTGCCCCCAACCCCGGCGCTTCGTCTCGCATGTGAGTGAAGGATGTCGATGACCACCATTTACCTTGCCGGCCCGGAAGTCTTTCTTCCGGATGCCATGCCCATCATGGCCGAAAAACGCCGATTGGCGCGCCAGTTCGGCTTCGAGCCGACCGGTCCCGGCAGCGACGAAAACCAGACACCGGTGAAGCGGACCGCCGCAGAGATCTACGCACGCAACGACGACGCCATGCGCCGAGCCGAGATCTGCCTTGCCAACATCACTCCCTTTCGAGGCGTCAGCGCCGATCCGGGTACGGTCTACGAAATCGGCTTCATGATTGCGCTCGGAAAAGCGGTCTTTGCCTATTCCAACCACCCCGACGACTACGGCCTGCGTGTTCGCTCGATCTGGTATGCGGGGCTCGAGATCGATGAGACGAGCGGACGCCCCCGCGGACCGGATGGCATCGCGATCGAAAATCACGGCATGGCCGACAACCTGATGATCGACGGAGGGATCGAGGCGACCGGAGGCAAGGTGTTTCGTGCAGCGACGCTCCCGGCGGACCCTGCCCGCGACCTTACGGTTTACTTCAAGGCGCTTCAGACGATCGCCGGCATCCCGGCCTCTTTTACTCCGCCTTCATCGCCTCGATGACCGCCCTGAAGCCCGCCGACATATGGCGGCGGCTCGGATAGTAGAGATAGAGCGGTTCCTCCGGCTGGCACCAGTCGTCCAGGACCTGGATCAGTTCGCCGCCGGCAACGGCTTTTTCCACGCGCGGCTCCCAGATGTAGGCAAGGCCGACGCCGCCGAGCGCTGCCTGCATCATCAGCTCGTGATCGTCGAGCGACAGCGGTCCGGCCGGCTGAAAGCTCACCGCCTGGCCGTCCTTCTCGAACTCCCAGGCATAACGCGCGCCTGACGGAAACATGTTCTGAATGCAGAGATGGCGCTTGAGCTCGTGCGGTGTCGCCGGCTTCGGCCGGGTCTCGAAATAGGCAGGCGAACCGACGACGACCAAGCGGATGCGCGGTTTTATGCGCAGCGCGATCATGCCCTCGGTGACGCGCTCCCCGAAGCGGATACCGGCATCGAAACCCTCCTCGACGATATCGACCAGCCTGTCGGTCGCGTTGATCTCCAGCTGCAAGTTGGGGTTCTTTTTCAGCAGCGGACCGATGATGCGGCCGATAACGAAGGGGCCGATCGAATTCGGCACGTTGATCCTCACCTTGCCGAACGGCGTGTCGCGATAGCGGTTCAGTGCATCGAGCGCCGCCGTCATCTCGCCGAAAGCCGGGTCGAGATGCGAGATCAGCAGGTCGCCGGCCTCCGTCAGCGAGACGCTGCGCGTCGTGCGGTTGAGCAGGCGGATGCCGATCCGGTCTTCGAGATTGAGCACGGCATGGCTGACCGCAGACGCGGTGACACCCCGCTCCTCGCCCGCCTTGCGGAAGCTCTTATGCCGCGCGACGGCGGCAAAGGCCGCGAGTTCGGACAATTCGGTGGCGCGCATTGCTGAATTAAACTCATCATAGTTTCAAGAATAACAAATCTTATACAGCAACGGTTTTTCGGTCAAATTCACCCCGTCGGCACAGAGATGCCACCACCCACCGAACAGAAAGGAATTCGTCATGAAAGTCTGGTTCATCACTGGTGCATCCCGCGGCTTCGGCGCGCTGATGACCAAGGAAGCCCTTGCGTCAGGCGATGCCGTCATCGCCACCGCCCGCAACCCGAAGACCGTGACCGGGCAGTTCGGCGATCATCCGAACCTGCTTGCCGTCGCCCTCGACGTCACCAACGAGGCACAGGCGAAGGAGGCCGCGGCTGCCGGCATCGCCCGCTTCGGCCGCATCGATGTCCTTGCCAACAATGCCGGCTACGGCTTGCTGGGTGCTGTCGAGGAAGCCACGGCCGAAGAGGTCGAAAGGCTCTATGCCACGAACGTCTTCGGCCTGCTGAAGGTGACGCGCGCGGTGCTGCCCTATATGCGCCGCCAGCGCTCCGGCCATGTCCTGAACTTTTCCTCGATCGGCGGTTATTTCGGCTATCCCGGGTGGGGCGTCTACGGCTCGACGAAGTTCGCCGTCGAAGGCCTGTCGGAATCGATGGCCGCCGAACTCGAACCTTTCGGCATCAAGGTGACGATCGTCGAGCCTGGCTTCTTCCGCACCGACTTCCTCGCCGACACATCGCTGGCTATCAGCCCGGCTTCGATTGCGGACTACGAGGGTACGCCGGCCGGCAACATGCGCAGTTTCGCTGCCGACGCCAACCATGCCCAGCCCGGCAATCCCGCCAAGCTGGCCGCCGGCATCATGACGATCGTCAATTCGCCCAATCCGCCGCTGCGCATGCCGTTCGGCAGCGATACGGTTGCGGTGATCGAGGAGCAGCATGCCAGCGTCGAAAAGGAACTTGCTATCTGGCGTCAGCTCGCTTTGTCCACGGATTTTCCAAACGAGGCAACGGCCTCTGCCTGAAGCGCCCTGCCCGCCGCATCCCAGGACTCGGGGATGCGGCTGCAGCGCCGCTGTGACTGCGGGAAAGTGCGGCATGCGGCAAATTAGCGTTCGCCTCACCTCTGGAATGGCCTAGATCTAGGTCGATCACCACCATGAAGAGGCGAGCATGTCCATCAAGTCCATCTGCATCTATGGCGCTGGCGCACTCGGCGGCGCTATCGCCGTCAAGCTTGCTAGCCAAGCCGGAAACGACGTCACCATCTCCGTCGTCGCGCGTGGAGCCCATCTCGACGCCATCCGCGACAACGGTCTCAGCCTGCGCGAAGCCGATGCGGAAAGGCCGCTCAACGTCCGCCTCACCGCGACCGACGATCCCCAGACATTGCCGCCGCAGGATCTTGTCATCACCGGCCTCAAGGGGCATCAGCTGGCACCCGCTGCCGAAGGCATTGCAGGACTCCTCAAGGAAGGTACCCGCGTCGTCATGATCCTTAACGGCATTCCGTGGTGGTATTTTCACCGCGATAGCCAGAGCCGGCATGCCGAGCTGCAGTTCAACGAGCTCGATCCCGGCCGCAGGCTTTGGCGGCTGATCGGACCGGAACGGGTCATCGGCTGCGTCGCTTATCAAGGCGCAGAGGTGATCAATCCCGGCGAGATCCAGCTTGCCAACAACGGCCGCTTCCTGCTCGGCGAGCCCTCGGGCGAGATCTCGCCCGATCTCGAGGCGATCGCCGCGGTGCTGACCGACGCCGGCCTCAACATCACGACGACGGCTGTTATCCGCAACGAGATCTGGAGCAAGCTGATGGGCAATGCCGCCTTCAACCCGATCAGCGCGCTGACCAGGGCTCTGATGACCGACATCATGGCGGATCCGGCACTTTCAGCCACGGTCGGCAAGGTGATGAACGAGGTCCGCGCCGTCGGCGAGGCCTTGGGTGCGCGTTTCAGCATGACCGTCGAGCAGCGGCTCGAACAATCGCGCCATATCGGCGCCGTGCGCACATCGATGCTGCAAGATCTGATCGGCGGCAAGGCGCTCGAAATCACGCCGCTGGTCGGCATGGTGGTGGCGCTCGGACGCCTGAGTGCCGTGCCGACGCCGGTCTCGGAAACGATCCTGGCGCTGGTGACGCAGTTGGATCGGGAAAACCAGCGCAGCGGCTGATTGCAGAGGAAAGGGCGGCCGGGAAAAACCCGGCCGTCTTCGCTTACTTTCCGACCTGCTCAGCCCAGTTCGGCGCCTTGCCGCCGCCATCGAGGAAGGTCGTTGCCATATTCGCCATGAGGGGCGAGGCGAAGGTCTCGTAATGGGTGAGATCAGGCAGGATCGCCAGCCGGTTCTTCGGCATGTTTTCCCGCATCCAGCCCGCATCGCGCAGACCGCCGCCGAGCTTGTGGTAGAAGTCGATCATATGCGCTCCGAATGGATTTCCTATCGCAAACGGCAGTAGGCTTTTGCCATCGTTGCAAAAGTCAAACGCCATGCGAAATATGATGTCCTCCGCCTTCCACCCTCTTCGCCCGCATGGGATCACGCGCGGTAACCGGCAGATCCGCGAGAAACGCACCGCCTGGGCGCTGATCGTCTTCGGCATCGTGCTCGCCTGCATAGAGCTTTACATCGTTTACTCCGCTTGAGGTCCATCCGGGGAAACAGCGAGGATGCCGCGCCTTGACGGCGCAATCACCGCCCTCGTTGCGCCGTTTCGTCATGACGGTCGCGACAAGCCAGCACTTCTCCCGCCGTTTTCACCTGCCGGAAGAACGAGGGGGCCAATTCCAACTTTTCCTTAACCGGCATGCTGGTAAAATCTTTGCGCAGAGACTTCAGACGCCACGAGACCGATGCCGAAACCGAACTTCCGCTTCACCCATTACGATCTCAAAGAACAGCGCGCCGGAACGATCGTCGAGGTGTCGTTGAATGCGGTGAACAATGTCCGCCTGATGACGGCTCCGAATTTCCAGCGGTTCACCGAGGTTCTCGATTTCAAATATATCGGCGGTGTGGCGCGCAAATCGCCGATCAAGATTGCTGTTCCCGAAAGCGGTCACTGGCATATCGTCGTCGATATGGAAGGCCATCACGGGCTGGCGGAATCTTCCGTCAAGGTGATCGCCACGCCCGCAAACCAGAAGATGCCGCGGCCCTCCTGAACTTTGCATCGCCGCGCATCTTTCGGACGCGCAAAGGCAAGCGCTGAACGTGCTCTGTCGAAAAACCTTGATCACGAGACGCCCAAACGTGCTGATCTTTGATTACGATCAATGAATCAGACCGCGATGTCGGTCACAGTTCTTTCGTCGCGAAGCTTACCCGCGCCGCCAGCCGCAAGTCGGCTCCTCATTCGTGCTCTGCTAGGGAGTGAAGAACAGCAGACCATGATCTTCATCACGTGGGGGCCGTCCATGACCTCGAACCCGATCGGTCATATCACCAACATCATCGATCCCGGCGATGCGCTCGGCGAAGTCCTTTTCGGATTGATCATGGCGCTGACATTGACGGTAGGTTCTAGGCTTGTTTTTGAAGATGAAGGGTTAGATGTCCATGAGTTGATCGTCGCAACAATCGGATGCAACGTCGCTTGGGGGATCATTGACGCCGTGTTGTTCATTCTGGGCACGACGTTTTACAAAAGCAGGCGCTTGCGCCTTTTTCGGCAAATTAAAGCCGCCAGAAGCGAGACTGCGGCGCTCAAGATGCTCACGCAAGAATTCCCGATAGAAGAAGCACCGTTTTCTGCAAAAGCCGCCGACACGGACGCGCTCTATCGATCACTCCTGACGCTCGCATCCCGCGCCGATCCCCGGAAGGCGTCATTATCGAAAGATGAACTCTTGGCCGCAATCGCGGTTTTCTTTCTGGTCTCGGTCACCTCCATTCCAGCAGTGACCCCTTTTCTTCTCATCGACAACGCTCACCTTGCTCTGAGAGTCAGCAACCTGTTTCTCATCATACTGCTGTTTGTGACGGGCTATGCGTGGGCGGAATTTTCGGGAGGCAGGCCTTTTCATGCCGGGATGACGATGACTTGTCTCGGATTGCTTCTGGTTGCAATAGCAATCGCCCTTGGCGGTTGAGCCCTTTCGCCGACCGAACAGGCACAAACGCGTCAGCGGGGATTGCGCTCCTTGCGCAGTTTTCCCCACCATTCCAGCCGCTTGCGGATATCGCGCTCGAAGCCGCGCTCCGGCGGATCGTAGAAGGTCTGGCGGCCCATCTTCTCCGGGAAATAATCCTGGCCTGAAAAGGCATCCGGCTCGTCGTGATCGTAGCGGTAGCCATCGCCATAACCTTCGCCCTTCATCAGCTTGGTCGGCGCGTTGAGGATATGCTTCGGCGGTAGCAGCGAGCCGTTCTGCTTGGCCGCCTGGCTGGCCGCCTTGAAGGCGGTGTAGACGGCATTCGATTTCGGCGCGGTGGCGAGATAGACGCAGGCTTGGGCCAGCGCCAGCTCCCCTTCCGGAGAGCCGAGATACTCATAGGCATCCTTGGCGGCATTGCAGATCACCAGCGCCTGCGGATCGGCAAGGCCGATATCCTCCACTGCCATGCGCACCAGCCGCCGGCCGAGATAAAGCGGATCCTCGCCGGCATCGAACATGCGAGCGAGATAATAAAGAGCGGCATCCGGGTCCGAACCGCGCACGGACTTATGTAGCGCCGAGATCAGATTGTAATGACCGTCCTGCGCCTTGTCATAGACAGGAGCGCGACGCTGGACGATGCGGGTCAGGCCTTCGGTGTCGAAGCTCTCGCCCTCGCGCACGGCGCGCCAGACCTCTTCGGCGAGCGTCAACACCGCGCGGCCGTCGCCATCGGCCATGCGGACCAGGCTGGCGCGCGCCTCTTCGGTCAGCGGTAGCGGCTTCTGCTCGATCACCTCGGCGCGCTTCAGCAGCTCCTCTAGGCTCTCCTCGTCATGCGACTTGAAGGTGAGGACCCGGGCCCGCGACAAGAGAGCGGCGTTGAGCTCGAAGGACGGGTTCTCGGTGGTGGCGCCGACGAGAATGACGGTGCCGTCCTCCATGACGGGAAGGAAACTATCCTGCTGGGCGCGGTTGAAACGATGGATCTCATCGACGAAGAGCAGCGTCTGACGGCCGTCCATGCGTCGCAGGCGGGCTGTCTCGAACACCTTCTTCAGATCGGCAACGCCTGAGAAGATCGCCGATATCTGCTCGAAGGCCAGCCCCGCCTCGCCGGACAGCAGCCGCGCCACCGTCGTCTTGCCGGTGCCGGGCGGCCCCCAGAAGATCATCGAGCCGAGCGAGCCGCTTTCGATCATCCGTTTCAAGACGCCGTCTTCACCGGTCAGATGTTCCTGACCGGTGACATCAGCAAGGGTCTTCGGCCGCAAGCGATCGGCAAGCGGCCGCCTGGCGGCGACCTCCTCCGGAACACGCGGTGCGAAGAGATCGTTGCTCATCGGAAGAACTGCCGGATGCGCTGGCCGTCGCGCTCGATCTCCACCCGCCAGAGGCCGGGGTCGCTGTCGGCGATCTCGGACAGTTCGCTGGTCGACTTCACATCGGTGCCGTTGATCGAGACGATGATATCCTTCGGCTCGAAACCAAGACGGGCGGCAGGCGAATCTTCTTTCACCTCGGATACGACGACGCCGGACGATTCCGGCGGCATGCGCAGCTCGTCGGCCACCCGCGGCGACAGGTTTTCGACGACAGCGCCGCTAAAGGGGGTGCGCCCGCCGATCGTGCGCTGGTCGCGCGGCGAGGTTTCCGGGGCACGGGCCAGCGTCAGCGGCAGTTGCTGCTCGCGGCCGTTCTCGACGACGGTGAGCTTGACCGATTTGCCGAGACCGGCCGTCGTCAGCCGGTAGAGCAGCGCATCCGGATGTTCGACGGAAATGCCATCGACCGCCGTGACGATTTCGCCGGCCTTTAGACCGGCCTTGGCGGCCGGTCCGCCTTCCGAAACCTTGACGACGAGCGCGCCGCGGGCCTTGTTCAGCCCCAGCGCTTCGGCCACCTCAGAGGTCACGGCATCGAAGCTCGCGCCGACATAGGGCCGCTCAAAGGATTTGACGCCGGCATCGGCCGAGGCGAGGAAGACCTTGACGAGATTGGCAGGGATGGCAAAGCCGATGCCGTTCGAGCCGCCGCCGCGCGAGAAGATCGCGGTGTTGATGCCGATCAGCTCGCCCTTCATGTTCATCAGGGCGCCACCGGAATTGCCGGGATTGATCGAGGCATCGGTCTGGATGAAGAAGCCGAATTCGTTCCTGACCACCTGGTTGCGCGCCAGTGCCGAGACGATGCCGCTCGTTACCGTCTGGCCGACGCCGAAGGGGTTGCCGATCGCCAGCACGAGATCGCCGACCTCGACCGAATCGGAATTGCCGATCGGCAATGTCGGGAAGCTTTCCTTGGTGTTGATCTTCAGCACAGCAAGATCGACACGGTCATCGCGCAGAACCACCTTGCAGGGGAATTCGCGGCCATCCGACAGCGCGATCTTGATATCGTCGGCGCCGTCGACGACGTGATTGTTGGTGACGACGGTGCCGTTCGCCTCGACGATGACGCCCGAGCCGAGCGATGACTGCTTTTCCGAACGGTTTGGCATCTGCTGGCCGAAAAACTGCTCGAAGAAGGGATCGCCGGCAAAGGGCGACTGCCGCTGGACGATCTTTTCCGCATAGACATTGACGACGGCGCCTGACGTCTGCTTGACGAGCGGCGCGAAGGAGAGCTGCATCTGCATCTGGCTCTCGGGTACGGACTTTGCCGTCTGTGCATCGGCCGCAGCCGGCAGAACGAGTATCAGTGCGAATAGCGAGACGGACGCGCGCTTGAACAGGCCTTGCATGGGTATCCCTTTTGAATCCTCTTGAGCAACGTTGTAGCGCCCGACGCTAGAAAGGAAAGAGGGCGGAAGCATGGAAGAACAAGGCAGGGGAATGTCTTGAAGTCGTTGTGAATTTGATTCAGGAAGTTTGGCCATGCAGCTGATATCAAAAGCCAAAACCTGGGCGAAGTCACTGAAGCGTGACATCGTTGCGCTGTGGCTGGCCGCGCGTGATGCGCGCGTGCCGTGGTATGCGAAAGCGGTGGCCGGCGCCGTTGCCGCCTACGCGCTGTCGCCCGTCGATCTGATCCCGGATTTCATTCCGGTGCTCGGCTATCTCGACGATCTGCTGATCGTGCCGCTCGGCATCCTGCTGGCGACGCGGCTTGTCCCGGCCGAGGTGATGAACGAGCTTCGCGCTGAGGCGGCAAGACGCATCGAGCGCCCTTCCGGCCGTCTCGGATTGATCTTCATCCTTGCCGTCTGGCTCGCCTGCATCATCTTCCTGGCTCTGGCACTCAGCAAGCTGGCCTGATCGGCGGCAAGAAAGATGATGATGATGATGACACGCGCAATGTCCGCCGCTCTCAGTTTGGCGATCCTGCTCCTCACATCGCATCTGGCACAGGCGGCCAGTTTCGATTGCGAGGCGAAAGAATTGAAGTCGGATGAAAAGGCGATCTGCGACAACCGCGCGCTCAACGACGCCGATGTGAAGATGGTGACGACTTTCGAGCTGCTCTCCGGCCTGCTGGCGATGGGTTCGCGCGGAACCCTGCAGGACGAACAGACGGCCTGGCTGAAGAAACGGCAGGAATGTGGGGCCGATGCAACTTGCATTAAGGCTGCCTATGACGAGCGGCTGAAGCAGCTCGGCGAGTCTTATAAAAACATCAACCGGCCGCTTTGAAAGCGACCGGTTGGAAGAGCAGCTGACTTTTAATCAGTAAGTCGTCGGTTCAGATGAGTCAGCGGGCGTTCAGATCGCGCACGGCACCGCGATCGGCACTCGTTGCGAAGGCGGCGTAGGCCTTCAGCGCGGTCGTGACGTTGCGCTTGCGGACTTCTGTGGGATACCAGCCCTTGGCGTCCTGTTCGGCGCGGCGGGCGGCAAGTTCGCTCTCGCTGACACGCAGGCTGATCGTGCGGTTGGGGATGTCGACGTCGATCATGTCGCCTTCGCGCACCAGGCCGATCGTGCCGCCATTTGCCGCTTCCGGCGAGACGTGGCCGATCGACAGGCCGGAGGTGCCGCCGGAGAAGCGGCCGTCGGTGATCAGCGCGCAGGCTTTGCCCAGGCCCTTCGACTTCAGATAGCTCGTCGGATAGAGCATTTCCTGCATGCCCGGGCCGCCCTTCGGGCCCTCGTAGCGGATGACGACGACGTCGCCGGCCTTCACCTCGTTGGCAAGGATCGCCTTGACGGAGGCATCCTGGCTTTCGAAGACGCGGGCGGGGCCGGAGAATTTCAAGATCGATTCATCGACGCCGGCCGTCTTGACGATGCAGCCGTCAACCGCAAGGTTGCCCTTGAGCACGGCAAGGCCGCCATCCTTGGAGAAGGGATGTTCGACCGAGCGGATGACGCCGTTCTGGCGGTCGGTGTCGAGTTCGTCCCAGCGGGCCTCTTGGCTGAAAGCGACCTGGGTGGGGATGCCGCCGGGTGCGGCGCGATAGAAATTGCGGACGGTTTCGCTGTTGGTGCGGGTGATATCCCAGCGGTCGATCGCATCGCCCAGCGTCTCGGCATGCACGGTCGGGCAATCGCGGTTCAAGAGACCGCCCTTATCGAGTTCGCCGAGGATCGACATGATGCCGCCGGCGCGGTGCACGTCTTCCATATGAACATCGCTCTTGGCCGGTGCGACCTTCGACAGGCACGGCACGCGGCGCGACAGCGCGTCGATATCGCTCATGGTGAAATCGATCTCGCCTTCATGGGCGGCAGCCAGGATGTGCAGGACCGTATTGGTCGAACCGCCCATGGCGATGTCGAGCGCCATGGCATTCTCGAAGGCCTGCTTGGAGGCGATGGTGCGCGGCAGCGCCTTGAGGTCGTCCTGCTCGTAATAACGGCGGGCGAGATCGACGATCAGGTGGCCGGCCTCGACGAACAGCCGCTTGCGGTCGGCGTGGGTGGCGAGCGTCGAGCCGTTGCCGGGCAGCGACAGACCGAGCGCTTCCGTCAGGCAGTTCATCGAATTAGCAGTGAACATGCCGGAGCAGGAGCCGCAGGTCGGACAGGCCGAGCGTTCGATGGTCTGGACGTCCTCGTCGCTGATCTTGTCGTCGGCTGCGGCGACCATGGCATCGACCAGGTCGAGGGCGTGCGTCTTGCCGTGCAGCACGACCTTGCCGGCTTCCATCGGGCCACCGGAGACGAAGACTGTGGGGATGTTGAGGCGCAGCGACGCCATCAGCATGCCGGGAGTGATCTTGTCGCAGTTGGAGATGCAGACCATGGCGTCGGCGCAATGGGCATTGACCATGTATTCGACGCTGTCGGCGATGAGCTCGCGCGAGGGCAGCGAATAGAGCATGCCGTCATGGCCCATGGCGATGCCGTCATCGACCGCGATGGTGTTGAATTCCTTGGCGACACCGCCAGCCGCCTCGATTTCCCGGGCAACGAGCTGGCCGAGGTCCTTCAGGTGCACGTGGCCGGGCACGAACTGGGTGAAGGAATTCACCACCGCGATGATCGGCTTGCCGAAATCCGAATCCTTCATGCCCGTGGCGCGCCAAAGGCCGCGCGCGCCTGCCATGTTGCGGCCGTGGGTCGTGGTTCTGGAACGGTAAGCTGGCATCGGTGTCTTCCTCGATGTGTCGGAATAGTCAGGCGAAGCGGGGCGGCATAGAGCCTGCGGGCCGGGCAACGCTGCTTTTTGGAATTGTCCTAATCCAATCGACGGGGGCTGTCACTACCGCGAAGCTCAAATCCGGTACGCCATCGGCCAAGCGTCATAGGCCCATCTTTCATATACGGTTCGGCGCGACGTTTCGTTACAGCCTATTCCATCACGGCCGAACACAAAAAATTGGCTTCCCGTTAGCAATATTCAAGGCTTAGAGACTCATCCGAACATGCGGATGGTTCGTTTAAAGACTATATTGCAGAAATCCGCCCAGGAGGTTTCGCCATGCCAAGCTATCGCCCGCCGAAGATCGCGTCATCGGAGATCACGCCGCGCCAGGTCTATGTGCGCCGTCGTGAATTTCTCGGCGCGGCAGCGCTTGGCGCCATGGCGCTCTACAGCGCCGGCAAGGCGAGTGCTGCGGCGCTTTCCGCCGTAGAGAGCAAGTACAAGGTCGACGAGAAGCCGACGCCGATCAAGGACGTCACCACCTACAACAACTTCTATGAATTCGGCCTCGACAAGGGTGACCCCGCCGCTCTTTCCGGCGATTTCAAGCCGCTGCCCTGGACGGTCAAGGTCGACGGCATGGTCAACAAGCCCGGCACTTTCGACCTCGAGGCGCTGATCAAGGAATTCCCGATCGAGGAGCGCACCTATCGGATGCGCTGCGTCGAGGCCTGGTCGATGGTCATTCCCTGGGACGGCTTTCCACTGGCATCGCTGCTCGACAAGGTGGAGCCGCTCGGCAGCGCCAAATACGTCGCCTTCGAAACCGTGGTGCGGCCGGAGGAGATGCCGGGGCAGAAGGGCTTCTTCCAGTCACTCGACTGGCCCTATGTCGAGGGTCTGCGCCTGGACGAGGCGCGCCATCCGCTGACGCTGCTTGCCGTCGGGCTTTATGGCGAAACGCTGCCGAACCAGAACGGCGCGCCCATCCGGCTCGTCGTGCCGTGGAAATACGGCTTCAAGGGCATCAAGTCGATCGTCAGGATCACACTCACCGACCAGCAGCCCGAGAATACCTGGCAGGTCACCAATGCGCAGGAATACGGCTTCTACGCCAACGTCAACCCTGCCGTCGACCATCCACGCTGGAGCCAGGCCAGCGAACGGCGCATCGGCGAAAGCGGCTTCTTTGGCGCAAGCCGCCATCCCACCCTACCCTTCAACGGCTATGCCGACGAGGTGGCGAGCCTCTATGCCGGCATGGATCTGAAGGCGAATTTCTGATGGCGGAACTGTCGCTCGCCATCCCCAAGCGCTGGCAGCCCGCTTCCATCTGGCTGCTTTATGTCGTCGGGCTCGCGCCCGCCGCCTGGACCTTCTATCTCGGGGCGACCGATCAGCTCGGCGCCGATCCGGTCAAGACCTTCGAGCTCTTCCTCGGCATCTGGACGATCCGTTTCCTGATCGCAACGCTTGCCGTCTCCCCTGCCCGCGAGCTTTTCGGCTGGAACTATCTGCGCTATCGCCGCGCGCTCGGCCTGCTGACCTTTTATTACGCGCTGATGCACTTCACCGTCTACATGGTGCTCGACCAGGCGATGGACATTCCTGCGGTCATCAACGATGTGCTGAAGCGCCCCTTCATCATGTTCGGCATGGCCGGGCTTGCAATGCTCATTCCGCTGGCGCTGACATCCAACAATTTTTCGATCCGCCGCCTCGGCAAGAATTGGATCTGGCTGCACCGCCTCGTCTACATCATAGCCGCCAGCGGGGCGCTGCATTTCGCGCTCTCGACCAAGATCCTCGATCTCGAGCAATATATCTATGTCGGGCTGATCATCGCGCTCATCCTCTACCGCTCCTATCGGCCGATCGCACGCAGCCGAAAGAAGGGCCAAGGACGACCACGCAATCGCGCCGTGGCGTCGCCATCCGAGGCGTAAGCGACCGGCGAGAATGGATCACCGATATGCTGGATCAAGGGCCCAGCCGCGGCGATGCCGATGGCATAAGCCAGCATATTCCAAAGCGAGAATATCCGCCCAAGCAGCAGCGCGCCCGCCGTGGTCAGCCGAAAGGCGTCGAGCCAGGGCGTATGATAGAGCCGGAACAATTCCACTGAGATCGCTATGAACAGCGCTGCGACGGCAATTGCTGTCGGCCGTGACCTTGCGACCAAGAGCGCCACGAGCAGATAGACCATCGCTCCCCAGAGCGCCGATCCGCCATATTTGACGACGATGAAAGGCAGATCGGCCGCATAGCCAAACCTGCGGAGCACCAGCCCGAGAACGATAACGAGAAACAGGGCGGCCAGACGAAGGAGCTGCGGAGAGCGAGTCTGAATGATTTTGCGCAATGGAGCCGGTCCCGTCACTATATCAGAAACAAAAAAAGCCGGACTTTGCAGCCCGGCTGTTTTGTTCCGCCGGAGCGAAAGATTAAGCGGCGACGGCCTGTTCTTCGGCAGCGACGCGGGCCTTGTCGGCTGCGCCCTTGGCAAAGGTGTCGCGATCAACGAATTCGACAACGGCCATGGCGGCGTTGTCGCCCTGGCGGAAGCCGGCCTTCATGATGCGCAGGTAACCGCCATTGCGGGTGGCGTAACGCGTTGCGATCGTGTCGAACAGCTTCGAAACGACGGCAGCATCGCGGATCTGCGAGATCGCCTGGCGGCGAGCATGCAGGTCGCCGCGCTTGCCGAGCGTGACGAGCTTCTCGACGATCGGACGGATTTCCTTGGCCTTCGGCAGGGTCGTGACGATCTGCTCGTGGGTAATCAGCGAAGCCGCCATGTTGGCGAACATCGCCTTGCGGTGGCTTGCAGTTCTATTCAGCTTGCGGCCGGCTTTACCATGGCGCATTGCTATTCTCCTTTAATGCAGGTGCCCTTACGCTAAGTGGGCCTGCCGTTTCCTGGCACATGCAGGCGATCGGCCTGCTGTTTGACGGGGAAAGGCAGCCGAAAGAGCCTGCCTTTTGTTATGTTCTCGCGATCGGCGTGCGGGCGGAAAACCGCTTCACACTTTTCCTCACGCCGCTCAGTATTGGTCTTCGTAACGCTTGGCGAGATCTTCGATGTTCTCGGGCGGCCATGCCGGCACTTCCATGCCGAGGTGCAGGCCCATGGAAGCGAGAACTTCCTTGATTTCGTTCAGCGACTTGCGACCAAAATTCGGCGTGCGGAGCATTTCTGCTTCGGTCTTCTGAATGAGGTCGCCAATGTAGACGATGTTGTCGTTCTTCAGGCAGTTTGCCGAACGGACCGACAGTTCGAGTTCGTCCACCTTCTTGAGGAGAGCCGGGTTGAAAGCGAGTTCGGTGACTGCTTCCTCTTCGGTTTCCTTCTGCGGCTCGTCGAAGTTGACGAAGACGCCAAGCTGATCCTGGAGGATGCGCGCCGCGAAAGCGACGGCGTCTTCGCCGGTGATCGAGCCATCGGTTTCGATGGTCATGTTCAGCTTGTCGTAGTCGAGAACCTGTCCTTCGCGGGTATTTTCAACCTTGTAGGACACCTTCTTGACCGGCGAATAGAGGCTGTCGACCGGGATGAGACCGATCGGAGCATCTTCCGCACGATTGCGTTCGGCCGGAACATAGCCCTTGCCGTTGTTGACGGTGAACTCCATGCGGATTTCGGCGCCCTCATCGAGCGTGCAGATCACATGCTCGGGGTTGAGGATTTCGATATCGCCGACCGTCTGAATGTCGCCAGCCGTGACAACGCCCGGGCCCTGCTTGCGCACGACCATGCGCTTTGCGTCGTCGCCATCCATCTTGATGGCGATTTCCTTGATGTTGAGCACGATGTCCGTCACGTCTTCGCGGACGCCCGGAATCGAGGAGAATTCATGCAGCACGCCATCGATCTGCACCGCCGTGACGGCAGCGCCGCGCAGCGAGGAGAGCAGAACGCGGCGAAGCGCATTGCCGAGGGTCAGGCCGAAGCCGCGCTCCAGCGGTTCGGCAACAAGCGTCGCCCTGGTGCGCGAGCTCGAAGAGAACTCCACCTTGTTCGGCTTGATCAGTTCCTGCCAGTTCTTCTGAATCATGAGTTTGCCTTCCGTTCGTTGCCACCATCCAATCGTGGCAACCGAGCTTGAAAACCACCGGGAGCGCCAAGGCGCTCACCAGTGACGAGAGCGATGATCAGACGCGGCGCTTCTTGCGCGGACGGCAGCCATTGTGCGGGATCGGGGTCACGTCGCGGATGGACGTGATCATGAAACCTGCAGCCTGGAGCGCACGCAGAGCCGATTCGCGACCCGAACCCGGACCGCAGACTTCGACTTCCAGCGACTTCATGCCGTGTTCCTGAGCCTTCTTGGCGCAGTCTTCGGCAGCGATCTGGGCAGCGAACGGGGTCGACTTGCGCGAGCCCTTGAAGCCCTTGGCGCCAGCCGACGACCAAGCGATCGCATTGCCCTGCGCATCGGTGATGGTGATCATCGTGTTGTTGAAGGTCGAGTTGACGTGGGCGACACCCGACGAGATATTCTTGCGCTCGCGACGGCGAACGCGGACGGCTTCCTTAGCCATGGTATTCCTTTCGTTGATCTCTTCACCGCCGTAATGCCAGCGGCTACACCGGAACGGCGCCTATATGGTCCCGCTCCAAACTCAAAAGAGGCCGGCGCAGACCGCCAGCCTCCCTACCCCGGTTTCCCGGAAATTACTTCTTCTTACCAGCGATTGCCTTTGCCGGACCCTTACGGGTGCGGGCATTGGTGTGCGTGCGCTGACCGCGGACCGGAAGGCCGCGGCGATGACGCAGGCCGCGGTAGCAGCCGAGGTCCATCAGACGCTTGATGTTCATCGCGGTATCGCGACGAAGATCACCTTCGACCTGATAGTCGCGGTCGATGGCTTCGCGGATCTGAAGGACTTCTGCGTCCGTCAGCTGATGCACACGACGCTCAGCCGGGATACCGACCTTCTCGACGATTTCCTGTGCGAATTTCGGACCGATCCCGTGAATGTAGGTCAGCGCGATAACAACGCGCTTCGCAGTCGGGATGTTGACGCCAGCGATACGTGCCACGCCTGTTCTCCTTGCATTCCAGTTGCCATCCGGCAAGTGGGCTTCGTTACGCGGCCTTTGGAACCGCTCGTTCAGATTTACGTCCGCAACATGTCAAAACGACCGCACCCGGACTTCCCTGGGAAATCCGCGCCGATCGCATGGAATGTCGCGAGTTGGCGCGGTGTTTAGCGGAATCACTGCTGAAAAGCAACCGTTCCACCAAGTTTATTTTCAAAGCCTTAAAGCTTGGAAAGAATGCTTTCGACCTCTGCCGTCACCTGATCGATCTCCGCCATGCCGTCCACGGACCTGAGTTTGCCCTTGGCATGGTAATAGCCGATCAGCGGCGAGGTTTCCTTGTAGTAGACCTGCAGCCGCGCCGTCATGGTCTCCGGATTGTCATCCGGACGGCGCTTGAAGTGGGTGGAACCGCACTTGTCGCACACGCCTTCGGCAGCAGGAACCTTGTCGGTATCGTGATAGACGCCGCCGCACTGTGCGCAGGAGTAGCGACCGGCGACACGACGGACCAGTTCCTCATCATCGACACGGAATTCGATGACGACGGACAGGCCGAGGCCCTTTGCCCTCAGCATTGCCTCGGTG
This sequence comes from Rhizobium sp. BT04, assembly GCF_030053135.1. NCBI lineage: Bacteria > Pseudomonadati > Pseudomonadota > Alphaproteobacteria > Hyphomicrobiales > Rhizobiaceae > Rhizobium > Rhizobium sp. BT04. Next base: position 203,195 of record NZ_CP125652.1, on the reverse strand, counting down.
GCATCCGCCTGGACGAGCGTCCTCGGGAAACCGTCGAGAATGAAGCCATTGGCGCAATCGGGCTGATCGATTCGCTCGGAAACGATAGCGATAACGATCTCATCGGAGACAAGCTTGCCGGCGTCCATGACCGCTTTGGCGCGCTTACCGACATCCGTACCGGCGTTGACCGCTGCACGCAGCATGTCCCCCGTGGAAAGCTGCGGAATGCCGTGCTTTTCCACGATCCGCTGGGCCTGGGTTCCCTTACCCGCGCCCGGCGGCCCCAAAAGGATAAGTCTCATCGCCCCCTCTTTCCTCCACGCAACTTCGATTTCTTGATCAGGCCTTCGTATTGCTGCGCGATCAGGTGACCCTGGATCTGTGCAACCGTATCAAGAGTTACGCTAACCACGATCAAAAGCGAAGTCCCACCAAGGGATAATGGGATGCCGGTTTGCGACACCAAGATCTCCGGAAGGATGCAGACGAAGACGAGATAGAGCGCGCCGATCACCGTGATTCGGGTCAGCACGTAGTCGATATATTCGGCGGTGCGCTCGCCCGGGCGGATGCCGGGAATGAAGCCGCCATGCTTCTTCAGATTGTCGGCCGTGTCCTTCGGATTGAAGACGATGGCCGTATAGAAGAAGGCAAAGAAGGCGATCAGCGCTGCATAGAGCACCATGTAGAGCGGCTGGCCGTGGCCGAGCGCCGCGACGATCGACGTCGCCCAGGAGGGCATCGCCGTGGTGTTGGCAAAGCCCGCAAGCGTTGCCGGCAGCAGCAGCAGCGACGAGGCGAAGATCGCCGGAATGACGCCCGAGGTGTTGAGCTTCAGCGGCAGGTGCGAGGTATCGCCCTGGAACATGCGGTTGCCGACCTGGCGCTTCGGATACTGGATCAGCAGCCGGCGCTGCGCCCGCTCGACGAAGACGATGACGCCGATGACGCCGATCGCGACGATAATGACGAGCAGGATGAGGAAGGTCGACAGTGCGCCGGTGCGGCCGAGTTCGAGCGTGCCGGCAAGAGCTGTCGGAAGACCGGCGGCGATGCCGGCGAAGATGATCAGCGAGATGCCGTTGCCGATGCCGCGCGAGGTGATCTGCTCGCCGAGCCACATCAGGAACATCGTGCCGCCGAGCAGCGTCAGAACGGTCGACACACGGAAGAACCAGCCCGGCTCGACGACGAGGCCCTGGCCGCTCTCAAGGCCGGCGGCAATGCCGTAGGCCTGCAGCGCACCGAGGATGACGGTGCCATAGCGGGTATACTGGTTGATGATCTTGCGGCCCTGCTCGCCCTCCTTCTTGAGGTTTTCGAGCGCCGGCACGACCGAGGTCATGAGCTGCACGATGATCGAAGCAGAGATATAGGGCATGATGCCGAGCGCGAAGATCGCCATGCGCTGGACAGCACCGCCCGAGAACATGTTGAAAAGGCCGAGAATGCCGCCTGCCTGGCCGCGGAAAGCCTGGGCATAGGCTTCGGGATTGAGACCCGGAAGCGGAATATGGGTGCCGAGCCTGTAGACGAGGAGAGCTGCCAGTGTGAACCACAAGCGCTTCTTCAAATCCTCGGCTTTGGCAAAGGTCGAAAAATTGAGGTTGGATGCCAATTGTTCCGCTGCAGAAGCCATGCGATTCTCCGCGCTACCAATTCCGGCGTCTCTGGGGGATAGGCCGGCCCCGGAATCAGTATGAAAATTATTCAAAACCGGGTTCAGAACGGATTGCAATGCAACCCCATGCCTCACCCTCGTTTTAGTCTTACCGGCATGACGCGGGCGCGCCAGCCAAGTTTTTGTGAGGCCCACATATGGGAGCAAAATCGCCCGGTGTGAAGCACCCCGGGCGATATATCATCAGATTATTATTCGGCAGCAGCCGGAGCCGAAAGCAGCGTCACGGCGCCGCCGGCCTTTTCGATCTTCTCGACGGCAGGCTTGGAAGCGCCTGCAACGACGATGGTGATCTTGGCCTTGAGCTCGCCGTCGGCGAGAACGCGCACGCCATCCTTCGGGCGACGGATGACGCCAGCGGCCTTGAGGGCAGCTGCGTCAACGGTCGCCTTGGCGTCGAGCTTGCCGGCGTCGATCGCGGCCTGGATACGGCCGAGCGACACGACAACAAAATCGGAAGCGAAAATGTTGTTGAAGCCGCGCTTCGGCAGGCGACGATAGATCGGCATCTGGCCGCCTTCGAAGCCGTTGATGGCGACGCCCGAACGGGACTTCTGACCCTTCACACCGCGACCGCCGGTCTTGCCCGAGCCCGAACCGATACCGCGGCCGAGGCGCTTGCGGCTGTGAGTCGAGCCTTCGTTGTCTTTAATTTCATTGAGTTTCATGAGCGTTTCCTCCGTCTCACTTCTCGTCGACGACGCGAACGAGATGCTGGACAGCACGGATCATGCCACGAACGGAAGGAGTATCCTCCAGCGTGCGGCGACGGTGCATCTTGTTCAGTCCGAGACCGATCAGCGTGCGCTGCTGAACATCCGGACGGCGAATCGGGCTGCCGATCTGTTCGATCGTGACAGTCTTCGCTTCAGCCTTCTTGGTAGCCTTGGCCATCTGTCAGACTCCTCTTATTCTTCAGAGGCGTTGCCGGAGGCGCTACGACGAGCCTGCAGCGTTGCATACTTGATGCCGCGCTGAGCTGCGATGTCCTTCGGGTGAACCTGGTGCTTCAGAGCGTCGAAGGTGGCGCGAACCATGTTGTAGGGGTTCGACGAACCAGTCGACTTGGCGACGACGTCATGCATGCCGAGGGTTTCGAATACGGCGCGCATCGGACCGCCGGCGATGATGCCGGTACCGACCTTGGCCGAGCGCAGCAGAACCTTGCCGGCGCCGTGGCGGCCATGAACGTCGTGATGCAGCGTACGGCCGTCACGCAGCGGTACGAAGATCAGTTCGCGCTTGGCGGCTTCGGTTGCCTTGCGGATGGCTTCCGGCACTTCGCGTGCCTTGCCATGGCCGAAGCCGACGCGGCCCTTCTGGTCGCCGACGACGACGAGTGCTGCGAAACCGAAACGACGGCCGCCCTTGACGACCTTGGCGACGCGGTTGATCGCGACCAGCTTGTCGACGAACTCGCTATCGCGCTCTTCACGGCTCTGGCGGTCTTCCCGCTGCGGCCTTCTTTCCTGTGCCATTGTCCTCTTCCTTTTTCTTTTCCGGGTGCAATCGGCAAACAAATGTGGACCGCATCAGCCTCCCCTTTCGGAGAGTGCCTGCGGTCCGGTGAAATCCGGCCGGCGCTAAAAGCGTCCGGCCGGAAACTGATCAGAAGGTGAGACCGCCTTCGCGGGCTGCATCGGCGAGAGCCTTGATGCGGCCGTGATAGATGAAGGCGCCACGGTCGAACACGACTTCCGTAACACCGGCCTTGGAGGCGCGCTCGGCAACGAGCTTGCCGACAACGGCAGCGGCGGCGGTATCGGCACCGGTCTTCAGAGAACCGCGCAGATCCTTATCGAGGGTGGAGGCAGACGCAAGCGTCTTGCCGGCCACATCATCAATGACCTGGGCGTAGATGTTCTTCGAGGAGCGATGAACCGACAGGCGCGGACGGCCATTGGCCACCGACTTGAGATGACGGCGCACGCGGTTGGCACGACGTGCAAGTGCTTCTTTCCTGCTAGCCATTTCGCGTGATCCTTACTTCTTCTTGCCTTCTTTGCGGACGATCCGCTCGTCAGCGTACTTGACGCCCTTGCCCTTGTAGGGCTCGGGACCGCGATATTCGCGGATTTCAGCGGCGACCTGACCAACCTGCTGCTTATTGATGCCGGAGACAACAATTTCAGTCGGCTTCGGAACGGCGATCGTGATGCCGACCGGCGGCTCATAGATCACGTCATGGCTGAAACCGAGAGCCAGCTGCAGGTTCTTGCCCTGCAGAGAAGCGCGGTAACCGACGCCGTTGATTTCAAGCTTGCGCTCAAAGCCGTCCTTGACGCCCTTGAAGATGCCTTCGATCATCGTGCGGGACATGCCCCACTTCGAACGTGCATCCTTGGTCTGGTTTACGGGCGTCACGACGACCGCGTTGTTTTCGAGCTTGAGGCTGATTTCGTCATTTGCAACGAAAAACAGCTCGCCCTTCGGGCCCTTTGCAGTCACCTTCTGGCCATCGACCGTAGCCGTGATCCCAGCAGGCACCTGAACGGGCTTTTTACCGATACGAGACATGTTTCAATCCTGTCTGTTCGCTATGGAAATCCTTGCCCGGCCTTAGAAGACCGAGCAAAGAACCTCGCCACCAACGTTCTGTTCGCGAGCCTGGTGATCGGCCATCACACCCTTCGGAGTCGAAAGGATGGTGATGCCGAGGCCGTTCGCGACCTGCGGAATGGACTTGACCGAGACATAAACCCGGCGGCCCGGCTTGGACACACGGCCGATCTCACGGATCACCGATGCGCCTTCATAATATTTCAGCTCGATGCTGAGTTCCGACTTGCCATTGCCGAAATCGACAACGGAATAGCCACGGATGTAGCCTTCGGACTGCAGGACATCGAGAACACGTGCACGGAGCTTGGACGCAGGCGTCGAGACCGACGACTTGCGGCGGGAAGCGCCGTTACGGATACGGGTGAGCATATCGCCCAACGGATCAGTCATTGTCATGTAACCTGCTCCTTACCAGCTCGACTTGACGATACCCGGCACCTTGCCGAGATTGCCCAGTTCACGCAGCGCAATACGCGACATGCGCAGTTTGCGGTAATATGCGCGCGGACGCCCCGAGACTTCGCAACGGTTGCGAATACGGGTCTTCGATCCATCACGCGGCAGGGATGCCAGCTTGATCGAGGCCTTGAACCGCTCTTCGATCGGAAGAGCCTGGTTCATGATGATCGCCTTCAACGCAGCCCGCTTCGCGGCCTGGTTTGCGACCGTAGTACGGCGGCGCTTGTTCTTTTCAACTGCGCTTGTCTTCGCCATGTCAGGTTCCTTTTCTACGCTCGTCGTTACGGTTATTGACGGAACGGGAAGCTGAACTCTTTCAGAAGAGCCCGTGCTTCGTCGTCGGTCGTCGCCGTCGTGCAAACGATGATGTCCATGCCCCACATCTGATCAACCTTGTCGTAGTTGATCTCAGGGAACACAATGTGCTCCTTGATGCCCATGGCGAAGTTGCCACGGCCGTCAAAGCTCTTCGGGTTCAGGCCGCGGAAGTCGCGAACGCGCGGGAGCGCGATGTTCACGAGACGGTCCAGGAACTCGTACATGCGGGCGCCGCGCAGGGTGACCTTCGCGCCGATCGGCATCTGTTCGCGGACCTTGAAGCCTGCGATGGAGTTGCGTGCGCGGGTGATGACCGGCTTCTGGCCGGCGATCGCTGCGAGGTCGGCGGCAGCAACCGTCGGCTTCTTCGAGTCAGCGGTCGCTTCGCCAACACCCATGTTGATCACGATCTTGTCGAGCTTCGGAATCATCATCTCGTTGGCGTAGGAGAACTGCTCCTGCATCGCCTTGCGGATGCGCTCGACATATTCCTTCTTGAGCCGCGGCTCGTATTTTGCCTCAGCCATCGATCACTTCTCCAGAACGCTTGGCCACACGGACCTTCTTGCCGTCAACAACCTTGAAACCGACGCGGGTCGGCTTGCCGTCCTTGTCGACGATTGCAACGTTGGACAGGTGAACCGGGGCTTCCTTGTTGATGATGCCGGCTTCCTGGGTCTGCGTCTGGCGCTGATGGCGCTTGACGACGTTGACGCCACGAACAACGGCACGATCTTCCTTCGGCATGACCTGGACAACTTCGCCGGTACGGCCCTTGTCCTTGCCAGCGAGCATGACGACCTTGTCGCCCTTACGAATCTTCTGCATCGCTTCGCTCCTTACAGTACTTCGGGAGCCAGCGAGATGATCTTCATGTGGTTCTTGGCGCGAAGTTCGCGCGGAACCGGTCCGAAGATACGGGTGCCGATCGGCTCTTTTTTGTTGTCGATGAGGACTGCTGCGTTGGTGTCGAAGCGGATGACGGAGCCATCCGGACGACGGATATCCTTGGCGGTGCGAACGACAACCGCCTTCATCACGTCACCCTTCTTCACACGGCCGCGCGGGATCGCTTCCTTGATCGAAACGACGATAACGTCGCCGATCGAGGCATACTTGCGCTTCGAGCCGCCCAGCACCTTGATGCACATGACACGACGTGCGCCGGAATTATCCGCGACGTCGAGGTTTGTTTGCATCTGAATCATATCAGGTCGCCTTCTTGGTTTACCGGAATGGTTGGGCTAGCCCCCTACTCCGGCTTATGAAAATTTTCGCCGGCCGAACTGCCATGACGGCAACACAGACGCGGCAATAGCTGAATAGCGCGGGATCGATCGTGCCAGGGTGGTTTCCCGAACGGGACCTTCCGTGCGCTCAAAGCAAAAGAACGCCCGGCATTCGAGCGTTCTGACGCTGCTTCATACAGATATTTCGGCGAGACGCAAGGCCTCGCACAAAATTCTGTTACTGGCCCTGGGCGGAAATCACCGTCCAGCGCTTGTCCTTGGAGATCGGCGCGCATTCCTCGATGGATACGGTATCGCCAATCTTGTACTGGTTGTTCTCGTCGTGGGCCTTGTACTTCTTGGAACGACGAACGGTCTTCTGGAGCAGCGGGTGAGCGAAACGACGCTCGACGCGAACCACTACCGTCTTCTCGTTCTTGTCGCCAACGACGACGCCCTGCAGGATGCGCTTCGGCATATTTTTCTTCCTTTAGGCCTTAACTTCTGCCGCCTTCTGGCGGGCAATGGTTTTCACGCGGGCGATGTCCTTGCGGACCTCGTTGATGCGCGAGGACTTTTCGAGCTGGCCGGTCGCCTTCTGGAAGCGCAGGTTGAACTGCTCCTTCTTCAGCTTGGCAAGCTCGTCCTTGAGTTGGTCGGCGGTGAAGCCGCGAACATCTGAGGCTTTCATGAGCTCAATCCCTTACTCTGCAATGCGCTGAACGAAGCGCGTCTTGACCGAGAGCTTGGCAGAGCCGAGACGAAGCGCCTCGCGGGCGATTTCTTCGCTGACACCATCGATCTCGAACATCATACGGCCGGGCTTGACCTTGCATGCCCAGTATTCAACGGAGCCCTTACCCTTACCCATGCGGACTTCGGTCGGCTTTGCGGTTACCGGAACGTCCGGGAACACGCGGATCCATACACGGCCGGCGCGCTTCATATAACGCGTGATCGCGCGGCGGGCCGCTTCGATCTCGCGCGCGTTGACGCGGTTGGGTTCCTGAGCCTTCAGGCCGAATTCGCCGAATGCTAGGTCAGAACCGCCCTTGGCGACGCCCTTGATGCGGCCCTTGAACTGCTTGCGGTACTTGGTACGCTTTGGCTGCAACATTTTCTTATTCTCCGAACTTCTCTGCCACGCGCGCTATCAAGCGTTGTCGCGGCGACGGTCTCTGTCGCGGTCACGATCACGGCTTGCCGGACCCTGGGCGTCACCTTCCATCGCACGGCGCTCGGAAGCCATCGGATCGTGCTCAAGGATTTCGCCCTTGAAGATCCAGACCTTGATGCCGCAGATGCCGAATGCGGTTTCTGCTTCAGCCGTGCCGTAGTCGATGTCGGCGCGCAGCGTGTGCAGCGGCACACGACCTTCGCGGTACCATTCCGTACGAGCGATTTCAGCGCCGCCAAGACGACCGGCGCAGGTGATCTTGATGCCTTCGGCGCCAAGACGCATCGCGGACTGAACGGCGCGCTTCATGGCGCGGCGGAAAGCCACGCGGCGCTCGAGCTGCTGGGCGATCGACTGAGCGACCAGCGTCGCATCGACTTCGGGCTTGCGCACTTCGACGATGTTGAGGTGCGTTTCCGAATTCGTCATGTCCGACAGCTTCTTGCGGAGCTTGTCGATGTCGGCGCCCTTGCGGCCGATGATCAGGCCCGGACGTGCGGAGTGGATCGTGACGCGGCACTTCTTGTGCGGACGCTCGATGACCACCTTGGAGATCCCGGCCTGCTTCAGTTCGCTCATGACGAACTTGCGCATCTTCAGGTCTTCGTGCAGCAGCTGGCCGTACTCGGCATTGTCCGCAAACCAGCGGCTATCCCAGGTACGGTTGATGCCAAGACGGAAACCGATTGGATTGATTTTCTGACCCATTATGCGGCCTCCTCTACTGCCTGCACTTCACGAACGACGATCGTCAGGTGCGCGAAGGGCTTTTCAATGCGCGACGCACGACCGCGACCACGAGCGTGGAAACGCTTCATGACGATCGACTTGCCGACATAGGCCTCGGCGACGACGAGACCGTCGACGTCGAGATCGTGGTTGTTCTCGGCGTTGGCGATCGCAGATTCGAGCGTCTTCTTGACGGCACCTGCGATGCGCTTGCGGGAGAACTCCAGCTCAGCGAGTGCGCGCTCGACCTTCTTGCCGCGGATAGCCGCAGCAACCAGGTTGAGCTTCTGGGGGCTGACGCGGAGCGTGCGGGCGACTGCTTGCGCCTCGTTGTCCTTCAGCCGGCGTTCGGCTTTTGCCTTGCCCATTGTTACTTCCTCTTCGCCTTCTTGTCCGCGCCGTGACCGTAGTAGGTGCGGGTCGGAGAGAATTCACCGAATTTGTGACCGACCATGTCTTCATTGACGCTGACCGGGATATGCTTGCTGCCGTTGTAGACGCCGAAGGTAAGACCGACGAACTGCGGCAGGATCGTGGAGCGACGGCTCCAGATCTTGATCACTTCTGCACGTCCGCCTTCACGAACCTTCTCAGCCTTCTTGAGAAGATAGCCGTCAACGAACGGACCTTTCCATACTGAACGAGCCATTGGAGACTTCCTCTCTTACTTCTTACGCTGATGACGCGAGCGCATGATCATCTTGTCGGTCGACTTGTTCGACCGGGTGCGCTTGCCCTTGGTCGGCTTGCCCCACGGTGTCACCGGATGGCGACCACCGGAGGTGCGGCCTTCACCACCGCCGTGCGGATGGTCGACCGGGTTCATGACGACACCGCGGTTGTGCGGACGCTTGCCGCGCCAAACGGTACGACCGGCCTTGCCGTCGTTGATGTTGGCGTGATCCGGGTTGGACACGGCGCCGATCGAAGCAAGGCAGGAGCCATGAACGAGACGCTGTTCACCGGAGTTCAGGCGAAGGATCGCCATGCCCTGGTCGCGGCCGACGAGCTGCGCGTAGCCACCGGCGGAGCGAGCGATCTGACCACCCTTGCCCGGCTTCATTTCCACATTGTGGATGATGGAGCCGACCGGGATGAACTGCAGCGGCATGGTGTTGCCGGGCTTGACGTCGACAGCCTTCTCGGAAGCGATGACCTTGTCACCGGCAGCGAGACGCTGAGGAGCGAGAATGTAAGCCTTCTCACCGTCAGCATAGGTCACCAGCGCGATGAAAGCCGTGCGGTTCGGATCGTATTCGATACGCTCGACCGTGCCCTCGACGTCGAACTTGCGACGCTTGAAGTCGATCAGACGATAGGTGCGCTTGTGACCGCCGCCGATGAAGCGGGCGGTGATGCGGCCGAGGTTGTTACGACCGCCGCTCTTGGTCAGGCCTTCCGTCAGCGCCTTGACCGGCTTGCCCTTGTAGAGGGCCGAACGGTCGACGATGACCAGCTGGCGCTGGCTCGGGGTGATCGGATTGAATGTTTTCAATGCCATTTTCTTATACCTCAGAGACCGGTGGAGACGTCGATCGTCTGGCCTTCAGCCAGGGTCACAACAGCCTTCTTCACGTCCTTCTGCTTGCCGACGAAACCGCGGAACCGCTTGGTCTTGCCCTTGCGCAGCAGAGTGTTGACGGCCGTGACCTTGACGCCGAACAGCGCCTCGACAGCAGCCTTGATTTCCGGCTTTGTCGCCTGCTTGGCGACATTGAAAACAACCTGGTTGTTTTCGGAGACCAGCGTGGACTTTTCGGTGATCGCCGGAGAGACGATCACATCGTAGTGGCGAAGATCGGTCACTTGAATCGCTCCTCTAGCGCTTCAACCGCAGCCTTGGAAAGCACGAGCTTGCCGCGGCGCACGATGTCGTAAACGTTGATGCCCTGGATCGGCAGAACATCGATGTTCGGGATGTTCTGAGCTGCGAGCTTGAAGTTGCCGTCAAGTTCTGCGCCGCCGATGAAGAGGGCGTTGGTCAGGCCGAGCGTCTCGAATACGGACGCGAGAGCCTTGGTCTTGGCTTCGGCGGCAACCAGGTTGTCGATGACGATGACGTCATCGGCCTTGATCTTGGCCGAAAGGGCGTGGCGAAGGCCAAGTGCGCGAACCTTTTTCGGAAGGTCGTGCTCGTGGCTGCGGACGACCGGGCCGTGAGCCTTGCCGCCGCCGCGGAACTGCGGAGCGCGAGCCGAATGGTGGCGGGCGCGGCCCGTACCCTTCTGCTTGTACATCTTGGCGCCGGTGCGCGAAACTTCAGCGCGGCCCTTTGCCTTGTGGGTGCCCTGCTGCTTCTTGGCAAGCTGCCAGCGGATGACGCGGGCGAGAATGTCTTCGCGGGGCTCGAGGCCGAAAATCGCATCAGAAAGAGAAACCTTCCCTGCGTCTTTTCCCTCGAGGGTCTTGACGTTGAATTCCATTGGTCCGGCTCCCTTACTTCGCTGCCGACTTGACGGCATCGCGCACGATGATCCAGGCACCCTTGGAACCGGGCACTGCACCCTTGATCAGGATCAGACCGCGATCTTCATCGGTCGAAACCACTTCCAGGTTCTGAGTCGTTACGCGCGTCTGGCCCATGTGACCAGCCATCTTCTTGTTCTTGAATACCTTGCCCGGATCCTGGCGCGAGCCGGTCGAACCGTGCGAGCGGTGCGAAACCGACACACCGTGCGTGGCGCGCAGACCGCCGAAACCATGGCGCTTCATAGCGCCGGCAAAACCCTTACCGATCGTCGTGCCCGTGACGTCGACGAGCTGACCGGCTGCAAAGTGGCCGGCTTTAAGCTCAGTACCGATCTCCAGAAGATTGTCTTCGGAGACACGAAATTCCTGAAGCTTCGCCTTCGGCTCGACGTTGGCGACAGCAAAGTTGCCGCGCATCGCCTTCGACGTGTTCTTCACCTTCGCCTGGCCGGCACCGAGCTGAACTGCGGTATAGCCATTCTTTTCGACAGTACGCGTGGCAACGACCTGGACGGCCTCCATGCGCAGTACCGTTACCGGGACATGCTCACCGGCGTCGTTATAGACGCGGGTCATTCCCACCTTCTGTGCAATCACACCTGAACGCATCGGTTCAATCCTTCTCACTCAGCCCGAAGACCCGAGGTCTCAGAGCTTGATCTCAACATCGACACCGGCGGCGAGATCGAGCTTCATCAGCGCGTCTACCGTCTGCGGGGTCGGGTCAACGATATCGAGAAGGCGCTTGTGCGTGCGCATCTCGAACTGTTCGCGGCTCTTCTTGTCGATGTGCGGGGACCGGTTGACCGTAAACTTCTCGATGCGGGTCGGAAGCGGAACGGGGCCCCGGACGCTTGCACCGGTGCGCTTAGCCGTCGATACGATCTCGCGCGTGGAGGCATCGAGAATCCGGTGATCGAACGCCTTCAGGCGGATGCGGATATTCTGGCCGTTCATTCGACTTTATCCTTGTGTCTGTTATCCGCGTGTCACCATTCAGGGACACGACTTACCTTCAGTTACGTTAGCGGGCCACCGGTTTCAAAGATCGAGAGGGACACCGAGATCGGCGTCCCTATCCTTTCCTTGGGCCTGGTGGCCCAGCCGCTCATTACTCGACGATCGAAGCAACGATACCGGCGCCGACGGTGCGGCCACCTTCGCGGATCGCGAAGCGCAGCTTTTCTTCCATCGCGATCGGAACGATCAGCTCGACGGCAACCGTGACGTTGTCGCCAGGCATAACCATTTCCGTGCCTTCCGGCAGCGTCACGATGCCCGTCACGTCGGTCGTGCGGAAGTAGAACTGCGGACGGTAGTTGGTGAAGAACGGCGTATGACGGCCACCCTCTTCCTTCGTCAGGATGTAGGCTTCAGCCATGAACTTCTTGTGCGGCTTGACAGAGCCCGGCTTGCACAGGATCTGGCCACGCTCGACGCCGTCACGGTTCACACCGCGAACCAGAGCGCCGATGTTGTCGCCGGCCTGGCCCTGATCGAGCAGCTTGCGGAACATTTCAACGCCGGTCACCGTCGTCTTCGAGGTCGCACGGATGCCGACGATCTCGACTTCTTCGCCAACCTTGACGATGCCACGCTCGACGCGGCCGGTCACAACCGTACCGCGGCCCGAGATCGAGAACACGTCTTCGATCGGCATCAGGAACGGCTGGTCGATCGGGCGCTCAGGCGTCGGGATGTAGGCATCGACCGCAGCCATCAGCTCGCGGATCGCGTCTTCGCCGATCTTCTTGTCGCTGTCTTCAAGAGCAGCAAGCGCCGAACCCTTGACGACCGGGATATCGTCGCCCGGGAAGTCGTAGGACGACAGAAGTTCGCGAACTTCGAGCTCGACCAGTTCGAGAAGCTCGGCGTCGTCAACCTGGTCGACCTTGTTCAGGAACACCACGATCGCCGGAACGCCAACCTGGCGGGCCAGCAGAATGTGTTCGCGCGTCTGCGGCATCGGGCCGTCGGCGGCCGAGCACACCAGGATCGCGCCGTCCATCTGGGCAGCACCGGTGATCATGTTCTTGACGTAGTCGGCGTGGCCGGGGCAGTCGACGTGCGCATAGTGACGGGCCGGCGTCTCATATTCGACGTGCGCCGTCGAAATGGTGATGCCACGGGCCTTTTCTTCCGGAGCCGCGTCGATCTGATCGTACGCCTTGAACTCACCGAAGTACTTCGTGATCGCTGCCGTCAGAGACGTCTTGCCGTGGTCAACGTGGCCGATCGTGCCGATGTTGACGTGCGGCTTGTTGCGCTCAAACTTACTCTTTGCCATTTTCGGCTCTCCGTTTTGCTAGTCCCCGAGGGGATCTAATTCTTGTTATCGGTCAATTGGTATTCCGGTCACTTCTGACCGGAATACTTTGCCTGGATTTCTGTTGCGACGTTCGACGGGACCGGCGAATAGTGATCGAAGGTCATCGTGTACTGGGCGCGGCCCTGGGACATGGAGCGCAGGTTGTCGACGTACTTGAACATGTTCGCGAGCGGGACGTTCGCGTTGATGACGACGGCGATACCACGGCTTTCCTGGCCCTGGATCTGACCGCGACGGGAGTTCAGGTCGCCGATAACGTCGCCGACATAATCTTCCGGAGTAACGACTTCGACCTTCATCATCGGCTCGAGCAGCTGAGCGCCGGCCTTCTTGGCTGCTTCACGGAAGCAGGCACGCGATGCGATTTCGAAGGCGAGAACCGAGGAGTCAACGTCGTGGAAGGCGCCGTCGATGAGGGTCGCCTTGACACCGAGCATCGGGAAGCCTGCGAGCGGACCGGAAGACAGAACGCTTTCGATGCCCTTCTGGACGCCGGGGATGTATTCCTTCGGAACGGAACCGCCGACGATCTTCGATTCGAACTTGAAGTCGTCGCCTTCCGGGTTCGGTTCGAAGATGATCTTGACGCGCGCGAACTGGCCGGTACCGCCGGACTGCTTCTTGTGCGTGTAGTCTTCTTCGTGCGTCTTGGTGATGGTTTCGCGGTAGGCAACCTGCGGCGCACCGACGGTTGCTTCAACCTTGAATTCACGACGCATGCGGTCGACGATGATGTCGAGATGCAGTTCGCCCATGCCGGCGATGATGGTCTGGCCGGATTCCTGGTCGGTCTTGACGCGGAAGGACGGATCCTCAGCAGCCAGGCGGTTGAGCGCGAGGCCCATCTTTTCCTGGTCGCCCTTGGTCTTCGGCTCGATGGCGATCTGGATGACCGGCTCGGGGAATTCCATGCGCTCGAGGATAACCGGCTTCAGCGGATCGCAGAGCGTATCGCCGGTCGTGGTTTCCTTGAGGCCGGCAAGAGCGACGATGTCGCCTGCAAAAGCTTCTTCGATGTCTTCACGCGAGTTGGAGTGCATTTGCAGCATGCGGCCGACGCGCTCGCGCTTGTCCTTAACCGTGTTCATGACCGACGCGCCCTTTTCGAGCTTGCCGGAATAGATGCGGGCGAAGGTCAGCGAACCGACGAAGGGGTCGTTCATGATCTTGAAGGCGAGCATGGAGAGCGGCTCGCTGTCATCGGCGTGACGCTCGATTTCAGCTTCCGTCTTGAAGTCGATGCCCTTGATCGCCGGGATGTCCATCGGCGAAGGCAGGTAGTCGACAACGGCGTCGAGCAGCGGCTGCACGCCCTTGTTCTTGAAGGCGGTGCCGCAGAACATCGGGTGGAACTTGACGTCGATCGTGCCGCGGCGAACCAGCGCACGGATCTGGTCGTTGTCCGGCAGAATGCCTTCGAGATAAGCTTCCATCGCGGCTTCGTCGATGTCGACGACCGTCTCGATCAGCTTTTCGCGATATTCTTCAGCCTTGGCCTTCATGTCCTCGGGAATCTCGACGACATCCCACTGGGCGCCGAGCGACTCGTCGCGCCAGATGAGAGCGTTCATCTCGATCAGGTCGATGACGCCCTTGAATTCGGTTTCAGCACCGATCGGCAGCTGCATGACGACAGCCGTTGCGCCGAGACGGGTCTTGATCATCTCGACGGAGCGGTAGAAGTCGGCGCCGGTCTTGTCCATCTTGTTGCAGAAGATCATCCGCGGGACATTGTACTTCTCGGCCTGGCGCCAAACGGTTTCCGTCTGCGGCTCGACACCAGCATTGGCGTCGAGCAGCGCGATGGCGCCGTCGAGAACGCGCAGCGAACGCTCGACTTCGATGGTGAAGTCGACGTGGCCGGGGGTGTCGATGATGTTGAAGCGGCGCATCTTGCCGTCACGACCCTTCCAGAAGGTCGTGGTGGCAGCGGAGGTGATCGTGATGCCACGCTCCTGCTCCTGCTCCATCCAGTCCATGGTGGCTGCGCCGTCGTGAACTTCGCCGATCTTGTGCGACTTGCCGGTGTAATAAAGGATACGCTCGGTGGTCGTGGTCTTGCCGGCGTCGATATGCGCCATGATACCGAAATTACGGTAGTCTTCGATCTTATATTCGCGAGCCATTGTGGACTGCCTTTCGATACCGTTCGGAATTACCAGCGATAGTGCGAGAACGCGCGGTTGGCGTCAGCCATCTTGTGCGTGTCTTCGCGCTTCTTGACGGCGGAGCCGCGGTTGTTGGACGCATCGAGCAGTTCGCCGGACAGGCGATCGATCATGGTGGTTTCGTTGCGCTTGCGGGCGGCGGCAATCAGCCAGCGAATGGCGAGAGCCTGGCGGCGCTCCGGGCGAACGTCGACCGGGACCTGATAGGTCGCACCACCGACACGGCGCGAGCGAACTTCAACGTGCGGCGCAATGTTGTCGAGCGCAGAATGGAAAACCGTAAGCGGCTCCTGCTTGGACTTGCCCTGGACGACGTCGAACGCGCCATAAACGATGTTTTCAGCAACCGACTTTTTGCCGTCGAGCATGATGGCATTCATGAACTTGGTGACGACCAGATCGCCGAACTTCGGGTCCGGATTGATCTCGCGCTTTTCTGCTTTATGACGTCTGGACATACTTTTGTCTCTTCAACCGTTAAGGCGCTTCATGACGCGGAGGACCTCGCGCAGCGCCGGATTATTCAAAACCGAATTACTTCGGACGCTTCGCGCCGTACTTGGAGCGGCGCTGCTTGCGGTTCTTGACACCCTGAGTATCGAGAACGCCGCGGATGATGTGATAACGGACACCCGGAAGGTCCTTGACGCGGCCGCCACGGATCATGACGACGGAGTGTTCCTGAAGGTTGTGACCTTCGCCGGGGATGTAACCAATGACTTCGAAGCCGTTGGTCAGGCGGATCTTTGCGACCTTACGCAGAGCCGAGTTCGGCTTCTTCGGCGTCGTCGTGTAGACGCGCGTGCAAACGCCGCGCTTCTGCGGGTTCTCCTGGAGTGCGGGAACCTTGTTACGCTTTACGTTCGCCTGGCGAGGCTTGCGGATCAGCTGGTTTACGGTAGGCATTCAACCATCCCTTACGTTTTATCTCAGTACCCTTGCGGGCTTGAACTCGCGCCGTCTCCGGCAGTGACGTACGTTTTCCGTCAATGCGCAAAATATGGCCCGATCCGCTTCCGCAGATGGACCACAAGGAGCAGAGGACACATAAAATATGCGTCGTGCGTGCAGCATCATGACTTCAACGTGCGTTTAGAACCTTGTTTGAGGTGAACTTCAGGGCGCGTCGCCCCGAACAGCCAAGCCTCACATGGGATCTGATGGCCGGGGTACTACTGGTTTCCACCTGTCTCGTCAAGGCCGGTTAAGAAATAAACTCGCCGTATCGCCTTGATCTCAGGGCCTGAGGCCCTGATTTCATCCTTCTAGACGAAATGGCGGCCGTGCACCAAGATAAAAACTTGGGCATTGCGGCAAAAGCAGTTAAGGAATCAGCAATTGCGGCGTGCGGCCCTCACAGCGGGATTCGGGCGACCGAATCGTTAAAGAGCCGAAGGACAGGCGATGATTACGACACCTGATAACGACAATAATTTCGACGGGCCGATGATCTTCATCATCATCGGCAAGGGCTACGAGTCCGACGCCAGCGAAGGCATCGACCTGCACATCATGCTGAAAGCGCCCGACGACGACACGGCCGTCCGCGAGGCCTTGAACGCGCTTGCCGAGGAAGGCTTCATCGAAGCCGATCTCGACCAGATCGGCATGCTGACCGAAGTGCCCGCCGAAGAGCCGCACGCCTCCGCCTACCAGGGCGCCGTCGACGGCGAGGTTGCGATCATCCGCTTCAACTGAAGGAGGCCGCCGCTCGCGCTGCCGGTCGCCAATGCAGCCTAAGCGGAACGAGCCGCCTTCCCTCCCCCAGACCAATCAGATCAGACCAAAAACAAAAACCGCCCGGATCGCTCCGGGCGGTTTTTCAATTGGCGTTTTATTCGCGGGCTTCAGCCGCGGATTATTCCGCGGCCGGAGCCTTTTCGGCCATGTCCTGCAGCATCGGCGTGGCAACGGCAGCACCGGTGCCCTTGCGGCGCTCTTCGAGGATCAGCTCGTCGCGCGATGTGGCGATACGGCGGATCTGGGTCATGGTGCCGCCGGTGCCGGCCGGGATGAGGCGGCCGACGATGACGTTTTCCTTCAGACCCTGCAGGCCGTCGGTCTTGCCGGCGATCGCAGCTTCCGTCAGCACCTTGGTCGTTTCCTGGAAGGACGCGGCCGAGATGAAGGACGGGGTCTGCAGCGACGCCTTGGTGATGCCGAGAAGAACCGGATCGCCATAGGCGGGCTTCTTGCCCTGCTCGATCAGATGGTCGTTGACGTCTTCGAGCTCGATCCGGTCGACATTGTCGCCGACGATATAGGTCGAGTCGCCTGCATCGGTGATTTCCACCTTCTGCAGCATCTGACGGACAATCACCTCGATGTGCTTGTCGTTGATGACAACGCCCTGCAGGCGGTAGACTTCCTGGATCTCGTTGACGAGGTAGGAGGCCAGAGCCTCCACGCCCTTGATCGCCAGGATGTCGTGCGGAGCCGGGTTACCGTCGAGGATGTAGTCACCCTTTTCGATATAGTCGCCTTCCTGAAGGTGGAAGGGCTTGCCCTTCGGGATCAGGTATTCGACCGGCTCGACACCGTCTTCCGCCGGCTCGATGATGACACGGCGCTTGTTCTTGTAGTCGCGGCCGAGGCGGATCGTACCATCGATCTCTGCGATGATGGCGTGGTCCTTCGGACGGCGGGCCTCGAACAGCTCGGCAACACGCGGCAAACCGCCGGTGATGTCCTTGGTCTTTGCGCTTTCCAGCGGCGAACGCGCAAGCACGTCACCCTGGGAGACCTTGGTGCCCGGTTCGACCGACAGGATCGCGTCGACCGAGAGCAGGAAGCGGGCGTCACCGCCGCGGGACAGCTTCGCGACATTGCCGCTGGCATCCTTGATGACGATCGCCGGCTTGAGGTCCGAACCGCGCGGGGTCGAACGCCAGTCGATGACCTGACGCTTGGTGATGCCCGTGGACTCGTCGGTCGCTTCCAGAACGGAGAGACCGTCGACCAGGTCTTCGAACTGAACGGTACCGGCCACTTCCGTCATCATCGGACGGGTGTAGGGGTCCCACTCTGCCAGACGCTGGCCGCGCTTGACCTTGTCGCCTTCGTCGACATGCAGCTTCGAACCGTAGGCAACACGCTGCGACGAACGTTCGACGCCACGCTCGTCCAGGATCTGGACGGTCATGTTGCGGCCCATAGCAACGAGGTTGCCATCGGAGTTGCGCAGGATGTTGCGGTTCTTGATCTGCACCGTACCTTCGTACGACGCTTCCAGGAACGACTGGTCGACCACGGTTGCCGTACCGCCAAGGTGGAAGGTACGCATGGTGAGCTGGGTGCCCGGCTCGCCGATCGACTGAGCAGCGATGACGCCCACGGCTTCGCCCATGTTGACAGGCGTACCACGCGCGAGGTCGCGGCCGTAGCAGACCGAGCAGACGCCCGTCTGGATTTCGCAGGTCAGCGCCGAACGAATGCGGATCGACTGGATACCCGCCTTCTCGATCTCGATGACATCGGGCTCGAGGATCATCTTGCCGGCATCGACGATGCGCTCACCCGTGACCGGATGATCGATATCGTCGAGCGCCGTGCGGCCGAGGATACGGGCGCCGAGCGAGGCAACGACCTGACCGGCATCGACGATGGCGGTCATGGTGAGGCCGGTTTCGGTGCCGCAATCGACATGCGTGACGATGCAATCCTGCGCGACGTCGACGAGACGGCGCGTGAGGTAACCCGAATTGGCGGTCTTCAGGGCGGTGTCTGCCAGACCCTTGCGGGCGCCGTGCGTCGAGTTGAAGTACTCGTTGACGGTCAGGCCTTCCTTGAAGTTCGAGATGATCGGCGTCTCGATGATTTCACCCGACGGCTTGGCCATGAGGCCGCGCATGCCGCCCAGCTGACGCATCTGGTTCGGAGAACCGCGGGCGCCGGAATGGCTCATCATGTAGATCGAATTCATCGGCTTCTGACGGCCGGTCTTGTCGTCGAATTCGACCGCCTTAATGCGGGCCATCATCTCTTCGGCGACCTTTTCGGTCGCCTTGCCCCAGGCGTCGACAACCTTGTTGTACTTTTCGCCCTGGGTGATCAGGCCGTCATTGTACTGCTGCTCGTATTCCTTCACCAGGCTCTCGGTGTCGGCCACGATCTTGGCCTTGGCATCCGGAATGACCATGTCGTCCTTGCCGAACGAAATGCCGGCGCGGCAGGCATGCGAGAAGCCGAGCTGCATGATACGGTCGCAGAAGATGACCGTGTCCTTCTGGCCGCAGTGACGGTAGACCGTGTCGATCATCTTGGAGATGTTCTTCTTGGTCATTTCCTGGTTGCAGATGTCGAAGGGCACCTTGCCGTTTTTCGGCAGCAGTTCGCCGATGAGCAGACGGCCAGGCGTCGTCTCATAGATCTTCGAGTAGGGCTTGCCATCCTCGTCGACCGACTTGAAACGGCCGCGGATCTTGGTGTGCAGCGTCACGACCTTGCTTTCCAGCGCGTGATGCAGCTCGCCGAGATCGGAGAAGGCCATGCCTTCGCCCGGCTCGTTCTGGTTCAGGATCGACAGATAATAGAGGCCGAGAACCATGTCCTGCGAGGGAACGATGATCGGCGCGCCGTTGGCCGGGTGCAGGATGTTGTTGGTCGACATCATCAGCACGCGGGCTTCGAGCTGGGCCTCAAGCGACAGCGGCACGTGAACGGCCATCTGGTCGCCGTCGAAGTCGGCGTTGAACGCCGTGCAGACGAGCGGATGCAGCTGGATTGCCTTGCCTTCGACCAGGGTAGGTTCGAAGGCCTGGATGCCCAGGCGGTGCAGCGTCGGTGCGCGGTTCAGGAGAACCGGATGCTCGCGGATGACCTCGTCGAGGATATCCCAGACTTCAGGCTTTTCCTTTTCGACCAGCTTCTTGGCCTGCTTGACGGTCGAGGAGTAACCCTTGGCGTCGAGGCGGGCATAGATGAACGGCTTGAAGAGTTCGAGCGCCATCTTCTTCGGCAGGCCGCACTGGTGCAGCTTCAGTTCCGGACCGGTGACGATGACCGAACGGCCGGAATAGTCGACGCGCTTGCCGAGCAGGTTCTGGCGGAAGCGGCCCTGCTTGCCCTTCAGCATGTCGGACAGCGACTTCAGCGGACGCTTGTTGGCGCCGGTGATGACGCGACCGCGGCGGCCGTTGTCGAACAGCGCGTCAACCGATTCCTGCAGCATGCGCTTTTCGTTGCGGATGATGATGCCAGGCGCACGAAGCTCGATCAGGCGCTTCAGACGGTTGTTGCGGTTAATCACGCGGCGGTAGAGATCGTTCAGATCCGACGTCGCGAAACGGCCGCCGTCGAGCGGCACCAGCGGGCGCAGGTCCGGCGGAATGACCGGGACGACCTTCATGATCATCCATTCCGGGCGGTTGCCCGACTCCATGAAGTTCTCGACGATCTTCAGGCGCTTCATCAGCTTCTTCTGCTTGAGATCCGACGTGGTGTCGGCAAGCTCGGAGCGCAGATCGCCGGCGATCTTTTCGAGGTTCATCGAGGCCAGCATCTCGTAGATCGCCTCAGCGCCGATCATCGCGGTGAACTGGTCTTCGCCGTATTCGTCGACGGCGAGCATGTACTCTTCTTCCGAGAGGAGCTGGTGCTCCTTCAGGGCGGTCAGGCCCGGCTCGGTGACGATGTAGTTTTCGAAGTAGAGAACGCGTTCGACATCCTTCAGCGTCATGTCGAGCAGCGTCGAGATGCGTGATGGCAGCGACTTCAGGAACCAGATGTGGGCAACGGGAGCGGCGAGCTCGATATGGCCCATGCGCTCACGGCGAACGCGCGACAGCGTGACTTCGACACCGCACTTTTCGCAGATGATGCCCTTGTACTTCATGCGCTTGTACTTACCGCACAGGCATTCGTAGTCCTTGATCGGCCCGAAGATGCGCGCGCAGAACAGACCGTCGCGTTCCGGCTTGAACGTGCGGTAGTTGATGGTTTCCGGCTTCTTGATCTCACCGTAGGACCAGGAGAGGATCTTCTCCGGAGACGCGATCGAAATCCGAATGGAATCGAAATTCTGTGCAGGCACCTGCGGATTGAAAAGATTCATGACCTCTTGGTTCATGCCTGTCTCCTTCATGGGCTAAAGCGCCCTCAAAATGCGATGGTCGGCGGCAATTTCCCGGGAGCCGCCTCCCTCGCTTAAACGAGAATAACCGCAAGATGCGGCGAAACTTCCCTCCCGGGCCGACATGGATACGGCGCCCGGCGGGACCGGCGTGCGCCGCATTGGCAGCGCACGCCCTATCAAGTGCTTACTCGGCCGCGTCGGGCAGCTGAGCTGCCTGCGCCTCGTCAAGCTTGGTGTTTTCGAGCTCGACGCTGAGGCCCAGCGAGCGCATTTCCTTGACGAGAACGTTGAAGCTTTCCGGAATACCGGCTTCGAACGTGTCGTCTCCGCGGACGATGGCTTCGTAGACCTTGGTGCGGCCGGCGACGTCGTCCGACTTCACCGTCAGCATTTCCTGCAGCGTGTAGGCAGCACCGTATGCTTCGAGCGCCCAGACTTCCATTTCGCCGAAGCGCTGGCCGCCGAACTGCGCCTTGCCACCCAGCGGCTGCTGGGTCACGAGCGAGTAAGGACCGATCGAACGGGCATGGATCTTGTCGTCGACCAAGTGGTTGAGCTTCAGCATGTAGATGTAGCCCACCGTCACCTGGCGGTCGAACTGCTCGCCGGTACGGCCGTCATAGAGCGTCGACTGACCGGTATCCTTGAGACCTGCCAGACGCAGCATATCGTTGACGTCGCCTTCATGCGCACCGTCGAAAACAGGCGTCGCAATCGAAACGCCGCGCTTCCACTGGTCGGCGAGACGCAGGACCGACTCATCGTCGAACTCGTGGACCTGTTCGGCCTTCGGACCGTCACCGACGACATCGCCGATGGTCTTGCGCAGCGGCTCGATGTTGCCATTGGCCTTGTAGGCTTCGATCAGCTCGCCGATCTGGCGACCCATGCCGGCGCAGGCCCAACCCAGGTGGGTTTCGAGGATCTGGCCGACGTTCATGCGCGAAGGCACGCCGAGCGGGTTCAAAACGACGTCGACATGCGTGCCGTCTTCGAGGAACGGCATGTCCTCCACCGGCACAATGCGCGAGACGACGCCCTTGTTCCCGTGACGGCCGGCCATCTTGTCGCCCGGCTGGATCTTGCGCTTCACAGCGACGAAGACCTTGACCATCTTCATGACGCCCGGAGGCATTTCATCGCCGCGCTGGACCTTCTCGACCTTGTCCATGAAGCGCTGTTCAAGGCGCGACTTGGATTCGTCGTACTGGCCGCGGAGCGCTTCGAGTTCGCTCTGGACCTTCTCGTCCTCGACCGCGAACATCCACCACTGCGAGCGGGGATATTCGGAGACGACGGCGTTCGAAAGCTCGGTGCCCTTCTTGAAGCCCTTCGGGCCGGCGATGGACGCCTGGCCGCGCAGCATTTCGATCAGACGGCCGTAGACGTTACGGTCGAGGATCGCCTGCTCGTCGTCGCGGTCCTTCGCAAGACGCTCGATTTCTTCGCGCTCGATCGCCATCGCGCGCTCGTCCTTCTCGACGCCATGGCGGTTGAAGACGCGAACTTCGACGATCGTGCCGTAGGTGCCGGGCGGCATGCGCATCGACGTATCGCGCACGTCGGAGGCCTTTTCGCCGAAGATGGCGCGCAGAAGCTTTTCTTCCGGCGTCATCGGGCTTTCGCCCTTCGGCGTGATCTTGCCGACGAGGATATCGCCCGGCTGAACTTCGGCGCCGATATAGACGATGCCGGCTTCGTCGAGGTTCTTCAGCGCTTCTTCCGAAACGTTCGGAATATCGCGGGTGATTTCCTCAGGCCCAAGCTTGGTGTCGCGTGCCATCACTTCGAATTCTTCGATGTGGATGGAGGTGAACACGTCGTCGGCAACGATGCGCTCGGAGAGCAGGATCGAGTCTTCGTAGTTATAGCCGTTCCAGGGCATGAACGCGACGAGCGCGTTGCGGCCGAGCGCCAGATCGCCGAGATCGGTCGACGGGCCGTCGGCGAGGATGTCGCCGCGGTTGACGACGTCACCGACGGTGACCAGCGGACGCTGGTTGACGCAGGTGTTCTGGTTCGAGCGCTGGAACTTCTGCAGGCGGTAGATATCGACGCCGGATTTGCCGGCTTCGAGGTCTTCGGTGGCGCGGATAACGATACGCGTCGCGTCGACCTGGTCGACCACGCCGCCGCGGCGCGCGCCGATGGCAGCGCCCGAGTCACGGGCGACAACCGGCTCCATGCCGGTCCCGACGAACGGGGCTTCGGCACGCAGCAGCGGCACGGCCTGACGCTGCATGTTTGAGCCCATGAGCGCGCGGTTGGCGTCGTCGTTTTCCAGGAACGGAATGAGCGCGGCTGCAACCGAAACGACCTGCTTCGGCGAAACGTCCATCAGGTTCATGCTGTCGCGCGGCGCGAGCATGACTTCGCCGGCATGACGGCAGACGACGAACTCGTCGACGAAGGAACCGTCAGCGTTCATTTCGGCGTTGGCCTGGGCGACGTAGTACTTCGCCTCTTCCATGGCGGAGAGGTAGAGCACGTCGCTCGTCACCTTGCCGTCGACGATGCGACGGTACGGGCTTTCGATGAAGCCGTACTTGTTGACGCGGGCAAAGGTCGCAAGCGAGTTGATGAGACCGATGTTCGGGCCTTCCGGCGTTTCGATCGGGCAAATACGGCCGTAGTGGGTCGGATGCACGTCGCGGACTTCGAAGCCGGCGCGCTCACGGGTCAGACCACCCGGGCCAAGGGCCGAAAGACGGCGCTTGTGGGTGATTTCCGAGAGCGGGTTGACCTGGTCCATGAACTGCGAGAGCTGCGAGGAACCGAAGAATTCGCGAACGGCGGCAGCCGCCGGCTTGGCGTTGATCAGGTCCTGCGGCATGACCGTGTCGATCTCGATCGAGGACATGCGTTCCTTGATCGCGCGCTCCATGCGGAGCAAGCCGAGACGGTACTGGTTTTCCATCAGCTCGCCGACCGACCGGACGCGGCGGTTGCCGAGGTTGTCGATGTCGTCGATCTCGCCCTTGCCGTCGCGCAGTTCGACCAGCATCTTGACCACGGCCAGGATGTCGTCCTTACGCAGGATGCGGACGGTGTCTTCCACCGTCAGGTCTAGACGCATGTTCATCTTGACGCGGCCGACGGCGGAGAGGTCGTAACGCTCCGCATCGAAGAACAGCGAATTGAACATGGCTTCGGCCGATTCCATGGTCGGCGGTTCACCCGGACGCATGACGCGGTAGATGTCGAACAGAGCGTCCTGGCGGTTCTCGTTCTTATCGGCAGACAGCGTGTTGCGGATGTAGGCGCCGACATTGATGTGGTCGATGCCGAGAACCGGGATCTCGTCGAAACCGTTTGCCAGGATGACGCCTAGCGTCTTCTCGTCGATTTCGTCGCCGGCTTCGAGATAGATCTCGCCCGTCGAGTAGTTGACGATGTCGCCGGCAAGGTAGTTGCCGTAGAGATCGTCATCGGCGGCTTTCAGCGCCTTCAGGCCCTTGTCGGAGAGCTGGCGCAGCAGGCGCGGGGTCAGCTTCTTGCCGGCTTCGACGACGACTTCGCCGGTATCGGCGTCGACCATCTCGGTGATCGCCTTGGCACCCTTCAGCGTTTCCGGCTTGAAGGGAATACGCCAGCCTTCGCCGTCGCGCTTGTAGAGCGACTTCGTGTAGAAGGTATCGAGGATTTCCTCGCCGTCCATGCCGAGCGCCATCAGGAGCGACGTAACAGGGATCTTACGGCGGCGGTCGATACGGGCGTAAACGATATCCTTGGCGTCGAATTCGATGTCGAGCCAGGAACCGCGATAGGGGATGACGCGGGCAGCAAAGAGCAGCTTGCCGGAAGAATGGCTCTTGCCCTTGTCGTGGTCGAAGAAGACGCCCGGCGAACGATGCATCTGGGAGACGATCACGCGCTCGGTGCCGTTGACGATGAACGTGCCGTTATTGGTCATGAGCGGCATGTCGCCCATGTAAACGGACTGTTCCTTGATGTCCTTGATCGACTTCGCGCCGGTATCCTCGTCGATATCGAACACGATGAGGCGCAGCGTCACCTTCAGGGGCGCTGCATAGGTCAGGTCGCGCTGACGGCATTCGTCAACGTCGAACTTCGGCGGTTCGAACTCGTAGGACACGAATTCCAGCATGGAAGCGCCGGAGAAATCGGTGATCGGGAAAACCGACTTGAAAACGGCCTGAAGACCCTCGTCGGGCCGGCCGCCTTTCGGCTCTTCAACCATCAAAAACTGGTCGTAGGACGCCTTCTGAACCTCGATGAGGTTCGGCATTTCTGCGACTTCGGGGATCTTACCAAAAAACTTGCGTACGCGCCTGCGACCGTTGAACGAAAGGGTCTGAGCCATCGTCGCTCCTTCAAAATCTTGCACCCGGGCCTGCAACGGACGGGAACCGATGGCCAGTCGATCCCGTCAATCAATGGGTAGTTCAATCTCGTCCGACTCCCGAAAACGCTCAGCTCGGATTGCTGTGCTGCCCTCGGCGAGAGACTATCCTTTTGAAGAACCCATTACCCAAAAGCCGGTTTGACGCGGCTTTTGGGTAATTCGTTCAGAAAAACGGCAAATGGGAGGCAGTCGAGACTGCCTCCCAAAAGCAATTCAAGATTACTTGACGTCGGCCTTGGCGCCAGCGTCTTCAAGCTTCTTCTTGATGTCAGCGGCTTCAGCCTTGTTGACGCCTTCCTTGACAGCCTTCGGAGCGGCCTCGACGAGGTCCTTGGCTTCCTTGAGGCCGAGACCGGTGATGGCGCGGACTTCCTTGATGACGTTGATCTTGTTGGCACCAGCGTCGACGAGGATGACGTCGAATTCGGTCTTTTCTTCTTCAACGACAGCCGGGCCAGCGCCGCCGGCAGCGGCAGCAACAGCTACCGGAGCAGCAGCGGAAACGCCCCACTTTTCTTCGAGAAGCTTCGACAGTTCTGCAGCTTCCAGAACGGTCAGCGAGGAGAGGTCGTCAACGATCTTTGCGAGATCAGCCATTTTACTAGTTCCTTTTGTTCGGTTCGAACCGGTTGATTATAAACAGCGAAAAACCGCCTTAAGCGGCTTCGTCCTTCTTGGCGTAGGCCGCGAACACACGCGCAAGCTGGCTTGCCGGTGCTGCAACAACCCCAGCGATGCGGGTAGCCGGTGTCTGGATCATGCCCAGCAGCTTCGCACGCAGCTCGTCGAGCGAAGGCAGGGTCGCAAGCGACTTGACTGCTTCGGCGTTGAGCGTGGTTGTTCCCATGGCACCGCCCAGAACAATGATCTTGTCATTGGTCTTGGCGAAATCCATGACGACCTTCGGAGCGGTGATCGGGTCATTGCTGTATGCAATCAGCGTCTGACCTTTGAAGAGATTGGTAATCCCTTCCGCTTCCGTACCCTGAAGGGCAATTTTGGCCAGGCGGTTCTTCGCGACTTTGACGGTACCGCCAGCTGCACGCATCTTCGAACGAAAATCGTTCATCTGCGCGACTGTGGCACCAGCATAGTGGGCCACGACAACCGAGCCCGAAGCCTTGAAGACTTCGTTCAGTTCCGTGACGAATTCGCGTTTTTCCGCTCTTTCCACTGCCTATCTCCAGTTGGCAGGACCGAAAACGGGCCTGCCGGGTTGCCTTTGCCTCCTGGGATCATGTGAGATCCCAAGCGACGCTTGAGGATCCTGTCCCCCCGCGCTCCGCGCCAATCAAGGCTAAAGAGGCACAAGGCATCCAAGGCTCGAACCGAGTTACGAGAAGCGAACTTCATGCAATTCGGGTCTTACCCGTCTCATGCAGGCCAAAGTGATTAAGGGAAAACCACCTGCAATCTCGGACAGGATTCCGGATTTCTCCGGAATATTCCGGCCCCTTGCGAGGCCGGAAATTCAGTCGCCGGGCTTTAAAGCCCGGCCATAACTTATGCAGTCGGAGCCGCGGTGACCGAGCCGACTTCGATCTTGACGCCCGGGCCCATGGTCGAGGAAATCGCCACGCGCTTGACGTAGTTGCCCTTGGCGCCAGCCGGCTTCGCCTTGATGACGGCGTCAGCGAAAGCGCGGATGTTTTCTTCCAGAGCCTTGGCGTCGAAAGAGGCCTTGCCGATGCCGGCATGGACGATGCCAGCCTTCTCGACGCGGAACTCGACGGCGCCGCCCTTGGAAGCCTTGACGGCTCCGGCGACGTCCATGGTGACGGTGCCGACCTTCGGGTTCGGCATCATGCCGCGCGGGCCGAGCACCTTACCGAGACGGCCGACGAGCGGCATCATGTCGGGGGTGGCGATGCAGCGATCGAATTCGATCTTGCCGCCCTGGACGATCTCGACGAGGTCTTCGGCGCCGACGACATCGGCACCGGCGGCCTTGGCTTCGTCAGCCTTGGCGCCACGAGCAAAGACCGCAACGCGAACCGTACGGCCCGTGCCGTTCGGCAGGTTGACGACGCCGCGAACCATCTGGTCCGCATGGCGCGGGTCGACACCGAGGTTCATCGAGACTTCGATGGTTTCGTCGAACTTGGCCACAGCCCGTTCCTTGACCATGCCGATGGCCAGGCTCAGAGCGTAGAGCTTGGTGGGATCAACACCTTCGTTGATCTTCTGCGTGCGCTTACCTGCCATGATCTTAACCCACCACTTCCAGGCCCATGGCGCGGGCAGAGCCCTCGATCATCGCCATTGCACCTTCGATATCCGCTGCGTTCAGATCCTTCATCTTGGCTTCTGCGATCGTCTTGATCTGAGCCTTGGTGAGGGAGCCGGCCTTGGCGCCCTTGCCAGGCGTCTTGGAACCGGACGTGATCTTCGCTTCCTTCTTCAGCCAGTAGCTGACCGGAGGCTGCTTCATCGCGAAGGTGAAGGACTTGTCCTGGTAATAGGTGATGACGACCGGGATCGGCATACCCTTTTCCATTTCCTGCGTGGCGGCATTGAACGCCTTGCAGAATTCCATGATGTTAATGCCACGCTGACCAAGCGCCGGACCAATCGGCGGGGACGGGTTTGCCGATCCTGCCTTGACCTGAAGCTTGAGCTGGCCTGCAACTTTCTTAGCCATATCTCTCTGCCTTTCATGAACGACCGGTCGCCCGGCCCGTGATGCCGGATCTCTCCGGCGGCTGCGGTTGCGTGGTGCGGATCATTAGGGTCCGGCTAAGACCCCTCACCTTCCACGCGGGTGCGGACAAGGTCCGCGGGAAACAGGCCGCAAGGGCCAGCTTCCAATCTCTGCAATCAGACCTTCTCGACCTGAGCGTATTCCAACTCGACCGGCGTTGCGCGGCCGAAGATCGACACTTCGACCTTCAGGCGTGAACGCTCTTCGTCCACATCCTGAACCGTGCCGTTGAACGAAGCGAACGGGCCATCCGAAACGCGAACCTGCTCGCCGATCTCGAAGGTAATGGAGGCCTTCGGCCGCTCGACACCTTCCTGGACCTGACCGAGAATGCGCTCGGCTTCATAATCCGGAATCGGAACCGGCTTATTGTCGGAACCGAGGAAACCCGTAACCTTCGGCGTATTCTTGATCAGGTGATAGGCTTCATCCGTCAGATTGGCGCGAACCATGACATAGCCCGGGAAGAACTTGCGCTCGGAATCGACCTTGCGGCCGCGACGCACTTCCACCACCTTTTCGGTCGGCACGAGGATCTTCTCGAACAGGTGCTCAAGCCCCTTCTGGCGAGCCTTGTTCTCGATGTCTTCAGCGACCTTCTTCTCAAAATTTGAATATGCGTGGACGATGTACCAACGTGCCGCCATTTTCATCTCCACCCGTATCAATTGCCGGTATTCAGCACGAAGCTCAGAGCCCAGCCGATCAGCTGGTCAGCGGCAAAGAAAAACAGCGCAGCGAAAACCACCATCACAAGCACCATAACCGTCGAGATCATCGTCTCGCGGCGCGACGGCCATGTAACTTTCGACGTCTCGGAGCGAACCTGCTGCAGAAACGCAAACGGATTGGATTTGGATGCCATCGACTGCCCACGCAATTACGGCGCGTAAAGCTGAAACTATCAGCCCCACGCACCGCGTGTCTGTTGAACCCTAAATAAACACCGATTTCCGAATACACAAGAGGGAAACCGAAGTTTAACGAAATTAGTTACCACCCATAATCCCTCGGCCGGAATGCCGCGAGCATGTCCGCGCTGTCCCGCATCAAGGAAAATGGCAGGGGCAGTAGGGCTCGAACCTACGACCTGCGGTTTTGGAGACCGCCGCTCTACCAACTGAGCTATACCCCTATTAACCTGTAAAACCCGCTCCGCCGCGGGGGGCGTCGAAGCAAATCCGCAAGCTTTGCAGTCCCTTTAAGACCCTCGCGCTGCCTTGGCAAGTGGGTTTTTCCCCTTTTTTCGGGCCGCTCCACACGGCGTAGACGACCACCGGGAGCCGAAAGGCCGCGTAGGCGGGGCCGCGCGGGCTTTGTGCCGTCGTTCCAGTGGCTTGGTTGGTCATCCTAATTCACGCCGTGCCACACAGGTCCCGCCTGCCGTGACCTAAGTGTGACCAACATCTCGAGTCGCAACGAACGCCGTCGTCCCCTCACCCGCGGTGCCCGGCGAGCCAGCCGTGGATCGCCAGCGAGGTCTTTAATACGGCGTGCCCACCAATCCGTCCGCTCTTCGCCGCTTTCTCGCCTCAGGTTCGGAGAGCCGGGCCGCAAAGCGCGCCGGATCGCGGCGAACTGAAACGCCGTCCGATGTAACGACCAGCCACCCTTGCGGCGGTAGCGGTTTGCGCGGCAAGTTGGCTTTAGCCCAGCCCTCGCCCAGTGACAACAGATCGCGGCGGCCGCGAAATCTCAGGTGGGATTGCGGCATTGGGCAACGACGTACCGGATCAGCCACTCGTGGAATGACCGCTGCGGCTCGAACCAACCGGGTGGCACCCAGCGCATTACTCAGGCCATTGAGGAAACGACTTTATTTCCAGTCGCCGGTGTTTTCGCAGTCCGCCTAGTACAAACGCATTAGCGAAGCGCGAATGAATTCCGTGGGGCATTTCCGCTCCCGTGATCAAGATGTGTCACCGAGCAGTGCATCGTGTGTCAGCACGTGCCAGACGAGTTCAATAAACTCAGAATAAACATGTAATAACAATAGGTTATTGATATTTCACTTTGCTTTGGCGATCTTCCAAGCACACCAAAACGGAGGTCTACCACCATGGCACGGCAACGAAATGAGCTGACTGTCAAGTTCTGCGACAGCGTTCGACCGTCAAATAAGCCCAAAGAATATCCTGACGGAAAGTCGTCGCTGGCGTTGCGGGTTAGTCCGTCGGGCGCGAAAACGTGGACGATGCGTCACCGCGTAAACGGAAAGCAGAAGCGCTTTCATCTAGGAAACTATTCGGAGATATCCCTTGCCAGCGCCCGAGCGGAGTGCATGGAGATAAAATTGCGCGGTGCTTCGGCACTCACTCCCTTGATATCAAATCCGGTCGCCCTGACGGCAAGCGGCTGCACCATTGCCCGTTTGGCGGACGAGTACATCGCAGCATGCTGGGCCGGCCGGCACAAACACAAGGCCCGTAGGAAAAAGGACACCACGATCAAAAACGAGCGGACATCTGTAGAACAGCACATAAAGCCTTCGTTCGGCGAGACCTTAATAGACCGTGTCCAACGAGAAACTATCCAGACCTTGGTGGATGAGCTTAGGGACAGAGTTTCCGACAGCGCGGCTCGCCGCGCCAAGCAGGCGCTCCACGCCATGTACAGCTACGCTATATGGAACAATTACACCGCAAATAATCCATGCGTTTATGTGTTCTACCCGGAAGCCGGAAGCCGAAAGGTCGTGCTAAGCGACGAACAGCTGCGCACAATCTGGGAAGCCTTTACCCCGCCGGTCAAAGTACCGGGGGTTGCCGTCTCGGATTCGGTCGCCCTGTCGATCCTAATCGCAATGGTGACCGTCCAGCGCATTGGCGAAATTTTGCGGATGAGGGTGTCCGATCTCGATCTCGAAAACTCCGTATGGACCATCCCGCCCCACCTCACCAAGAACAATGCTGAGCATCTGGTGCCGCTCTCGCCGCTTGCAGTCCATCTGATTAAGCTCGCCATCGCCTTGCGCAAAGACGCCTCAAGCGACGCCGTGTTCCAGGGTCGGAGAAACAAGAAAATCTCTGTGACCACGCAAGCCGCCACCAGGGCATTCGGAAGGGTAAAGAAAGCGCTATCCTGGGGTGATATTCGCATCCACGACGAGAGGAGGACCGCGACCACCCATATGGCCAAACCGCCCTTGCGGGTCTTGCCGTTCATCCTCTCCAAGGTACTGAACCACCTAAGCGATACCGGTGGCGCGGCGCGGGTTACCTCGGTCTATAACCGATGGGAATATTTCGATGAAAAGAAGGAGGCATTGGACAAGTGGGAGGCCCGCCTACGTGACATCCTCACGCTCCGGCAGGGTGCAATCGACTCCGGATCGCTGCGACTGGAGGCGCGCCAGGTGTCCCCGGGACGATGGGCGGTGCCGGAGACCGGCGCGGAAGGAAGTTTGCGATGAGCAAACTCGATCTGAGTTGGTATGACAGTAAGGTCCCGTACTCTGTGCGCAAGCCCTTAACCGACCAGCAATTGCGCGTGATCTGGAATGCGTTCTCGTCCCCTGATTCCATCCCGCAGTTAAGCGTCTCGGTGCCTTTGGCGAACAGCGTCCTGCTGGCGGCCCTGACTGTTCAACCAATCGGCGAAGTGCTCGGAATGAAGGTCTCGGAGATTGGTTTCAAAGACGGGACTTGGGCGTCTCGATCCCGGATAGACAGTTTGCACGTTGTACCTCTGACGCCATTCGTCCTGCGTATCGTTGAAGAAACGGCCAATCTCCGGAAAGACGCGGACAGCGATTGGATTTTCCAGAGCCCCCGCGATCCAAGTAATCGGGTGCAGGAGAACGCCTCGTCCAAATTGTTCAGCAAAGTCAGGCGGGTTCTTGAATGGCCCGACATCCGAATCCACGATCTTCAACTGACTGCACGGGTTCGAATGGCCAGCGGTGTGCTCAATGTCGAGCCCGAGACCATCGTCAGGTTCCTCGGCCGCAGCGGCAACCTGACGGACCAAGAGCGTCCGAAGTTTTGCAGGGATTTCGTAGGCGAGAAAAGGAAGGCCCTGCTGAAATGGGAGGCACACTTGATGAATGCGGTTCGAGGCAGGTCCGATTGAGGCAAACGATCCTCGCAGCGCGTGCCAAATCGATCGAAGCGTCGATTGTAACTCGGGAAAAAGCCCCTTCCGCTCCGCTGGGGGCGATATTATCATTGGCGAAACTGCAAGCCGCGGACCGCACCGTGGTCGTCGAAAACCAGTGTCACGCCCTCCTCCCGCAGGACGGCCAATATCTTTTCCAGGATGATGTCCTGCCGCGCCCCTAAATTCTCGCGTCGAAAAACCGTTCGCTTCGCCATTCCGGCTCTTTTCGCCAGAGCTTCCTGGCTCAGGTCCGTGTAGGCGCGCGCCGCCCGCAAAACCGCCGCCGATACCCGCGTCATTTGTCGCTCTCGGACATATCCCCGGAGGACTTTCTCCGTCCGCGCCTCCGAGGCCTCATTTCTGGCGGCGACGACAGGCGCAATCCGTCCAGCGGTTCCCCGGGTTCTCCGAGCAGCACGATGCCGCATTTTCGGAGGTATCTCGTCACGCGCTCCTCCGACTCGTGGGTGACCATCCCGCCTTTTTCGAGGCTGACAACCGTCCCCGGCGCGACACCGGCGAGGTCGGCCAACTCGCGCTGGCTTACGCCGAGCATGGCGCGGGCCGCCCGGGCCACATGGGGTTGCAGAAGTATCATAAAGACGACGAACCGGCGGCGAGAATGAAAGTCAAGAGTACGATCTTTTTAACCAAATAAAGGACTCGACATACTGTATGTTTGATCTATAAGATCAACTCTAGTCGCGGCCTGGTGTGTCCGTTGCGTTCGCCCGAGATTCGTCCGACGGCCTGCAAGGAAACAGCCACGACCTATCCACACGCTTCGCCAGGAGGCTTCAGTGCGAG
Source organism: Rhizobium sp. BT04 (assembly GCF_030053135.1). Classification (NCBI taxonomy): domain Bacteria; kingdom Pseudomonadati; phylum Pseudomonadota; class Alphaproteobacteria; order Hyphomicrobiales; family Rhizobiaceae; genus Rhizobium; species Rhizobium sp. BT04. Next base: position 170,047 of record NZ_CP125652.1, on the reverse strand, counting down.
ACAGGGTAATCGGGAGACGGTTCGGCATGTCGATGCACGAGCTAGTGCACGTTCTGAGAAGCCTGGCTGACGACCTCGAGGCGATAACCGTCGCTGGGCCGGCACCCATGTCTCCCGTGACGATAGAGGAATGGTTTCTGGGCATGCGGTCCGTTCCGTGCCTCGTGGGCCGTGCCGTCGGGCATCCCACGACAAGCGAAAGGTCGGTGACGCTCACGAGCGAACTTTTTTATCTCGACGAGGAAAGAGGTGTCGCAAGGACGCTCTCCCGTTGGTACCGGCTCGGAGACCCGGTGATGCCCATGTCAGACGAACACCTTAAAAGGAGGCTTCAGTGAAGGCCTGGATTTTTTCCGATCTGCATCTCGAATTCCCGGAAAGCCGAAAGCAACTGGATGTGCCTGCCGCCGATATCTGCATTTGCGCCGGCGACATCCTCGACGGGGGCGTCGCGCCCAGCGTGCGCTGGCTCGGAGAAAACGTCTCCAAAAAAATGCCGGTCGTGTTTGTCCCGGGCAACCACGAGTATTACCGCGCTTCCCTGGTCGAGGGTTTCGCTGCCGGACTTGAAGAATCCAAGAATTTTCCCGGGGTCTTTGTTTTGGACTGTGGCCTTCTTTCCCTTGATGGCATCCGCTTTCTCGGTGCGACTCTGTGGAGCGATTTCGCGCTTCTGGGCGATCCGCGGATACCCATGATGGAGGCTGAGCAAGGCCTCAACGACTACCGTCTGATCAAGCTCTCCAAACGGCCATTCAAGAAGTTCTCCGCACGTCAGGCCATGGGCCGTCACTTTGAGGCGCGGCTCCTTCTCGCGCACATGCTGGCGACCGAGACGCAGGAAACAACAGTGGTCGTCACCCACTATGCGCCAAGCATCTTGTCGGTGCCTCGGGACCGCATCGACGATCCCCTCACGCCGTCGTTCGCCTCGAGGCTCGAAAGGACCATCCTGACATACCAGCCGCGCCTTTGGATACACGGACACATACATACGCCAAGCAACTATTTGATCGGGTCGACACGGGTGATCTGCAATCCGCGCGGATACCCGGACGAGCTATCGCCGGCATTCCGTCCAGACCTGGTCATCGACGTGAACGAATATTCCTCGACTGCGAACCGGTCCTTCGGGTCGGTATTTGACGACGCGGACGTGCAGTCACTTTCGAGAAAGCGGGTTCCGGTCCATGCCAGGCAAAGACCGATGTGACGTTAATATCGAAGCTCGTTTGGATCGCTTCGATCGTATCTCGGTGGGCGCGGCAAAGGCATGCCACGCTCTTTAAGCCAGCCATGCACGGCGGACTTGAGAAACGCGATCCTCGAGTCGCTCATATCGGTGGCGGCCACAAATTTGCCCCGGCGTCTCATACGGTACAGGGTGGAGCGGCTGATGGTCAGGATTCGGAGTATTTCGTTCAGGCTGTAATGTTCGTAGGATTCGTACATCGTTTTCGCCTCCGTTCGGCGAATCGGTCGCACGCAAAAAAGACCTTGGCAATGGCCATGCACGGTTACCGTAACCGAGGCGTAACAACCACTGCCATCCGGCAGGTCCTACGTCGGTTTTACGCGGAACGCACGACGCGGTGCACTTTAAGCGCATCAATTCAGTGCGGTCGCGAACGCGGGGAGAAGGCGAGGACGAACGGACCACCCGACGCGGCGAGAAGCCCCGTAAACAAGATTGGGAAAGCGTAGACCGCATGAAAATCTGGACGATTTCCGACTTCCACCTCGGATTTGGCGATCTCGATTTCGAAATCGAAATCCCGGACGCGAATGTGTGCGTGTCGTCTCCGGCGACATCGTGTCTCCGCCGCTCGCATCCGTGGGTGGCAGCAAGAAACGATCGCACACCTTTGTTTCCAGTCCTCGGTCCTGGTTAGTGGTTCCGGTCATGAAAATCTGGATAATCTCCGATCTTCATCTAGAGTTCGGCGAACCGTTCGATCTCAAGCCTCCAGCTTGTGCAGACGTCGTGGTCTGTGCCGGCGACGTTCTGACGAAGGGGATCGTCCCTAGCTTGCGGTGGCTGACGAAGCATCTTGCTGGAAAAGTCCCGGTGGTTTTCGTGGCGGGCAATCACGAGTTCTACGGCGAAGCAGTTCAGGAGAGCTTGAAGCAGGCCGTGTCTGAAAGCTGTTCGGGTGTCCACTTTCTCGAAAACGCTGTCGCTGAGATCGATGGCCTTTCGTTTATGGGGGGCACTCTGTGGTCGGATTTCCGTTTGTTCGGCCACAATCCCCAGGTCGCGATGTCGTATGCTGCACACGGTATGAATGACTACAGAAAGATCAAGCTTTCAAAAACTCCGTACTCCAAATTCAGGCCTCTCGATGCCTACAAGAAGCATGTCGAGACGAGAGACTTTATCGCCTCTGAACTTCGCAGGCGGGCAGGTCGCAGGGCCGTCGTCATTACCCATCACGCACCGTCGCCCCGATCGGTAGCCGCCGGGTTTCGACATGATCCGCTTTCGGCTAACTATGCGTCGGATTTGGAAGACCTAATCCTGGATACACGACCGACCCTTTGGGTGCATGGCCATGTCCATCATCGCAACGATTACTACGTTGGGAACACGAGAATTGTCTCGAACCCGAGAGGGTATCCAAGAGAACATACCCACTTTGAACCGGGCCTTATTGTAGAAGTCTGATGCGCGGGCCAGCTCTGGCCTTGGATGTGACGCCAAACGCTGATCCGGACGAGTTGAACCACCCAGGAGTTTACTCGCATACCCTCGGCGCACCTGATCTGCGCTCGGCAATGCTACCGCGCTTAGATGCGCCGCCTGTGTTGACAGCCCCATTGAGCCTTGTGAAATCTGCGTCGATGGTGAACAACCGATTCTGGGGCGATCGATTTTTCAGTGAGCGGCTTCAAGAGAACAAACAAAACTGGTGTGTATGTCCACGTCGGCGATCCCGATTGTGACGCCGCACACGCGAATTTGCTTACACGACTCCAGCATATGGGCGCGCCATTCGATATAGCGGCTGGTGAAGTTGGGAACCGAATTAAGGGGAACCTCGGCGAGTTCATAGCGTTGCACGTCGCGTTAGCGGGTCCCCAAGGAAAGATGGACAAGCACGTCGGCAATGCTCTCCAACCTTTATCACGAATTAGCGGTGCCGGCCTCGACTTAATATATATCCATTTCGACGCTTCAGACGCTGCACACGATCGGCTTTACATCCAGGAGATTAAGACGACGGGTGACATGAGCCTCAACTACTTCGATAATCTAAAGGGTGATTACAAGAAGCTATTCGCGCCCGATCCACAGTTCACGCTGCAGACCCGAATTAGCGCACTGGCGAACAAGTTCGAAGTTGAGCAGAATAATGCAGAGTATGCCGAAAGGGTGACGAGACTTGGCGGCACCACGCCGCAACAAAGCGTTCGTGTGCAGCTACTTCCTACGGGAATCCATGACCTCGCAAGTTCCGATCCGGTATCGAAGATGCTGATGATAAGGTCGTCGATTATGGGCTTTGGCTGGAACGCCTCGCAGATAGAACCTTGGGCGATCGGGCTATCAGACCTCGAAAAACGCCTCCTTCGGCTCCTGAAAGGCCAGTCATGACCCTTTCGGACGAACTTAGACACGCCGATGTCACAGCATTCGCCATGTCGCGCGGCCTCAGCGTCGATCCGATGTCATGGGGATACCTGCTCGCTGTCGCGCAGCAGGAGATCAATCAGTTTCAAAGCAGGAAGCTCCTCGACACCAGTCTCGACTTGCTCGATGAGCAAACCGCGTCGCCTCTGATCGCTGCGGCGCGCGTTTGCTTCGAGGTGGCCAAGCGTCCAGTGCTCAACGACGACGGGTCCGGACCAGAGCACCGGCTAGAGCGAACGCTTCTGCTCCTTTTAAGCGGCTGCGCCTATGCAATGTACGGCAACTTCCCCTCGGCTGCGGCAACTCACAAGCTGGTTGACAAGACACTATTGGAATCTGACGGTCTCTGGCTGACGTTTGCTGTCTGTAACCCAGCGAAAATTCACGAAGCTGTTCTGTCCCGGCATCTGACGTCGGAAAGCCGGGAGTTTCTGGAACGCCTGCATCATTTCCTGCATTCCGGCGATGAATCTGAGAATGCGAAGCTGATCCGGCATTTCGAAGAACTGATGGTAGTGCAAAGGCCAGCTTCTGAAATCACCATGCTCCGGTGCGCGAGGTTGGCCCTTCAACAGATTGTAAACACAGCAACGTCTTCGCTCTACCGATTGGACCAGCACAAACCGTTTCACCACTACATATCCCGACTCATAGACGATCGTCGATTTTGTCTGCTGCCACCGCAACGAAAACTTGTCTTCGATGACGACCTATTGGACGACGATGCAAATTGCATCGTCACCCTACCAACGAGTGCAGGAAAGACGCTTATTGCGGAATTGGTGATCGCTTCCCGTATGCGAAAGGCGGGTCGCGTCGCTGTATACGTCGTGCCGTATATAGCACTTGGAAGGCAGGTACTGGATACCTTTCGAAAGCACGCGCCTACCGAGGTCGGCGTCCTTGGTTACTTTGGCGTCTTCAATTCGAATGATGCCCTTCCAAAAGACAGCTACTCGATTGTCGTCGCCACACCGGAGCGCCTAGATGGACTGCTCAGGAACACCAACTTTTACGCGCGATTGGACACCGTTGTGTTCGATGAGGCTCACGGCATCGAGAATGGCGTTCGCGGGGCGCGGCTTGAATCCCTCATCGTGAGAATGCGATTACAGCAGAAGAAAGCGAACACCTTTCGCATTGTGCTGCTGTCGGCTGTCCTCACGGATGTTCGGTTGCTCCTAAATTGGCTGGGCCCCAGCGCACGGCACTATAATGACAGCTGGCGACCCACGTCTCGCCGCATAGGCATTTGGACATCCGATGGCCTGTTGCGCTGGATATTTGGAGGCGACCCACTCAGGCCACCAAACAAAGGGGCAGCTGACTATGTCGGTTCGAAGCCCTTGCCGGTTCCCCAGCAAGTCTATCCGACCGATCACTTCGGCGGCATAACGGCCCAAAAGCCCGCTACTTTCGGGAACGCAGCTTATCTTGCCCGATATATTCAGTCCACCATCGGTGGACCCATCCTGCTAGCTTGCAGTTCAAAAGCCAATACCAGGGGGCTGGCCGCGAAGATTGCCGAGAACGAGGCCCCAATCCCACGCTTGGAAACCTCACTGACTGTGCTTGAGCTGATCCACTCCGAGTATCCGCATCTCAAGCCGCTAGCGCATATGTTGGCTCGCGGCGTGGCCTACCACAATGCCTCACTTCCCGCGGAGATACGAGAGGCAATCGAGGATGCAATCAAACGCAGGGACCTCAAATATGTAGCTTCCACAACGACACTTGCCGAGGGCGTAGACCTACCGTTCCGCTCTACAATCATTTTTGACTGGCTCACGGGATACAAAGATACCCAGGCACCGATGCATTCTCTCCTTTTCCGTAACATCGCTGGCCGATGCGGTCGCGCAGGTGAGTTTACGGAAGGTGACACGATCATATTCGACAACGTTCTGGGCAAGTCTATCTTCACGAGTAACCAAACGAGAAGGGCCCATCAGACAAAACTGTTTGCCGACCCTCCCCCGGTCGCCAGCATATTCGCCAATGACAATTTGAAGCCTGAAACTAGACGGGCGGTTACAGCTGTGGTCGCGTCGCAACTTTTGGCCAGCATTCCCGAAAACCCGGAAGTCGATGATTTGGAAGTGCAATGGGCAGAAAATAGCTACGCAGCGCAGTATTCAAACTCCCCCCAAGCTCTGCTGTCATCCGCCCGCGCCGAGCTTCTAAGCGAAGCCCACGGAGAGCCGTTTGCCCGTGCGGCAAGTCCCATGCAGTTGACGGGCCTCGGCGAAGCGGCAAATAGAAGCGGTTTCGGGCCTGCCACCTGCCGTACCCTGCTCACTTTCATAGCGCGCGACGACCAACCTCTAAGCCCATCCGACTTTGCGGCGGACCTAATCGACGCACTTGGTACCTGCGACGAACAGGAGAACGAAATTCTTCGAGACATTGCAAACAGGAAGAAGACGCCATTCTTCTTCAAGGCGAGTGATGTCAGCACGGTGGCATCGAGCTGGTTAGAAGGTCAGAATCTAACTGAAACGTTTCTAAATCTACCCAAAGCTAAAGAAAGCAAAGCGACGGTAAGCCCGGCCGACTGGGCTCTCGGCGAGCGCAATTCGGACTCGGTTAGCGCTCAGTACGACAAGTTTGTAGACGTCACCCAATACATGTTTGGGACATTCGTCCCTTGGATATGCAGGGCGATCCACTCGTTCAGGGCCTACGGGACCTCACGCGTCCAGGATACCGACTGGTTGACATGGGCCGAGAGGTTTGAGAATAGCGGTGCGATCGACGCTATCGCAGGCGATCTTTCGGACGCCGACGCCGACTAACTAGCCAATCTAGGAAGACGTAGCCACTCGCCCGGCGCGTCTGGGAGGTGTTCTTTGGGCTTTGCCATGGAGCCTAGAACAAGGCGATGATTTGTCATTCTTGAATGCCCCTCCCGGTCCGCCGTACTGACGGCAGAATGATGAGGGCAAAGAAGATGCAGGCAGTTATCAGCAGACCGAGTCTGATTGGCCGCCGCGTTACGAAAACCGACGGGTTACGCCAAATCCACCAGCCATGTCCGCGCCCACTCCGTTATGCGCCTCGGTCTTGGTGTGTTGCGCGAGTTGCACTGGCACGAGGTGGAAAGAAGTACGTTCGTGCGTGGTTGATGTGCGGGGGCTCATCGAAACGGCGGGACCCACGGCAGATCGCCTTCCAGGCCATCCTTCTGTGTGATCCTCGCCCGCAGATCGTCAGGGAAGCCCAAGAGCGGGACTGCTAGGCCAATCTCTCCACGTGAGACCCCAGTTGGCATTTCGCCGGTCGCCTGCCTAGCAAACTTATATAGCGCAGACGCTTGTGCGAGAACCTCGGCCACGTCGACGATGTATCTCTCGAGGTTCAGTTGAAGAGTGATATGCCCATCTCGGCCGTGCTCCCGCTTTATACCGGTCAAACGTGCGTTTTGAATCTGGAGAGACGCGAGCATTATCGACAGGAAAAACCCGTTCGTTGTCGGTGGCGACTTCGATGAGGTCGGTTACATTCGCCACCGCCGTTGATGGTACCTTAGGAAAATCCGGTATTGGCACTGTTGCAGGCAATAGCCCTTCGACGGTCTGGCCCATAAGATCGCTCAAGTACTTAGCGCACGTGTCTGCATACTCGGACAGCGAGCCTAACGTAAAGGGAAGAGCAGCCCGCAACGCTGCTCTCTTTGTGTCGATCCGTTGCTGTTCTATCTGTTTCGCCTGTCTAATCTGAGCGTGCACGGCGCTCGCCGCCCACCAGGCACCGACGAGTGCTATCAAGGTCTGATAGTCGTAGAGCCAGCGGAAGGTCCCTATCCAATGCACTGCAGTCGCGCCCATCTCCCCGAAAGCGTCATCTCTCGGAAAACCGATAACACTACGACTGTGGTCAAGAATCCGGCGATTCCGGCGAGAAAGATTTTCATGTGTCACTGACGCTTGGATTGCATCTTCGCGTCGATGCTGCACCGATGATATCCAATGATATTTACTCGGGAGGTTGGTCGGCTTCCGTCAACCCTCCAAAACTAGGCGGGAATACCCTGGTAGTTCACGGGCCCGGTGGGGTATGTCATTCAGGATTGGTCACATCTTCGGCTTCGGCCACTTCGTGATTGACATCCTGAAACGAGAGCGGTTGCTTGCGAGCAGCTTCGTCAAAGGCGCTCTCAGCGTAGAACGAGCGATGTGCCGAGCTTAAAAGCGCATTGTCGGGCAGATTGTCGAAAAGTGTGAAGTACTCAACGTATTCCTTAAATCGTGTGCCGTTATCCGTCAGCCCATTATAAAACAACATCGACATTTCAAAGTCAGAAAGCTGCGCCCTCATTATGCGGATATATTTGGTCTTCGAAACCACCTTGTTCTGGTCCACGAAACGAACGAGGTTATAAAGGAATCGATAGTAGTGGGCCAAATCCTTCTGGAATGTCTCCCACACCTTCGAGTGATACGCGTGCAAAACCCTTTGACGGGCGTCAATCATCTCAACCCTGTCGTACTCAGCCTTCATCACATCAAAGTAAAACTTGAAGCATTCGCGGCCGCGTAATGTCTCCTTGGTTTGGCCCTTCCATATGTCAATCGAGTTCACAATTGAGTTGTGGTAGTTCAGCATTTGGAAAAACGTGTTCTCGAACTGTTGCTTTTCGGCCCGCATCCGATCCTTGAATCGTTCGGTCTTTAGGCTGTTTGCCTCCCCTCTAGCTGAATGGACCTCTCGCTGCTGAAGAACGATCGTCAGCAGCAAGGCAATGAAGCTCAGGAACGTTAGGATCGGATTGAGCGTCCCGCCGAGAAAATCGCCGAGCGTGCCGAGATTTTTGTCCTCCCATTCGGTGTGGACGCCGACGACGGTTGCCGCACCTATCATGAGAAAGGCTACGACCAGAAGGAAGGTGAAGATGTGACGGGAATCCCCGCTCTTGGGCTGAACAATGCGGTCAACAGCGACTGATGCCCAGAACGACCCACTCACCGCTGCCATCAGAATTGCCACTGCGGCGTAGTACTCATAGCGAAAATTCGCCATCTGATCGTGCAGGATATACGCCCCGATGGCTATGACTGCCATCGCGATGAACCAGAGTCCAAATCTCATAGAATCCCCCTTTGCGACGCTGCAATCATATGAACAGAGGTTGCATTGTCGAGTTGATTTCCGGGTGAAAAGCAAAGCCGATCGGCGACCGCCTCCTCAGGCTAGAGAGGGCTTTCACCTGGTTCGTCTACTGCCATCGTGTGCGTTTACACCTACAGCCAGAGAGAGCGGTACCTTAGGTTGCATACGAAACAAGAGGGAGATTGAGGATGTTCGAATTTTTAGATTTTTCGTCTTACGGCAAGGCAGACGTAATCCCGGCGTCGATCGCACTGGCGATCGGGTTGCTTTGGGCAACTTTCGTCCCATACCGCAGTTCCGAGCAGTATGGTCTTCATCCCATACAGAGTGTGCTCAGGGCATTCGCCGTCTATCGGCTGCAACGCTGCTTCGATGTCTTTTCGAAGGTTTCCGGCCCGGTCCATGACTCTGTCGTTTCGTGCAGATTGCCATACCTAACCAGGAAGAGCGGAAGAAATTGTAAATTGATGCTTCATTCGGGGGCCAGGGATGACGGACTTCGGCCCTTTGCGGAAAAAGACATGGCTATCTGAAATTGGTGCTGGGAGGGCAGGCGAAACCCCGCTACTTCTCTCGAAGCCCAGCTGATCCCCTCGCCAAGTCTTGACCTTCTGGCTTGGCTGAGAGCGGCTTTGGTTCGTGGGTCCGCGTCATCTCCCGTGTGTCACGTCAAACGCCTCAAAAATTTGGTACACGTTAGATGTTATCTCTTCGCTCAGCGCATTACCTTCCCTTATGGTCGTTTCAAGTCCACTGTCGATAATGTCCTCCCGGATGTAGGTCTCTATCGTTTTTGTAATTATGACTGCCTTGTGGCGAGCAGTTGCGATGCGTAAGAATATTTCGTTGAGCCCGCCCTGCTTCTTGTCCACAATTTGCTCGAAATACTCACCGAGTATAGCGGCCAATGAACCCAAAAGCGCAAGTATAGCGGAAGCAATCGCAAGCCCGTTTTGGGTTATTCCAATCGCCGCCAAAACGCCGGATGTGCCCACAACTGTAATGACCTGACCGCCCATCCGCGTGCGGCGACCAAAGCGCATCTTCCTGCTAGCTTGAGACAAAGCTCTATCACTGAGTTCAATCGTCTTGTTCAATACTACAACGATGACCTGCGCCTTCGCCTTGAGGATGGTTCGCGCTTGAGCGGGACTCAGGTCGGCTTCGCCTGCCATAATCCCCGGGTTCAACTCATCTTTGATTTCAGGAAAACTGTTCTTTAGCTGTTCTAAGTCTTCAGGCGATGCCTTAGAAAGAAAGAATACAGCCTCGTTGATCGGAGCACTTGCAATTCCACCCATTGTTACTCCAAATAAATAGAAATCCGTCGTTAGTTAAACATTCGTCTCATCCAATTTGGTGTCCAGCTTCCCAAAATTCCCGATGAGCGAGGAGTGATGGAAACTTCCGCAACACTGATGTCAGGGGAGCCAAATTCTCCGGAAATAAAATAGTTTGCTCGATATCGGATAATATTCTCAATTGCTTCAGATTCGACCACCACCTTTAAGTCTTGATCAGCGAGTCTTTGCAAAAATTCTGACATATTTGTTGCGTCTATTGCTTTCGACAATTTCCGCGTTGCCTCTACGGTGTTGAAGCGGGTTGTCACCCCCACTTGAAGACCAGCAACAGTATCCCCGACTGAAGCGGTGTTGCAGCCAACTTCGATAAGAAGGACGTTGTTGTCCGAAGCGAGCTTTCTGAGGTGGCTTATCGCCACCCGCGACTTTTCGCTTCCTCCGGCATCTCGCACTACAAAATTGCCGCTCTCAACGTGGCCTAAGACGACAACTTGTTTACCAGACTGCCCCTCGAAAACCTTTTGAAGGTCAGCGGCAGAACGATCTGCCATGTTCATCAGGGCCTTTCCTTCCAGTCCCACCTCTTTTGCTGTTGCGATAGTGGCGCTGTCGGAGACGAGAGAGATAATTCTTGTATCCTTTGGTGATGATTTCAACTCCGTCAGCGCTTGCGCTAACATTATGCCCTTGCCAATGGGCCTTCCATTTAGGCAGCACCCGGCTATTCGCTCGGCAAGTAGTGGAGGTGGCCGGTCACGATTTATGGTGATACCGGCCGTACTCACTCTCGCCTCCCTGTCGATGATCGTAAAGTCGCTTATCCCTTCTAGATTTAGGCTAGAAAGTCCATCCTCATCGAAGACGGACTTATCAATATAAACTCTATTGAGTTGCCGAATCGCATCCTGGACTTCCTGACGTTGAATAAAATCCGGTTGCTCAGTCCAAACGAGATTCTGCGCCGCCCATTCCAGGTCAGTAAGTGATGCTTCTCCGCCGATTTTGGTAACGTTTTCGGCTCCCTCGGACACAAAGTTCGACTGGAAGTAGAGGCCCAGAGATGGATCACGTTCTACATAAATCGCCAGTTTTGAGATGTCATTTGTCTTTGGAGGCAATATAGCTTCAGCTCTTGCACGCGCGTCCTCGAAACCATGAAGGTTCGGTAGCCTGCATACCGTAGCGAACACCGAAACAGGCAATAGAAACGCAATAAGTAGCGTGAAAATTCTTCTCACTCGCATGCCCCCCCATATGCTTATCTTAGGTGAAGATATTTACATACAATTTACCTCTAGTTGTCTAGATAATCAAATAGTTTCCATTACTATTTTTCAAATTACTACGATATTCTGAATACAGACTAGAAAACATTCGACAAAACTCGCACAGGCATATTCAGAATTGGCACTCGAATTGATCGGAGTGTCAAACGTCCCTTCTAATGGACGTTCCGGGCCTTCACCTTGACCTGATCAATATGAAGGTCCGGAATGAAGATGTCCCGAGACTTCATTCCTTGGCCTGAAGGCACGCGCGAGTCCGGTCTGCCTGGCGTACCATGGCCGAATTCGTCACCCCTTCCTGTTGGCAGCCTGAATTCCAGATCGCGGTCCGCAAGACCCGTTAGGCTCCCCGACAGATCAAACAGCTGCTGCGCGACGAGATGCACGACATCGCCTTCTCGTTGGATGCGGCCGTTGATCGCCATCATGGAAGCCCCCAGTGCAATCCGCCTGGACCGCTCGAACAGCTTGGGCCAGATGACGACATTGGCGACGCCCGTCTCGTCCTCAATGGTCACGAAGATCACACCTTTTGCGGAGCCGGGCCGCTGGCGGACCAGCACCAGCCCGGCTGCCATCAGCCACCGGCCATCGCGAGCGGACATCGCTTCGGCACAGGTAACGACCCGACGCGCAAGCAATTCCCTGCGAAGGAAGCTGACGGGATGTTCGCGCAGGGTCAGGCCGGTGTGTCCGTAATCGAGGACGACGTTATGTCCCTGCGTCATCTGCCGCAACTCGACCGTCGGCTCATGCTGCTCGGCAATTGTTCGTGCCTCGCGTTCGGCCGCAGCCGCAAAGAGAGGAAGCGGCTCGTCACGAAGCGCCTTGATTGCCCACAGGGCCTCACGCCGTTCCAGCCCGAGGGACGGAAGAAAGGCGTCAGCCTCGGCGAGTTCCACCAGCGAAGAAGCAGGCACACCAGACCGTCGCCACAAATCGTCGACGCTATCGAAGGGTTGATCGGCGCGCGCGGCAACGATCCGGGCAGCATCCGCCGTTGCCAGGCCTCGCACCATTCGCATACCAAGGCGCACGGCGTGACGCTCTGAGCCGTCGATGGCCTCGAGCGTGCAGTCCCATCGCGACTGGTTGACGCAAACCGGCCGAACCTCGACACCGTGCTCACGGGCATCGCGGACGATTTGAGCCGGCGCGTAGAAGCCCATCGGCTGAGAGTTTAGGAGGGCCGCGCAGAAGACATCGGGGAAGTGACATTTGATGTAGCTCGACGCATAGGCGATCAGCGCGAAACTCGCCGCGTGGCTTTCGGGAAACCCGTAGCTGCCGAAACCTTCGAGCTGGCTGAAGGTCTTCTCCGCGAACCCTTTCGTGTAGCCGTTTCTGATCATTCCACTCACGAGTTTGTCCTGGAAACGCGAGACGCCACCCGTGAATTTGAATGTCGCCATAGATTTCCGAAGTTGGTCGGCTTCGCCCCCGGTGAACCCGGCGCAGACCATCGCCACCTTCATCGCCGATTCCTGAAACAGAGGCACCCCAAGGGTCTTGTGGAGGACCGCTTCCAGTTCAGGCGTCGGGTATTCGACCTTCTCCCTCCCTTCCCGGCGGCGAAGATATGGATGCACCATGTCGCCCTGGATCGGACCGGGACGGACGATGGCTACCTGGATCACGAGATCGTAGAAGGTCTTCGGCTTGATGCGGGGCAACATGGACATCTGAGCGCGGCTCTCGATCTGAAACGTGCCCAGCGTGTCGGCCTTGCGGATCATCGCATAGGTCGCCGGGTCCTCCTGAGGGATGGTTGCCAGATCGAGATCGATGCCCTTTTCCTCACGGAGAAATGCGACGCTTTTGGCCATACAGGTCAGCATTCCCAACGCCAGCACGTCGACCTTCATGAATTTCAAGGCCTCGACGTCGTCCTTGTCCCATTCGATCACCTGCCGATCCGCCATCGACGCCGGTTCGATAGGCACCAGGTCGTCGAGACGATCATGCGTCAGAACGAAACCGCCGGGATGCTGTCCAAGGTGACGTGGGGCTCCCATGAGCTGCTGAGCAAGCTGAAGGGTCAGGGCGAGACGCCGATCACCCGGATTGAGGTTGAGGTCTCTGACCTGCTTTTCACCGACCGCCTCGCTCCATGCCCAGACACCCGACGACAGTGCCTTGATCAGGTCCTCGGGCAGGCCGAGCGCCTTGCCGACATCGCGGATAGCGCCCTTCGTCCGATAGCGGGTGACCGTCGCGCAGAGCGCAGCCTTGTGATGGCCGTATGTCCTGTAAATCCACTGGATGACCTCCTCGCGCCGTTCGTGCTCGAAATCGACGTCGATATCGGGGGGTTCGTCTCGTTCCTGTGAAACGAAGCGCTCGAATAGCAGGTCATTGGTATCCGGATCGATGGAGGTGATGCCGAGCACGAAGCAGACGGCCGAGTTGGCAGCCGAACCTCGCCCCTGGCAGAGGATGCCCTGGGAACGGGCATATCGGACGATGGAAAAAACCGTCAAAAAATAGGGGGCGTATCGCATGGTCTCGATCAGAGCCAGTTCATGGCGGATGATCTTTTCCACACGGGAAGGCAGCCCCTCAGGATATCGGTTGGGCACGCATCCCCAGACATAATGCTCCAGCGATTGCTGAGCAGTCATGCCAGGAACGATAGCCTCCTCTGGATATTGGTAGGTCAACTCTTCCATTGAGAAGGTGCACCGCTCGACGATCTCCATCGTCCGGGCGAGCGCCTCCGGGTAGCGACTGAACAGGCGCTCCATTTCTTCCGGCGGCTTGAGGAACCTATCTGCATGCCGTTCGCGCTCGAAGCCCACGTCGTCGATTGTCGTTCCGGTGCGAATGCAGGTGACCACGTCCTGGAGTTGGCGTCGGGACGGCTCATGGAAGAGGACGTCGTTCGTGACGACGGTCTTCACCCGGTGCCGAGCAGCCATGTTCGAGATTTCGTGCAGCCGCATTTGGTCGTTCGGTCGCCGGCGCAGGCATAGTGAGACATAGGCCCGGTCGCCGAAAATCTCGGCCATCTTCCGGAGCTGGATCGCACAGGTCTCGTCGGGTAGGTCCGGCACTAGGATACCGATGAGACCTTCCGAATAGAGGGCGACATCGTCGAGGTTGAGGATGCATTTGGCTTTGCCACCCCGGCTCTTCCCGAGCGTCAGAAGCCGGGTCATCCGAGAATAGGCGACGCGGTCGGTGGGGTAGACCAGGATAGATATGCCGTCTGCCAAATCGAGCCGGCAACCGACAACCAGCCGTAGGCCGGTCGCACGCGATGCTTCCAGCGCCCGCACGATGCCGGCGAGCGAATTGCGGTCGACGATCCCGAGAGCCTCGATGCCCAGTTCCTTTGCGGTCGCGAACAGCTCATCAGCCGACGATGCGCCCCGCAGGAACGAGAAATGGGTTGTGACCTGCAGTTCCGCGTACCTCATGCGAACGTCCCGTGAAGGAACCAGCGATGGGAGCCGGTGTCGAGATCGACGCCGTCGCCGGAGCGGAAAATCCAGTAACGCTCGCCGCTCTCGTCCTCGACGATGAAATAGTCGCGGACAGCGGCCCATTCGGACGTCCGCTGCCACCATTCGCCGAAGATACGCTCGGGGCCGTCAGCCCGTTTGACGCGCCGGCGCTTGCCGCGCCAGGTAAACCAGACGGGCGGATGGTCAGGCAGCAGAGCCATGACCTCAATCAGTTCGGGCCTATCCATCAGTCTGACCGGACGGGGCCAGACCACTGGCCAGGTTTGCCCGACCTCGGCAGCGACGGCTGATATGCGTTGGACTGATCGTTCCGGGACGTCGCTGGCGACCGGTGCGACGCGATAGATGCGGTAGGTTCCCCGGTTACCAAGGACATCGACGAAAGCCCCGACATCGACCGCGGCGTCTTCTATCAGGCTGGATGCGATCTGCTTGTCATCCAGGGGCTCGACCATGGTGGCGGCGAGACTGAGCTTCTCAATGCCGAAACCGGGATCGATGCGTTCGATGCGGTCACGCAGCAGCTTCGTCAACCAGGCGACGTCGCGCACCGGCTTGGCGGTTCCTGCCCTGAGTGCCTGGATCGTATTGTCGACACGATGGACGATCAAGTCGGTGCGGCGGACGCCCAGTCCCTTTGCCTGTAGCTCGAGACAGAGCTTCGCCACGAGCCGCGAGATGTATTTTCCGATGGTCTCGGCCGCACCGATCGGCTCGGCGAAGGCACGGTGGACTTCGATGATCTCGGGACAACGGATCGGATCAATCGGCTCGGCAACCCGGCCCATCATTTGATCGACACGACGACCGATCTGCGGACCGAAACGAAGTGCCAACGGCGCACGCGGTGTCGCAGCCAGCTCGCCGACGGTCTGGAATCCGAGCGTGCGCAGGCTGACAACGGTCTCGGCATCTAACCGCAGTGACGAGAGCGGCAGCCGCGCAACTGCGTCAGCAGTCCTGCCTGCGGGAATGACCTTGGTCTCGACCGTCATCGATCGAGCCAATCCATATGCGGCTCCCCAGGTGTCGGCAACGACGGCACGAGCTGGCAAACCCCGTGCGCGAAACCGGTTCACGAGACCGGACAGCATCAGTTCCTCGCCGCCCTGAAGATGATCGGCTCCTTGGGTGTCCATGACGATGCCATCCGGTGGATCAGCTGCCACGATCGGCGAATATTGCGACAAAGCCCAGAGCGTCAGGCGTTCGAGGGCTGCACTATCAGCGGCGGGATCGGCATCGATCAGATGGAGGCCCTGTACCACGGCCTGAGCTTTTGCAGCCGCCATGCCAACGTGCAGGCCAAGCCTAACGGCGTTTCCGTCGACAGCGGATAGCCATCGTTTCGAGCCGCTCCTGGCGACAACGACCAGCGGACCGTCAACCGGTATGGACGGATCGGCGCGTCTGATCCGATCTGTCGCCAGTGTCGGAAAGAAGACTGATACGACCCTTGGCATCGCATGCACCTATTTCGAAATCCGCGCTTTCGCCTGCCTTGACCCTGATCAGCTCTGCCAACCATCGCGCTCGCCCAACGCCCGGAACGGGAAGCGGCTCGGATGGCAGAACCGATATTCGCCATCGTGTTGCCGCTGCCGTCGGATGTCCGAAATCCCCCGCCTCGGCCTGCCGTCGCCATCGTCGGATGATCAGACCGATGGTGCCGGAACCCTCGGCGGCCAGTTGCAGACGACGTGACGCGACCATCGGCAAACGCACCGTTTCGGCGACGACCGCGCCCAGCCCCCGGAACCGCAAAGCCTCTTCGAAGGCTTCAAGGACATATTCCTCTTTGATCGCTTCGACATAGATGACGCGATCAGGGTGGAGACCGACCTGGGCCAATGCGGGAGCGAACAGGTCCGGCCGAGCCAGGCACCAGACGACCATGCCCTTCGTCCGGGCCGCGATCCCAGCAACAAAGAGCGCAGCCGCGGCCCCATCAACTGCCCCTGCTCCGCCTCCCGCAAACTCGTGGACCGCGCCGTGGGCCAACCCGCCTCCTGGAAGGCGTTCGTCGATTTCGACCACCCCGAATGGAATGACTGACTTGGATCGCGCGACTGCCCCTTCGAGGTGCTGAATGCGATCTCGCAGGTCGGAGATAATTGGGTTCGCGGCGGTCTGCGCCATTCGGAGCCTTTTCCAAAATCGGGTTTTCATCTCGTTCAAAAGCGAGTATGTTCTCTATTTGTTCCCAAGTGGAATGTGAGTCAATGCGCATATACGGGCGAGCAGCTCTCGAATTGCAACCGAGCGGCATGATCGGAAGCCGAAGATCGAATGGATTCAAACGAGTACGGACGAACTGTCCACAGGCAGCAAATGTCATCGATAAGAAAAAATTCCTGTCGAAAACTCCCGGCGCTACTCGTTCCTGACGTCTTGTCGATGCGGTGTAAAGCACAGGAGAAAAGTCGATGACGGAGAACGTGACCTCATTTGACGGGAGCCAGCAGAGATTGGAAGGCGCACCCTTCGGAGTCACTGCCGACGAATTGCGCATAACCGCCGTTGGGGCCAAAATCGAATTCGCGAAAAGCGAACTGCAGACGGTCCAAGCCTATATTGACGTTGCCTACGCGGGAAGGATCGCTGTGACGACGGATGATGGCAGCGAGCTACCCGCAGACACGCTCGCGCATCTCGGGAGTGTGCTTTCCAACTACGAGCAGGCGTTGTTCGACCAGATCGCGAAGCTTGAATATGAGCAGGAGATGCTGCTCTTCCCGCCAGACGAAGACGAGGACTCGCCAGATGGCGACCGCCTCTCATAAACAAAACGCCCGAACACCCATGAGCGACGCGCCACACGACACAATCAATCGACAGCGCAAGGTCATCCATATCGACATGGATGCCTTCTACGCCTCCGTCGAGCAACGCGATGATCCCGACCTTCGCGGCAAGCCGGTCGCTGTCGGCGGCTCGGAGGCACGCGGCGTCGTTGCTGCGGCAAGTTACGAGGCTCGCAAATTTGGTGTTCACTCGGCGATGCCATCGATAACGGCCAAGCGGAAATGCCCTGACTTGATCTTCGTCAGACCGCGTTTCGACGTCTACAAAGCCGTCTCCCAGCAAATTCGAGAAATCTTTGCCGAATACACGCCGTTGATTGAGCCTCTCTCGCTCGACGAAGCCTACCTCGACGTTACCGAAAACCTTAAAGGCATGGACATCGCGACCGAGATCGCACTGGAGATACGCGCCAAGATCAAGGCGGCTACGGGACTGAACGCGTCTGCAGGGATTTCCTACAACAAATTCCTGGCGAAAATGGCAAGCGACCTCAACAAGCCGAACGGCCAAGCGGTAATCACCCCAAAGAACGGCCCGGCCTTTGTGGAGGTCCTGCCCGTCAAGAAATTCCACGGCGTTGGCCCTGCAACAGCCGAGAAGATGAACCGACTTGGCATCGAGACCGGCGCTGATCTCAAAGCCCGCAGCCTCGAATTCCTGATCAACCATTTCGGAAAGTCGGGCCCCTACTTCCATGGTATCGCACGCGGCATTGACGACCGGCAGGTTAAACCCAACCGCGTCAGAAAATCCGTTGGCGCGGAAGATACGTTCACGGTGGACATTCATTCGTTCGTTCCGGCCTGGGAAGGCATCCGGCCGTTGATTGAGAAGGTCTGGACTTATTGCGATGCCAATGAAATCAGCGCCAAAACGGTGACGCTCAAGGTGAAGTACGACAACTTCACTCAGATCACTCGGAGCAAGACGACTGCGATGCCCTTCGGCTCATACGCCGTTTTGAAGGATGCGGTGAACTCGCTGCTGCGGGCGGTCTTTCCAGTCAGCCGAGGCATCAGACTGCTCGGCGTGACATTGTCGTCATTGGAACGCAAGGCGGCGGACCGCGAACCGCCGCAGTTGCTACTGTTCACGTAGCTGTGCTGGCCTTCCTGTTTCAGGCGCTTGCTTTAGCGACAGCTGATATTGGCTGAGTAGGCCGACGATACGCTAATCTACCCGGCTAAGGCGTCCCCGATTCAGAACCTCAACATCAGGTCGTAACTCATTGAAAAATGATTCGTTTCGAGTCGGAACGAATCACCGTCGCACGTCTTTGAGTCGCGAATCACTGATTCGGAGCGTCGCGTCATGGCGTCAGGACACCGTGCCCAGTGGAAGGGCTTTCTGAAAGTTGGAGAAGTCAGCTGCGGGGTGGCCCTCTACACGGCTGCGTCCACCGCTGAACGCATCACTTTCAACACCGTCAACAAAGCAACGGGCAACCGGGTGAACCGCATTTTCGTCGACGGCGAGACCGAAGAGCCGGTCCCGAAAGAGGAGCAGACCAAGGGTTTCGAGGTCGACGACGGTCGCTACATCATGATCGACCCGGAAGAGATCGCGGCTGCGATCCCCCAAAGCAACAAAACGCTTGAGATCGAAGCATTTGTCCCCTGCTCCGAGATAGACGACGTCTATTTCGACAAGCCTTATTACCTGACACCGAGCGACCGTGCCGGATCGGACGCGTTCACCCTCCTCCGGGACGGAATGAAGAAGGCGAAGGTCGCCGCCATTGCGAAGACGGTGCTGTTCCGGCGGATGCGTACGGTACTCATTCGCCCGCACGGCAACGGGATGATCGCCACGACCCTGCAATACGATTACGAGGTACGATCTTCGAAGGCCGCATTCGAAGGGATACCGAAGGTGAAGATCGAAGGTGAGATGCTCGATCTCGCCAAGCACATCATCTCGACGAAGATCGGGGAGTTCGATCCCGCCACCTTCGACGACCGTTACGAACGGGCGGTCGCGGAACTCGTGAAGGCAAAGCTCGAAGGCAAGTCTCTTCCCAAGCCGAAAAAGGTACAGGTCTCCAAACCCAATGATCTCCTTGCGGCCCTTCGCGAAAGCGCAGGCCTTGCAGGCAAATCCACTGGGCAACCGAAACGCACGGCCGCCAATGCCAACAAAGGCACCCAACGGCAGCGCGCGACGCGCGGGGCGGCCAAGTCCGCCACTCCAGCCGCCCCGCAGCGTAAAGCCGGATAGGACAGCGAACGATGGCACCCCGTCCCTACTGGAAAGGCTACCTCAAGCTTTCCCTCGTCACCTGCCCGGTGGCGATGTCGCCGGCGACATCGGAATCCGAGAAGGTTCGCTTCCATACCCTTAATCGCTCAACCGGGAACCGTGTGGTCTCCAGATACATGGACTCCGTCACGGGGAAACCAGTCAAGGACGAAAACGAGGCTAAGGGCTATGCCCGCGGCGAGAACGACTATGTCATTCTGACGGACGAAGACCTGGACTCCGTGGCGCTCGACACCGTGCGAACGATCGACATCGAAAAGTTCGTTCCTGCCGAATCCATCGGCTGGACCTATCTGGAGAAAGCCCACTACCTGACACCCGACAATCCAGTGGGCTACGAGGCCTTTTCCGTCATCCGCGATGCGATGAAGGCGTCGAAGGTTGTTGGGGTTTCCAGACTGGTCATCGGCCGTCGGGAGCGAGCGGTCATTCTCGAACCCCGTGACGATGGCATCGTGCTTTGGACCCTCAGGTTCGGCGACGAGGTGCGCCCAGAAGAATCCTACTTCGAAGGGATCGACAGCGACTCCGAGAAGGATGCCATGCCTTTGGTGGAGAAGCTGATCAAACAGCGGACGAAACATTGGTCACCGACCATGGCCACCGATCCCATCCAGGAAGCCTTGCTGGCCCTCATCGAGGAGAAAAAGAAAGCCCTAAAACCGAGGAAGACAACGAAAGGCAAAAAACCTGAAACCGCTCCGGCCTCCAATGTCGTCAACATCATGGACGCCCTTCGCAAGTCCGTCGAGAAGGACCTGAA
The DNA here is from genome assembly GCF_030053135.1 of Rhizobium sp. BT04. Taxonomy (NCBI): domain Bacteria; kingdom Pseudomonadati; phylum Pseudomonadota; class Alphaproteobacteria; order Hyphomicrobiales; family Rhizobiaceae; genus Rhizobium; species Rhizobium sp. BT04. The sequence continues at coordinate 149,423 of NZ_CP125652.1, read as the reverse complement.
ATCGCGTAAGGCCGGATAAAGGAGGAATTAAATGAGCGACATTGCATTCGAACCGATCAGGGAGGTTGCAGTCGGTCTTCCCGATGCGGTCATTTAAGCACCACCACGACCGTCTCCCAAGAGCGCACGCTGGGTCGTCGGCCAGCCGGGACAGCTTCGAGCCTATTTTGGGCGTTGCGACGCTCCTTCTTCCGAAGCCAATCCAGGGCTGAAAACACCTTCCGCGGTGGCAACCCGGCCGGCCTACGCCCTGACCGAATAACTGGAGACCCGTTGTACATCACCCTCGGCAGGGACAGAAAAAATCACCGCAGAGTCACGAGATTCAGCAATGTCCCCATAACAAATTGAGCCAGCGGAGATAATCACAGCTTTCTTGCTTCTGGCGGAATATGCCACGTGTTTATGGCCATGGAACACAACTACATCATGGCCGTCAATGAGCTTCAAGAGCTTTCTAGCATCTGCGAGCTGTAGAAATTTAAGTTGATATGATTTGCGGCCAAATTTATTTTTAATACGCTCTGGCATGCCAATGTGATGATGAACCAAAATCATGACCCGTCGCCCTTTAGCTACATTAAGGAGCAACTCTAGTCTTCGGAGTTGATCTTGCCCTATTCTGCCGAACGCACCATCGGCAACACCCATTGATCCTTCTATATTTGAGTTCAGGCCGATTATAACAAATTCGTCATTATGGAAGAAGACGATCGGAAATATTATTTCCATAAGATTTGACATTAACGGACGCGATCTGGTAGGCCAACACAAGCCCTGCCTTTCAAATTGATCGGCACGTTGGCGCAGTATCTCTGGCGCTTTCAGATAATATATACTGGACGGTTTCGCGGGTAATACAGACACCTCCGGCGGGTATTTAAGATATTCATCGATGTAACTTGTAAACGCCGCTTGAAAATAATCTATGATTTTGAATGATTGATTTTCATGAACAAACTCCCACCTTTTGGGGCAGTCCACGATTACGTTGGCGATGAAATTTAGGCATCGCTTTTCGAACCCTTCAGTGATGTTGCGTTGTGGCGGGCTGAATCCAGTCTCGAGTGAAATGTCATGATTACCTGGAATCACGAGCAGCTTCTCACGATCAAGTTTGATTTGCTTGCACAGTTGTTTAAATATTGCCCACTCTCCAGGAGAACCAGTGTCAGTTACGTCGCCCGTTAAGAATACGAAGTGTGACCTGGGAAGAGCCCACGACAGAGCGGAAGCAGTCGCTTTTGAGACGGATGCAGACGGCAAATCTCCCTCGATGGTAGTGGTTTCGGGAAGATGACAGTCGGACAGATGAGCAATTCGAACCCCTTGTGCCGTTGTGGAGCCCTTAATATCTATCTCACCCAACCTGACAGTTCTGTGAAAAAACGGAAGCAGGGGCACTCCTACCAAAACGAAAGTGAATACCGGCAACTGAATAATCAAAATAAATTCGATAATGGCAACCTGTTTATATTCGAGAGATTCCGATACAAGATAAATATACACCGGAACGACCAGTAGTGCCCAACCAAGTATTTGAATAGGGATGAACAGACCATCGTAGACAGCCAATTCGCCTCTGGTTTTGAAGAACTTCTTCATGTAACGAGAAAATAAAACAAGAGATATTCCAACCAATGTCGCAACGAGAAGAAGTTCGTTTAAGGTAATGCCAAGAATTGGAGTTGTCATCTTGCGCCCCCCTTGAGACGTCATGACTATCTAAAACTTACCTAATATGGTTGCCAAGGGCAAGGCTTGCCGGGGTAGCTTTGGATTCGTCGGCCGATGCGTCTAAGCAAGTGGGCCGTCGGTCAAGGTGATGCTGCCGCTTGCAGGAGTCCAAAACGCGCCGGCTTTAGCCTGACTGACCCAGCCACTGGGAAGATCGTTCGATACGCACTCAATCGTTAGTCTACTTCATGCCGGCTATACCAACGGCTATTTGCTTAACGAGGGGCATCTTGCATTCCTCTCGGGCGTAATCACAATAGTACGGTGGAAGCTGTTGATAGTCGACCTGGCAGGCCGTTATCGCAGCGTTGTCGTTGGCGAACTTGGTGGCGAGGTCGCGTACTTTTCGTTCCAGATTCGATTTGGAGTATGCGAGTGCTATCTGTTCCGTGTTACCCTTGGGAATTACAATGTAACGTGTGACCGCCATCTCCGTGGATGAAGTCAAAATGGGTGGCGCGCTTGATCTCAGTGTTACCCACGATCGACTGTCCCCTTCTTCAGTCTTCCAGAATTTCACCTGAAAGCTGGAGGTATCGACGGCCAGAGGGACGGAGGATTCGTTGGAGAAGGAGATTTCAACGATCAAACCGCCGACGCTATCGAAGGTACACGCGAGATTCGTCGTAAGCTCGTTGTTGGCGAGACTCTCACGCAGATATCCTCCAGCCCACTCACTAAAAGCTCGGAAATAACGCCAGCCTGGGGCGTAGAGCGCAATACTTGCCAACATCAGAATAAGAATACCTCCCACGATGAGACTGGGGATAGTTCTCGGAAATACGAGGTTGACCTTCCCGTATCTAAAAAAAACAGCGGCTAATATCAGCGCCGAAAGAATAAATAACCAAGCAATCCAGGTACTTGTCCCAAGGGTCAGCGCATCGTATATAGGCCAGGCGGAATAGATATAGCGTGTGAGGTAGCCGTCGATGTACTTGAGCGTGAAGAAGAACGCGACGAGGCCTGCAAACACGTATAGCTCCAGCGCAAGCCTCCGGTCTTTGTGTCGCCTGCTGCGTGGTTTTCGATCTAGCGCGTCCATCAACCTGACACCTATGTCCAGGGTCACGAACACCATCGAAGCATCTAATGCCAGATGCCAAATTGTAATGTCGCCAGCCTTCTTGAAACCACCCGCCGCTTCCCGCACAGCTGCACGATGGACGTCCGGATCGTTAAGGAGAATAATCGCAAAGAGGCAACTGCTCACCAGAAGAAGCGAGTGGGGGCCGAATTGTTGGATTTCCCCCCTACGCCATCGACGCCAGAGCATTAGGGTTCCACGCCCAGGAGAACTCCAAATAACTGCCAAGCTGTAGAATACGTTGTAGATCGCAAACACGATCCCTTTGATGACCCGTTCAAGCCAGGCGTTGATCTCAATCATGCCAGCCCCTTCCGAGATCATTAGCCGCGCGGCACTGTCTTTTGTCGAGCCGCCGCCTCTTCCTCGTCGACACCCAGTGCCTGCTTGATGGAGTCAAGCAGCCGGAACAGAATCTCCGTGCAATAGCCGACGACGAATGACGCAGCGGCGGGTGATATCTTTCCGAATACACCGGAGGCATCTTGCCCTGACAGCCATCCGATGACTGTGCCGGCGATCACTGCCAAGATGATCCTTGGTCCATAGGTCTCCGATCGAAGTGGAGACAGGGATACGCTCTCCATCCGCCGTTGAGCATCCCTTAGAATGAACACGACAGCACCCAATAGAGAGGCGATCGCGGGAAGGATAAACGCAGAAATGGTTTTGTTAACATAGCCTTGAATATTCAGGAGCGTTCTCTCGAAGAGACTGTGTTTGCCCTGTGGCGTGGAGACATCCTGTTTGCTTTGATCCCCGAACTGCAGCGTGGCGAAGCGAAGGATTTCGAAGCTATTATTGATTTCCCGATCAATCTCATCGAGAGCCTCGGTGCGTAAAGTGCTGAAATCAAAATCGACGTTAGCGCCGCTTTGCGCCATAGGTAGGGGGAGATCGTCGTTTTTGGGCTGCTGATCGGTTTCGCCAGGAGCTGTTATTGTGGATGTGTTCGCCGCGCGTCCCGGGACCGGAGTGATTGCAAGCTTCTCAAGTCTGGTACCAGCATAAGTTCCGACCCTTATATTGTTGTATTCGTTAATCCTTGCGATTGTATCTGCAACCACGCTTTCCGTGAACGAGACGTACAAGCCGAGTAACAGAGTAACGATGAAGCCGATTACCCCTAGCGTTCTGATGGGACGTTCGACCACCCTATTCGATTTCCTTCCTGAGCCACTCGCTGCATTCATCAACTCACTGTAATAGCTGCTGCGGATAGTATCAGCGGAGGCCGGTCTGGCAAGATTGGACAACTCGGACAGAATTTTCCAAAGAGTTGCTCTCTCTTCATAGCTAGGCGGGTTGGCCGGGTCGAGGATGCGATCCGGCGTTTCCGCGTAGATGCTCAAGGGTTGTTCCAGCAGCTTCTCAGGTTCGAGGCGACCCTCGCGCGAAATGTATGAGTAGAGTATCCGTACGTCCTCCGCAGCTCGCTGCAGCTCCGGACTGAGTGGCGGATACCGCTTCGCTCCGTTGGTCTCCGGTACCGCTCCCACGTTCGAAGGAATTGTAGGGCGTTCCGACATTTTCGGAGTGGATGGAGTTTCCGCTAATGTGACTTCGGGACCGGCGTCGGAAGGTTCGTTCTTGTTCGCAACGGTCCCGGGGACAGTCTTTGGCTCAGAGACATCTTTGCCCGTCGGTTCCTTTTTCGGTATAGCATCCTCAGACATCTCTATTTCCCCTTGATATCAAGAGCGATCTCACAGGCTCCTTCGACCGGACACACTTCAGAATCACCAAAGCGGACGAACAACTCGTACCTTCCCGGGACTAGATAAGTGTTGATCTGGGCATAGAGCCGCCAATCAAAGAATCCGTTATTCCCAGGTAGTGAAGCTTCCCCGCGAACCTCTTCGATCCCAAGCTTTTTGTTGATGAGGTCGAGCCAGGTCCAATGTCCTCGCAAGGCATCGGTTCTGTGCAATCGGATCATGAAGCTGCTAGCGGGTCTGGCTTGATTGGCGAACTTGCGATCGCCTTCTAGCCTCAGCCATACGTAAAGCGGTCGTCCGTCGCGGACCTGGATTTGTCGTTCGAAGCCTGTCGTTGGACAGGCATTAAAACTGCGGTTGACCGCAAACTCGCTAATCATCAAACGCCCGGGCGCTGCTACGCCCCGCACGTTATTCGGCTGGCAGTCAGCAGCCATTGCCCTCGGTGAGACCGATACAATATAGGCAAAGAACGCCAGCATTAATGCCATCGGCGGCATCAACAGCCGTGCCATCTCAGATCACCAGCTCGCGTGCTATACCAACGCGCTTTGCGATTTCCGCGGGTTGATTGGCCGGCCTCTCGAAGTTACGAACAAAGATTGTCACCGCCGCGAGAAGCGATGTCGTACCTCGGAAAGCGACATCGGCCGATTTCTCGTGTTTGGCAATATGATCCAGCATGATGGCGATGTTCCTCTCTGGGTCTTGTAGCTCCGCGTCCGGGAATCCAGTTCCTACGCCACCGTTTTGGTTGAGCTGGAAGAGACCGTGGCTGTGGCCGTGGTCCCCAACAGCTTTAGGGTTGAGACCAGACTCGGCAATTGCGTTGGCGATTGCTGTGATCTGCTGCAGTGATCCATACCCTGCTTCGCCAAACTTGGTTGCAATCAGAACTGCGTTCTGCTTCCTAGTGTTCGGAATGATAGAAGCATCGAAATCGATGTCTAAGTTCGGCACGCCGTCGGGAGCAACACGAGCGTCCTCGGCCCCAAGAAGCTGCGCGCTGGCCTGAGAGGCGAACTGCCGGGTATCATCAATTGCTCGCTGGAGATCAGCCGCGACTAAATCGATGAGCTTTTTTCCTGTATTTGCCTCGGCATATTTTTTGTCTCGCTCGCGACCCAGGCTAATGCCTTCGACATCAAGTTCCGCGGGGGACACAGACGCTATTAGTTCGCTGAGCTTTGCATTGGGTTGCGCCATGATCGCATGCGCAATGGAGGAGCCAAACGTCTGTGCAAGATACAGTTCGACCGCTGTCGGTTGGTCGGACAACTTGGCTGCGACCCTCTGCTGAGCGGAATTGGCCATTGCTGCAAAGACCATGCATTGGGCTATCCAGTTCTTTCGATCCTCGAGTGAGTACGCGAGCTGGAGTTCCGGCTTGTTGCAAAATGTCAACCATTCTTTCTCGTTGAGCGCGAACGGCCCCCAGTCGCCGTCAGTCTCGCACTCGCCGTCTACAAGATCAGTGCGCATTTCAGCGACCGCCAGCATGTAGTGAGCCGACGTCTCTATGAGCAGCGAGTCCCACGCGCAGATGTTTGCGAATACCAACTTGTCGATTGGGCCAAGGGTATCTCTTAATTTATCGACCGCCAACGCGCTTACCCAACCCTCAGGCTCTCCCGGCGCTCCAAGAACTCTGATCTTTAGCCAACCTCCGTCGGCTTCGTCCAGAATGCTGACCTTCGCTCCCCCAGGAGCATCGCTACCGGTACTCTCGCCCCCCGGCTTATTACGAAGAGTTCGCGTGCTCGTTACCACTGGCATTGTGCCCTCCTATTTAAGATGGGTTGCGAGTTCTTCGACCGTCGTGTACTTGACGTCTCCAACGTTTTTCCTGTTTGGTCCGCATTTGAGCGGCTGCGACAACTTTGTCCCAACCTGCAGTGTGGTGATTTCCGTTTTGGTGACGCCAAACGTGGTTATACGGGGGCGTCGATCGCCCAAAGCCTCGAACAGTCTGGCAATCGCTGTTCTTGTTTGGTCGTCCCATCTGCCCGTCGGCTGGACGCACACCATTTCCTGGATGTTTCGGAGTTCGCGGGGCGGCGTGGCTCTTTCATCATCGTTGATGCCGCCTACATCGGTACGTGGTTTCGGGCCTGATGTTGGCCCCGCCAACTTAACGTTTACCGATTGAATTGGCGCAGTGCGATCACTCGCTGCTTTCTGCCACGCGCTGGTTCTGGTTCCAGTAACGATGTCTGTACTGCCAGGTCCATAGATCGCCTCCGCAGTGGCGTCAGCGATGTGGTCGGTCAGCATGGCTTCGATCGTTACAGGGGTGCAGAGTTTGAGATATCCCTGTATTTCGCGGTATGCCGCCGGTCCGCTGTTGATCGATGACTGGTGGGCTGCCGCCGCGTTGCGATACGCGGTCATGATCTTAGAAACGAATTGCTCGGTCTTGCTCGGCGGGAGAGAGAAGAGAAAGTTATCGGCATAAACATTCACGAGGTTTTGCCCTAAGCCAAAAGCTTGAGCCGCAACTGCGATGGATACGGCGCTGGCACCTGTTACCGCCAGGATGGCATTCGTCGTCTGCCCGAACGCGCCCAGGCCCTGTTGCGTAGCGCTTCTTCTGTGTTCAAGATCGTGAAGCGTCTGGAAATAGCTGTTGCACTGGCTGTCAACGAAGTTGAAGCCTGACTCTGTGATGTCGTAAAAACTTACGCTGTCTTTTGCGTAACCAGCATCCGCCGACAAAGCGTTCAAAATCGCTGTCGAAGAAGTCGAGTATGCCGCGACCCTGGTTGCCGTGAACGTTTGATCAATACTTGTCGGCGTCGTTGAGCATGAACTAAGTGATGCTGACAACAGAGCACAATAGAGCGTGGCGACAAATCGCAATGCTGCCTCCAGATGATGAATTTCCCCTCAACTACATCTGAGAGTTCATTAAATGCTAATAAACTCTAATTTGCAATGATTAAATGGATTACTTGCACTACAACGTGTATCTGTCGGCTGCGGAGACTTCGGTAACGGCTAAGGTTTTTAACTGGGATCAGGAGGGAAAGACTGCTAGATACCAGATTTTCCACTTCACGCGGATGAATAGCGGCCGCGAGCTTTTCCGGGATACGAGGTGGCCGTCGTCTGCGAGACCGAAGATGCCGACGAATATTTTATCGCATCAGCGGGATAGAAAGGCCGATGCTGTTGGAAATACCGCCGACAACACTAAAGCTTGGCCTTGTGCCGCGCCTTGATCGCGCGAGCAATTGCCGAACCTGGTCAACGGGCCGTTCTGACCGGATCGTTTCAAAATAGTACGTTGAATCCAGAAATCATCGTCAAGTGGCATGTCGGAGGGGAGTGCTGCAGTGCTTGATGAAAGCGAAGTCTCTCACAGAGAGAAATGGAAGGTCGAACGAAGCTTTCGCGAGCACGAGATCGCCGTCAACAGGGGTCGGTTGATTACAAAGACCACCTTGTCCACGGTCGAGCCGAAGCGCTCAACATTGTCAAACATCTTGCCAGCGTAAGATGGCTTGCGCGTTTCGCCCGACTTCATACGCTGGCTTATCTTCGCCAGGCTCCAACTCGGGCTCTTCGTCGTCTTGACCTGGTAGAAACTCGAACGCGTCGGTGCCGAGAGATTGTCCAGTTCAGCGATATCATCGTGAAATTCGAAAGCCACCGCATATTCCGCGCCAGCAGAGTGCAGCGAGATTACCTTCATAAGGCCCCAAGCCGTCTGGAAGTCGAACCGATCATAGGCCGTCCGCCCGCCGCTCTCCCGCTCGGGCACTTTCAGTAGGTCTTCGAGTATCGTCAATGACATCCCCGCCAAGCCATCGAATCGTGCAACAGCTTCCAAGTTGCGTGGGAACGCACCTTATTGGTGTTTTTAGTCTGCGCAAGCCGACGCCGTCCAACAAGAATCGGTTCTCTGACTACCCAGGGACCGAGGGAGCAGACTTTCGACCTCTCTCGGCGGCAGCTTATTGCGATCGCTAGATGTCCTTGAGGAGAAGATTCAGCAACCGCTCTTGAATCGACTTCCATCGCTCGTGTGGCCAATGAGTTGATCGATCGGGCAGCCATCGACGGCGTCTGATGAATCGCGTTCAGCGCGGAGCGATGACAGCCTATCTCCCAAGAGCGTCCATGCGTTCTCGGAGTCGCGCTTCGCCAGACACGCTGCCCTTCCGCCGGGAGGCGATCGGGAAAGTACACTTATGGGCAATGCTGCCGCGCGTGGCCGGCTTGGCATGTCCAGAAACCATTGACCTGATCGTCATGCAGAACGGTCGGGTCCTCCGCGATCCCGAAAACCCTCATCACGTCTTCCTTGGCGACAACGTTTTCGAGCCTCGGACCCGTGTCGTTTCTATTGGAACCGCGAGAAACTCCACATCGGCCGCCCTCAGCCGCTTTGGATGATCGCCGGCTGCACACTGGGAGTGTCAATTCCCTGCTTGCGGGACATGTAACATCGGGCAATATGGGTTAATTTTCACGAACAAACGCTGCATTCAAGCATGTCCGCAGTTACCCTTGAAGGTTGGGCACCGAGACTGGGATGCCAGATCATGAAGCGTGAGGAGGTCGCGCGGTCGCCTATGCTGTCTGGAGAACAACTTTGGACAAGTGGCGAATGGATAACATACGAAATGGAATCAGGTTCTCCGGAAGCGCTAGACGCTGTAACAAAGGTCCTCAATACATGGAACGCGTTGGAAATTTGCGCTTTCGTCAGTGAATTCGGGTTCCCATGCGGGATGTTTTCCGAGAGGATCGGTAACAAACAATGCTATTCCGTTGATGACTTGCGAAAAGCAATCTCAACGCTCAGGAGGTTAGATGCGATGGTCCGGCTCGGCCGGTTCCATGATGTGAACTACCTTAACAAAACCCGTCATCTCGGGAGGCATCAACCGGCTTTCGAATTTGTTTTAGATACCGTTGATGGCGGTCGCGGTTTTGCGTCGAAATTGGTGACCAGAAGTCTTCACGCATTTTTGGTACACGAGATCACATCCCTCACGCGGCCGGGGCACGTTTTGTGGGCGTGCGCACAGTGCTCTGAGCTTCAATTTACAAAGAAACGTTCAAACGCCAAGTATTGCTCAGACGAGTGCAAAACCGCTAGCAGTCGCCTGCGATAGTGCGGCCGGTCGAACAAGATCACGGCCGAGTCTACCTTCTAAGAATTCCTGCGCGCCATAGGATTTTATTCACAATGCCGCCGGACCGGCTATGACCATCACTTTGAACGTCGTCCCGGCTTAGAGGTCGTAGACGGAGCCCTTGCAGAAGTCCGCTAATCTGGCAGCATGGGCCATCGCTGACGGTCGAAGGCATCCTTACCATGTATGCCATAATACTAGAAGGCCGAAGACCGACATGGGGATGCGAAATCATGTCGTCCGACGAGATCATAAAATCGGGTAAGTTCTTTGGTGATCAAATATGGATGCACTCCGAGTGCACCAAATACGAGCTAGTCTCAGGCTCGCCGAGAGCCAGGGAAGCCGCTGTCAAACTGCTTAACACCTGGTCTCCTCAGGAAATCTGCGCTTACATTGACGAATTCGGATGTCCAGATGGCGGCTTCCCTGTGCTGTGCCAGGGTCGAGAATGTTATGCCGTCACATCGCTCCAGCGGGAATTCTCAGACCTGCGAGAACTCAACAGAATGGTTTGTGCAGGTAGATTTCGGGAAATCAATGGGCTTGAACCAGGAAACCCCAGCGGTCGGTATTCGGTCGGTTTCGCGCAGGTGATCGATCCCATCGGACGCGGTGACGACTTCGTCACGAAGCTCGTAACTTCCAGTCTATATGCATTTCTAGTGCATGAAATAACCTTGCTTGCATTGAAGGGAGAGCCTCTGCTGCCTTGTGCACGGTGCACCAAGGTGCTGCTCGCGAAAAGACGGGCCGACGCCAAGTTTTGCTCGCCCGCTTGCAGAATGGCGAGGAGCCGGGAGCTGCAAAAAAGCCGGAAGTGACCAGAATGTGACCATTTCGGATTTTGTCACTTGAGCTTTTCAAGGGAAATATCTGACGAGCCTGAACAAACTATGCAGGCATGCTTGGTAGAGTACAGTCTTTGGAGACCGCCGCTCTACCAACTGAGCTATACCCCTTCATACCGGTCATTCAGCGTCCAGGCCAAGACCCGCAAATCGCTGTTGAAAAGCATGGCGCTCCCTTTAGGACGACGACAGCGGATTGGCAAGCACGATTTTCGATTTTCAAAGCCATTCTGTGCATATGCGAGCGATCGACTTTTCATCGCGCCACCTCATTGCGCACCGGGCTCCGTTCAGACCTTCACATATTTCCGCCAATCGTGCTCTTCCTTAAAACCCAACACCTCGCGGATCTTGCGATTGGAGAGCAGACCTTCATATTCGCCGACCTCGCGGGTGAAGGGCACGTTCGGGAAGAATCGCTTCGCAAGCTCCTTCGACGGGGTATTGGCCGAGACGGTGTCGTTGGCCGCGTTGAAGACCTGATAGCCGAGACCGTCCTTTTCGATGCAGAGATGGCAGATCTGACCGAGGTCGCGGGCGTCGATATAGCTCCAGGCAATGCGCTTGCGCATCTCGGGATTGGCGAAAAAGGTGGGGAATCGCTCATATTCGTGCGGCTCGATGACGTTGCCGATACGCAACGCATAGATGTCGAAGCCCGAACGTTCGGCAAAGGCGCGGGCCGTCTTTTCATTGACCACCTTGGAAAGCCCGTAGGAATCCATCGGATTGACGTCGTAGTCCTCCTCCAGCGGGAACTGGTGGAAATCGCGATGGCCTTCGGCGAAGCAGACGCCGTATGTCGTCTCGCTCGATGCGACGATGATCTTCCTGATTCCGAGCTTCACCGCCGCCTCGATGACATTATAAGTGCCCATCGTGTTGATGCGGAAGGTTTCGTTGTCAGGCTTGATCAGGATGCGCGGGATGGCGGCGAAGTGTACGACGGCGTCGAAGGGCTGCACGCCCCTGCCCGCATCGAGATCGGGAAAATCGCGGTGCATCGAGAGCGCGTTGAAGACCTGGCCGCTATCGGTGATGTCGGCAATGAGATTGGTGACGCCGGGACTATCCAGCGGCACGAGATCGAGGTTGTGAACCTCGTAGCCTGCATTGACGAGCCACGGCACGGTATGGCGACCTGCCTTGCCCGAACCGCCCGTGAACAGAATTCGCTTCTTCATGGAATAATCCTCCGCGCCATGACATCGGAGGCATAGTTAGACGCTTCCGCGCGAAGAGCAAGCGAGCGTCCGGCAAGGGTTCACCCCCGCATCGCCAGGCGCACCCTATCCGGAGCACCTGGCCGATCAGTTCCGATCACCGCAAAAGCCTGCGATGCTCCGGAGTGTCGTCACTTGACGACACTTACCTCCAGCGGCGTCACTTGACGACGCTTAACTCGTCGATCTGCACTCCGGCTGCCTGAACAACCTCTTGCGGAATTGCAGCGATGAAAAACATCGTGAAAACATACATTGCGAATATCGTCGCAGCGAATGTGGCCTTTGGAATCATCCGGGCTCTCCTCTTTGCAAGAAGGAGTCTGGACTAAACTGGGCAATTCACAAACCGGTTTCTGAACGCTAGATGAACAAAATACTGTGACAGGCCCATTTAACGATATTTTTACAACACCTGTTAAGCCAACCGAGAGGCATCAAAACGAAAAAACCCCGCTGTTTCCAGCGGGGTTTTTCATGAATTGAAGGTAATCCAGGATTACTCGACGATCGAAGCAACGATACCGGCGCCGACGGTGCGGCCACCTTCGCGGATCGCGAAGCGCAGCTTTTCTTCCATCGCGATCGGAACGATCAGCTCGACGGCAACCGTGACGTTGTCGCCAGGCATAACCATTTCCGTGCCTTCCGGCAGCGTCACGATGCCCGTCACGTCGGTCGTGCGGAAGTAGAACTGCGGACGGTAGTTGGTGAAGAACGGCGTATGACGGCCACCCTCTTCCTTCGTCAGGATGTAGGCTTCAGCCATGAACTTCTTGTGCGGCTTGACAGAGCCCGGCTTGCACAGGATCTGGCCACGCTCGACGCCGTCACGGTTCACACCGCGAACCAGAGCGCCGATGTTGTCGCCGGCCTGGCCCTGATCGAGCAGCTTGCGGAACATTTCAACGCCGGTCACCGTCGTCTTCGAGGTCGCACGGATGCCGACGATCTCGACTTCTTCGCCAACCTTGACGATGCCACGCTCGACGCGGCCGGTCACAACCGTACCGCGGCCCGAGATCGAGAACACGTCTTCGATCGGCATCAGGAACGGCTGGTCGATCGGGCGCTCAGGCGTCGGGATGTAGGCATCGACCGCAGCCATCAGCTCGCGGATCGCGTCTTCGCCGATCTTCTTGTCGCTGTCTTCAAGAGCAGCAAGCGCCGAACCCTTGACGACCGGGATATCGTCGCCCGGGAAGTCGTAGGACGACAGAAGTTCGCGAACTTCGAGCTCGACCAGTTCGAGAAGCTCGGCGTCGTCAACCTGGTCGACCTTGTTCAGGAACACCACGATCGCCGGAACGCCAACCTGGCGGGCCAGCAGAATGTGTTCGCGCGTCTGCGGCATCGGGCCGTCGGCGGCCGAGCACACCAGGATCGCGCCGTCCATCTGGGCAGCACCGGTGATCATGTTCTTGACGTAGTCGGCGTGGCCGGGGCAGTCGACGTGCGCATAGTGACGGGCCGGCGTCTCATATTCGACGTGCGCCGTCGAAATGGTGATGCCACGGGCCTTTTCTTCCGGAGCCGCGTCGATCTGATCGTACGCCTTGAACTCACCGAAGTACTTCGTGATCGCTGCCGTCAGAGACGTCTTGCCGTGGTCAACGTGGCCGATCGTGCCGATGTTGACGTGCGGCTTGTTGCGCTCAAACTTACTCTTTGCCATTTGAATGCTTCCTGTGAACGAAATAGTGGACCCCGGCGAACCGGTTTAGTGCCGCCGTTTAAGGCTTTCGGCGACATTGCGCAAGACTTAATTGCAGACGCCATTCTTGGTGTGACAGCGCATATGGGGGACAATTCGCAGCCTGCAAGGCGATTCGCCGAAGCCCCCTTCAAAAACGCTGAAATCCTTGGAGAAAATCGCGTGGACTGCCGGAGACGAGCCACAGGCGCCCCGGGGCCGAGCGCCCTCGCCTGCCGCTATTGCCAGCCTCTTCCAAAACAGGTGCATGCGGAATTGTCGCGGCGGCGCCGGGTATGAATGGGGCTTGGGAAAACTGGAGCGGGTAGCGGGGGTTAAACTTAATACCGCTCCATTGTAAAGACTATATAATCTGGCGTGAGACTCGGCCTCTGTGGCGCATTTTGGGGCTCAATATGGGGCACAATAGCGCGTTTGAATATCGAACCTCAGGCTTATAGCATCCGATCTGTTAGTCCAGCTCAAAAATCGCGGCATTGTCCTGCACTTCGCGCAGCCCCTTGTAGGAGGCGTGCCGAAGCTTCCCGTCGTGCGTCCAGGCTCGATATTCGATCTCAGCAACCAGTGTCGGCTTGATCCAGACGAGATCCTTCCGTCGGCCGGAATATCTGATGGCCGGCTTCGTCGCCTTGATCATGTCCATCGTCGCGCGAAGCTCCATCGCCTGGCTGGCCTTAAAGCCCGTTCCGACGGAGCCGACGTAAACCAGCTCGGCGCCCTTGCGAGCCGCGAGCAGTAGCGCGCCGATATTCCCGAACGCTGCGCCGGATCGCTGATAGCCGACGATCACGAAGCCGTCGCTCTGGATGCACTTGATCTTCAGCCAGTCGCCGAGGCGGCCGCTCCGATAGGTGCTGTTGCGGTCTTTTGCGATGATGCCTTCCAGATCGTGTTCGCAGGCGATGCGCAGAAGCGTATCGCCGTCCGCATCGATCTCTTCGGAAAGCCGGATGGCATCTTCCCCGCCGGGCGGTACCAGCCCCTCGAGGAGGTGTCGCCGCGAGGTGAGTTCGGTTCCTGTGAGGTCATGGCCGTCGAAATAGAGAAGATCGAATGCCATCAAGACCGCTTCCCGCGACGTCCTCTTTCCGCCTCGGCCGCCGAGCGACTGCTGGAGCCTGCCGAAGTCGGACCGGCCCCGCTCGTCGAACACGACGGCCTCGCCATCCAATATCGCAGTGGAAACCGGAAGGCGTCTCGCCTCGGCCGCGATCGCCGGAAAGCGCTCGGTCCAGTCATGGCCGCCGCGGGTGAGGACGCGAACGCCTGATGGCTCGATGTGGACCGCCACCCGGTAGCCGTCCCACTTCACCTCAAAAGCCCATTGCGGACCTTTCGGCGGCCGTGGCTTCAGCAGCGCAAGGCAAGGGTCGAGGCGCGCCGGCATGGAATCAAGGAGGAGTTGCGGCTGGGCAGGATCGCGCCGGCGTCGGGCCTGGCTGCGGATCGGGGCATCAATGTCACCGAGTAGCGGCTTTGAAGATTTGCGAGGCGGCTTTGTCATTCAGCCACTTCATCAGCATTGTCTTAAAAAGCAATTTGCCCGTATTCATTATTGACGAAGGCGCCAACAAGAACATATTAGCAACTCGCTCGGGCGGAGCATTCACCAAACATGCGGCGGAAACGCCTCGCAAGAGGAGAGGATCGCTATGCCCAGGTTTCTGGAAATCGCAAACTGGTCGCCCGGATATATCAACGTGGCGCCGCAGCACATGGTCATCATGGCCGAATGCAAAGCGTGCGGCGAAACAAGACAATTCCTCAAGTCGTCTTTGCCGGAAAGCCTTCGGCACGCACTGATAAGGGAGATAGAAGAGCGGTTGAAGTGCTGCTCATGCGGAGCGAAGGCGGCAAAACTGCGATTCGGCAGCTTCAAAGGTGAGGAGTGAGAAGGGCAAGCTAACCCGCGGATGCCGCTCCGTCATCATCCTCCGAACGCCGGCGATGCTCTTCCTCCGCCTCGACGATCGCCAGATCGAGGAGATAGACGACCATCTCGCTATCGGGCCTGCCGGCGACGATCCGCCTCGCTTCCTTCAGCTGGTCGATGATGAAGGCGATGCGATCCACCTAGACCGATCCTCCCGTCCTGTCGCGGCGAATGGAGGCAAGCAAAGCGAACTTGACCATCGCATCGTAGGAGACGAGTTCCCCCTTGATGCGGCCCTCCCATTCCGCGACGTCGCGCTTGGCGCCGATCGCATCTTCACGCCGCGCCGGCAGCTCCGCCATAATGTTGGCCAGGCGGCCCATCCGATCGGCCGAGCCGTTGTTTATGTCGTTTGAAGAAAGAAACCGCTGCGCTTCCTGCATGAAGCGGTCGCGAAGCCAGATAATGGTCTGATCAACAAATCCGCCCGTTTGAGGAGCCGCTATCGCAGGCACCGCGGCGGCCACTGCCGCCATGCCTGAAATAGCCAGAAACCGCCGCCTGTTGCCAGTTGGCATAGCTTCCGGTATTTTTTGCATGTCATACTTCCTTACTGATCCAAAGCGAAGCGACCTATGCTACGCCCTTTTCCTTTTTCTGACGTTCCATTTTCTCTTTGAGCGCCATGACGATTTCGGCGTTTTTTGATCTCAAGTTCCGCGCCGCCTCCGCTTCTACCCACTCGTTTATATCGCTTGGCATCCTCAGCCCAAACGGCGTTATTTTGCTGTTCATAGCCCACCTCTAAATTAGCAACACAGTGTCGCTATAGCAACATCTTGAAGTGATTGATGTCAACTGCACTTTCGCTACAAAGTGTTGCTATGAGTTCCAAGAAGTCGCCAACTGAAAAAATCGGAAACGTCACCCCGTTTGGCCTGCGATTGCTGCCGGAGCTAAGGGCGCGCGTGGAAGAGGCCGCCCGAAAATCGAAGCGATCTTTGAACGCAGAAATTGTTGCGCGGCTGGAAGCGTCGTTTTCCGACATACTTTCCAGCGATGATGATTTTTCAGACGTGATTACCGAAATCGAAAAGCTGAAACATCGCCTGATCCAGAAGAGGACAGAAGCGGAGAATAAACGCTAAAAAGGCTCGGCATCCCGTTAGAGAGCTGAGCCTGTAAACGACACTGGATGATTGACGACACCATTCCACACCCGCAGCCATGCTGCGGCCGCACGCCGGACGTTCGCTATGGTCCGACCTCAGTCATATACTGTGTGAGGTGCGGAGAGAAAACCATCGTCGACACGGCGCCATTTTTCCGCGACGGCGCCCGTCAGCGCGAGCATGAGATTTGGCGGGCGGTGGAGAAGTGGAACGAAAAACACGAGGCTATCCGCGCCGGCTAATCTCACAAGCCATCGGGCAACACTTCCAGGTTGCCACTTGGCTCCAGCGTTTGATAACAGTCGGGCTGGCCCCAGCTCGCACCTGGCCGGCTCGAAAAGTATTCGCGGCGCGTGCCGCTGGGGAAAGCATGGAACTGTCGATCATAACGACCCTCTATAAATCCGAAGCCCACGTCAGACAGTTCGTGGAGCGAGCTATTTCGGCTGCGCAAGCGAGCTTCGAGACGTTCGAGATAATCCTCGTCGATGATGGGGGCCCCGACAAATCTGCTTCAATCGCGAAAGAACTGGCCGCCGTCGATAGTCGGATTGTGGTGTTAGAGCTATCTCGCAACTTCGGGCATCATGCCGCTGCACTATGCGCCATAGAGTATTCACGCGGCGAGAGAGTATTCCTGATAGATTCAGACCTCGAGGTAGACCCTGGGAAGCTCGACGACTTCCTCGCGATGATGGGGCGCACCGGCGCTGACGTCGTGTATGGCGTCCAGCAAGTCCGACAGGGCTCATTCGCATCTCGACACCTTGGGCAACTCTTCTGGAAACTATTTAACGCTGTTTCGGACGTCACGGTCCCGAACAACGTGATGACAGAGAGGCTTATGACCCGGCGTTACGTGGATTCCCTCGTCCAGTTGGGGGACAAGAACCTGTTCATGGCCGGCATGTTCTATTGGCCCGGATACAGTCAAGTGCCCCTTCCTCTGCGAAAAGAGGCTCGAATGTCCGCGAGCACCTATTCCTTCGGCAAGCGGGCTCGCCTTCTGGTCCAAGCCATCAGTTCGTTCTCCAGCGCACCGCTCCTCATTATCTTCTGGCTCGGCCTAGCGGTCCTCGCGGCATCAGGCGTGTATTCTCTGGGCCTGGTTGCCCACCGCCTGCTATCTCCCGAAACGATCCTCAGTGGGTTCACGTTTCTCGCCGTGCTGTTGCTGCTTTCCTTCGGCGTGAATCTGATGGCGCTTGGCGTCATTGGTCTTTATATCCACCGCATCTTTCGGCAGGTACAGCAACGGCCGAGGTACATCGTAAAAAATATGACGGGGCGAAAATGACCACTGCCAATCAAGAGAACCTGGACAGCTACATCGCAGCTTATGACGAGAGTTTTCCCTACCACGACGACAATATTGGCGTGCTCCGGGCATATGCGAAAGAGTTCGTCGAGGCATGCCATCTGCGGCGGAACATCAGGCTCTGCAGCCTCGGGATCGGCTACGAAATCGTCAGCAAAACGATCGGCAACGCCCTGGCTGACAAGATAGAAAAGTATGTGATCGTCGAGGGCTCCCCCGCGATCATCGATAAGTTCAAGTCCAACATGTCGTTCCCGTTCGAGGTGGAACTGGTCGAGGCGTATTTCGAGGAATTCAAGCCAGAAGAGGGTTTCGATGTCATCGAAATGGGCTTCGTGCTGGAGCACGTCGATGATCCTGCCCTGATTGTGAAAAGGTTCGCGAGCTTCCTCAAGCCCGGAGGGGTCATCATTGCGGCCGTCCCCAATGCCAGGTCGCTTCACCGAGAGCTCGGACATCGCGCCGGCATTCTCGAGGACATGTATGCGCTCTCCAAATGGGACCACGAGCTCGGCCACAAGCGATACTTCGACAACGACACGTTTCGGGATCTGTTTCAGCAAGCCGGATTGACGGTCGATCGAGAGGCCGGGTTGATGCTGAAGCCGTTTTCGACTGCACAGTTGAAAGCACTCGATCTGCCGAAAGCCGTTTGGGAAACGCTATATTTTGCCGGCGATGTATCCGCCAAATATTCTTACAGCCTGTATGTTGAGGCGACAGTACGGTGACGGGCGTCGCTCTGGTAGTAGGCGGCGGGGGGCTGCAAGGCCTCCCCGTGCTGCGGGCGGTGCGGGCGATGGGATGGAAGGCTGTCGTTGCCGACACGATCACCGACAACATAAACCGCTTCGAGGCAGACCGTTACTTCGTAGCACCGCCGGTTGCGCATTTATCCGAATTCTCTGAATTCTTGCGCGATCTCATAGCCAGCGAAAAAATCGACGCCATCTTCCCCACGACAATGTTCGATCTTCCGGCGCTGGCGAAACTTCGTCCGGAATTGGAAATCCTTGGCGCCCGCGTCTTTGCCTCAACTACCGAACTCGTATCGGTTCTCGAAGACAAGCTCCTCGCGACCGAGGCAGCGACTGCCGCCCACCTCCCTACCCTTCCCACTATCGATCCGGAGACTCATGACTTCAGCTTCCCATTGATTGGGAAGCCACGGCGGGGATGGGGCGGCCGGGACATGGTCCATGCCAAAGATCGGGCGGAGTATCTCGAAGCCTCCGCGAATGGAGCGGCTGAAGGCTATCTGTGGCAGCGGAAGATCGGGAGTTTTCAGGAGTGGTCGGTCGATTTCGCTATAGGCGAAGGCGGCGCCGTCTCAGAAATCACCAAGCGACTGCGGGTTCGTGCATCGGGCGGATATGCGGTGATTTCCGAAGTGATCGAGAAGGGTGGCCCCGATCAGTTGGCTAAGGCCACGGCGCAATGGTTGGCGCGGAATGGGGCGCTCGGACTGTTCAATGTCCAGTTTCTTGAAGAGAACGGAAATTACTGGCTGACTGACATCAATCCCCGCCCTGGTACCTCGTCTGTATCGGCGCTTGCAGCAGGGTCGAACCTGGTCACGTTCCTCCTGGAAGGGAGATCAGCCCCAAGCACCGGTGGCTACCTGATCAGGACGCTCCGAGACACCTTCATTGCAAGCGGCATTAGCGGCGCTAAAGGCGTCGTGTTCGACCTCGACGAGACGGTAATCGATCAGAAATCTTGGATGGCGGCCAAGCTGGAGATCGTCATTGACGACCTCTCATCCGAGTTGAATGACCTCAGCCAGTTCAGAGAGATCGCGCTCCAGATCATCGACGAAGGCCCATGGGACCGGCTTATCGATGTGGCTCTGCAGCGGGCTGGGCTGCCTCGATCAATGTCGGAGAGGATGATCACGGCGTGGAGATCGGCGATGCCCACCGGCGTAGCGATCCACCTCGACGCTCAAGGGCTGGCGGAAGACCTTGTGCGGCGGGGCGTGCCGATATCGATCCTGACGGACAACCCAGCGGCATCTCAAAAGCAGAAGATCGGCCTGCTTCCGTCCCCGTGGGGTCAAACTCATGTGATCTTGACGGACGAGCTTGCATCTCCAAAGCCCGCGACGGCGGGTTTCGAATTGGCTGCCAGTCGCCTCGGCATGGCCCCCGGCGATCTTGTCTGCATCGGTGACAGCCCTTGGCGGGATGCTGTCGGCGCACTGCGGGCAGGCTACCGCGGCGCGGTGATCGTTCAACGGGCAGGATCGATGCACAACCCCAGCAAGGGATTGTTCAACCAGCGCTTCCCTGAATTCTCATCGAGGGTAAGCTGGGTGCCGAGCCTCTCCGGGCTCGGTCATTTGCTCGTGAGAGAAAATCGATGAAGCGAACTTATTACAGCTTTGATCCGCAGCGGGCCAGTGATCAGGTCATCATCGCTGCTCCGTCCGAAGGTGACGAGATCTTGGTATATTGCCCACCGATAGGAGTGGATTTCCCCTGGATCGAAAGCGTTGACAGCCTTGAAGCCGCCTATCACCTGGCCGCTGGGATCATTACCCGCACCGGCCAGCCTGAACCAATTGTCACCTTCGACAACCTTCGTTGGTGGATGATTGGTCTCCACCCGGTCAATCTCGCGTCTTGAAAAATCCTGTCGGCGCCATGTCCCCGCGACGGTGCCCGCCAGCGCCGGTATGAGACTTGGCGGGCGGTGCTGATGTGGAACGAGCTGCGGGAGGCTACCCTCGCCGCCGCTCCTCCCTCTCCTTCTCCTCGAGGTCCTCGAGGATCCTGTCGAGCTTGTCTTCGAAACTCGCCTGCTTGCGATCGGCGAGGATGGCCAGGCTGTCGGCGCAGCGCTTCACCTCGGCAATCAATGCATCGACCTGCACCCGGTTGCCGAGCTCGATGCCGATTCCTGCGATCGCCGCGGTGCTGACGGTCGGCGGCGTCGGGCGCTTGCGGAAATAGCCGATCAGCGCGGTGACGATCCCGCCGAAGAAGACGCCCGCATAAGTGACAATGTCATTCGTTTCCACCAACAATTCCCCGCCTGTATGTGTCATCGATCGTGCGGGCGTCGCGCATGGCGCGCATGATGTTGATCATATCCATTCCCAGCCACCCGCAGGCGAGGATGAAGGCAAAGCCGAAGGTTGGAGCGAAAGAAAGGGTGATCTGCGTCCAGAAGAAGCAGGAGAGGAAGGCAGCCAGGGCGCGGAGATGCGGGCTGCGGCGCCACGCCCCGTTGATCAGCAGGACGGAAAGCCGGCATCCCGCAAAGATGATGAGCACGGTCGACCAGAAGGACTGCGACGCGATGATCAGCATCAGCTGATAGTCGAGCTTGCCCGCCTGCATGAGATCGGGATTGGCCGAAAGCATCCAGCCGAGCCCGAGCAGTACGAAGCCGGCCAGCCATTCGGAAAGCCTCGGGAAGAAGGCGGCGGCGAAATTGTCCCGAATGTGGGCGAATACCATCATGGCCGCGCTCCATATCTGGCGCTGACATCGTCGTAGAACTTGACGGTGCGGCCCTGCCGGGCATTGGCCCGGTCGAGCGCCTGCCGCTCGCGGGCGAGCACGGCGATCAGCGGCTGGCCTTCGGCGACGGCCGCGTGCGGTTCCTGCCGGCGCATATCTTCGGGAAGCGGCGGAAGAACGGTGCCGGCCGCCGCCTGTCCTTTCGTGGTAGCCGCACGGTTCAGCCGCTCAGTGGCGGAGCAGCCACTGACGATCAGCAGCAGTGACAGCGCAAGCGCGGTTCTTTTCCGAAAGCTGGAGTGCATAGGATCGGATCTCGGTTTCAAGGGTGTCTCTGGCGGTCTGTTCGGCGGCCTCAGCGGCAGCCAGGCGTTTTCGATGCTCCTCGGTCGCCTGGGCGGCTGCGTTGCGCTGGCGCTCCATCTCCGCCGCTTTTGCATCGGCCGCGGTCTTTTCGGCGAGAGCCACATAGCCGGACCGCGCTTCGCGCGCCGCGGAGGGATAGCCGATCGCGAAGGCATAGAGGTGATAGAGAAGAAGGCCGGCGGCGATACCGGCTCCGAGCTTGAGAGTGTCAAGGACGCCGAACATCAGATCCCCTCGAGGCAGAACTGACGTTCCTTCTGCCGGCGGCGCGTCAGGCCGGGGAAAGTGATGCCGGCGGCGCGATTCCATTTCAGCAGCGCCTCGCAGCCCTCGGCCGTCCTGCCCTGGTTGATGAGCTTGACCGCGCTCGATCCGCAAGCCGCCTTGACGCCGACATTGTAGGCGAAGGATGTCAGCGCCACGAATCGAGGATCGGGCAGCGGCACGCGCACGCAGCTCTCGATGCCTTTGGCATAGGTCTGCAGTTCCAGCGACAGCAGCGCCTTGCACTGCTCCACCGTCCTGTAGTCGCCCGGCTTCACTCCGTTGGTGCTGCCGTAGCAGATCGTCCAGGGCTGTCCCTGTGTTGCCGGATCGGGATAGGCGTTCTGCCGCAATCCCTCGAACGATCCGACAAGCGCCACAGCCATGGCCGCGGCGGCACTACCCTTCTGCAGGCGGTTTGCCATTTGCGATATCCTCTGAAACTTTGCGCTGGAAAATGATGCGGGCGACGATCGCGGCCGCGGTGAGAAGGCCGGTCACCACGGACATGGCGAGCTGCACATAGAAGCTCTTCGCCACCCAGTTGGCGGCGAAGAAGAGATAGACGGGCTCGGCGATGATGATGATGAGCGCAAGCGCCATCAGCCGCACCGACCAGGCGCGTTTCAGCACCGCGCGCCAGTTCTGGACGAGCATGATTGTCTCCGGATTTTGAATGATGGTTGCTATCAGGTCGCGGTAACGGTGATCGCGCTTCGATAGGTGTTGCCCTCGCGATCGGTGATCTCTGCGTAGACCAGATCCCCTGTCGTGACGACGCCACCGGCAAAGGTCTGCGTCCACGTTGACCCGCTCATCTCTGCCCCGATCAACGTCCCGGAGCCAACAGCCGTGTTACCAGAATTCCCCTTGTAGAGACGACGGGTCGCAAAGTCGGCTTCCGTCAGGCCGAACAAGTTCCACGTGCCAGGTTCAACGCGGATCGTGCCGCCGGATGCTTGGCTGATCGTCCCGGTCGGACGAAGACGCCAGTTTGTGTTGAGAACAGTATTGCCGAAGCTATCTTTGAAATCCCCGATATAAGCCATGGCGGCAGCAAGGCGGTTCGATGGCTTGTAGGCAAAGGTTCGCTCGAGCTCGAACGTCCCGGCGAGAGATGTCCCGGATTTCGCGAAGAAAGCCCAAGTGCGCTTCCCGGCAAACGTCGTTGAGTTGCCAGCGGGGACAACGCCCGACGTGCCGCTCAAGCTGCCGTTTACGATGGCGGATGCAATAGCATGAGTTTCGTTCGCGCCGGCTCGCGTGTTGTCCACCAATGACGTTGCGCCGCCGCCCCAAAATCCCCACTGGTTGTTCCACTCGGAGCCTGCGTTGCGGGCGACGTTGGCAGGAATACGAAGGATAGCGCCAGTTCGGAACGGTTGCCCCGGCGTCCCGGCCAGGGAAATGTTCGACTTGTCCTGTATCATGATCTTGCCATCAGCAGACGCAGTGCCTGCGAGGGTCACGACAGTCTTTGTCCTGCCGCCGGAGGTGGCGACCTGCGCGACCGTGATGCCGGTAGCACCTGTGTTGTTGGTGATGACCTTGCTATCTGCAAGCGTACCGGAAATGCCGGGGCCGGTGACCGTTCCGCCAGTTCCTGCCATCGCCTGATCGGTATCGAGCTGCGACCCTGTCATCAGTGGGTATGTTCCGGCGTTGATGGCGTCGATACACTCATCATCGGTCGCCGCTGCTATCTTCCCTGTTATGGCGTTCAACACCGCAAGAGCTGCGTGGTACGAGCCTCGCTCATCCCAATGCGTATAGCTGGAACTTGTGTCGACAGACCATTGTGTCGGATCGGTCATGTCCGTGATGTCGGCAAAAACAACCTTGCTGTCCGAGGCCGTCAGCGCCGCCACAAATGCCTTTTGCGCATTCCAGACAGTCGTTCGATAGGTGCTTTCCCCGACCTTGGTTGATGACGCCGTTGCCATGACCACGAACAGCTTGCCGCCGTAGGCTACGAACTTTGAATAGGCATAGTTGACCGCATCGTACCAATCCTGGAGGTAGACGTTCGTCGTCTGACCGCTAGCAGGGTTGGCGCCAGGGTTGGTAGATAACAGGTTGTCGTTCGCCCCCATGGTGCCGATGATAAAAATATCGGGAACCTGTTTGGCCATAGCGTCTATGGCGTAGGGGTTAATCAGTGCCCGATTTGTTGAGATGTCACGTGCAATCGTTGACCCGGATCGAGCAATGATGGGGAGTGGGACCGGCTGTACGCGCAAGCCCATCAACGCCATGAACTGATGAACAGGGTTTGCTAGACCGGAGCCAACGCCGCCGGATGGAGCATTAAGGCCGTCACCAATCCAGCCCCATGTTGCGCCAGCCGCAACGAGCGATGGCGACCCACCGCCCTTCCCAGCGGCGCTGGCCAGTATCGCCCGCACCTTACGATTTGTCAGCGCCATTGGGATCAGACCTCGACGCGGTGCAGAGTGATCTTGTAGACGGCCTGGGCGGTCGGCGTGTAGGCGGAGACAGCCTGCAGCACGCCATAGACATCGGCGCCGGTGACCTTCATCTGCTTGCCGATATTGTTGACTTCGGTGAGCGCGGTCGCGCCGAGACCGGTGGGCGCCGGGATATCGATATAGCCCAGATAGACGCTCCGGTCGGCGGACGTCACGCTGAAGGCGGCCGCATCGGCCGGCGCCGAGGGCGGCGTGGCGCTGTAGAGGTGCAGGCGGAAGGCTGTCGCCGGCGCGGTCGCGACATCCGCCTCGAGCTGCGCGCTGACGATCATCAGCGACGCGCCGCCGGCCTTGCCGAGACCGGCAAACTGGATCGCGGCGGCCGCGGCGCCGACGACAGCGCCGGCCGCATAGGCGGTTGTGTTGTTCTGCCGGGTAAAGGTCTGCGAAATATCGGCAGCGGCCGAGACCTGGTTGACCGCAAGCGTCGAGCCGAGCGCCGTGGCGATCGTCTTCAGGCGATCGAGCAGCGTGTTCGCCGTCGGGTTGGTCTGCACCTCGCCGATCAGCGAGGATAGCGCCTTCACACGGTCGAGCAGTGTGTTCGCGGTGGGCGAGGCCTGAACCTCGCCCAGGATCGTGGCGAGCGCGTCGCTCGACGTCTTGAGCGCCTTGAGGCGGTCGAGCATCGTGTTTGCCGTCGGCGATGCAATCGCCTCACCGATCAGCGCGATCATCGCGGTGATCGTCGCCACCTCGCGGTCGACGCTGTTGGCATCCTTGACGAGGATAGAAGCTACTTCGGCCATGTCAGATCACCTGTCCAATATATTGGGAGTTGCGGGAAATGCTGAAATTGAGGGCTGACGTGATCGGCGCGAGCACCGTCAGCGTGAAGGTCGTCCGTCGCGGGCTGTTGGCCGCCTCCGGCAGGGTCTCGACGATGGTCACGGAAACCTCGCCCTCTTCGAAGGCTTGGTCGCCGACCAGAAGATTGCCGTCCTCGTCGACCGCGAAGCTGCCGTCGTCCTGCCAGATCGACAGCGCCGAACGCGGCTGCCGGTTGCCGATCGCGCCGATCACCGTCCCCGGCCCGTCGCTGGCATAAAAGCTGTCCGCATCGAGCGTCAGCGTCTTGAGCATGGTGATAAGCCCAGGCACGCCGTTGGCGCTCGCTCCGGAGGAGACGCTAAATCCGATTTCCATGGGATGTCCTTAATGTTGACGTCGCCCAACGAGTAGGTTGGTCGCCAGTCGGTTGGCCGCTCGCTCTGAATGGTTAGATGAACCGTCGTTATCTATTCCGGAGAGCGAAATGTCCGTCGTTGACGTGCGCCTTGACACCGCGGAGTTTGAAGCCAAACGTCGGCAGTTTGTCGGCCATTAAGGCGTGTACGGGTGGTTTGCATCCACGATCACATTGGCCTGGAAATAGCCTGAGTTGATCGTTGCATTCCCGAGGCCGGCTATCTGGAGCCCGGTCTTCGTCGTCAACGGGCACGTCACGGCGCCAAATCCAACTGCCGTGATATTGGACAGGGTGATGACAGGGTAGCGCCGCTTCGTAACCTTGAACGGCAGGCCTATCCACCGGTATTTGCCGCTTTCGACGTATCCGCTCCAGAGAACTTCGGTTTTGTCGAATACCTCAAGCAGTGACTGGCAGCGGAGAAATTCTGCTTCCTCGTCGTAGACCGACCACGGATCGGCCATTGTCACGATTTCGTTGTTAACGTCCTCGCGCAGTTCCATCCGGGCGATTTCGATCCAGCCGCTTGACTGCCCGAGATTGTTGGTGCGCGCGTTGAAATTGGAACCTGCCTCGCAGAACAGCACAATCCCGATGCGGTCGGTGTCCGTCTCGCTGCTACCGAGTATCTTGCCGGCAACGCTGGGCCAGTCGTCGATCGGGATGTGAATATCCTGAAACTCGGTGGTGACCGGGATGGTGATCGGCGCCCCGGTCCATTCTGGGCTTGCCCCGCCTTCGCCGAAATGCTGATTGTGTTCAAGACAAATATTCCGGTTCTGGTCGGCCCGAATCCGAAGGGAAAGCGTACATTTCGACCCGGCATAGTTCCTGACATCGTCGATGTCGCAGGCGATGAGAGAATAGTTGCTGGGGCCGGCAACACTGGCCCAGGTCATACGCATCACGTAACGCTGGGCCAGCGGGTCTCCGAGAGGGACAGGCCGCTGCTCGACGAATACTTTCGAGCCATATCCACGATGCCCCCAATAATCGCACTGGTAGCCGCCAATGGCAGCCGGCGCGGGCATCGCCGGCCCTTTCTGGAAGATCTGACCGCGCGGATTAAAAATCAGGTTCGGGCCGATCCGCCCAGCCGGCGCAGGAGAGATATCCGGGATGTTTATGGTGGCGGTGTAGCTTGCCATTAGAGATTTCCTTCTTCCGGGTAAGGCCGCGCTTCCCATTCATCCGTCTCAAAATCATAGAGCCACCAGCTGGCGCCGGCTGCCGTCTTCGTTTCTCGCCATGTGTCGGGAAAGGTATAGAGATATTCGCCGGTCGGCTCCTGCGTTACAGGATCACGAAGCAGCAATCCGCCCATATTGACGGTCGAAGTGCCCTTCCCGTCTTTCATGCTCATTGTGAAAAAGCGTTCAGGCTTTTCCGAAAATTCGTTGGTGTAGGCCACAGTCCCGCTTCCTCTACAACTGTCCGCCGAGGCAGACTTTCCAGTTTGTGGTGCCGAACGTGATGTTGCCGACGCCCGTGCTGCCATTGATGCCTGTCGCAAGAGCGACGTTGCCGACGCGGCCATAAATATTCGTCGCGTCCGCCCATACGGCTACCCCGACCCCGTTGGAACTTCCGAGGTTATCTGTCGTGATTTGTATCTCCGTCCCGCTGGCATACCCAAGATCCGTACCGCCGGACGTGTTGACAATGCTAGCGAAGAGCGTGCTGATGTCGGGCGTGCCGCCCAACCCGTGGGCGAAGGTGATCAAGCCTCCCAGCGTAGCCGTCTGCTGGGCGCTCTTGGCGCGCCCACTAAGGGGAACGTTGCCCAAATTGACGTTGCGGTCCGGCATAGTCAACGACCTGGTCGTTGCGGAAGAAATTGCCGAAAGCACCCATTGCAACCGTTTCGTGGTGTTCGTTGGGTCAGCGATAAGAGCGGAGACGACAATCGCATTCGATAGCAAATGCGAAGCTATGTCGAGATCGCCGGTCATTGCCCCGCCGGCCTTCGAAAGCTTGGTGTTGATTAGCGTAGTAATGGTGGCGGAGAAAGCCGAATCATCGGCCAACGCCGCCGCCAGCTCGTCAAGCGTATCGAGGGCGCCAGGTGCTGCCCCGATCACCAGATCAAGGAGTTGCCCGACCGTCATGAAGGTCGCGACACCGGCCTTCATGACCGGCAGGCCATGAGTGCGCGAGGGTGACGACTCGGGTGTCAGATCGTCGATTCGGATAAGCGGGTAGTCCATGTCAGGCCCTCGCCGAGAAGTGCATCCAGAGATCCTGCGTATAGTCGCAGGCTACGGTGGATGAGATCCGATAGCGGTTGACGTCGATCACCGGAACGTCAGAGACTGATATCTGCGGCGGCGTGCCGGCAGTCAGCGCCATCAGCATGTAGTCGCTGTCGACGCGATCAGCATTGTTGACGATCTTCGCCGGATAGTAGCTGAAGGATGTCGGCCGCCGCGCCCAAGCCATGCTGTAAACGCAATCGGCAAAGGTCGGGTTACTATCGACGGGTCGAATATTGGTCGCATGGACAAGCTGGTCGAGTGCCAGTGTCGCTTTGTTGGCAAGCTTCGTGATCGTCGCCACGTTGCTGGCGTTGGTAACGATAAGCGCCACGAGCATGTTGTCGAAGCCGCTGTCGAAGATCACATTTCCCTCGGCGAGGGCGCCGGCGTTGTAACCGGAATCTGCGAGATCCTTCAAGACAAAGCCGTCCGCCGGGTTCCAGCGCAGGTGATAGGTTTTGTTCGCACTGGTGGCGAAGTCGGTTTGCACGGTGGTAATGTTGAAGATGCCGCGATGCAGAAAATCGTAACCGGCGGGTACACGCACCGTGCCTGTCGATGGTGACGTGACCGGCAACTGCCCGTCTGCCGTCAGTATCTCCGGAAATATCGGCAGGCGTCCTCGCGCCTGGGTCATCAGCACATAGTTAGGATCGCCTTCGCCGCCGGTCGCAGCCGCAATCAGGGCAGTGATCGCCTGCAGTAGCTGCGTCAGATCATCGTCCGAGCCGGCAATACCCGCGGCGGCGATGACCGCCATGATTTCACGCATAGGGTTCTCGATCGCCTTGGCGGGAACCCTTGATCCAGAGACCGCTCCGGGTGTGTTGCGGTCCTGGTACGACGCATTAGGGTTCGGGTCACCGAAGGGTTGGATATACTTCATGATTGATCCTCAAATTGGGACGAGAAGCGGATTTCCGTATCCGTCGACGAAGGCATTGCCTGCGCCGTCGGACAAAATGCCGTAGTTGATCCACGGCTCGAGCACCGGGAGCGTCCATGCCGGCGCCATCTTGCGCAGCAGGCATAGGATCTGCTCGGCCGCTCCGATCGAGAACAGCGGATCGTATCCGCATTCGCCGACACCGCACTCGAAATAGCCTATGGCGGCGTCGCGGATCCGGACGATCCAATAGGTTTCTTGAATGTAGGATCCCACCGTGTGCCGGCCGCCGCATTCCGAGAAGCCGCATTCGAACATCGCGGGCTCCTCGATCTCGATCTCGAAGCCATAGTCGAGCGCCAGGCGGATGAAATCGCCCGGGGTGTTCACTGCATCCGCCCGCACCTTCCGTGTCAATGCGGTGAGGCGTTGCGCCGTCGTCTGATCGCCGCTGAAGCAGGGTTCCGGCAGGCCGTAATCGCTCTCCCATTCCGGCAACATCTCCGAAGCGCTTTGCGAAATGGCCTCGCGCGTCAGGCCGAAGGCGCGCGCATAAAGCCAGACGAAACCGTCGACCAGCACGCGCACAAAGCGCGCCAGCGTGTGGTTGAGCGGCATCGCCTCGCCGTCAGGCGTTCCCCAGGCGGCACCCTGCGGCAGCATGGTGAGCGCCGAGGTGATGAGATCGTCATTATCAGGCGCCGCCAACGCGTCGAACGCCGCCGGCACGCTCACGCCGCCCGCCGCCACGGCCGGTTCCCGCGTGATCGTGTTGAAGGCGGAACTACGCGCCATAGGTGATCGTCCCCGGAACTGGATATTGGCCGTTGGTATAGGTGATGTCGTCGAGCGGCCACGCCAGCACGTGCCGATCCTCGCCGGTCACGCCCGAAACTGCTTCCGAAATCCACGATCGCGATAGCGTGAAGGTGTCGCCTGGTATGCCCGGCCGCGACCGGTCGACCAGCATCGCGGCAACCGCCGCGGCGATCGCGTCCCGCACCGCCTGGCTGTCGGTCGCCAGCAGGTCGATCGTTAGATCGAGCGGCGAAGGCATCGGCGCCACTGCGACGCTGTCGTCGATCCGGATCAGCCGCTTCGCATCAATCGCCGCCTGGACTATCAGCACGTCGCCCGCAGTCGGGATCAGGTTCGGCCGGCCGGCGAAGAGGAAATAGACCGCGATGAATCCCGGCGCCAACGGCTGGCGGAAGGCCCACGCCTTCAGGACACCCGGCACGTCGAGCGCGATAGCCTCGTAATCGCTGAGCTTGCCGCCGCCTGGCGGATTTGCCTTGCGATAGAGCGTCCGCGCCCGCAGGTCGTCGTCACTTTCATTGTCAGCCCCGCCGCCGATCCCCGCCGGACCGACGGTCCACTCGCTCGAGAGGTCGGGCCAAAGCACCGGATCGGCAAGCGCCATCACGCCGTCGGCGTCGCGATTGGTGGCCGATCCTGTCGCCTCCGCCAGCACGGTGAAGCTCACGGCGCCAAGCGGATCGGCCGAGGCCGGCGCGCTCGAGAGATAGGTGACCGATCCCGATACGAACCGGATGCCGGCGGGATAGACAGCGTTCGCCGTGCCCGAGCCGATGATGGCGCCTTGAGCGGCAGCCGCCGGTTTCCGGTAGATCCCGAATTCCGCCGCATGCTGCACGAGAAACTGCTTCTCGGCCGATCGCGCGAAAAGCTGCTTCGAGAGATAGGCCATGCGCAGCTCGAATTCATGCGCCAGCGCCGCAACGACCTTCGCCGTTACCGTGACGAAATTGTTCTTCAGCGAGGTATCGGTGCCCGGCAGATATTGCCGGAAGGCCCCGCGAACCCGTGCGGAGGCCTCAGTAAGCGAGCGGATCTGCCACGCCATCAATCTGTCTCCAGAGCAGTTCGAATTTATTGTCGTAAAGCTTCGTGCCGTCGCGGCCGTATAGCGCGACAGCAAGATCGAGCCGCTTGGCGGGGCGGTCGGCCGTCGCCGTCGCGTCGACGCGGGCAACAGCGCCCTGACTGATCAGCGGCTGCAGCGCCTCGCGGGCATAATCCTGAGCCTTGATCTCGATCCCCTCGTAAAGCGCCGATCGGCGCAACAGCCAGAGCTTCGAACCGAGCGGCGTCTCGCCTTCCGCCATGTCGAAGCTGTCGCCGATCCAGCCACGGTTTTCGTCGCCACTGCGCAGCTCGCTCGGGTCGACGCGCCGATCAGTCATCAGGCAGATCAGCACCTGCGTCGCTAGCCCCTGCTCGGCTCGAAAGTCGCCGGGTGCCGTCGGATGCGTCAGCGCGTTGAGGATCATATCGCCGGAAAGACCATCCCAGCCGAGATCGGGCGAGCGGTATGGCTCTTCA
Source organism: Rhizobium sp. BT04 (assembly GCF_030053135.1). Classification (NCBI taxonomy): domain Bacteria; kingdom Pseudomonadati; phylum Pseudomonadota; class Alphaproteobacteria; order Hyphomicrobiales; family Rhizobiaceae; genus Rhizobium; species Rhizobium sp. BT04. The sequence goes on along the minus strand of NZ_CP125652.1, from coordinate 118,324 downwards.
GCATCGTCGGCTGGAATGATCTTCAGCATGGCTTATTCAGCCGGCCTGAAGTCGAGATAGTATTCCTTGCCGAGTTCGAAACGGGCGACGGTCTCCGGAACAGTGATCGTCATCTCCAGCTTGCCGTTCGGGGTAGCCTGAGACCATTTCTTATTCACGCCGTCCTGCTCCCATACAGGGAACATCTGGATCGTCGCGATCGAGCTATCCGGGCCGGTGTGGGCGTGGCTGATGTTAATGCAGCGGAATTTCGCTGTTACGGTTGGCGCGCTCATGCGTCTTCTCCTTTGATCTGCCCGGAACCGCCGGGCGCGGATCTCAGTGCGTGTGATGCGGCGTGTTGCCGCCTTCGTCGATGATCGAGCCGGTGGCGTGGATATTGCCGTTCACCTCGAGGTCGCCGTTCAGCACGAAATCGCCGTTAAGCGTCCAGGTCCCGGCCGTCACGGTCACCGTCCGGCTTGCCGCGTCTATGACGATCCCGCTACCGACGAACTTGATGATGTTGCCGCTCGAGTCATAGATCGCCGTCCCACCAGCCGGCAGATCGCTCGGCCGATGCGACGGGTGCTCGCCACCGATGACATAGGCCTGGTCGGCGTCCTGGTTCGGCTGCAGCAGCAGCGCCTTCGCGCCCTTGACCGGCATCGAGGCGAAGCCATGCGGCTCGATCCGGTGAATAGCGGTATAGCCGTCGTTGAACAGTGCCCGCCCGGAAACGAATTGCTGCCCGCCCTTCTCGACATTTTCGCCGTCGAGCTCGATCCGCCGGCCGCTCATTGATCCTGATACTCAGGCGTGATCGTGCCCGGCGCCGAATAGGCGTCCGTCGTCTTGCCGCGCGGATTTTCCCCGCCGAGTGCCCGCGGATCGGCAAGCGAAAGCACCGCTACCGTTCCCTGTCCACCGTCGGCGTCCTGTGTCAGCGTCACGCCCTTGATGACCATCATACCCTCGATGCCAATCCAGGAATCTTCGACATAGACTAGCCAGTTGCGGTCCCAGATCTTGCCGCCGCCATCGCGCCATCCGGTCGTGGTGATCGAGGCCGTCGCCGCATATCCGGCGCCGCGCTTCACCTGCCAGTCCGCACGCTTCTTGATCCGGTCCGTCGTCGTCTCGCCTTCATGGGCAATGATCAGCGGCCGCTTGCGTTTGACGCCGGCATCCCGCGCCGTCGCTTCCGGCCGAAGCTGCTGTTTATAGGTGCCCTCGGTCGATTGACCGCGCACCTTGACCTCGCTGTGGCGGCCATATTCGGTGATGGATGACGAGGCCTGCTCGATATTCTGGCCCCATATCAACCCTCCGGAGTGCGTGCCCTCGGGCTTTGTCGCGAGCTTCAGCTTTCCCTTCGGCGTGTCGTAGATCAGAATGCCGCGCCCGCGGGCACGGCGTTCGATCGTCTGAAACAGTGTCTCGCCCGTCCTCAGCTTGTGCCGCGGCTCCACAGGCAGGCTGCCGTCGCTTTCGACGCCGATACCGAGCGTATCGAAGGTCTTGGCTATGCTCGCAAGATCCTGCTTCAGCACTTCGCCGGTTGGATGATCGACCGAACACTCGGTCGCATCAACGGTCCGCGAAACGACAGTGACGGAAAGAGCCCGATCGTTTGCATCGTGGCTCGGCTGCACGTCGCGGACATAGCCTGTGAGCAGCACATCGCTACCAGCCTTGATCGTCACGCTCTGTCCCGGCTGCACCGGCACGCCGATGCCCGCCGGCATCAGGACAATCGAGGCGTTCCGCACCGCCTCCTCGGCCGAATAGCTGATCGTGATCGATTTATATGGCGGCAGCCCTGATATCGTCAGGTTTTCAAACATCGGTCGAGCCTACGAGGCGAGCGCGTCAAAAAGCGTCGGCATGATCATCGGCGTCGCCGATCCCGCCAGGTCGACCATCGCTCCGGCGCGCGTCGCGTCGCCATAGAGCTGATAAGCGAGTACCGTCGAGGGCAGCGATACGCCTGTCTCGACCCGAATGATCGGCGCAGCGTCAGCGGCGATATCGGAAATCAGCCGGCAGGAAACGGCGGTCACCGCCGTCAGCCAGGCATAGAGATCGGCGCCGTCTCCGCCGAGACTTCCGGCAGCAGCTGCACCGGCATCGCCGGCAGCGGAAACCCGCGTTCGTGCCCGCCGTGCTGCCGGCCGCGAAGGCCACTCCACCCGGCATCCCGCAATAGCCGACCCCATCGCGACCAGGATGCTGAATGCCTGCCGCGTCTCGCCGCTGGCAGACGCCGGCGCGGCGATCCTGTCGAACTCGGCGGGCAGTGTCACGCTTTCGGCAATGATCCGCGTGAGTGCCAGCGCCTCGGCCGCGAAGGCAGCGGCTTCGAGTGCTGGCGCGGCCGCGATCCGCTGGCTGATATCGGAAAGATCGTCGACGTCGGTGACAATAGTCGCCGACAGATCCGCAATCCATGAAAGCACCGTCTGCCTGTCCGCCGTCATCGAAACCTCTCAGAAAAACCGTGCGAACTGGCTTGCCGCCGCCGCGATCCCGGCTGCGACCGTCGCCGTGACATCGCCGGTCGACAGCGCCACGCCGCCGGTATTGCTCGCCGGGATAAAGCTCACGTCGAACCCGACATAGCCGTTCTTGTCTTTCCCCCGCGAGCGCCGGAAACCCTGCGCCGTCGCCATCATGCCGCCATCCATCGGCAGCATCAGGAAGCCCGGCCCGGGCGCCAGCATCACACCCTGCAGCGCCAGCGCCTGCGCATCGGCCGTGTCGCCGAGCAGGTAGAGCGTGATGTCGAAGATCGACGTGGAAAGGCCCATCTCTTCGATGGTCGTTTCCCGGCCGCCGGCAACCTCATGCAGCGCTAGCCGCTTTCCGGCCGTCAGCTCGTCATAGTCGACAAAGAACGGCACGCCGCTGAAGCTGGCGGCACGAAGGGTTTTCGCCCAGTTGCGCATATTAGAACCCTCCGCCACCACCGCCGCCCGCAGGCGCATTCGGCGCAGCAGGCGCCATGCTGCGTCCGGTATTAGCATTCACCGCCGCAGCGGCCGACGAACGAACGACAGACGCTCCCTTCGACAACGCGCCAGCAATAACCTGCGCTGCAGCCTCGAGCTTGGCGGCCGCCGAGGAGATCGAGGATCCTGCATCCGTTCCGGCCGACCGGATCTTGTCGGCTGATCCGGTGATCGCGTCCGCCCCTTGCTTGCCGCCATCGGCGACTGATTTGGCGGCAGTTTCGAATCTCGCCTCGATCGGGCCGAAGACGTTCGTTCCCACCTGAGACGTGAACGATTCGGCGATCTGACGCCCGCGTCCATATTCCTGATACTGCCTCTGCAACGAAGCCATTGCCGATGCGCCTGCATCAGGCCGCGCCATCGGAACGGGGGCATCCGTGCCTGGCATGTTCTTCAGCCCGAAATTCCGGCCGCCGCCTGGAAATTCCGGCGTAACCACCGGCGCATTCTGTCGGCCCGACGATGGCCGAACCTTGCCGCGCAGATATTTGTTCTGCCGGTAGCCCTGCAGCCATTCCTCGTTCCGATATCCGCCTTCGTAGGCAAGATCGTCGGCATCGCTTTCGGTGGTGAAGCCGAGATTGCGCCGCAGCCAGGAATAGCCGCGCTTCTTGGCGCCCTCTTCCTTCGCATTGTTGTAATCGAGCCCGCGAGAAACGCTGTCCATCACTGCCGAAGCCGCCGGCGCAATGGTCTCACCGGCCGAAAGCTTGAGTTTGTCCCAGCTGCTGGCAAGCTTGTCGATCTTGGATTGCGTATCCGTGAGCACGCGGCCCACGTCCCGCAGAACCGTGCCGTCGACCTTCGAACTGTTCACCGCGGCGATGAATTTCTCATAGCTGTCAGCGCTGGTCATCAGCGACTGCATGCCAAGGCGGAATTCCTGGTCGGTAAACAGCAGCGGCAGCTTGCTGAGATCGCCCTTGACCGCCTCTTTCGAGAGACGGACGAAGGCCGTTACCGCATCTTCTCCGTTTTTCTTTGCCGCCTCCATCTCCTTGCGCAGGTCGATGCCGAACGACTTGAACTTCGTCGCCGTGTCCGAGGAATACATCTTGCCGAAGATGTTCTGCGCTTGCGTTGCGGCGGCCTCCGCGGAACCGGTATCCTCGCGCAGCGTCTGCAGCAGCGCGATCAATTCCTTGAGGCCGTCCTGTCCGGAATAGCCGAGCGACGAAAAAGAGTTCGCCAGCTCCGGGATGAAGGCCGCCATGTCCTTCAATTCAAACTGGCCGGCCTTGCCGCCGGCGACCATGATGTCGAAGGCCCGCTGCATATCGCCAGCCTCGATCTTCAGAGCCGAAGACGCTTTGATCGCCGTGTTTGCGATATCCTCAGTCGCAGCACCAGAGGCCTGCGCCGTTGCCAGAACAGATGGAAGGAATGCCATCGCATCCTGCAGCGTCAGGCCGGAGGAAACCAACGTGTCAAGCGCGCGAATGCCGTCGTCGAGGGGCATGGCGAACTGCTTCGTTACCTGCTGCAGGCTCTGGAATGCCGTTTTTGTCTGGTCGGCACTCGCATCGGCGGTTATGCCGATGCGTTCCATCTGGCGCTCTACCGCGGCGAAATCGACGACGGCGGCGCGGGCGCCGGCAGCAAGTGCAACACCGGCAACCGCGCCGATCCGGCCGATAGCCGCCATGCGCTCCTGTGTCCGCGCCAGCTTGTTGAATTCGCCCGCCCGGCGGTTCACCTGGTCCATCTTGCCGGCGACCGATTTGAACACCTGCCCGGTGCGATCGACAGCGGATATCCGCAGCCTGGCTTCGATCTCACGCGTCATCGCTTGTTTCTTTCCTTGAACTGCCGGAAGCGATCACCCCAATAGAAGATGTCGGACGGCGTCATCGCTTCGACCCGCTCGGCCGCCCATCCCAGGACGAAGATCAGCCCGTCTGCGATTTCGGCAGTTCCTTCCGTTCCAGAAAAAAACCGCTCACCGCCTCTTCCAGCTTGAGAGAGTCTATGGCGTTCAAGGCGCCGATGCTCTCATAGCCAGGGCTGATGCAGATGCGCTGCAAATAGGCGTCGATAACTTCGGGATATTTGACGAGCATCGGCCCGTGCTGGGTCGGCTGCCAGTCGGTCGGCCGGCCGAGGCCGTCGCGAAAGATCTCCGAATAAGTCGGCTCCCGCAAAGTCACCGCATCAAACGACTTCTCGTGTGCGGTGTAGCTTTTCGAGAGCTTGACGATCGTCTCCGCCATCAGCTCGTGCCCCGGCTATACTGCTCGGAGTTGATCGTCAGGCCGGTGACCTCGCCGGTCAGCCGGTTCGACTGCGGGTCGCCGCTGAAGAAGGCGTTGGTGTAGTAGTGCGTCACGCCGCTGAAATCTTCAGTGATCGTGACGCTGGCGCGGGGCGCGGTCATCAGCGCATTCAAATCGGTGTTGTCGTCGCGGATTGCGACTTCCGCGCTATACGGCATCGGCGTCGCGGTGCGATCGACCGACCCGTCCTGATTGGTGACGACGTCAGTCGACATGCCGGCCGTTTTGACGTTGAACGTGCCGCGCAGCGACATCACCGTGCCATCAGAGAGGCGAACGACCATGCGTCCGCCGAAATCCTTGCCCATGGTTTCGATCCTTCAGTTGGGAAAAAATCAGGCGGCGTCGCGGAACTGGCCGTACACCGTCGCAAGCCCCGCCAGGATGTCCAGCGGATTGACGACGTCGAGCGGCAGTCGCATGTTGACGCGGTTCGGGTTGTCGGCGTCGCGCTCGACCACCATGTTGAGCAGCGCCTGTTCAGAATTCTCCAGCACGCCGGCCATCTGCTTGTAGCTGTGGAACAGCGTCGCCTTGATATCCTTGACCGTCGTCAGCGCGTCAAGGTTAAGGGGATTGGTGTTGGCGATAGCCTTGTTCGAATGCCCGAAAGCGAGATCCGCGCGGAATTTCTTCAGCGCGTAGGTCAGCTGGAAGACGGTCTGAATATCGCGGAAGGTCGTGTCCGGAGCCCCGTTCGTCGTCTGCTGCTGAGTGATGATCTTGTCGATCGTCACCTGGCCGCTGCGGTTGACGTTCCAGGTCGAAACGCCGTTCTTCAGCATCGCGTCGCGCGTCGCATAATCCATCCAGTATGCGCGATCGCGCGGCGCCGACAGCCCCTCGACGACGATGCCGGACTGGTTGCGCGAGACGTCGCCATTGGAGCCGCCGCCCAGCCAGGCGGCGATGCGCCCGACGACGGCCGCTACCCAGATGTAGTCCGGCTCGGCGAAGCCGCCAGAGAGGAAGCGCGGGATCATCGTCAGGTGCCAGGTGTCCCGCGCCAGGGCAAAGGTGACCAGGTTCGTCGAGGTGTCCGTCTTCGGATAGAAGGCGTGGCCATAGAGCTGCTGGATATAGGACCAGCGGCCGCTGACCGCGCCGAGGAAGCTGTTCAGCGTGTCGAGGCTGGTACCGTCGCCGAAGGGCGAGACGATGATCTCGAAGGGATCGTCGTTCATCGCCGCAAGGATGTTCGACAGCGCCGGCGTGCCGGCGCCGGGCGTCGTGGTCGCGAAGGTGAAGAGGCCGGCGAAGGCGTTCACCGTGTCGAGGATCGGCACGAAGATGTCGATACCCGAGGCATAAGTGCCCTTATGCCGCGCCGTCAGCGTCACGACGTTGGTCGCGGCGGTTGCCGTGAACGGCAAAGACATGCCCGTCAGCCGATTGTAGTAGCCGTTGATGGCAGCCGCGAGCGCCGTCGCAAGCGCGTTCGCCGACAGGCCTGCGGCCAGCTCGACCGAGACGGCTTCGCCAGCGATCAGCAGGATCCCCTGGCCGCCTGCGGCCGGCGGCGACCCGATGGTGATCGTCCTGATTTCAGCAGTGCCGCTGTCGGCAACGCGGCCGATCCAGATTTCCTGCGCCGGCGAATTGCGTCGGGCCGCGATGAACATCGCTTCCAGCATCGAGCCGGCGCCGCAAAGCACGCGGGCATCGGTCCTGCTGTTGCAGATCGAAATCTGACCTTCGGCGAGCGTGCCGCCGGCAAGGCCGTGGCCGAGCAGGATCATGCGCGTCTCGTTCTGGAACTGGCCGCCCGACTGCACATCGAAGGTGAAGATCGGCGCCGTCAGTGCGGCTGGGATGTTCGATGCCATTTACTTCTCTCCTTCGCCATCGGGATTTTTGGCCTTGCCGGCCGCGGTCTTCTTCGCCGGAACGATCGTGCCGTCACGGACGAGCCGGTTTTCGAACGGGCTCGTGAAATTCACGGGCCGCCCGTCCTCCGGCCAATCGGGCTGGCCGCCGGGCATGGGAATGCGGCCCTTCTTCGCGGGCACATAGATGTCGTCGCTCATAGGTGATCTCCGATCGGTGCGGCGTGTTTACGTTTCTGGCCCGTAGGCCGATCCACCCTCGAAGGGCGGCAATTCTTCGGCGACGAAATAGGCCGCCAACGCGCCAAGTTTTTCCTTGGCATAAGACTGCGCCGGCAAGGCCTCATAGAGCCGCCGAATAGGTTGCGGCAGCCCGCCGTCCTCCATGTCGAAATCGTCGTCGCGGATCCCGCAATGAAACCGCATCGTCACCCGCTGCCACCGCAGCCCAAGATGCGGCACGGCAAAGGTCTGCAATTCGACCTTAATGATATGCGAGACCAGCCCGCGCCAGAGGCCGCCGGACTGGCTCCTGTCCAGCAGGTACCGGACTTGAGCGCACAGCGCCGCAAGAACCAGCCTCGCTTCGGGATCGGTCGCAGCCATCGCATCGGCAAACTCGCCATCATCGTCCTGGTTGACGACCGCGAGTTCGGCGACCACGTCGAGCACAGCATCCGCAACGGTGTCGTCGGCGCTTGCCGCCTCCGCCCGCAGCGCAAACCCGCTTTCAGGCGTGTAGAGCGAAAGCACCGGCGTATAAGGCGCCTTCCGATCCAGATCCTCGAGCGGCGCAGCGCGGCTATCAAACACCGCCCTGCCCGCCAGCGTCGGAAACCCCTCACCCGCGATCGCCGCCGCCGTCGGACACAAAATCTCGATCGCCGCCAGGCGCAGCGCTTCAGCCGACAACATCACGCGCCCTCGTCAGGTACCAGGCCGGACGGGATGAACCGTCCTCTTCATTGGCCGCGATCTTCCAGGTGTCGACCGCGGTGACAACAAGATCGCCCCTCTTCGGCCGGTAAGGCCACGCTCCCACGTGCGCCGTCAGAACGGCATCATAGGAGACGGTTCCATTGCGGATCCCGGGGTCCGAAGATTGGTGCCGCGGCATGCGATCGCTCGGCGGCTCCAGGTCGATCGTGCCGAGGAAATCGAAGGCTGCACGGTCGGTATCGTCGATGGCTGCGTGATTGGCAGTCAGCCCCGCCTTCCGCGGCTGCAGACGGCAGGGCGTATAATCGAAGATCTCGGCGCAAGCCTCTTCTGTAAACGCCCGTGCCGTCTGCCAGTCGATCATGACGATACCCTCAATGGAGCCGGGTCAGGTGTTCCGGCCGCCCATCAGTGCGCCGGGACGGGTGCAGATGTTGAGTTCGTTCATCTGCAACTCGCCATTGATGCCCTTGTCGTTCGGCATCGGCCACTGTTTGGCATAGAGGCGCTCGCCGAGCGTGTTGACCGTCTCGATGTAGTCGGCAGGCGCGGTATAGCTCTTGAAGAGGTTGGCAACGCCAACGGGGAAGAACCGCGCCTTGGTGGTGGCGATGCCAACCCCTTCGCCATCGATCTCCCCGTAGTTTTCCCAGACGATCCCGCCGAATTCGAATATCGGGTTCGAAGAGCGGTTGGCGCCGACGTAGGAATCCCGGAGGATCTGCGCCTCGTTCCAGCCTTTGTAGGTGTCGCGAACTTCCTTGTGCTGCAGCAGCTGATCGAAGAACGTGTCGCCGACGAAGGCGTGTACCGACGCGAAGCGAACGGCGCCCAGGCGTTTCTTCATGGCGCGAATGATTTTTGTGGCTGCCAGGCGGAGAGCACCGTCAGCAGGCGTTGCTGCATCGAGATCGAAATCAACCTCCGTTTCCTCGGTCACGCCGAACTCGGTGAAAAGATTGAGGGTCGAACCGTCGGCATAGGTGATGATACCGGACACGGCGCCCAGGCGCGCATGTTCTTCCGTCAAGTCCATGTCGCTGGTCTGCGCATTGATCTTCTCGCCGACGATGCTCTGCACCGTTTCGAGCTCGGTTTCCGAGCCCTTGGCGCGAACGCCCTGGACTTCGTCGGCCATCACAGACCAGTCGCGCTGGAAGTGAGGCACCGTGAGATTGCTCATCTTGCGCTTCGGCATGTCGCGGGTTTCACCGGGGCCGCCGCGCGGCGTCGGCTTCACGAGCTGCAGGATGTCACCGACGCGCTCGATCGCGATCGACGTGGTTGCGACCGGAGTGCTCGAAAACAGACCCATCTCGCCGATACGGCCAGGACGGTATTTCAGATCATTGACGAAGTCGGTCAGAGACGTGACGCTGAAGGCGTCATTCTTGAAGATATCAAGCATGGATTAAATCCTTTGAGGCCTGCGTCACGCAGGATGTTGAGACGTGCGGCGCGGCCGCTGCTATCCGGCCGGCCGAGAAGCCGACCGGGCGGAATGTTAGTTGCGAACGATGATGCCCTGCGAGGCGAGATCGGCGTAAGCCTTGGCGGTCTGGGCGGCCGTGATCCCGACCGGGAGGGTCAGGCAATGACCATTCACTTCAGCATCGCGGGTGATCGCCGCGATCTTGGTGGTGACCCCGGCACCCGTCACAGCGTCGTAAAGAGCAATCGCCGAAACCGTCTCGGAACCGTCGGTCCCCGCCGGGTTGAAAGCGACATACTCCCTGTCGACAGGCTCTACGCCGAGGCGGACGACAATGCTGTCACCGACGACGAAATCCGCAGATCCGTCAGCGATGGTGAACTTAATTTCCTTGTTGAAGGCCACCGCGACGGTCGCGGGACCGATCTCGCGGCCATCTGGCGTCTGCACCGAGAAGGTGCCGGCGTTTGCTGCCGCCGCGGTGCAGGTCAGCAAGTAGTCGCCGTTCCGCACCTTCGATGTGACGGCCGGGTTCGCCATGGTGAGCACGCCGTTCCCGGTATTGCCGGACGTCGGCACAACCGCAGCGGTGATATCTCCAGGCACTACTTTCGAGCCGAGCAGTTGCCCGGGCGTGATCGTCTGGGATTCCGCGATCTCGATATTGTCACGCGAGCGATGGAAGTTCGCCTCGGACAGGAGAAACTCGCCAGGATGGCGGCCTTCGGTCAGTGTCGTCATGATCTTGGTTCCTTGTGAGGTTTCGCCGACACCAGTCAGGCGGTCCGGGAGTTGATCTTGTTGCTGACCTTGCCCCAGCCAGCCTTCGCGTCGGCGGCAGGCGTCGACACGGTGGCTGACGGCTGCGCAAGGCCGGCGGCGGCCAGGCGGCGCTTTTCATACTCGGCCGCGTCCGCGCCTACCGATGCGGCAGTGCCGGCAGCAACGTTGGTTGTGACGAAGCTGACCACGGCTTCAGCCGCCATATCCGGAGATTGCTTGGCGAGGTCGAGGGCGGCCGCCATGCGCTTGCCGTCGCCCTTGATGCCGTCGGCGCCGAGGATCGTCGTCATGCGGTCCATGGCGGTCGAGAAGCCGTCGGTGCCACCGGCAGACGCGGCGGCGGCGGCAATGGCTGCGGTCGCAGCGGATGCCGCGCCGGCCACATTCTGGTTATCAGGCATAGTAGCTCCTGTGGTGGTTGCCTCAGTGAGAGGCGGCTGGGAATTGGACGCCGAAGCATCCGCGTCGGCCTCGATATCATCGAGGTCAGAGGGAAGCGCTCCGGTGCGGATCGCCGCCCGGATGGTCGAGATAAGGCTGGTCATGGGTTTCTCCTGCGGGGATCAGCCCCGGTTCACTTCCTTGACGAAAGCGTCGAACGCCTCGAGCGGGTCGCCGATCGCGTCGACAAGACCTCGCGCCAAAGCTTCCTTGGCGTCGAAGGCTTCGGCCTCCGTCGCCAGCGCCTTCGCTTTGGTGATACGCCCGCGGCGGCCTTTTGCGACGGTTTCGGCAAATGCTTCGCGCATGATCTCGGCTTGCCCCTGCCAGCGAGCTGCCAAGTCCGGGCTTAGTTGCTCGTAGGGATTGCCGTCTGCCTTCTTTTTGCCGGCACGGATGATGGTGAGCGCGACCCCCTGTTTTTCCAGCATGCCGGAATAGTCGGCATGGATCATGATGACCCCGATAGATCCCGCCCCGCCAAATTCAGGCATGACGATGCCTCGCGTCTGCGATGGCAGCAGGTATCCTGCCGAGTAGCCAAAGTCCGTCAGGATCGACAAGGTTGGCTTCTCCTTCGAGAGCTGCGCGATCGCCGCCGCCGTCTCAAATCCGCCATTCACCTCACCGCCATAGCTGTCGACCTCGAAGACGACACCGCGAACCGACGATGCGCGTCTGGCCATGGCGATCTGCGCCTGCAGGCCCTGATAGGATGTCTCTCCCGAATTCGAGCCGAGCCAGCCGCCCTTGTGGACCAACGATCCCTCGATCGGGATGATGGCGACATTGTCGACCACATCGAACGGCAGACGGTTGACCTGTGTGAAGGCCCGCTCGATTCGGTTGCCGATCTTACCCGCCAGCGGCCGACCATTGGCGCCGGCGACATGATCGACAGCGCCGACCGGGTTAGTGATAACGACTGTGTCGCCTGCCACTCGCGAGCCGAGCCCGTAAAGGAATGCTTCGGCTTTGCGCTCGTCATACATCAGCGGTGTGCCGAAGAGCCGCTGCGCGATCTGACCATAGGCAAAGCTCATCATCGGTTCCTTAGTATCGCAACGACCAGCGACGCGAGACGCGGCACTGGCCATTCTTCTGGCGGCATAGATCGTCAAGCCGATTGATCTCTGCATCGAGGTCACCAAGCGATGACGACGCTACTTTGATCCGCTGGTGCATCACCGGCGAACGGATCTCGCTTTCTTCGACCTGCCCGCCCGAAATACGCTTGTACTTCACGCCGCGTAGGGCCGTCGCCAACGCGCAAGGGTCGTCGATATCGACCAGCACACCGTCGATTTTGACCATGTTCGGCATCAGGCTTTTTCCTTGGCGGACTGGCTGTCCTTATTGGCCGGTTCGCTTCCGGTTTTCCGGGCGAAGGGCGATGGCATGCCCTCATCTGTATAACGCTTGTGCCAGCGGAGATTGCTCTCGAAGATCTCTTCGGCATCCTGTCCATTAGCCGATGCCTCGACGTCGATCGAGCTTGTGCCGTTCTGGATCCGCTCGCTTGCCGCCTTGGCGGCCTTTTCGTCATCGGCCGTCGGCTTTGACGGCCCAAGGCAAAGCGCGTAAAGGATGGCATCCCTGTTGGCGCGATAAACCTCGATCCCGCCTTTGAAAGGTATTTCCCCCTCTTCGACCATCTCATCGAGCCAGCTCGCGTAAGGCACGAGAACATGCGGGGCGGCGATACGATCCGTGCGCCGGGTGGCGACCGGCCAGATGGATGCATTTTCCATCATCGTCGATGCGTAGGTCGCATTCGTGTAGTCCAGCGTATAACCGCCGAACGTCACGCCGAGAGCGCGGGCCGTCTCACGGTGAAGCGACGCCGAAAACGGCAGGTAGTCGCGACCAGGAACCTTGGCGGTCTCGATCCCGAGTTTTTCGCCTGGCGCCAAGTGAGACACCCCCGCGCCGGCGCCAATCTTGATTTCAGATTCCGCTGCGCGGTCAAGCTGCGCCTTGAAGTAATTGGTGAAGTCGGTCGCGATGTCGGCAGCACCGGAACCGCCCGCGTCCTTCAATGCTTCCAAAGCCTCAAACGCGTCTGAACTTGGCCGATCACTGGTCAGCACGATCGTATAGATCGTCTGAAGAAACGCCATCTGCGCCGTGGCGTCGTCAAGATTTTCGGCCATCAGATACTTGCGGAACGTCGACGCAAGCGGCGTGACACCGCGCACGTCTTCGGCCGAGAACGGGTCGAAGGCATGCATGACGAGCTGGCGACCGTCGGCGTCACGAGCAGCATGGTCTCGCTTCACATTGATCCCGGCTTCCCGCTCCATGAAACGATAGTGCGTCGGCCGACCGTTCGGATCATGGATGATCCCCTGAAACAGCCCCTCGAACTCATTGGTGTCCTGCACCAGCTTCGACGGCGACACCATCAGGAACTTTGTGCCTGACTTGATGCCGTAGCGGCGACGCTGCGCCCTCGTCATGAAACTGACGATGCCCGTGCTCTCTCCGAAGCCAAGCCAGTTGCGAACCCCGATATCGGTCATCTGCGGCAGCGTGAACTTGCCGCGAAAGTCGCACTCCGCGGCATTCCAGGCCCATGGCTTAAAGCGTGACTTCGTCAGCTTTACCCATTCCGTAGTCTCGACCTGGTCGTAACCGAAGCGCGATAGGTCCGGCTGCGGATTGAGGGTCAGTTCGACGCCGATGGTGTCGGCGATAATCTGATCGGCTACCCCGCGAAGGCGCCCGCTGTTGTACAGCATATCCATCGCGAGCCCGGAGGCGCGCCACCAAATCCGCCGGACCTCGTCACGATGCTCGCGAAGCGATGCCGGTCGCGACGCAATCACGCCCGATGGCGTATCGCGCATGTAGCCAGCGCTGGTGCCCGCCTTGACGCGAACACGAGGCTTTACCGTCGCTTCTTCCATCGGTTCTCAGTTTCCGTTTTCTTTTCCGGTGGCGTCGCCGTCTCCGCTGCAGCCGATGTGGAAGCCGCCATGATCTTCACAGGTGCCGGTGACAGCAGGTCGGGCGCGATATCCGGCTCTCGCTCGGCTCGCAACGCCGCCCATTCCGCCGGCGACATCCGAGACAATCCGAGATGTTCGGCGATCGCCATCGCGTAGATTCGACAATCAAGCCAGTGGTTATCGACGCGGAGAGGCATCCACTCTTCGTAGAGTTTTCCGCGCTGTATCTTCTGCACAAAGGCTTCTGCCGTGATCTGCTTGAAATACTCTTCCCCAAGTTCCTTGTGGAAGTGGCAGTAGCCCGGCGGGTCAGTCGGTTCGCCGGCCGCCAGACCAGACTTGTGCAGGTTGCCGTAAAACTCCGCTTTCAACGCCCAGGTACCGACCGGCCACGACATGGTCGATCCGAACCTTTTCCGCTTACCCTTCTTGGTAACCGACTTCCTCTGCGGCTGGCTGATCGCCGGCCGGCCTCGCCCGGGCTCACCCTTGACGGCATACGTACCAGGTCGACGGCGGCACCACTCCAGCACCTGATTGGTGCGATAGCCGGCGTCTACTGCAAGAGCGTCGAGACGTCGCAACACGCCGTGGGCGTCGGGGAACTCCCGCTTGTGAAGCTCATCAAGAAGCTGCCATGCACCTTCCTGCGGGTTATCGGTCGCACCTGGAAGGTAGATCGCTATCACCGACCAGGTCTGGCGATCCTCAGCGAAGGCGACGGCCTCGAAGTAAATGCCATGCGACTGAATGTCGGCGCCGGCAGTGAACAGCAGGCCGCCAGGCGGAATAACCTCAGGCTCGTAGTCTTCGCGGCGCTCCATGAGCCGGACGTGGTCAGGGGCATTGCCTCGCATTTGGTATGGCAGGGCCAGCACCAGATTGTGATAGTCCTTTGCGCCGCTCTCGCCCTTGCCTTCGGAGGCAATCTTGTCTTCCGCGATCGCCTCATAGGACATCATGAGCGACATGAAAGCGTCGACGTGAAAGCCCGGATGACGATCTGGCCCGGTCAAGGTCGGAATATATCGCCCCTCGCGTACCGCATGGACCCTTTCCGATTCCGAAATCTGATGGGAGCAATGCTCACATTGCATCACCGTACGGTGCGGATGCGCCCTGTCGATGACGAGATATTGGTCTCGCTGCACCATTTCGCGGCCGCATTCGGCGCATTTGATGAACCAGAAGCGCTGGTCCGACAGGCGAAACGAGCGATCGATGCGGCAATGGCCGGGACCCTCGCCCATCGCATCGCCGCTATCCAGCTCCGGCGTCGACAGCTCGAGGATCTTGTAGGTCTTCTGCCGGCGGAATGCCGTGAAGCGTCCGAAGAACAGCGTCTCAGGATCTGAGCCGTCGGGGAAAAGCTCCCACTTGGAAACTTCGTCCTTCACACCGTAGCGGACGGTCTTGCCGGAAAGGTCCTTCTTCGTGTTGGCGTTGCCAAGATAGATGAACGTATCCTGGCCGATTTTCTTGGTGTACGTCGTCGAGCCGGAGGCATCGACGATGCGCTTGCCCGTCTCCTCCTGCCATTTGTCGATCAGCGGCTGGAATTTGCCGCTGTTCAGATCCTGCAGAAGGTCGATACCCGGCGCACCGTAGAGCGCATTGTCAGGGCACATCTCGGCGATATAGAGCATCCAGGCTAATGCCAGGATGGAGACGCCGGTCTGCTGGGCCTTGCGAACCGAAACTCGATTGCACGGGTGCTCCTGGCTGAGACATTCCGCGATCTCAAGCAGGTATGGCGCGTCCTCGCCCGACCAGAATTCCCCTTTCCGCGAGCCGTCGACCAGCACGATGTTCTGAGGCAGCCAAAGCTGGAACGGCATCGGCGGCGTCGGCCTGATACCGTCCGCGAAGCTCCTCGCCTGGATGCGCAGCGCACCTGGATGGGCGTTCACGCTTCTTCGTCCTCGATCAGCTCGTCTGTCTCGGGCGCTTCGTTGGCGAGGCCGACCAGCCGATCGGCGATCGCGTTCCCGAGATCGAAAGCAATCGTGCGCAGCAAGACACGCACCCCGTGAACGCCTTCCTTTGACACCGCCAGAGCCAGCTGATCCGCGTTGTTCGGAAGGCGCTTAACGATGTTCTGGATCTCGCGAGCGATGATCCGGTTCGCCTCCTCGACCTTGTCCTTGCGCACCAGTTGCTTCAGGTCCTCCTGATGCTTGATGCGCTCTCGCCCGAGCTTCAGCCATTCGTTCTGACGACGGGCTTCGTCAAAGCTGTCGCTCGGGTCCAAAGGGCCGCTGGCGCCGGTCGAGATCGAGCGGATCGGAGCGGTTGCCTTCGCCGGGTTCACAAAACGCTGGCGATACTCGTCATAGTGCGCCAGCGAAACCTGCAGAACCTGGCCCTGGTTGCCACGCACAACTGGCGTGTCGGGTCGCTCGTCAAGCAGCTTCTTGACAGCCTTCGAAACGGCCTGCTTCGAAACCTTGTCACGATCAGCAATCTGCGCGACCGAAGACATGACCAGCTTTTCTTCAGTCATGGCCGTCTGCGCCTCACGTCAACCGTCAACTTCGGGGCGTCAACCTCGTCAACCCCGTCAACCCAATGTTTTTCCAAAAAAAACGGACAGATTTCCGGGGTCGCCCCGGCCCGCAGGCGGTCGGATCGTTCATACGGTCCCTTGACCCGGGGGGGGGTGCCCCCGGTCGAGGCGGCGGCCGACCCCTCGCCTACCGAGGCAGGAGGCGGTCGATCTCGTGAAGGACGCGCGGCGCGAGGTTCTGCTCGATCAGTTCAGCCAACACCTTCAGGAACTCTTCCGGGTTGTTGGTCACATCGTGCGCGGGGTTCGGACCGAACAGTTCCCGGATGGGCAACCGCTTCTTGCCGACGCGCTTCATCACGCCGCGATGACCGCTTTCCATCTCGGCAATGAAGGCCGATCGATACGAGCCGCGAGCCCTGACGCGAACGCCACTGGCATTCTGCGTCGCACCGAGATCGTATAAGGAAATCCATCCGGACTTCTCGATGACGTCGATCGTGTTGCCGCCGGCATTGAAGAATGCCTTTGTCAGCACTGCGACCTTCCGAACAGGAAGGTCAGTTCGTTCTGCGCTGCGCTTGACGATCCGTGTCCGCGCCATGTCGCGCATGCGCCGCATGGCGCTCGCCATCGCCTTCGCTTTGATCTGGCCCGGCAGATTGCCGATCGCTCGTGAAAGCTGCTCTATCTCGCTGGCATCGAAACGAAGCTCGGCGGTCACATTGCTGCCCCACAAATGCGAAACCCGCCGGGCGTTCGCCGAGCGGGTTTTCTAACCTAATTCCACGCTTTCAATGTATGTCAACCGTCTGCCGCGCCGCAAGGGCGGTTTCAGAATTTATTCTCAGGCGTTTTCAATGTCTTGCGAAGCTTTGAGGTGATATGCGACACGCGCCCATGGCTGACGATCTGGAATGAAGGGAAGCAAATCACCACCGCTCAAGCGGCCGGAAAGGTCGGAATGCAGGTGATGGAGCGCATCCTGCCAGAGCTGCCAGTCCAGACGGGACAGGATGGCGCCGCGAATTGAGGTGGAAAGCTCATGTTTGCGATAGGCGCCCTTCATCGGCCGCTGCTTCTTCTTGTCGAAACCGTCCGCCTCATAGCGATAGACCCGCTGCAGCGCGTCCCGCCCCTTCTTTGTGACGAACCATGCCGGCTTTCCGGACTTCATCACCATCCTGACCTTCGGCTCTTCGGCCGTCCAATCCGGCCCGCGGCCGAGGATGGCGTGTCTCACGACCAGGTTGACCACGTGTCGGCCATTCAGCCGCTGGCCTTTCAACCGCAAAGCCTCGTCGACGCTGGCGACTTCTGCGGCGATCAGGCCGAGACTGTCCTCCCACTCAGGAAAGGGGTTCCAGACGCCGTCGCCGCTGTAATCGAAGTTGCCGAATGCATCCATGGCCCGCACCGCGTCGCCAACCTTGACCGCGTCCGGGTGCGGATCTGATGAGGCCGACACGAAATCAGGGATGACGCCGTATACATTTGGATTGCGGTCGATCAGCGTTCCCAGCGCCGCAACCTCGCTCACCATGTTCCAGGCGACGCTGAAGCCCCGCCCGGTATCAGCCATTGGCGCACCAACCTTGCACAGCTCTTGCGTGAAAGCCCAGTTCAACAGCTGTTCAATGGTTACCTTTTTCATCACTTTCAAACCCTTGGATAGTTTGGATAGTTTTGGATAGTTGATTGGATAGTTTTATTGTTTGTATTCAGATGGTTAGATAGTTCGGACAGTTATCTCGCATTAAAGAGGCATTTTTTTCATCCCCCTTCCCCCGCTTTTTTCACGCGTATAGGCGCACAAAAACTATCCGGACTATCCAAGCCATTGATTTTACTCCCCACACCCCTCCGGGAACTCTCCAGAAACCTCCGAGAAACTATCCGAACTATCCGGTTTTGGAGGGTCAGCGATGGCACGGGTGGGGTTGCGGGGATCATCAAAAGACCTCTGGCAAGGGTGCATCGTCGTCGAACCGGCCTGGCGGCGGCTGAGGCATAGGATCGTCATGGCGAGGCTGCGGCACATCTCGCAGGCGGATGCCGAGATAGAAGACGTTGCCCGACGTCTCCTTCTTGAATTTCTTCGACATGGCTCTCCCGAAGGCCGTGACGTTCATCGGCTTGCCGCCCTCGTCCTCGGTAAATCGGCAATAGGCGGCGTAGAGGAACTTCGACTGCAGCGGCGGCGCATCCTCGTCCTTGACCACACAGCGGGCCACAAAGGCAGACGTGCGATCCATGTCGTCGCGATAATCCTGCGTGGCAGCCTTGACCGCCTCAGGGATCACAAGGCCCTCACGCAGATAGATGCGCACGCCGTCAATCAACCAGTTGAGGATGCCGGAATATTCCGGCCTGAAATACGCGATCATCTCATCGAATGGCCGCCGCTCGGCTTCCGGCACCTTCACTGGCCAATGCACGACGGCCATGCGTCGCCAGATGCCGTCGTCATTGCCGGTGATGCGGGGATAGCCGTTCCCGCTCATCTGGACGACGAAGATCGGGTCGAAATCCATATATCCCTGGAAGAGATCGCGCGCCGTGATCGTTTCGCCGCCCGTCAGTTCCTTTACCAGGTTCTCCTTCAAGTCCTCGCCTTCAGGCAGCTCCTTGACGCGCAGCAGGCGGCGGCCGAGCAATCGGGCAAGGTCGGGAGAGGCGCCGCCGGAGGATCCGCTCTCGCCGATCAAGCTGGTCGCCGGCAGCGTGACCGCCACTTCGCCTAGCAGCCTGCAGAGCGTCTCCATGTAGACCGATTTGCCGTTCGCGCCATCGCCATAGTGAAAGAACAGCTTCTGCACGGTCAGTCCGACCAGGCCGAGACCTGACGACACCTGCACCAGCCGGCGCACATCAGCATCGGGCAGCATCGTCTCGAGGAATCTCATCCAGCGCGGGCACTTTGCCTTCGGCTGATAATCGACCGGAACGACATGCGTGATCAGATCCTCGCGCCGATGGCCGCGATGAACCTTCACATCGGCCTCGATGCAGACGTCTACCGTCTCAGGCACGTTCGGCGTCTCGGCCGTGCTGATGAATTTCGGGTTCTTCTGCCGTTCCATGCGGGATTGGAAGCTGATCGTCGCATTATGCACGGCAAAGCGCATGCGATCGGCGTTGAGATCATCGGGCGATCGGATGATATGCGGCGCGGCGCAGGCGAGCGCAGCATTCATGCGCGCGACGTTCTTCGACGACACCGCATGGTCGAGCCGTCGCTTCACGCGTTTGGAAAACGCATCGAGAGCCTTTTCGCGATTGGCGATCAGCCGCCGCTTGGTGACGTCGAGGTCCTCGCCCGCCTCTTCAGCTTCGGCTGCCGCCTTGCCTGCATCGATCTGCTCCTGCTCCTTCTGCGTCGGCTTGATGTAATGCCGCTCAAGCATGATGCGGTCGCCGAGTTGCTGGACGATCGCCAGCGATTTCGGCCCACCATTGGCGATATCCCAATGAGTGCCTGTCCAGACGGCATAAAGCGCCGCCTTCGCCTTTTCCTGGGACACAACGAGCAGATCATCGCCGAAATGCTTCAGCAGCCGCTTGCCGTTATCCGTGTCGGAATGGTCGAGACCGGCGCAGTATTCGAGCGTCTGCTTCAGCTTGTCAGCGTCATCAGGCGGCGGCGACCCATGGTCGAGAGTTTCGGCATGATCATCTGCGACGGGTGGGGTTTCGGGGTCGATTTCGCCACGCTGCACCATGGCAGCCTGAATGATCTCCTTGAGACCATCCGGCATTTCAGTCGATACGATGTCGAGCACGCCCTTAGACCCTCTTGCATAGCAGGCTGGCGAAATCCGCCCCTTCGGGCGGCCACCAGATATTGACCGACCGGCCGGGAGCAGCGAGACGGGCTTTCGCCCGCGCCATCGCGGCCGCGGTGAAATAGAATTCGCTGTCGCCGTCGGCGAGCAGCACGATGCCCTTCACATGAGCGGGCACCTGGATTGCATCCATCGGCTCCTGGTCAGGCTTCGGATGAGGATAGACGCGCACCTTCTGGCCGCCCCGCGTCACATGGCTTTCGCTCTTGCCGGCGCCGCGATCGGCGGGACCTGCCAGATTGCCGAGATCGCCGGCCGCGAAATAGAATGTGCCCGGATCGAAGCCTTCGTAACCGGCGACTGCGAGCACCGTCTCGATGCCTTCGCCGCCGACCCAACGCGAGGCTTCCATGTCGCCGCAGAGCGGTATCAGGCCGCCGCTCTTTGCGCCGCGCATCTTCTTCGTCGGCAATGGCTCGCCCTTCTCGTCCTTGCCGAGATCAGGCCTGAACTTCGGCCCACGCTCCATGTCGATCCATGTCAGATGACTGCCGATGATCTTTCCCTCGAGGTCGACGAAGGGCGCTATTTGCGCGTAGCCGGAATAGATCGACACCGGCCGGCCCATCTCATCGAGGCCGTGCCAATAGCTGAGGCGCGGGTTGAAGCGCAGGCATTCGAACACGCGGTCGACCATGGCGAAGCCGGTGCGGGCGCTCAGATATGCCCGCAGACGCCCGTCTTCCGGATCTGGCGCGACGGTCGCATTGAGATAGATGCCTCGCGCCTTATCGATTTCCTTTTGCCTGTACCGATCCTGCTCGCGCTGACGGTCCGCCTCATTTGCTTCACGCTCGGCCCTCGCCTTCGCCATGCGCTCCTGACGGGCGGCGCGCTGCGCATCGGTCTCGCGCTCGGCCTCGTCGGGCAGCGTTTCGCCAAGCGCCGTCGCGCAGGCCTCCAGCAGCTCGGCGCGCGTATGCAGGTCGAGACCGAGCACGAAACCGACCAGGCCGACACCGGTGCGCCCGCCGATGCTGCAGCCACGGCAGTTCCAAGCCCCCTTGACCAGGTTCACCGAAAACCGATCCTTGCCGCCGCAATGCGGGCAAGGCTGGCCCTTGTCGCCGCGCTTGATCTGCAGGCCCAGCCGCTCGACCGCTTCGGCCACGGTGACGCTCTGAGCGCGCTCAATGAACTCTGAAATTGCCGGATTGCTCATGACGCGCTCAGCGGCCCGAAACGGTCATCATGCCGCCGCCCTCCGTTCGACCACCGCGAGATGATTGCAGTTGGCCGCGACCAGCGCCCTTGCCACCGGCGGACAAACACTGTTGCCGACACAGCTGACCTGCACTGATTTGGAGAACGGCACCCACTTGCCGGCGGCATCGTGATAGCCGTCGATCTTGTAGTCGGCCGGGAAACCCTGCGCGTTGAACAGCTCGCGAGGCACGAGCATGCGCATGCCGATATCGACGATGACGAAGGTGTGGCCATCAACCTCGATGGTGACGAACTCTCGTTCGTCCCAGAAACCATGCGCCCGCATGAAATCTGCCACCTGCCGGGCCCGGGCCGCCTGCGCTTCCGTGAAGGGCGGCACATCGAGGACAGCCTCGACATGCCCGTGCCGTGGCTTGACGGTCGCCGTACGCATCGGCTCGTCCTCGCGCGAGCCCTCTCCGGTCGCGTAGTAGGATTGCAGGTAAGGCATCACCAGCTGGCTTTTGCCCTGCCCTTCAGTGGTGATCGTGCCGGCGGCCCGCTCCATGCTGTGGCACGCACCGGTACCGAACTGCCGCGCGATGAAGGCGGCGACCGGGCTTTGCGTCGACCCCTTCGCCACGATGGTGGAGCACGCCTCCCTGACGTCGTGTCCCGGCTCCAGATAATTATTCTGGGCCATGAAGGCGCAAAAGACCGAGTTCTGGTCCTTGTCGCTCGCTGTGATCGTATGAGCCTGCCCATTGATCGACCGATTCGCGCCGCCTTGCTGGGCATAGGTCAAAACCGGCGCCAGCAGGCCCAGCGGCGCAGCGCCACCTGGTCTCTTGACGTAGCCGTTCGCCGTGATCGTCGGCATTTGGTCGCGCATATCGCTGCCGGTGGCGCCGGAATTGAAACGCTGGATGGAGGGCGCAATGAGCGCCTTTTCGCCGCGATGCGCCGCCGTGATCGCCCTGGCAGGCTCGGCAAGATCCTCGATGCGGCCGCCATGTGTCAGGTTCACCAGGAACGGTCTCTTGGCACGGATCACGAATCGATCCATCCCGCGTGCGATCCGCGCATGCGAATTGTCCGCTAGCGGACGCTGCGCCCGCACTCCGAACTTCTCCCAGATCTCTTCCGCCGTATCGAAGATCGACGGGCACGGAATGCTCCAGTCGATGCAGCCGGCGACGATCGGCCAAGGCTGCTTGCGGCCCGCGATCACATCGCGATCATCCGGCGCCCCATGCGTCGGCTCAGGCCAGACGATCTTCCCGCCATCGAAACGCATGATGATGAACAGCCGCTTGCGGATCGTCGGCGCACCATAGTCGCGGCCGCGCAGCTCCCGCATCTCGATCCTGGCGCCCAGGCCGCGCAGCTTCCGGCACCATTTCTGGAACGTCTCGCCCTTGCGATCCGGATCGGGCATCTCGCCCTTTGCCGTCGTGATCAGCGGGCCGTAATCCTTGAATTCCTCGACGTTCTCCATGATGACGACATCGATCTTGCCGCCGCTGTTCTGGATACGCTCGATCCATCCCGGGATGATCCAGCAAAGATCGCGGATGTTGCGCGCAACCGGCTTGCCGCCCTTGGCCTTGCTGAAGTGCTTGCAGTCGGGCGAAAACCAGGCGAGCCCGATATGCTTGCCTCTGAGATGGTCGAGCGGGTCGATCTTGTAGACGTTTTCTGAGAGATGAATCGTCTCGGGATGGTTCGCGGCATGCAGCGCCAGCGCGTCGGCGTCGTGATTGATCGCGTAATCGGGCGAGCGGCCGAGCGCCTGCTCGATTCCGGTCGACGCTCCGCCGCCGCCGGCAAAGCTGTCGATGATGATCGGCTCGCCCCAGCCCTTCCTTGCGGCAAAGTCATGGATGTCGTCGACCGACATCCCCTCGAATAGTGTCGGCATGACCGTCATGCTGCCCTCACGTGATTTTCAGCGGCCATCAGCCGCCCCCGCGACGATCGTGCGCGCCGCATGCAGCGTCCGGCAGACCGCGTCTTCGCCAACCTTCAGCAGCTCGCCGATGTCGGCCGTGTCGAAATGTCCGGAATTCCAGAGCACGATCGCCGCCAAGGCTTGGCGATCGTCCATCCTGCCGCTCATAGCGGAGGAGGTTGCCCGTCTCGGATCAGCCCTATCCAGCATGGGCGATCCTCCCCATGAACGGCTGCAGGTCCTCGTCATTGGCGATGCGCAGCTGGCCCATCCGGGTCAGCGCGTCGAGTGCGAGATCGAGCGCTTCCGGCCACCGCTCACGATGCAACGCGATGAACGGCGTTCCACGCGTCCAGCCGCGCAGCAGGTGCGGCTTCGTCACACAGCGCATGTCGCCGACCTGCAGCAGGTCGAGCCCGAATTCGCGGGCGGTGCGGTAGCACTGGACGATGTCGGGGGCGACGATCAGCAGGATGCGTTTGCGTTCCGGTCTCATGGCTGCACCGCCTCGCAGTCCGGCTGGCTGACGAGGTTCCCGTCGAGCGGCACATGCGGACGGCCGGTGATCCGCTGCAGCCGCTCTTCCATGTTGCGCGCCTCGATCTCGAAGCCGCGCAGGATCAGCGCTTCCCCGACCTTGCCTGGCTCTTGTTCCTTGCTCTGCCGCAGCACGCGGATCGAATCGGAAAGCATCCGTCATGCCTCCGCCTTCACGGCGGCTGAAGCCTTCGCGGCTGCGATCAGCGTCTCGCGTCCCATCGGCGTCACGCAGTAGCAGGGCGCCTGCCCGCGGCCGAGCTGCCCGAGCTTGACGGCAAAGCCGCGGTCGAGAACCTCGTTCATCGCCCGCTCGAGCGCCGTGTCGTAAAGCCCGGTCTCGCTCGACACGGTGGCCTTGCCGGCGGTCCATCCTTGCCGATCTCGGCCGATGCGGCGAAGCAGGCGAAGGCCGTTGCGGCTGATGTCGATCTTCTCCAGCACCGCGGCCGGGATCTCTTCCGGCTGAACGCGTTCTTCGGCAGCCTTCGGCACACTGTAGAGATGCTTCGCCTCGATCAGCCTGGTGACGACCCCTGTCCCGATCCCGAGCATCGTGCCGATGGCGAGCTCGCTCTTGCCGCTCTCGCGCATCAGCGCCACGCATTCGCTGCGCTGATGCGGCGGCATGGCCATCAGGCTTTCGCGCGTCACGGTCACCGGCTTTGAGCCGAACAGGATCATTTCCATCAACGCCACCTCGATTGTTTGGAGAAGACTGCAACCTTGTCGCTCTCGGTCGCCCTGGCCGCAGCCTGCGCGTTGGCGAGATCGGAAAACGGGATCAGCGGAGCATCAGAAAGATCGGCGACCGCCTCGGCGAGGATCCTCGCCTCCGCCTCGCGCCGCTTGGCGTTCCATTCGTCGATGCGCTGGAAGAAAGCCTCGCTGACGCCCTCGATGCCGCCGCGCGCCTTCCGGTCCTCCCACGCCATCTGCGCTTCGTCAGGCCGCCGGTCCGACCACGCGAACCATTGCCCGATGCAGCGCGCCCCTTCCGGGATTGCAGCGATCGCCGCAGCCTCGGTCAGGATGCGGGCGAAGGGCGGGCAATCGGCAAGCATGCAGCCGAGCACCGAAAGGCAGGCGCGCTCAGGATGGTCGGTGACAATGAAGAGGCGGACAGGTTCCATTACTCGGCCGCCTCCATCAGGTCGAAGAGGCTCGGCATTGCCCTGTCGCGGGCTTCCGCCTCGACATATTTGCAGCCGTCGAGGAAATAGGCCGGGTTCAGTTCCACCGCCTCGCCGCGGCGCCCGAGCTTCAGCGCCCGGTAAGGCACGGTCATCAGCCCGCCGAAAGGATCGAAGACGGTCTCGCCAGGCTCGGAATATTGCGCGATCGCCCGGTCGACGATGTCGAACTGAAGCGGGCAGAGGTGAAGCTCGCGGCCGGCGCCAGCCTGCAGCGTATTCATCGAAAGCATACGGGTGACATCGGTCCAGACGTCGTCATGCTTGGAGTGCGGCGGCAACAGCATGAAGGTCGAAGGGAGCATGCCCCGCTCTTCCAGCGCCTCGGCAATCGTCACGTGATGCTCGAAGTCATAGACCGCATCCAGCTGATATTTCTTCCAGAGCCTGAAGATCTGGCTGGCTTCGAGGCCGAACAGCTCCTCGGGCTTCAGGCTGCGGTTGCCGGATGACGGCATGAAGCCGTGCGCATCCAGTTGCCAGCGGGCGCGCGAATAACCTTCCGGGTTTTCCCATTCGCCGGTCTCGCTGACATGCTTGCGCTTCAGCTTCTTCACCGGCCGATCGGCATAGCCATTCGAGGCGTCCGACGGCGGCTTGCGGAAGATCAGCAGATATTCCGGCATGCCGTTGCCCATGCGGGAACCGTCCTTGCACTGCTCGGACCAGCCGAGCCGATAGGTCTGGTTGTTCTCGCGAACGACATCGGTGGTCACAGTCTTGCGCGACAGGAAGGCGAAGCCGTGCTTCTTGAAACGGGCGACGCAATCGTCGGAAAAGGGATAGACGGTCTGAAAGCCGAGGCCGGTCATGCCGCCGGGGATGATCCGGTCCTTGACGTGGATGGCGGCGATACGCCCGGGCGAGAGCACGCGCAGCAGCTCGGGGATCAGGAAATCCATCTGCTGCCAGAAATGGTCGTTGTCGTCGGTATGCCCGAAATCGGCATAGTTCGGCGAATATTCGTACTGCGTCGAGAACGGGATAGAGGTGACGATCAGGTCGACGCTGTCGGCTGCCATCCGCTGGCATTCGAGCACGCAGTCGCTATTGACCAGCCGGTAACCCTTGCCCTTCACCTCGATCCGTTCGACGCCCATGGCGCGCTGCAGGCTGGAAGCCATCGCCGCGGCCGACAGGCCATATTCCTTGATGAGACCGGTCATGACAGCCCTCTGCTCGTTATGGCGACGCCACTTGGCTTCCAGGTTGTCGCGCGCCGGCCGCTCGGCCTCGGTGTAGATCAGGTCGAGGCGCACCTGGTGCGTCTGCAGGAATCGCTGGATGCGGTGAACCGCTTGAATGAAGTCGTTGAATTTGCAATTGAGGCCGAGAAAGATCGCCCACCAGCAATGCCGCTGGTAATTGCCGCCGGAGCCGAGCATGACAGGCTTGCCGGCCATCTCCGCAATCTCGCCGTTCGAAAAATCGATGATCGTCTTCTCGCGATCCTCGAGGTCCTGGGCGCCGTAGACGGTGGCGATGCCGGGGATGGCCGCCTCGATCGCCAGCCGCTCGGCCTCCAGATCGTGCCAGATCAGCCGGTGCGCGTCGGGATCTTCGGCCCGGAGCTCCATCATCTTGGCGACGCGAGCGTCGATGCTGTCGCGCTTCTCGCGCGCGGCGTCGGGGAGAGAGGCGGCGGCATTGCGCAGCAGCCTGCCCTGCCCGTTCCGCTCCTGCCCGGCGGCACGATGATCAGACGGCAGCTCGTGCCAGTTGACGATCATCTCGGGAAGGTCGAAGCCATCATCGGAAAAGCCGAGATCGGACGGCTTCTCGACGAACAAGCCCCAGCTCGCCACCCACAGCCAGAACTCGCGTTCCTTGTGCGGGTGGATGGTCAGCGTGTCGGCCTTTTCGGAATTGCGCTTGAAGAAGCGCGTCTTCGCCTGGCCGACATCCATCACCTCGAGGAACGCCGAATAGGCCAGCATCTCGATGAATTCATTCGGGCTCGGCGTCGCCGTCGCCACGAACTTGTAGGGGATGCCGTCGAAGAGCCGCATGAACTCGCGGAAGGTTTTGGATCCGCCGAAGCCGCGCAGGCATGCCGCCTCGTCGAGGCTTGCGGCATTGAAGAGACGCGGGTCGAGCTTGCCGTCGCGCACCGTCTCGTAATTCGCCATATAGAGACCGGTCGGTCCGGCCTCCTCGATCGAGCGGATGAAGGTCAGAGACGGGATGCGCTCCGAATGGCCTTCCTGCCAGGCGCGAAGCTCGGCCCGCTGCGCATCCGATATTTTCGGATGGATGCCGGTCGCCAGCATCTCGCAGTCACGGCGGAACTCGACACGTACCCCGAGCGGAATGACGATCAGCCCCCGGCCGCCGAAGCGGGCGGTGATGATGCGCAGCAACTCGATCTGGATAACGGTCTTGCCGAGGCCGAAGGCGGCGAAGATCGCCCGCCGGCCGCCGCGGCAGGCCCATTTGATGATCGCCTTGTGATGCGGCAGCAGGACCGGATTGATGTCGCCGTCAGCGACCTCGAACCCGCCTTCCGGCGCCATCTGGATCTTCGCGTGCAGGAACGAGCCGTAATCCATCAGGCGCGCCCTCTCGAAACTGAAGCATGCTCGGGGCAATAGGCGCTGTCGGGAGATGTCCCGCCCCGGTGCTGTCGGCCGCAGCAGGGCATGTCGGGACCACCGGCGTCTCCGAAATCCGTCAGCGGCCAGCGGCAGGAACTGCTGCTGACATTGACGAAGGGAACCACCTTGCTCTGATCGAGAATGACGCCACGGTGCTGGAACGGCCCGCTCGGCCGCGTCGGCATGTCGACGCGCACTCCGAGATCGGAGAGCATGGCAGATGGTTTCGGACGCTCGATTTTCGGCGCAGGTGCTTTGACCGGCTTCGCGGCGCGCGGCGGCCTCGCAACGACGGCTGTGCGAAACCGCTTAGGCGCGGCAGCATTATCGGATTTCAACGGAAAGCGATCCCGCTTTCGGTTCATGATGCCAAGCACCGCGTTACGGGTAACGCCGCCGATCTCAGCCGCAATCCTGGCCGCCGAGCTGCCATCGCGCCACATCTTTTCAGCCAATTCTATCCGCGCTTCCGTCCAGAACATCACGATGCGTCCGCCTTCTTCACCACGGCCGAAAGCGCCGTCATGCAATCCTCGGGATCGGCGCCGTCGCCCAATGCCTTGACCAGACGCCGCGCCACCTTGGCGATTTCCTTGTTGGCCGCGCCGCGCTTCTGGCGGATGCGGTCGCGATCGGATTTCTGTGTCGGTCCGCCGTGATCCATCAGAGGCTGACCTCCCTGGGCGAGACGTTGCCGCAATGAGCGCAGTAGCGTTCGATCACTTCGGCGATCGCGAGCACGCGCCGGCATTCCGGGCATTCGTGGGTTTTCGAGGATGGTTCGGCGCGATGGAGGCCGATGCCGTGCTTCGCGGCGATGGCTTCCAGCTCTTGCGCCTTGATGTTGAGCGTCCGCCTCTGCGAGATCATCGCTCAACCCTCCGCCGATCGAACGCGGGCCAGCACGTCCTGCACGTCCATCATGTGCGTGCTGAGCTTGCGCTCGATCTCGCGCTTCTCGCCCTCGTCGACGGAATCGTCGGCGACGGCGGCATGAATGGCGCTGACGACATGCATCAGCCCTTCCAGCAGGCGCACCGTGTCCTTGACGCCGATCGGCGCGGTAACGGCGCCGTCGACCGGAACGAGGCGATAGCCCTGGATCGAAGCGAGCGCCTGTGTGATGATCGGCGCACCCGCCAGAAGCTCGGCGTCGAGCACCACATCGAGCGGCATGAAATCGGGATAGGCCTGGCCGACATATTTGTTGATCTGGCTTTCGCTGACCCGCGTGCCCGCGGCGAGCTGCGCCGCCGTGCCTGCCTGGGTGACGACGGAACGCGTCGCGGCCTTGAGCCGACCCTGCTGATGTTCGTGCGATGCGCGCATGGTATTCCCCTCGAAAAGTCAACGAAGTTTTCCGGCCCCGAACTTCGTTGGCGCGGGAGCGATCGGTCGTTAGCAATGGTGGCAAGGCGTCAGATGACTGACGCGGTCCGGCTTACGGGGGTCCGCATGCGAGACGGCAGAAACTGGTTGCAGGGGCAGGATTTGAACCTGCGGTCTCGTGGGTATGAACCACGCGGGATGACCTCTTCCCTACCCTGCGGAAGAAAAGCCAGCCGGCGCACCTGGAGTGCCGCGCGCCGGCTGGAGTTGGCGCCGAGTGAGGACGGCGCGGGAGGAACATTGGTGCGGAGGATGCGATCATTGGGCAGCCTCCTTTTCGAGCAGCATCGACAGAAGACGCTCAACCGGCCCACTAACCGGCTGGCCATTTTCCATGCGCGAGATGCTGGAGCGATCGACGCCGAGATATTCGGCCAGGCGATCTTGCGTCCAGTTCAACCTCTTGCGGAGTGATCGAATGTCAAGCGTGTCTTCCATACGTCTTAATGTGTATAACACACACTGCATTGTCAAGGAGAAAGACACACCGGTTTCGTGCAAAATCCACACTATGGAACACGACGACAGACCAGAACCTGCCAAGCGCCTGGAAAAGGCCCGCATTGCCCGTGGTTTCGACGAAGCCAAAAAGGCAGCGCACTATTTCGGCTGGAACTACAACACATATGCCCAGCACGAAAACGGCACCAATGGCATCACGCGCGCCTCTGCCAAATACGCCAAGGCTTTCCGAGTAAGCGAGGCTTGGCTGTTGACGGGCGAAGGACCAGGGCCCGGCGAGGACACCGGCATCCCTGGGCTAAGACGCGTCACGGTCGCCGCGCACATCCAGGCCGGCGTTTTCGAGGAGACGTGGGCATGGGATGAACACGACCAATACGACGTTTTCGTGCCTGATGACCTGGAATACAGGGGCTTTTCCCTTCACGCCGCCGAAACACGCGGGCCATCGATGAACCGGCGATACCCAGAAAGAACAATCCTGGTCTTTACGAACGTCGAGGAAACCCGAGAGCCCCCTGTGGCCGGGAAGAGATATATCGTTGAGCGGCGGCGGTCGGGCGGAGAAGCCGAACACACTGTCAAGCTTCTTCATATAGACGTCGACGGCAAATATTGGCTCGTTCCGGAATCGGATGACCCTCGCTTCCAAGCCCCAATTTCCGTCGAGGACGGCACGGGCGACGAAGACGTTGTCGCGATCATCGGCCGCGTCGTCTACGCCGTATCAAGAGAATGATTCTGCCACGAAACCCACACCGACTGGTCGCCATTCACCAATAGTGTGGCTTTCACACATTTTCGATTGACATAGCAGCGTGTATAACACACATTGGAGGCATCCGAAACAAGGGAGCCTGCCAATGCAAACCCATTTGCCAATCATCGAACAGCCTCGCTCTGCCATCGGTCGCGACATCGCCGCCGAAATGGCGTCCTTCATGCGCGCCCACCCGAGCTGCACCTATGACGATCTGCGTGCCGAGGGTTTCAGCGCTCGCCAGATCTCCCGCTACCAGCTCGAAGCCAAGAACCTCGCCGACCGTCTTTCGACGCGCCGCGTCGCCTGATCGTCGACCGGTTTCGGAATGGTCCGTCCGTCACCCCTCGGGCGCGACCATTTCCAAACCGACCAGCGAGGGCTTTCCCATGGATCATTTTACGCCATTCGGCGCGCGCGTTGAGGCGCCGCCCGTCATATCGGTCGATCTGCGTCCGCACCCGCCCTACTGGCTGATCGCGCTCATCTGCTGCCTCGCCTGGGCGATGGCGATCCTGTCGCTGATCGGCGCCGGCGTTACGATCTATTATCACCTCTCGCATGTCGATCAGCAGATCGCCTGGGCGGAGCGCGTCTGATGGTCGAGCTCGCCACCATCACCGGCTGGGGACTTGCCGGCTTCTTCATGGTCGTCTGGCTCACCAGCCAGCGTCTGCGCGCCTATGCGATCTATGACCGCGAGGCCGAGTTGCGCATGGGCATGCGGATCGCAGTCGATTTCATCACTGACGTCGCCGAGCCCGCGACGAACGATCTTGTTGCCTCGGTCGAGTTCCTGTCGACCTGGCTCTCCGGCGACTGGCAGACGATCGACGAGCGCTGGCCGCAATGGCGTCCCTATCTCGCGGCGCGCCTCGCCGGGCGCAAATGGGAGCAGGCGGCATGATGGCGGTGCGCCTCACCAAGGATCCGATCTTCGCCAATATCGGCCGCGGCCGTCGGATCGATATCGGCCTCATCGATCCCGATGCGGTCGATTTCCGCCTGATGGCGTCGACGCTCGCCAAGCAGGCGCGCTTCGACGGCCGGCATGAAGGCCCGCATGCGCTCTCGGCCGCCCAGCATGCCGTTCAGGGCGCGCAGGCGATCGTCCGCGAGACGAACGACATGCGGCTTGCCGGCCTCTTCCTGCTGCGCGACGGGCATCAGCTATTCCTCGGCGGCCGCTCCAGCCCGGCCGAGCATCTGCTCCACATCAAGTCGGGAACCGACCTCGACCACATCACCCGCCAGATCAAGTCGGCGTGGGATCTGGCGATCTACCAGGCCGCCGGCATGCAGACGCCCGATGCCTGGACGAAGGCGACGCGAGACGCGCTGCAGCGCATGGACGTGCGCATGACGCGGGCCGAGGCGATTACGCTGTTCGGCGAGCGCGCAGCCGTCGACTTCCCGAACGTGCCGGCGCCGTTGACGATCGGCTCGCTGCATCCATGGCCGGCCAGCAAGGCCGAGGTCGAATTCATCATGTTTCTGCAGCGCGCCACCGGCCGCACCGATATCGGGAGGGTCTGATGGCAGGCTCGATGAACCGCGCCACCCTGATCGGCCATCTCGGCGCCGATCCGGAAACCCGCCGCACCCAGTCGGGCAATCCGATCGTCAGTTTCAACCTCGCCACGTCGGAGACCTGGCGAGACAAGCACAGCGGCGAACGCAGGGAAGCGACCGAGTGGCACCGCATCATCGTCTTCAACGAAGGTCTTTGCGACGTCGCCGAGAAGTACCTCAAGAAGGGCGCCAAGGTGCTGGTCGAAGGCGCGATCAAGACCCGCAAATGGCAGGACCAGCAGGGCCAGGACCGCTACTCCACCGAGATCGTGCTTTCCAGCTTCGACAGCAAGCTGCTGATGCTCGATCGCACGGGCAGCGGCCGCCCGCCGGCGCCTGATGGCAACGAAGATTACGGCCGCCCTTCCGGCCGCAGCGACACAAGCTACGGCGGCGGCGCGCCGGCCGGCAGCTTCAGCCGTGATCTCGACGACGACATTCCCTTTGCGCCCGAGTGGAGATGAACGGCGATGAGCGACAGCCATACATTGGAAGTTCTGATTTCGACCGGCGATCTTGTCATCGTCGGCGATCGATCCGAGGCGATCGCGATCCACCGATCGAGAAGGCTTTATTCAACCACGATCGACGGCTGTCTCTACGTCTGCCTCGCTCCTCGGTCCGAGAAAGCACGCCTGCAGGAATCTCTCGCCAGGCACAAGATCGCCTATCGCAGCCGTCCTTCCTCTCCAGATCGGGACGATGGCTACGCCAGAACAGAAGCGACCATTGCCGACGGCTTCCGCGCGATCGGTCTCTCACCCTCCTACCCAATCGGCTTTCTCTAAAAAGGGCACTTCTGATGCAGATCATTCGCGACGCGCAAACCCTCCTCGGCATGCTCGAGCAGGGCGAACTCAACCAGGAAATGACGACAAAGATGACGGCAGTCCTGGAAAAGCTGCTCGAGCTTTCCAACGACCGGCCGAATGTCACCTACAAGGGACAGGTCTCCCTGGTGCTCAACCTCTCGGTCAAGAGCGGCATGGTCGAGATCAATGCCGAGATCCCTCCGCCGAAGCTGCCGAAGCTGCCGCGCAAATCAAGCGTCTACTGGGTCATCGAGGGCGGCAGGCTTTCGACCGAGCATCCCCAGCAGCACGACATGTTCCCCGGTCCTCGCGAGATCGACCGTACCCGCCAGTAAGCCACCTCCTCAAACCTGAAGGGCATCCCGATGGATCAACTATCCGAAACCGCCGTCAACGCAGTCGCCGCGCTCGCGAAGAAAAACGGCGTCATCATCGACTATCTAACCACCCCGGCCGACGTTCCCGGCCTGCCGCGCGAGGTGCCGTTCGTCCTCGATCCTGATGAAGGCGTGGCGCGCAGCGTCAAGAGCCTCATCGACGAATGGCGGCTGACGCCGCTGCGCAAGTCCGGTACCGCCAAGGTTCTGACGCTCGAAAGCTTCATCGACCTGGTCAAGCGCCACGAGACCGAGCATTCCGTCATCTTCGCCGATACGGATTGGAAGAAGCCGTCGCTGACCGCTGTCATCGACTATCACGACAAAACCAATGGCGGCGCGGCCAACAACGGCAAGCACCGCATCCATTATGAGTTCCCGCTGTCGGACAGCTGGAAGGCATGGATCGCTATCAACGGCCAGGCGCTCGAGCAGATGAAGTTCGCCGAATTCATCGAGGATCACATAGCTGATCTCGCCTCGCCCGACACGATGGAAGAGGAGGACTGGCGCCACAAATTCTCCTTCCGCGTCGCCTTCCCGAACGAGCTCGTTGCGCTTTCGCGCGGCCTGCAGGTCGCCTCCGAGATGAAGGTGAAGAACGTCGTGTCGCTCCAGTCGGGCGCCGCGCAGATCAATTTCGAGGAAGAGCACAAGGACGTCAACGGCAACAAGCTCGACGTGCCCGGCATGTTCATCGTCTCAGTCCCGCCCTTCTTCCGCGGCGAGCCGACCCGCATCCCCGTCCGCCTGCGCTACCGCCTGTCGAGCGGCAAGCTCTTCTGGATATGCCAGCTCTACCGGCCCGACGTCCACATCACCGAGCAGGTGGTGCGCGACATGGAACGCGCCGGCGCCGACACCGGCCTGCCCTTCTTCCAGGGCGCGCCCGAGATGCAGGCCTGAGACCATGAGCATCGCCATGCCTCGCCTCTGGTACCCAACATTCCTGATCGATGAGACGATCCCGACAGGAAGGGCGAGCGCCGAGGCATGGCTTCCATTTTTAACCGGCGCCGACGGCAAGACGCGGTCGCAGATGTTCCGGCCCGGGGACGATGTCTCGTTCAAGTGGGTCGAGGCGCGCGGCATTGTCACCATCTGCATATTGCCGTCCGGATTGATCGCGACAACGCTCCGCTGCCCGCACACCAGCGACCTGTTCGATGGCGATCAGGGGCCGGCAGCCACGCTGGCGCCAGACGCCAACGCGTTCTGGGATCTTGGCGACAGCGAAATCTGGGCCGACACGATCGAGGCCTTCGCCCAGGATTATGCCAGCTTCTGCATCAGCGCCGACGAACCAGACGGCCATGACGTCGAGATCGACACCGCCCACTGGAGCGATGTCGTGAAATTCACCATCAGTCCGGACGGCAAAAGCCTGATCCCGGCCACCTCCCCGGAGACATCAAATGTTCAAGGCTGAGAAATCCGCCCTGCTTTCCGCGCTCGCCCTTGCCGGCAGCATCGTCGAGAAGCGCACCACCATCCCGATTCTGCAGAACGTGCTGATCGATCGCGAGGAAGATCGGATGATCGCCCGCGTCACAAATCTCGACATCGAAGCCAAGACCTATTTCAAGCCGGTCTCGATCGACCCCGAGTTCCAGCCCTTCACCGTCCCGGCCGGCCTGCTTTCCGATATCGTCCGCAAACTGCCCGATGGCGCCGAGGCCTCGATCGAGCGAGGCAAGGACGCGAAGCTTTCCAGCATCTTCCTGAAATCCGGCCGCTCGAAATTCAGCCTGCAGGTGCTGCCGGCAACCGACTTCCCGGAAATGGCGGCCCTCGCCAATCCCGTCCGCGTCACCATCCCGGCCGATGAACTTTCCCGCGCGATCGGCGATTGCAGCCATGCCATGTCGACCGAGGAGACGCGCTATTATCTGAACGGTATCTTCTTCCACCAGGTCGCCGGCAGCGAGGACGCGACCTTCGTCGCCACCGATGGTCACCGCCTGGTGAAGCGTCTGACGCAGGCGGAAATCTCCGGCACCTTCCCCGGCGTCATCATCCCCCGCGCCGCCGTGCGCGTGCTGCCGAAGATCCTGCCGGACTCTGGCGACATCGACCTGATGGTCACGGACAATGCCGTGCGTTTCGTCGGCGGCTCGGCAATCCTCACGACAAAGCTGATCGACGGCACCTTCCCCGATTACCAGCGCGTCATCCCTTCCGATTGCCACATGGTCTGCACCTTGCAGTCGAAGCCTTTCGGCGAAGCCGTCGATCGCGTCGCGACCGTCTCCGGCGAGCGCGGCCGCGCCGTCGAATTCACCTTCGCCGACCAGCAGCTGCGCCTGCGGGTCAGCAACCCCGACGCCGGCGACGCCGAGGACGAGCTCGCCTTCGAAGGCGAGGCCGACCTGAAGATCGGCTTCAACGCCCGCTATGTCGGCGACGCCCTCGCCCATCTCTCCGGCGACAAGATCACCATCTCGCTCACCGAAGTCGGAGCACCCGCCGTCCTGCGCGCCGCCACCGCCAATCCCGAAAATCTCATCGTGCTGATGCCGATGCGTGTGTGAGGAGACGACGATGAGCGTTGAAGCGGTAAACCATCCATCCCATTACGGCGGCGCCGAAAACCCCTACGAGGTCATCAAGGTTCTGGAGAACTGGCTGACCCGCGAAGAGTTCATCGGCGCGCTTAAGTTCAACATCATCAAGTATCAGGCCCGCGCCCGGCTGAAGGCCGGTGGCGAGGATTACGACAAGGCAGCCTGGTACGCCGCCTATCTCAGCGATTTCTTGAAGAGGAACCCGGCATGACAAAGATCGACGTTCTCGACCATGGATTTGTGCGCCTGGTCGACAGCATGGGCAGCGACCTTGCTGTCTCGCGCGCCGCCCGCGTCTCCTATGACGCCGCCTGGCGCGCCGGCGAAGACGAAGGATCGGACAAGAGGCTGATCAACCGCCTCTGGCGCGACCGCCACACCAGCCCTTTCGAAGCCGTCGAATTCCAGTTCGAAGTCTTCGCGCCGATCTTCGTGTTCCGGCAGTGGCACCGCCACCGCACCTGGTCCTTCAACGAACTCTCCGCCCGGTACCGCGAGCTTCCCGAAACCTTCTACATCCCCGACCCCGAAAAGGTCGGCGCGCAGTCGAAGGCCAACAAGCAGGGCCGCACGGTCGACCTTGGCAACGATGAACAGATTTCCGACCGGTCGATCGAGGTGCTGCTGATGCGCAAGCAATGCGAGGCCGCCTTCGACCTATACCGGCACCTGCTGGAAAACGATTGGCCGCGCGAGCTGGCCCGATCGGTGCTGCCGGTCAACACCTACAGCCACATGTTCGCCAAGGTCGACCTGCGCAACCTGCTACACTTCCTCGACCTTCGGATGCACTCGCATGCGCAATACGAGATCCGCGTCTATGCCGAGGCGATGGCCGAACTCGCCAAGTCTGTAGTGCCGGTCTGCATCGAGGCATGGGAGGCAGGCCGATGAGCGTCGCTCTCAGCTTTCAGATGCGCGTGCACAAGTGGATGCTCGTCTGCTTCGGCGCCGAAGTCACAGCCGATATTCCCGAACGGTCTCACAGATTCCTCGAGGAGGCGTTGGAACTGACCCAGTCGATCGGCTGCACCCGCGAGGAGGCGCACCAGCTCGTCGACTATGTCTTCGACAGGCCGGCCGGCGTCCCCGGACAGGAAGTCGGCGGCGTGATGCTGACCCTTGCCGCGCTCTGTGAGCCGGCCGGGCTCGATATGAGGATCGATGGCGAGAACGAACTCTTTCGCGTCAATCAGCCCGACATCATCGCCAAGATCCGCAGGAAGCAGGAAACGAAGCCGCACCGATCACCATTGCCGGGCAACGGGTGGATCGACGACGCGTCGGCCCGTCCGGCAGCGGAGGCCTCGGACAATGGGTGAACGGCTCTTCGGCTGGCAGACGATCTACGGCGTCGATGGTGAACACACCACACCATACCTCACGCGTGGATGGATTGGCCGGCTGCGTCTGCACATCTTTCACCGCGGCGACAATGATCCAGATCCCCATGATCATCCATGGGACTTCTGGACGTTCCCGCTGACCAGCTACGTTGAAGAGATTGCGACGCCGGACATGAAAGGCGTGGCCCCGCTTGAAGCGATGCTTCTGCCGCCGGAACGCTACTGGCTCAACCGTCAGGTAGTCCGGGCCTTCCGTCTTACCTACAGGCCGGCAACCCATTGCCACCGCGTCATTGGCCGGTTTTCTGGCTGGCACTTCTATGATGAACCAGTTCCTCAGGAGGGCCGCAAAATCGTCACGATCGTCTGGCGCGGCCGCTCCGGCCGCAAGTGGGGTTTCCTCCGTAACCGTGACGGTAAATGGTGCTGGACGCCGTGGCGCGAATACGTCTTCGGCGGCGGCAAGCATGCGCCTTGCGAACCCGCATCGCCATCGCAGGGGGAGGCCGACCGATGACGACGATCTACACCGGCGATATCAGCACGCTTCCGGACCTCGCCCTCTCAACCCGCCAGCCCTGGGCCCACGCGATCGTCAACGGCTGGAAGGACATTGAAAACCGCAAGTGGAACACGCGCCACCGCGGACTGATCTGCATCCACGCCAGCGCCTATAACGCCCGCAACATTGCGGAAGACTGGCAGGACTTCGCGGGTGTCATCACCGATCACCCGGATCTGCAGCCGAACCATCCGGCGCACGATCTCGTCGAGCAGGATATGACCTTCGGCGCCATCATCGGTGTTGCTCGTATCGTTGACGCTACGCAGCGCCATTCGAGCCCATGGTTCTTCGGGAAATACGGCTTCGTCCTCGAGGATCAGCAGATCCTCGCCGAACCGATTCCTCTGAAAGGCGCCCTCGGTCTCTTCGAATGGCGCCCACGCCTGGCGGGAATATCGCCGGCAGCAAAAACTGCGCCGGCCGGTCGTCAAGGGAGCCTGTTCTGATGCAGACCGATCTTTTCCCGGCCGATGCCAAGCCGGCCGCCATGTTCATGTCCGCCGCCCTCTCCGGCGAGCCGGAACCGCTCTATCGGCCCGAGCTGCGCCGCATATGGGATACTGCCCTCCCCATCCTCACCGTCTGCATGCTCAACCCCTCAAGGGCCGATCATCGCAAGAACGACCAGACCGTGCTGGCGCTGATCCATTTTGCCAAGCTCTGGGGCTACGGCGGCATCCTGATCGTCAACCTCTTCGACTTCCGCTCCTCTTCCCCGAAGGAGATGATGGCCCATGCTGCGCCGATCAGCGCCGAGAATACCGGCTATATCGACGGCGCCTTCATTCTTGCCCGCCACACCAACAGGCCGATGCTTGCCGCCTGGGGCCGAGACGGAAGCCACATGGATCTGGATGCCTGGCTGATCGCCCGCGCCCGCCACCACCTCGTCGACCTGGTCTGCCTCGGTCTGACGAAGGACGGCTATCCAAAACATCCCATGGCCCGCGGCGCCCATCGCATCCCGCGTGACCAGCAGCCGATCCTCTGGAAATCGGCACAGGCGGGAGAGTGACCGTGCCGATCGCCAACAAAGCCGAAACGAAGCGCGACCCTTTCGCGGACGAAATAGCAATGCGCCTCGCCATGCGCCGCCTTGCCCACGTCCAGCCGAAGGACCCGGCGACGATGACGATGGCGGAGATCATCCAGAACCTCGATCGCCTCGCCGCATCCGCCTGGAGGCTCGCCCATGGCTGAGACTGCCTTCATCAGCAAGGTCACATCCCAACGCCGCTGCCCGGTCTGCGGCGACGATCTTGCGGCCACGCAAGAAACCCCTGCCGGCGCGTTGTTCCCTATCGCTGACGTGAGGTTCGTCTGTGGCGCGCGTTTCTGGGCGGACGCCCGCTCCATCATCTCTGCCGCCCCGTGCCGCTCTGGCTCGCTGCTGGCGGCGAAGCTGATGTGTATAGAGGCGGAGGGTCGTATTCGATGAGCGATCACATCAGCGCCGACCGAATCGAAAAGGCCCTGGATAAGCTGGCCGGATTCATGGTCCGCCTCGGCGCCAGAGGCCCGACCCTGCTGCCAATCTATGAACGGCTCGAGAAGGAACTTGAAGCGCGCCGCGAAGTCGACGGCAAGATGGCGGCCGTCCGCGCCCGCCTCAAACAATCGAAGGGTCGTAAGGCAGCAGCGTCTTCGAAATCTCCTCCAGCCGCAGCCTGAGAGAGCCGCCCTCCCCATATTCCGGCCGATCGAGCGCATGGCCCATCAGGATCTTGCGCAGCTCGGCGTCGACGCGCGTGTTCTTCATCCGGTCCTCGAAGCTGTGGCGGAACGAATAGATCGAATGCTTGTCCGTCGGGCAGAGGCCGTTTTCCTTGAAGTATTTATTCAATGCGGCCGACAGGCTGTTTTCCTTGTCCTTGTAACGCGGGAAGCCATTAGGGAATTTCCGCATCACATCCAGCGCCATGCCGATCAGCGGCACGATGCGGATCGACGAATCGGTTTTGATCTCACGAGGATCCTCGGGATCGTCGCGCGGCTCGATCTTCAGGTGAGGAACCTCATGATCGAGAATGATGAACTCGGGGGAAAGATTGCAGATCTCGCTCGGCCGGGTGCCGAGCTGCGCGACGACAAGCGCGATGCCCCTCGCCTCGTCATTGAGGCCGGCGAGCGCGCCGACCTTCAGGATCGTATCGGTGATCCACGCCGGCGGAAATGGCGGCCGCTTGCGCTTGTTGCTCTTCTTCTCCCGGTAGGAGAGCCCGTCAAAAGGGTTCGGCCGGTCAGGTTCGCCCAGATATTTGAAATAGGCATCGAAGAGCACGCGCATGTTTCCGATTCTGCGGTTGCCATGAGACGGCGTGTGCGTTGCCGGCCCCTCGCCCTTCCCGGGCGCAATCCTCTTGCGCCAGTACTGGTGATAGGTGTGGCCGTCGGCGCGAGAGATCTCCGTCATTACCAGATCGCCGACAACCTCGACGAAGTTGTCGACGGCGCCCTGCTTGCCGCTCAACCATCGCGCCTTCTGCCCTTTGCTCTTCGTCGCGATCTCGTGCGCCGCGATCTCGTCGCAATAGATCCTGAAAGCTTCGGTGACCGTGACCTCAGGATGCTCGACCCCGCCAAGCCCCGCCTCGATGACCGGGACAGGCGCTTGCTCTTTCAGCGCATCGATCCGCGCAAGAATGTTCGCCAGGCTTTCGTTCGCCACCTCGGCCGCTGGCCGGTAATTGAAGCCGAGCGCCTGCGCCGTTTTCACAGTGTTGTGATATCGCTCGATCGCGCTGCCTTCGCCGAGCGTCAGGGATGCCCAGAGATCGTCATCCGCCTTTTCATAGATGTCGCGCATGGCGCGCGCCTTGCCGCGGTCATCGGTCCCGAGAGAGATTCGGACATGTTCGCCCCGCTCGTCGAGACCCATCACCGACGCCGGCACCCGGCGCTTGTAATAGAAGATCCCACCCCGCGGGGTCAGGAAACGATCGGCATGGTTAGGCTTTTTCCGGGGGCCTTTCGGCATGTGCAAAACCCTTGTGGCGCAGTTTGGGGCACACAATGGGGCACAGAATTGGCGAAAAATGTCAAGACCACGCGTAGAGCCTTGAATAAAACGCAGCAAAATCAATTAGTTAAAGGCAATAAAAGGCGGGGAATGTGGAGCGGGTAGCGGGAATCGAACCCGCGTATTCAGCTTGGAAGGCTGCTGCTCTACCATTGAGCTATACCCGCGGGATGGTCCGATCCGATGACGAATGGTGGAGAGAGTTGGATTTGAACCAACGTAGGCTGAGCCAACGGATTTACAGTCCGTCCCCTTTAACCACTCGGGCATCTCTCCAGTTTTTCGTCCGGATCTAGAAGACCAAGTTTGTCAGACTTCGAAGCGTTGCCGCCTGTCGTCTGCGCCGCGTATATGACCGGAGCATTTCAGTCTGTCAACACGATGACAACGGAAAAAACACGAAAAATTTCATTCTTCGCCGAAAGCCGGCACATGAAAGAAAGCCTATGCGGCGGCGAGCCGCGTGGCTATAAAGCCGCATGAGCAAAGACAAGAAATCCGGCGGCAAGCCCGCGACAGACCCATCCGCCAAGGATACGCATTACGCCACGCTGCGGCGCGCGCACCGTGACGCCAAGCGCGAACGCGGCGAGATTCCGACACCTCAGCCGCAGAAGCGCAGGCGTGGGGGCGAGGACTGGAAGCCGCCGGCGCTGGCGCCCGATCAGGTGCATCTCTACGGCCTGCATACGGTGCGCGCCGCCCTCGACAATCCCGAGCGCAAGAAGATCAAGCTGTTTACGACGCAGAACGCGCTGGCACGGCTCGAAGTCGACTTGGAAACGCTCGGTATTCCCTTCGAGATCGTCTCGCCGCAGGAGATCGATAAGGTGCTCGGCCCCGAGGCGATCCATCAGGGCGTCATGCTGGAGACGCGGCCGCTGCCGGTCCGCCGGCTCGAAGCGCTGAAGGACAGCCCTCTCCTGCTCGTCCTCGATCAGGTCACCGATCCGCACAATGTCGGCGCGATCATGCGCTCGGCCGTTGCCTTCAATGCCGGCGCCGTCATCACCACTCAGAGACATAGCCCGACCGAATCCGGCGTGCTCGCCAAATCCGCCTCCGGCGCACTGGAACTCATCCCTTATATACAGGTCACCAATCTCGCCGATGCGCTCGGCGAATTGCATAAGCTCGGCTTCTCCACCATCGGCCTCGATTCGGAAGGACCGGCCCCGCTCGAAGGCACCTTCTCCGGCGAGAAGCTGGCGTTGGTGCTCGGTTCCGAGGGCAAGGGCCTGCGGCAGAAGACGCGGGAAACCGTCAACGCCCTTGCCCGTCTCGATATGCCGGGCGCGATCAAATCGCTCAACGTCTCGAATGCGGCGGCGATCGCGCTGTATGCGGCGCGGCTCCACCTGAAGGCATAGGCTGGCTGCGGCAAAGGGAATGTCATGATCCGTCTCATCCCTCGACTCACGGCTTCGGCAGCGGTGTTGCTTACCTGCGGACTGGCATACGGCCAGGATATCGATTCCGATATTCTCAAAGCGCAGGCCGGAACCTATCTCATTGCCCCGGAAAACGGCCAAGCCGGATGCCGGATGACGCTGCAAACCGATCAGACGATCGGCGGCTATTCGCTCTCCGGCCAGGACGCCTGCAGCAAGCCGCTGCCTTCGCTTGCCGAAGCCTATGCCTGGAATTTCGACGGCAATGGCGGCGTCATCCTGATCGATGCGACGCGCAAGGTGCTTGCCCGTTTCATTGAGAACGAGGGCTCGCCGATGAAGACGCAAGACGGTACGCCGCTTTTGCTGATATCAGCACCCGATGGCGTCGATCATCTGCCGAGCTTCGACAGCCTGGCCGGAACATGGACGATGCAAAGGCCGGACGGCGAAAGGCTCTGCGGCGTGACGCTCGATGGCCATGCCGATGCGCAGGGCAATGCGCCGCTGTCACTTTCGGGGGACTGCGCCGCCAATGTCGCTAAGCTGAAGCTCGCGGTCTGGCATATCGACGGTTTCGGGCTGACGCTGATGAGTCAGGACGGTTCGTCGCTTGGCTTTACCATGCGCGCCGACGGCAATTTCGACAAGTCGAAGGAGGAAGGCGGCAAACCGCTTTCGCTGGTGCGCCGCTAATCCCAGAGTCTTTTCTGATCAGTCGGGCGTCCCGCAAGTGGTTCGTCCATCCATGGACCGGCGAGTCGTTTCGCCCGCCGCATAGGCAACCTCGACAGGGTAGACGATCACGCTCGGCAGTTTCTCGATTTCGCTGGCGTGATCGGGGCTGCGCTTCATTTCCGCCTTGTAGGCTGCGGCGCAATCCGGCAGTTGCGTCAGTGACAGGCCGATGTCGGCCGCAATCGCCTTGGCGCAGGCAGTATCGAGATAGAGCGAACACGAAGCGGTGTAGACGCGGCGGAAATCGAGAGTCAGCTCCCCCTTCCCGCTCCTGATCGCGGTAAAATTATCGCCCTCGAAGGAATCATCCAGCAGCCGCTCGCCCGTCGCCGCGTCGTAGACGACGAAGGGCAGCCCGCCGTTCCATCCATCCGCCGCGCGGAAGAAGACGAAGCCGCCGCTGACGCCCATGAGGTAACCGGCAGTATCGTCGTCGATCACCCGCTCGCGGTCGCCGGCGCGCTCACAGGGCGCATCGGCGGCCAGCAGCGCCAGCCTTTCGGCGCCGACCTCGCCGAGATCGACCTCCTTGACCATGAAGGTGGGATAGCGGCTGCAGGTGATCTTCGGCTTTGCATCGGGATTGAGTTCGTCCTTCGGCAGCGCGACGACATCCACTTTCACCGGCCTGTCGAAAGGGGCTGGTGTTTCGGACGCTCCGGCGCAGGAAATCAGTGCCGCAAGGATAATCGACGTGGTGATCGTCCGCTTCATGAGAGTTCCCGCCTCCGAATCCTTCGGTATCTCTGGCATGGTTCGATCCCTTGCGACAGAGGGAAAACCGGTGCCGGCAAAGCCGCCGCAGCGCCTGCCCGATGCCGGAGAAATCCACTTTTGCCTTGGAAAGACCTTCCG
Source organism: Rhizobium sp. BT04 (assembly GCF_030053135.1). Lineage (NCBI taxonomy): Bacteria > Pseudomonadati > Pseudomonadota > Alphaproteobacteria > Hyphomicrobiales > Rhizobiaceae > Rhizobium > Rhizobium sp. BT04. The sequence goes on along the minus strand of NZ_CP125652.1, from coordinate 75,064 downwards.
GAACACTATGATCGGGCGATGAACGGTTGCAGCGACCGGTCAGAAGCAAGAAGGAACCATCCCCATCATGGCCATTCGACCGCTGATTTTCGGTATCCTCTTTGTCTCGGTCTTCGTCGTGATTATTCTCAGTATCATCTGGGTGGACACCTCGCATCCCATCCACCAGCCCGATCCCCTGTCGCCGACGGCGCCCGGCGCCGCGCAGCCGGGACCAGTGCAATAACCCCGGCAGGAACGCGGACCGCAATCACGCGTTAATCCCGGAATCGAACGAGGATTGAACGCCTATGCGCATAATGATCGCCGTCGTCGCCTTCATGATCGTCTCTGTGCTCAGCATCGCGATGATGTCGCCGTCGGGCGCCGGACAGACCGGCAATGGCGACAGGATCGAAGCAAGCGTCAACGAACCCGTCACGCATTGAAAAAAGGCCCGGATGATCCGGGCCTTTATCGTCAGCCGCGGTAGAGCCAGAACGGGATGCCGCGATCGTAATCACGCCACTCGCGACGTTCCTGCCAACGCTCGGCACGCCACCGCCGCCAATGACGGCGGTCATCGCGCCAATCGGAGCGGCGCCAATCGCGCTCATCGCGCCAGCCACCGTCGTCACGGTCGTCGCGGTCGCGATCCCGTCGCCAGCCATCACGAACTTGAATGATATCGCCCTGCGCCGTCACCGCGGGCCGCTCGGCCGGCATGGCCGCTGCCGGAGCGACGGAAGCGAAAGCCGCACCGACGGATATGGTTGCGGCGAGAAAGAGATGTGCGAGCTTCATGGCTGTTTCCTCATTGATGATGAGGCGAAGATAGGCGGATGCGGCTGAATTGGCGCTGAAGCAACCCTTCACGCGCGGTTCATCAAGCGATACTTGCTATTTGAAAAAATCTGCCGAGTGCGATCAAGCGACAACGTCGAACCTGGAGAAAGCGGTGTGCCTCCGCTTAGCTGCGCCCTCCGGCTTGCCGAGCCAAAGCTCACGGAGCGTAGGCTGGTGCCCCCGCCAGGGTTCGAACCCGGGACCCCCTGATTACAAATCAGGTGCTCTACCAACTGAGCTACAAGGGCAATAATTGCCCAACTAGCAGATTCTATGATTCTGTAAAGGAAAATTCGTGTCTGTGTGGAGGTCGGCTGGCCCTCAAAAGGCTTGGCTAGAGAAAACGGCCTTGTCGCGCCAGCCCTTTATCCTTTAGCTAGAGCAGCATCACAAAGGGCATTGCATGGGCCGTTCATTTCAGACGCTTTCCTTTCTCGCCTCACCCACGACGGAGGCGCTTGCCGCGCGCGAGGAGTTGATTCGCATCTATGGCGACGTCCCCGCTGATGAAGCCGATGTCATCGTCGCGCTCGGCGGCGACGGTTTCATGCTGCAGACGCTGCACCACACCATGAACTCCGGCAAGCTGGTTTACGGCATGAATCGCGGTTCGGTCGGCTTCCTGATGAACGATTATCGCAGCGAACACCTTCAGGAGCGAATCTGCCTCGCCGTCGAAAACGTCTTTCACCCATTGCAGATGACGACGGCCAACGCCGACGGCACCAATTCGACGGCGCTCGCCATCAACGAGGTCTATCTTTTCCGGCAGTCCTATCAGGCGGCCAATTTGAGGGTCACGATAGACGGGCGCGTGCGCCTGGAGGAACTGATCTGCGACGGGCTGATGGTGGCGACCCCTGCCGGGTCGACGGCCTATAATCTTTCCGCCCATGGCCCGATCCTGCCACTCGAGGCGCCGCTACTCGCCATGACGCCGGTCAGTGCTTTCCGGCCGCGGCGCTGGAGGGGCGCACTGCTTCCGAACAGGGTGACCGTCGATATCGACGTCCTCGAACCGGTGAAGCGGCCGGTGAACGCGGTGGCCGACAATACCGAGGTCAAATCGGTGCTGCATGTCCGCATCGCCCAGTCGGAGCATATGACGGCGCGCATCCTTTCCGATCCCGACCGCTCCTGGTCCGACCGTATTCTTGCCGAGCAGTTCAAGGATTGAGACAATGGCAATGCGTCTGACATTGATGACCACCGTATTTCTCATCGGGTGGTCGGCCGCAGCCTTACCGGCGCAGGACGCCATCCTGCCGGCATCGGTGATTTTCGCGACCAGCACCGGCTACTGGCAGGACGACGGCAACGCACCTGATGTCGAGCGGGCGCCCGGGGGCGCCGAGAGCGTTGCCAACCCCGAGGTAAAGGCCACGCAGCGCCACGGCTATTACAAGCTCTTTGCCGTCCGCCAGGCGGACAGGACCTCGAAGGTCTATCTGCAGCAGATTGCCCAGACCGACACCGGCCCGGCGATCACCTCGACCGTCGAGCTGCAGGAGATCAGCGATCTCAAGCCTTACGTAACGGATATACGCCCCGAGAATTCGAACGGCATCATCAAGGAGCCGGGGCTGTTCGCCACGATCTATCTGAAGACCGACCCTGCCGCCGAGCCGGATGGCTGGACCGTGCTGATCGATGAATTCGGTGACATCACCGTGGAGAAGGCGACGAATTGAACGGCCGGGAGCTGTTCGGAGAGGCATCCAGGCGATGAAACTCGGCTTTCGCGACGGCGTCCTCTACGACGAGAACAGGTCGAACTGGGACGCAGACGGCCCCAGACCCATCAGCTGGTCGCTGTGGTATCCCACTGCCGATGACGCGCGGGAAAGCGATACGGCGGAAAGAAGCTGGTTCCAGAAGGCGGCGATCGCTCGCGATGCACCCATTCGGCCGGCGGCCAGACCCTATCCCTTGGTACTTCTGTCGCACGGCACGGGCGGATCTGCGGCCGGGCTGGAGTGGCTGGCGCGACGCCTGGTCGATCGCGGGTTTGCCGCGCTCGGCGTCAGCCATCACGGCAATACCGGCATCGAGCCCTATCGCGCTGAAGGCTTCGCCTGTCTTTGGGAGCGGGCGCCGGATCTGAGCTACATGCTCGACCGGCATGATGACTGGCTCGGCGATCTCTCCGGCCATATCGATACGACGCGTGTGTTTGCCGCCGGATTTTCGGCCGGAGCCTATAGCGTGATGCTGCTGCTTGGCGCCGTCGCCCGGTTCTCTCAGTTCGAACCGTCCAGGATGAAGCCGGGTGGCGCACGCGGACCAAGGGAATTTCCTGACCTTGCCGATCATATCCCCACACTGCTTCGCACCAGCGAGGTGTTTCGTGATTCATGGTCGCGCATGTCGAAATCGTACCGGGACGAGAGAATCAAGGCCGCGCTCGTCTGCGCGCCGGGGCGATCGGTTCTCGGATTCAGCGAGGAAAGCCTGAAAGCCGTCGAGGCGCCCGCCCTTATCCTGGTCGGCGATGCCGACAGGGCGGCACCGGCTGAGGAATGTTCGGCATGGCTGCATGCGCGGCTCAAGCGCAGCGCACTTAAAATCTTCGGCGGCGGCCTTGGACATTATGTCTTCGTGCCGGAGGGCTCGGCGCTTGGCCTCGCCTTTGCGGCAGAACTCTTTACCGATCCTCCGGGGATCGAGCGCGCCGCCGTTCATGACGAGATTGCCGATCTGTCGGCAGCGCTGTTTGAGGACATGGACATCAGCGCAATGGTCTGAGCAAAAGAAAAGCCCCGTTTCCGGGGCTTTTGCGTCTCGATCCTGCGGCACCTTATCAGTCGACATCCTCGACGACCGCGTCGGCGGCGCCGCTGATGCGGTGGGCAAGGGCTGCTTCCATGAACTCGTTCAGATCGCCGTCGAGAACGTCGTCCGGGGCGCTGCTGGCGACACCGGTGCGCAGGTCCTTGACCAACTGGTAGGGCTGCAGCACGTAGGAGCGGATCTGGTGGCCCCAGCCGATATCCGTCTTGGAGGCGGCTTCGGCGTTGGCGGCGTCCTCGCGCTTCTTCAATTCCGCTTCGTACATGCGGGCGCGCAGCATGTCCCAGGCCTTGGCGCGGTTCTTGTGCTGCGAACGCTCCTGCTGGCACTGCACGACAATGCCGGTCGGGATATGCGTGATGCGCACGGCCGAGTCGGTGGTGTTGACGTGCTGGCCGCCGGCGCCCGACGAACGATAGGTGTCGATGCGGCAGTCGCTTTCGTTGATCTCGATCTGGATCGAGTCGTCGACGACGGGATAGACCCAGATCGACGAGAAGGAGGTGTGGCGGCGCGCATTGCTGTCGTAGGGCGAGATGCGCACCAGCCGGTGCACGCCTGATTCCGTCTTCAGCCAGCCATAGGCATTGTGGCCCTTGACGAGCAGGGTCGCGGACTTGATGCCCGCCTCTTCGCCGTCATGAACTTCGAGAAGTTCGACCTTGAAACGCTGGCGTTCGGCCCAGCGGGTGTACATGCGCAGCAGCATGTTCGCCCAGTCCTGGCTTTCGGTGCCGCCGGCGCCGGAATGCACTTCGAGATAGGTGTCGTTGCTATCGGCTTCGCCGGAGAGCATGGCTTCCACCTGGCGGCGGGCGGCTTCGGCCTTCAAGGCCTTCAGCGTGTCCTCGGCTTCCCTAACGACGCTCTGGTCGCCTTCTTCCTCGCCGAGCTCGATCAGCTCGATATTGTCGTTCAGCTGCTGTTCGAGCTGCTTGACGCCGTTGATGCCGTCATCGAGCTGCTGGCGCTCACGCATCAGCTTCTGCGCCTCGGCGGCGTCGTTCCAGAGGTTCGGATCCTCTGCCTTGTTATTCAACCAGTCCAGTCGTCTTATCGCCTGGTCCCAGTCAAAGATGCCTCCTCAGCAGGGTGATAGCCTGCTTGGTTTCATCTACAACGTTTTCGATTTCCGCTCGCATTTTCCTGCTTCTCTGTAACGGTCTTCTTCAAGTGCTGGTGACATAGAGACGCCCGGCGCTGAAGTAAAGAGCCGCGGCGCGCGTCCGAAAATTAGGGCAATGCTCAAAAGAGGCCCGGGGTGCCGGTCTGGACGGCCTGGTTGGCCTGCGGCGAGGTCTTCAGGATCTCCTCCGGCGCCATGGTGCTGTCCATGCCGATAACGGAGAAGCTATCGGCCGGGCCGGTGCCGGGCTTGAAGGCCTCGACAATGGTGTTCGGATCGCCGTCCGCGGCGGCCATGCCGGTCTTGCGGTCGATCGGAATCAGGTTCATGCCCGGCGGGATGACGAATTTCGATTCCGGCGCATCCTTGACGGCAGCTTGCATGAATTCGTTGAAGATCGGGGCGGAGAGAACGCCGCCGGTGCCGCCGCGGCCGAGCGGGGCCGGCGTATCGAAGCCCATGTAGAGGCCAGCGACCAGATCCGGCGTGAAGCCGACGAACCAGGCATCCTTCTCGTCGTTGGTGGTGCCGGTCTTGCCGGCGACGTCGCGACCGCCGAGATCGATCTTGCCGGCGGCAGTGCCGCGCTGGATGACGCCCTGCATCATCGAAGTGATCTGGTAGGCCGTCATCGGGTCGAGAACGGTTTCGCGGTTGTCGACGACGTTGGGCTCTTCCTGGTTCTGCCAGTCACCGGCATTGCAGCCTTCGCAGAGGCGCTCCTCATGCTTGAAGATCGTCTTGCCGTAGCGGTCCTGGATGCGGTCGATCAAGGTCGGCTTGATCTGCTTGCCGCCGTTGGCGATGACCGAATAGGCCGACACCATGCGCAGCACCGTCGTGTCGCCGGCGCCGAGCGACATGGAGAGAACCGGCAGCATGTGATCGTAGATGCCGAAGCGCTCGGCATATTCGGCGACGATATTCATACCGAGATCGTTGGCGAGGCGCACCGTCATCAGGTTGCGCGAATGCTCGATGCCCGAGCGCAGCGTCGACGGGCCACCGACTTCGCCGCCGTAGTTTTCCGGCTTCCAGACCTGGCCGCCCGAGACGATCTCGATCGGCGCGTCCATGATGACGGAAGCCGGCGTATAGCCATTGTCCATCGCCGCGGCGTAGACGAAGGGCTTGAACGAGGAGCCCGGCTGGCGCATCGCCTGAGTGGCGCGGTTGAATTCGGACTGCGAATATGAGAAGCCGCCGACCATGGCGAGCACGCGGCCGGTCTTCGGGTCCATGGCGACCAGGCCGCCCTGTACCTTCGGCGGCTGCTGCAGGCGATAGGAGGTCGACGCGTCGTCGCCGAGCTTTGCGACGTAGACCACGTCGCCAGGGCCGACGGCGCCAACCGGCGATTTCGTGGTCTTGCGGGCGCCGTCGGACGAACGGAAAGCCCACTGCATGTTCTTGGCGTCGATGGTGCCGCGTTGACGCTCGGCTGAAACCTTGCCGCTTCCATCCTTGGCCGGCTGCAGGCCGATGTCGACGGTGGTGTCGGACACGGCGAGCACGACGGCAAGCCGCCATTCCGGCACGTCGGAGAGTGCGGGAATATCGGCAAGCGCCTTGCCCCAGTCACCGCTTGCATCGATCTGCTTGATCGGGCCGTGGAAACCGCGGCGCTCGTCATAGGTGACAAGGCCGTCCTGCAGCGCCTTGCGGGCAGCCAGCTGCATCTGCGGATCGAGCGACGTGCGCACCGAAAGGCCGCCCTCATAGAGGACCTTTTCGCCATATTGGTCGATCAGCTGGCGACGCACCGCTTCGGCGAAATAGTCCGAAGCGAAAAGCGAGGGGCCGGTCGAGCGGGCGGTGACGCCGAGCGGCTGCTTCTTGGCTTCCACGCCGTCGCTCTGGCTGACATAGCCGTTCTCGACCATGCGGTCGATGACCCAGTTGCGGCGCTCGAGCGCAGCCTCCGGATGGCGGAAGGGATGGTAATTGGCGGGCCCCTTCGGCAGCGAGGCGAGATAGGCCGCCTCGGCGACGGTCAGTTCTGTCACGGATTTGTTGAAATAGGTGAGTGCGGCGCCGGCGATGCCGTAGGAATTCATGCCGAAGAAAATCTCGTTCAGGTAGAGTTCGAGGATCTTGTCCTTGCTGTAGGCCTGCTCGATCCGGAAGGAGAGGATCGCTTCCTTGATCTTGCGGTCGATCGTCTGGTCCGAGCTCAAAAGGAAGTTCTTGGCCACCTGCTGGGTGATGGTGGAGGCGCCGACCGGGCGGCGGCCGGAGCCGAAATTCTGCAGGTTGACGAGGATTGCGCGGCCGAGACCGGTTAGGTCGACACCCGGATGATTGTAGAAATTCTTGTCTTCGGCCGAAAGGAAAGCGGCCTTCACGCGGTCGGGAATGGCCTGGATCGGCAGGAAGAGGCGCTTTTCCTTGGCATATTCGGCCATCAGTGCACCGTTGCCGGCGTGGACACGGGTGGTTACCGGCGGCGCATAGCTGTTCAGAACGGCATAGTCCGGAAGATCCTTCGCAACATTGGCGAGATAGATGGCAATACCCGCCGCCGCGACCAGAAACAGGACGCAGGCCATTCCGAAGAAATATCCAAGAAGTCTAACCATATTTTCAGCTACCGGTCTCTTCGATCTTCAATCGGCGCGGACGCAACGATTGCATAGATCAAGGCAATTTGCACGTTGCGCGCGGCTTACTCCATGAGCGCTACCGCCACAAGCCGTTTCCGCGCCTCAGGCTATGAAACATAAGCCGGAGTAACGGCGCGAATGTGAGGAAAATAGGGCCCTCCCCGCCGCATTCACCGCTATATCAGCGTTTCATCAGCAGTGTCACATACAAGCAACGCCCCTTCCCGCCGCCAATCTGAAGCACTTTGCTCGGGACTTGATTCATACGACGCGCCTAAGTGTTTGTTTTCTGGGTAAACCACCGTCCCAAGGCCGCTCGGAATTCCGGGCGGCAGGCATCAGCCGCCATTCGCCATGACGCCCGTGCGGTATCGCTTCACGGCGTCGGTCAGGAGATCGGCGATCTTGCCGCGCCAGGTCTCGTCGAGCAGCAGTTTCTCATCATCGGCGTTCGAGAGGAAGCCGAGTTCGAGAAGAATCGACGGCACATCAGGTGCCTGCAGCACGCGGAAGCCGGCATGGCGATGCGGATTGTTGATGGTGCCGACCTGATCCCTGAAGGAATTCAGCACGCTCTCGGCGAGCGAAATCGAGAAGGCCTGCGTCTCGCGCCGTGTCAGGTCGAGCAGGATATCGGCGACCTCGGGCGGCTCGGTGACCGTCTCCTTGCCGGCGATCTGGTCGGAGAGATTTTCGCGTTCGGCAAGGTCGGCTGCAAGTTTGTCGGAGGCCTTGTCAGAGATCGTATAGACGGTCGAGCCACGGATATCCTTCTGCTTCAGCGTATCGGCGTGCAATGAAATAAACAGGCCGGCATGGTTCTGGCGGGCAATCAGCACGCGCTGCGACAGCGACAGGAACTCGTCATCCTCACGCGTCAGGAAAGCCTTGATCCCCGGCTCCTTGTTCAGCCGGTCGGTCAAAGCCTTGGCGAAGGCGAGCGTCACCTGCTTTTCCTCGGTCTTGGTGTCGACGCCGATCGCACCGGTATCGATGCCGCCATGGCCGGCGTCGACGGCGATGACGAAATCGCCGGGGGCGGCTTTCTCGGGTGCCGGAATGGCACTCGTCGTCTGGGCCGCCTCAGTCCGGTCGCTCCAGGATTGCGTCTTCACCAGTTCGGCAAAGGCCTGCTTGTCGATCATCTCGGCATCGAGCACGAGACGATGCCCCTTGCCGGCCTCGTCGGCCTGCACCTTGGCGAGCGCCAGCTTCACCGGCCCTGCCGTCGTCAGCACGATGCGGGCGCTTTCCTCGTCCATCTTGCCGTAACGGATATCCTTGAACAGGCCACGGGCGGCGAGATCCTTGGCCGGAAAGCCGAAGGCGGTCGCCGGCAGGTCGATGACGATGCGTTCCGGATTGGCGATATAGTGGACGGAGAAGCGCGGCTCGCGATCGAAATCGATGACGATGCGCGTTCGTGCGTCGTCGCCGACGATGCGCGCGCCATAGGCAAGCAGCGGATCGCTGGCCCCGACGGAGCCAGCGACGGCTGGCAGGAGACTAACGGCCAGAAACGCCGTCAGAACCCGCCTTGCGAATGTCGATCGCCAACCCGCGGATTTCGCCGTGATCCGAGCCCTCTTAAACAATAAACCGCCACACCCTATCTGTACTGCGATGGAGCCGCCGCGGCCGCGTCGATCGTCGCTGTGACGAAACACACGTTGCGGCCTGCCGAATCGCGATCACTTTATCCCCAGCTTCTATGCGTTCTGAAATCCATCAATATTATGGCACATTTGGCTTTTCCCTTGCTATTGTGACACAGAAAACATACAACGAATTTTAGGGTAAAGTGTTGACGGGATAGAGTCGCCGCAAAGGCTGCCAGCCAGATCAGGACCTGGCGCCACACCGGTCATCGTCCGCCGTCTCATGCGCTTCATCCCTAGAACTGGATCCTGATTTTCCGGCTTATTGTCGGAATTCATTGGTGGATCAGCCACCACGCTCTCAGGGAGCAAACTCATCGGACCCGAACGGGTCTTCGTATTTGTCGATCACGCTTGGTTGTTGATGGTTTCGCAGCAGGTTTTATCTGAAGTGTACAGGCCCCGGACCGACATGGTTCCGGCTGCGGTCTGGCTGCTGCCCTCCCCCTCGCATCAGGCGCGACTTTCATTATCCGGCGCGGCTACAGTGGACCGCATTCTTTCTGTTTCAACAGCAGTCGGGAATGCGCTCTTGCGGCCACGCCGAGGAGCACAGCTTACATGGCAGACAAAATGCTTATCGATGCGTCTCACGAGGAAGAGACGCGCGTCGTTGTCGTTCGCGGGAACCGTATAGAAGAATTTGACTTCGAGTCGCAGCACAAGAAGCAGATCCGCGGCAACATCTATCTTGCAAAGGTAACGAGGGTCGAGCCCTCGCTGCAAGCCGCCTTCGTCGATTACGGCGGCAACCGGCACGGCTTCCTGGCCTTCGCCGAAATCCATCCCGACTATTATCAGATACCGCTCGCCGACCGTCAGGCGCTGCTTCGGGCCGAGGCCGAGGAGCATCGCCGCGACGAAGATGTCGAGCATGTCGAAACCGCGCCGATGGTCGATCTGTCCAAGCAGGATCAGCCGGATGTCGGCATCGTGCCGGCAGAGGCGCCGGAAACGGCTGCCATAACGGAAGAACCGGCAGCGGTCGAAGCCGCAGCATCGCCGGAGGCCGCCGAGGAGGCGCCTGCCAAGAAGGCAAGGCCGCGCCGCAGCCGCAAGAAGGCCGCCGAGCCGGTTGCAGAGACGACCGCGACCGAAGACGCCGTTCCCACGGACGTCGAAGCCGAAGGCGCTTCGAGCGTCGACAATGAGGATGACGGCTCGACCGGCGGCGCGATGGCCGCCATGGTGGAAACCGACGAGATTTCCGAGGACGTCGATACCAGCAAGCGTCGCCACGATGATGACGACGACGATGACGATCACGGCGAAGAGGAAGTCATCGAATCGGTCGGCGCCGAAGACGCCATGGAAGAAGTGCCGGACCGCGTGCAGCGCAAGCCGCGCAAGCAGTACCGCATCCAGGAAGTCATCAAGCGCCGCCAGATCCTGCTCGTGCAGGTCGCCAAGGAAGAGCGCGGCAACAAGGGTGCCGCCCTTACCACTTATCTCTCGCTCGCCGGCCGCTATTCGGTGCTGATGCCGAACACGGCGCGCGGCGGCGGCATTTCCCGCAAGATCACCAACCCTGCGGACCGCAAGCGCCTGAAGGAAATCGCGCGCATGCTCGAAGTGCCGCAGGGCATGGGCGTCATCCTGCGTACCGCCGGCGCCAATCGCACCAAGGTCGAGGTCAAGCGCGACTTCGAATATCTGATGCGCCTCTGGGAGAACGTGCGCACGCTGACGCTGGCGTCCACCGCTCCCTGCCTCGTCTATGAGGAAGGCTCGCTGATCAAGCGCTCGATCCGCGACCTCTACAACAAGGATATCAGCGAGATCATCGTTGCCGGCGAAGAAGGCTATCGTGAAGCGAAAGACTTCATGAAGATGCTGATGCCGAGCCATGCCAAGGTGGTTCAGCCCTATCGCGACATCCACCCGATCTTCTCGCGCTCGGGCATCGAAGCCCAGCTCGACCGCATGCTGCAGCCGCAAGTGACCCTGCGTTCCGGCGGCTACCTGATCATGAACCAGACGGAAGCGCTGGTCTCGATCGACGTCAACTCCGGCCGCTCGACGCGCGAACACTCGATCGAGGACACCGCGCTGCAGACCAACCTCGAAGCTGCGGAAGAAATCGCCCGCCAGCTTCGCCTGCGCGACCTTGCCGGCCTGATCGTCATCGACTTCATCGACATGGAAGAGAAGCGCAACAACCGCGCTGTCGAGAAGAAGCTGAAGGAATGCCTGAAGAACGACCGCGCCCGCATCCAGGTCGGCCGGATCTCGCATTTCGGCCTGCTTGAAATGTCGCGCCAGCGCATCCGCGCGTCGGTTCTCGAATCGACCACGCAGGTCTGCTCGCATTGTGGCGGCAGCGGCCATGTGCGTTCGCAGTCCTCCGTCGCACTGCATGTCCTGCGCGGCATCGAGGAATATCTGCTCAAGAACACCACGCACAATATCACCGTGCGCACGACGCCCGATATTGCTCTCTACCTGCTCAATCACAAGCGCCAGACGATCGTCGATTACGAGAACCGCTTCGGCGTTGCGATCATCATCGACGCGGACGGCTCGGTCGGCGCGCAGCATTTCGCGATCGATCGCGGTGAGCCGGTGGAAAACCCGGTCAAGATCGAAACGCTCTTCAACTTCGCTGCCATTCCCGAGGATGACGATGACGACATCGTCATCGAGGCGGATGAGGACGAAGACGAGGAACTCGAGGAAAAGCCGGCCGCTACCGAGCGCCCCGTCGCTGCACGCTCGGAAGGCGAAGGTGAAGGCAACCGCAAGCGCAAGCGCCGCAGGCGCCGCCGCGGCCGCAACGGCAATGCCGAGCAGCCGGTATCGGCTGCAGGTGAAGCGGGCGACGAGGATGAGGACGGTGACGACGAGGCCGGCGAAGGCGATGAAAACGCCGAAGGCACGCCTGAGACACTGGCTGAAAGCGAGGAATCGCAGCGCCGCAAGCGCCGCCGTCGCGGCAAGCGCGGCGGTCGTCGCAACCGCGCCGAGGATGGTTCCGAACTGACGGCCGGCGAAGCCGGTGAAGGCAATGGCGGCGGCGAGGACGAAGGCGAGGACGTTTCGAACGACGGCGCTGCTGGTAAAGCCGAAACTGTCGAAGCGGTTGCCCTGCAGGCTGACGAAGGTCAGGCCGCAGCGGCCGCCGTCGAGGGTGTGGCCGTCGTCACCGAGGATGTGAAGCCCGCCCGCAGCCGCGGCCGCCGCAAACCGGCCGCAGCGCCGGTCGAAGAACCGGTAGCCGAGACGGCCCCTGTGGCCGAGGCCGAACCGGAGTTGGTCGAAGCCTCCGCCGATCTCGGAACGCCCGCTCGGGAAGATGCCCAGGAAGAGGCAAAGCCGGTTCGCGCCAACCGCGAATCCAATATCTCCTCCTCCGAGCCGACGGTGAAATCGACCACCCGCGCCGAGAATGGCGACGGTGACGACGGCAAGCCGAAGAAAGCCGGCTGGTGGCAGCGCCGTGGCTTCTTCTGAACGCTGATTTTCGGACGTAAACCCTGAAATCCGGCCGCGGCGACGCGGCCGGATTTTCGTTTATGGCGATGACATCGTCGCCGAGCTTGAACCGCAGAGATGTGGATGCGTATCTCTATGATAATCATACCCATGGGGCGCGATCATGCGGACGACTATCGCTATCGATGATGCCTTGCTCGACGCCGCAATGACACCACAGGATTGGCGACAAAAGAGGCCACCGTCGACCAGGCCTTGCGAAGTCTCGTTGAGAGACACCGCCGGAAAATGCGATCGCAGATCTCGCAGGGATAGGCTGGGAAGGCGACCTCGGCGCGATACGTCGCGACCGGCCGGACGGTAAACGGTAATCGTCGTCGACAGGTCAATCCGATGGCCGAGCGTCTCGGCCTCAAGTATCCTCTGAGCCCGATTGCGATCAGGCCGCCGGAGGATAGAGCAGGTCGACGATGTAGCTGGCGTCGAAGCGGGAATCGAGCATGCCGTAGGTGGAGCGCCAGCCGCCGGCAAGGCGCGTCTCGATGAAAGCATCGGCGATGCGACCAGCGCCCAGCCGATAGAGTTCGGCGGCACCGGCGGCCAGCGCCAGCTGTTCGACGAGCAGGCGCGCGGCGCCCTCGTCCTGTTCACACAATGCGATTGCCGCACGCAGCACGTCGATCGTCTTCTTGCCGGCAGGGCCGAGATCGCGCGCAAGGCCTGAAAAGACCGTTTCGAACAGATCCTTGCCGCGGTTGAGCACGCGCAGCACGTCGAGCGCCATGACGTTGCCGGAGCCCTCCCAGATGGCGTTGACAGGGGCCTCGCGGTAATGGCGGGCGATCGGACGCTCTTCGACGTAACCATTGCCGCCGATGCATTCCATCGCCTCGTAGATCAGCGCAGGCGCGATCTTGCAGCACCAGTATTTGGCGACCGGCGTCATGACGCGGGCGTAGGCCGCTTGCTCGGCATTGCCGCGCGCCTTGTCGAAGGCGTCGGCCAGGCGGAAGGATAGTGCAGTCGCGGCGGCAACATCGAGCGCCATGTCGGCGAGCACGCGCGTCATGATCGGCTGGTTGACGAGCATCTTGCCGAAGACGCTGCGGCCGCGGGTGTGGTGCACGGCCTCAGCCAGGGAGGCGCGCATCATGCCCGACGAGGCCAACGCGCAATCGAGCCGGGTCAGCGTCACCATGTCGAGGATGGTGCGGATGCCGGCATCCGCACCGCCGAGCAGGAAACCGAATGTGTCTGAGAATTCGACCTCGGAAGAGGCGTTGGAGCGGTTGCCCACCTTGTCCTTCAGCCGCTGGAACTGCAGGCCATTGGCGGAACCATCTTCCAGCAGGCGCGGCACCAGGAAGCAGCCCATGCCCTCCTTCGTCTGCGCCAGCATGATGAAGGCATCGCTCATCGGCGCGGACATGAACCATTTGTGGCCGGACAGCCGGTAAATGCCTTCGCTGACCTTTTCGGCGGCACTTTTGTTGGCGCGCACATCCGTGCCGCCCTGCTTTTCCGTCATGCCCATGCCGATGGTCACGGCGGATTTCTGCATGGCGGGCTTGTTCGACGAATCATATTTGCGCGAAAGGATTTTCGGCGCCCAGTCCTTTTGCACAGCGGGCGAGGCCGAGAGCGCGGCAACGGAGGCGCTGGTCATCGTCAGCGGGCAGAGATGGCCGGATTCCAGCTGTGACGTCAGATAGAAGCGCGCGGCGCGAATCTTGTGGGCCTCGTCCTTGGCTTCGGTATCGGCCTGCGGATCCCAGACGGAGGAATGCAGGCCGACCGACATGGAGCGGCGCATCAGCGCATGCCAGGCGGGATGGAATTCGACAACGTCGAGGCGCTCGCCCCGCGGCCCGTGGGTGCGCAGCTGCGGCGCGCCCTGGTTCGCCATGCGCGCCAGCTCCTGCGCCTCCGGCGAGGTGACATAGCGGCCGATGTTTTCCAGGTCTTCACGGATGCCGCGCGGCAGGGCCGCCGTCAGATCGACGATCAGCGGATCGGATCGATAGGCGTTGATGCCGGACCACAGGCTCGGCTGGTTGAGTTCTGCGAGTTTGTCGTCAGTCCGGTTGGCGGAGGTCATAATTCGCTTCTAGTGTAAGAACCCGGCAAAGGGAAACCGGAAGTTATGATTCGGTCACTCTGCTCTATCGGAATTCGGGCGAAAATGCATGGGGACATAAGCCTTTGCCCACAGCGCATGCTTGCCCCGGCGGGCAGCACTCTTTATAGACCCGCCAGAGACAGTAAGAGGCAGGGTCATGGTCTTTTTCCCCCACCGCCACCTCATCGGCATCAAGGGCCTCACCGAGCAGGATATCACCTATCTTCTCGACAAGGCGGATGAGGCCGTCAAGATCAGCCGCCAGAGAGAAAAGAAGACGTCGACGCTGCGCGGGCTGACGCAGATCAACCTCTTCTTCGAGGCATCGACCCGCACGCAGGCCTCCTTCGAGCTTGCCGGCAAGCGGCTCGGCGCCGACGTCATGAACATGTCGGTCGGCAATTCCTCGGTTAAGAAAGGCGAAACGCTGATCGACACGGCGATGACGCTGAATGCGATGCGCCCCGATGTGCTGGTGATCCGCCATTCAAGCGCCGGTGCGGCTGCCCTTCTCGCCCAGAAGGTCTCCTGCTCGGTCGTCAATGCCGGTGATGGGCAGCATGAACATCCGACCCAGGCGCTGCTCGACGCGCTGACGATCCGGCGCGCCAAGGGCAAGCTTTCGCGCATCATCGTGGCGATCTGCGGCGACGTGCTGCATTCGCGGGTGGCGCGCTCCAATATCCTGCTGCTCAACGCCATGGGCGCCCGTGTCCGTGTCGTCGCGCCTGCGACCCTCCTGCCCGCCGGCATCGCCGAGATGGGCGTCGAGGTCTTTCATTCGATGTCGGAAGGGCTGAAGGACGCCGACGTCGTGATGATGCTGCGGCTGCAGCGCGAGCGCATGTCCGGCGCCTTCGTGCCTTCGGTGCGCGAATACTATCACTTCTACGGGCTCGACGCCGAAACGCTGAAAGCGGCGAAGGACGACGCGCTGGTCATGCATCCCGGCCCGATGAACCGCGGCGTCGAAATCGCTTCGGAAGTGGCGGACGGGCCGCAGAGCGTGATCGCCGAACAGGTGGAAATGGGGGTCGCGGTGCGCATGGCCGTCATGGAGACGCTGCTCGTCTCGCAGAACCAGGGTCCCCGAAGCGATGGAATGATGGCATGAGCAACCCGATCGTCCTCAAGAACGTCCGCATCGTCGATCCCTCGCGCAATCTCGACGAGGTGGGCACGATCATCACCGAAAACGGCGTGATCCTGGCAGCCGGCCATGCGGCGCAGAACCAGGGCGCGCCTGATGGCGCCGTCATCCGCGACTGCACCGGCCTTGTCGCCACACCCGGCCTCGTCGATGCGCGCGTCCATATCGGCGAACCCGGCGGCGAACACCGCGAGACGATCGCCTCGGCGAGCCGGGCAGCGGCGGCCGGCGGCGTCACCTCGATCATCATGATGCCGGACACCGATCCCATCATCGACGACATCGCGCTCGTCGAATTCGTCAAGAAGACGGCGCGGGATACCGCCGCTGTCAACGTCTATCCGGCAGCCGCCATCACCAAGGGTCTTGCCGGCGAGGAGATGACCGAGATCGGCCTGTTGATGCAGGCGGGCGCCGTTGCCTTCACCGATGCCCATTCGAGCGTTCACGACACGCAGGTGCTGCGCCGGATCATGACCTATGCGCGCGAATTCGGCGCCGTCATCTCGTGTGAAACGCGTGACAAATATCTCGGCGCCAACGGCGTCATGCATGAGGGGCTTTTCGCCAGCTGGCTCGGGCTCTCCGGCATTCCGAGGGAAGCCGAGCTCATCCCACTCGAACGCGATCTCAGGATCGCCGAGTTGACGCGCGGCCGTTATCACGCCGCGATGATCTCGGTGCCGCAATCGGTCGAGGCGATCGAACGCGCCCGCAGCCGCGGTGCCAAGGTGACCTCAGGCATCTCGATCAACAATCTGGCGCTCAACGAAAACGACATCGGCGAATACCGCACCTTCTTCAAGCTCTATCCGCCGCTACGCCCGGAAGACGACCGGAAGGCCATGGTCGGGGCCCTTGCCAGCGGTGCGATCGACATCATCGTCTCCTCGCATGACCCGCAGGACGTCGACACGAAGCGCCTGCCGTTCGGCGAGGCGGAGGATGGCGCGGTCGGCCTCGAAACCATGCTGGCAGCAGCGCTCAGACTCTACCATGGCGGTCAGGTGAGCCTGATGCGCCTGATCGACGCCATGTCCACCCGCCCGGCGCAGATTTTCGGCCTTGATGCCGGCACGCTGAAGCCGGGTGCGGCGGCCGATATCACCCTGATCGATCTCGATGAGCCTTGGCTTGTCGCCAAAGACATGCTTCTCTCCCGTTCCAAGAACACGCCGTTCGAAGATGCACGCTTCAGCGGGCGGGCGGTCGCGACATACGTCTCGGGAAAGCTTGTCCACGCGCTCTAGGAGACGGCTGGGCTAGGTCACGGAGGGCCGAGGGGGCATATGTTATCCAATCTGATTTCATGGCAGATCACACTGCCGATCGCGCTGGCCGCCGCCGTCATCGGCTATCTCTTCGGCTCGATCCCTTTCGGCCTGATCCTGACGCGCGCCGCCGGCCTTGGCGACGTGCGCAGCATCGGCTCCGGCAATATCGGCGCGACCAATGTGCTGAGAACCGGCAACAAGAAACTCGCGGCTGCGACGCTGCTGCTCGATGCGCTGAAGGCATCGGCGGCGGCCTGGGTCGTCGGTTATTTCCTCGGTGAGGAGGCAGCGATCATCGCCGGCTTCTTCGCCTTCATCGGTCATCTCTTCCCGGTCTGGATCGGCTTCAAGGGCGGCAAGGGTGTCGCCACCTATATCGGCACCCTGCTCGGCGTCGCGCCGATCATGGTCGTGCTCTTCGCTGCCGTCTGGCTGGCGGTCGCTTTCACCACCCGCTACTCCTCGCTGTCGGCGCTGATTGCCATGCTTGTCATTCCGGTTGCGCTGTGGATACTGGGTAACGAAAAGGTTGCGGCAGTGATGGCGATCATGACCCTCATCTCCTACTGGAAGCACAAGGCGAATATTTCGCGCCTGATGAGCGGGACGGAAAGCAAGATCGGGGCAAAGGGATAATGGATGCGCTGAGCGCCGGACCAAAAGGCGTTGTTCTGACCGAACGGCAAAGAATTGCCTGGCTGCGCCTCATCCGTTCCGACAATATCGGCCCTGCCACCTTTCGCGACCTCATCAATCATTTCGGTTCGGCCGAGGCAGCACTTGCCGCACTGCCGGAGCTTTCGGCGCGCGGCGGCGCCACGCGAGCAATCCGCATCGCCAGCGAGGCCGAGGCGCATCGGGAACTCGAGGCGGCGCATCGCTTCGGCGCCCGCTTCGTCGGCATCGGCGAGCCGGACTACCCGCAAGCGCTGAAGCAGATCGACGGGGCGCCGCCACTTCTGGCCGTCAAGGGCGCGCTTGCCGCCACCAAACGACCGGCCGTCGGCATCGTCGGCTCACGCAATGCCTCGGCCGCCGGCGCGAAATTCGCGGCAATGGTGGCGCGCGACTGCGGCCGGGCAGGATATACCGTAGTCTCGGGTCTGGCGCGCGGCATCGACACATCGGCGCATCGGGCAAGCCTCGATACGGGCACGATCGCCGCCCTTGCCGGTGGTCTCGACCAGCCCTATCCGCCGGAGAATATCGGCCTGCTCCAGGAGATCACCGGCGGCAACGGCCTGGCGGTGAGCGAAATGCCCTTCGGCTGGGAGCCCCGCGCCCGCGATTTTCCGCGCCGGAACCGGCTGATCGCCGGCATCGCGCTCGGCCTTGTGGTCATCGAAGCAGCGACACGCTCGGGCTCGCTGATCACCGCACGGCTTGCCGGCGAGTTCGGCCGGCTGGTGTTTGCCGTGCCCGGCTCACCGCTCGACCCGCGTTGCCACGGCACCAACGGGTTGCTGAAGGACGGTGCTTCGATCGTCACCACACCCGCCGATGTCGTCGAGGCTTTGGCGCCGCTGACGCAATTCGAGCTCTTCCCGTCGTCGTTGGCAGAACAACCGGCAAGTGACGGCAAGGCGATGACGATGCCGCCCGGCGATTCAGACCGGGCTCGCATCATCGATGCGCTCGGGCCGACGCCGGTCGAGATCGACGACGTCATCCGCCATACCGGCCTGTCGGCGTCGGCGGTCTATCTCATTCTTCTGGAACTCGATATATCAGGCAGGCTGCAGCGGCATCAGGGCGGGTTCGTCTCGCTTTCCGATTGAACTTTGCACGATATCGGAGAATTGCCGAACCCCGTGTCGAAAACCTTCGACAGCCTATCTAATATTGCATTTCCCCGATAAGCTCCCTTCGGCTGCGCCAGATGCAAGAGGTAAAATTGTAGCAAACCCCTTGACCGCGGCGATTTCCCTGTCCATGTCGGAGGGCCGGTATCCATGTTTCGGTGTGTGTCGCGCTGGCTTCAAAGCTGGCGTCGTTTCCTTTTTAGAGAATCATCATGAATGTTGTAGTGGTGGAATCGCCTGCCAAGGCCAAGACGATCAACAAGTATCTGGGTCCAGGATACAAAGTGCTCGCCTCCTTCGGCCATGTGCGCGATCTGCCTGCCAAGGACGGCTCAGTTCTTCCTGATCAGGATTTCGAAATGCTTTGGGAGGTCGATGGCGCCTCGGCCAAGCGGATGAAGGATATTGCCGACGCAGTGAAATCCTCCGACGGCCTGTTTCTCGCGACCGACCCGGATCGAGAAGGCGAAGCAATTTCCTGGCACGTTCTCGACATGCTGAACAAGAAGCGGGTGCTGAACGGCAAGCCGGTCAAGCGCGTCGTCTTCAATGCGATCACCAAGAAGGCGGTGCTCGACGCGATGGCCGATCCACGCGACATCGACGTGCCGCTGGTCGACGCCTATCTGGCGCGCCGTGCCCTCGACTATCTCGTCGGTTTCAATCTTTCGCCGGTGCTGTGGCGCAAGCTGCCCGGCGCCCGTTCGGCCGGCCGTGTCCAGTCGGTGGCGCTTCGCCTGGTCTGCGACCGCGAATCCGAGATCGAGCGCTTCATTTCGGAAGAATACTGGAACATCTCGGCACTCCTGAAGACGCCGCGCGGCGACGAGTTCGAGGCCAGACTGGTTTCGGCGAACGGCAAGCGGCTCCAACCGCGAGCGATCGGCAACGGCGAGGATGCGGGCAAGCTCAAGGCATTGCTCGAAGGCGCGAGCTATATCGTCGATACGGTCGAGGCGAAGCCGGTCAAGCGCAATCCGGGACCGCCGTTTACGACCTCGACGCTGCAGCAGGCCGCCTCCTCCAATCTCGGCTTCTCGGCCTCGCGCACCATGCAGATCGCCCAGAAGCTCTATGAAGGCGTCGATATCGGCGGCGAGACGGTCGGTCTCATCACCTATATGCGAACCGACGGCGTGCAGATGGCGCCGGAGGCGATCGATGCGGCGCGCCGCGCCATCGTCGACCAGTTCGGCGAGCGCTACATGCCCGAGAAGGCGCGCTTCTACTCCACCAAGGCCAAGAACGCCCAGGAGGCGCACGAGGCGATCCGTCCGACCGATTTCTACCGCTCGCCCGACCGCGTACGCCAATTCCTCGATGCCGACCAGATCCGCCTCTACGACCTGATCTGGAAGCGCGGCATCGCCAGCCAGATGGCGTCGGCCGAGATCGAGCGCACCACGGCTGAAATCACCGCCGACAATAAGGGCGAGAAGGCCGGCCTGCGCGCCGTCGGTTCGGTCATCCGCTTCGACGGCTTCATCGCTGCCTATACCGACCAGAAGGAAGACGGCGAGCAGAGCGATGACGGCGACGAGGATGGCCGCCTGCCGGAGATCAATGCGCGCGAAACGCTCGCCAAGCAGAAGATCAATTCGACGCAGCATTTCACCGAACCGCCGCCGCGCTATTCGGAAGCCTCGCTGATCAAGAAGATGGAAGAGCTCGGCATCGGCCGGCCCTCCACCTATGCCGCGACGCTCGCGACGTTGCGCGACCGCGACTATGTGACGATCGACAAGCGCAAGCTGATCCCGCAAGCCAAGGGCCGGCTGGTGACGGCTTTCCTCGAAAGCTTCTTCACCAAATATGTCGAATACGATTTCACCGCCGATCTCGAAGAGAAGCTCGACCGGATTTCCGCCGGCGAGCTGAACTGGAAGCAGGTGCTGCGCGATTTCTGGAAGGATTTCTTCGCCCAGATCGAAGACACCAAGGAACTGCGCGTCACCAATGTGCTGGATTCGCTGAACGAGGCGCTGGCGCCGCTGGTGTTCCCGAAGCGGGAGGACGGCAGCGATCCCAGGATCTGCCAGGTCTGCGGTACCGGCAACCTGTCGCTGAAGCTCGGCAAATACGGCGCCTTCGTCGGCTGTTCGAACTATCCGGAATGCAACTACACCCGCCAGCTCTCCTCCGAAAATGGCGGAGAAGCGGACGGCGCAGCCCTCAACGAGCCGAAGAACCTCGGCACCGATCCGACGACCGGCGAGGAGCTGACGCTGCGGTCCGGCCGCTTCGGCCCCTATATCCAGCGCGGCGACGGCAAGGAAGCCAAACGCGCTTCGCTGCCGAAGGGTTGGAAGCCCGAGGACATCGATTATGAAAAGGCGATGGCGCTGATCTCGCTGCCGCGCGATATCGGCAAACATCCCGAAACGGGCAAGATGATCTCATCCGGCATAGGTCGCTACGGGCCGTTCCTGCTGCATGACGGTTCCTACGCCAATCTGGAAACCATCGAGGACGTGTTCTCGGTCGGCCTCAACCGCGCCGTGACGGTTATCGCCGAAAAGGCGAACCAGGCACCCGGCCGGGGTTCGCGCGGCACGCCGGCGGCGCTGAAGACGCTCGGCGATCATCCCGACGGCGGCGCCATCACCGTTCGCGACGGCAAGTACGGCCCTTACGTCAACTGGGGCAAGGTCAATGCCACCCTGCCGAAAGGTAGGGATCCGCAGGCGATCACTGTCGAGGAGGCGCTTGTGCTGATCACCGAAAAGGCCGGCAAAGCCCCCGCCGGCAAGGCATCGGCCGGCAGGGCGGCCAAGGCGAAAGCCAAGCCGAAGGCGGCGGCCGCCGAAGCCAAGACCACCAAGACGGCGGCCAAGCCGAAGGCAACGAAGGCGAAGGCGCCGGCGAAATCGAAAAAGGGCTGACGTGAGCAGGACACCGCGCGAAAGAACAAATCCCGCGGGCAAGCGCCCGGGCAAGATCGGCCGCCCGGGCAAGGATGCTCCCGCCGTCGAGCCGCTGAACATCGTCCACGGTGCCCTGCCCTCACGCGAGGTGATGCTGCGCTTCATCGCCGATCATCCGCAGAAAGCGTCCAAACGCGAACTCGCCAAGGCTTTCGGCCTGAAGGGCGACAACCGTGTCGAGCTCAAGCACATGCTGCAGGAGCTCGAGCAGGAAGGCATGCTGCAGAAGAGCCGCAAGTCGCTGATCCGTCCCGGTGCGCTGCCGCCCGTCACCGTTCTCGATATCACCACGCGCGACAAGGACGGCGATTTGATCGGCCGGCCGGCGGAATGGCCGGAGGATCAGGGTGTCGCCCCTGCCGTCGCCATCCGCCAGCAATCACCGGCAGGCCGCCAGGGCAAGGGCAAGGCGCCTGTCGCCGGCCTCGGCGACCGCATCCTGGCAAAGATCTTCCCGGCCGTCGATCGCGGCGGCCCGGCCTATACGGCGCGGATCATCAAGGTGATCGACAGGCGCCGCGGCGCCTCGATGGGCGTTTTCCGCACCGCACCCGGCGGCGCCGGCCGGCTGTTGCCGATCGAGCGGCGCGGCGAGGAGATGGTGATCGATCCCGATTTCACCGGCGGTGCTGCGGACGGCGATCTGGTCGAAGTCGAAATCGCCCGTCTCGGCCGTTTCGGCCTGCCGCGTGCAAAGGTGCTTTCCGTCGTCGGTTCCGTCGGCTCGGAAAAGGCGATCTCGATGATCGCGATCCATGCCCACGGCATTCCGCATGTCTTCCCGCCAGCCGTCATCGACGAGGCGGAGGCCGCAAAACCCGCCAGCATGTCGCATCGTGAGGATTGGCGCGACGTGCCGCTGATCACCATCGACCCGGCCGACGCCAAGGACCATGACGATGCCGTCTATGCCGAACTCGACCCCTCGCCCGACAATCCCGGCGGCGTCGTCGTCACCGTCGCGATTGCCGACGTCTCCTGGTATGTCCGCCCCAAATCGCCGCTCGACCGCGAGGCGCTGAAGCGCGGTAATTCGGTCTATTTCCCGGATCGCGTCGTGCCGATGCTACCGGAGCGCATCTCCAACGATCTCTGCTCACTGAAAGAAGGCGTCGACCGCCCGGCGCTTGCCGTGCGCATGAGCTTTTCCGGGGAAGGCCGCAAGATCGGCCACACCTTTCATCGCGTCATGATGAAGAGCGCGGCCAAGCTCTCCTACCAGCAGGCGCAGGCAGCGATCGACGGTAAGCCGGACGATCAGACCGGACCGATGCTCGAGCCGATCCTGAAGCCGCTCTGGCACGCCTATAAGGTGATGAAACGCGGACGCGACCGGCGCCAGCCGCTGGAACTCGACATGCCGGAGCGCAAGATCCTGCTGAAGCCCGACGGTACGGTCGACCGGGTCGTCGTGCCGCCGCGGCTCGATGCGCACAAGCTGATCGAAGAGATGATGATCCAGGCGAACGTCGCAGCCGCCGAGACGCTGGAAAAGAAGCGCCAGCCGCTGATCTACCGCATTCATGACGGCCCGACGCTTGCCAAGCAGGAAATCCTGCGCGAGTTCCTGGCCACGCTCGGCATCCCGCTCGCCAAGGGCGGCAATATGCGCGCCAACAACTTCAACGGCATCCTGGCGAAGGC
This sequence comes from Rhizobium sp. BT04, assembly GCF_030053135.1. NCBI lineage: Bacteria > Pseudomonadati > Pseudomonadota > Alphaproteobacteria > Hyphomicrobiales > Rhizobiaceae > Rhizobium > Rhizobium sp. BT04. The sequence goes on along the minus strand of NZ_CP125652.1, from coordinate 51,717 downwards.
GGACGGCACGCCGCATCAGACCATGGTCAACGAGATGGTTCTGCGCTCGCAGAGCCAGGCGATCTATGGGCCGGAGAATATCGGCCATTTCGGCCTCAACCTGATGAAATACGCCCACTTCACCTCGCCGATCCGCCGCTACGCCGATCTTATCGTGCATCGCGCCCTCGTCGGCTCGCTCGGCTTCGGCGAAGGCGGCATCACCCCCGACGAAGAGGCTACACTCGACGATATCGCCGCTGAAATCTCGACCTTCGAGCGCCGGGCCATGGCCGCCGAGCGCGAGACGGTCGACCGGCTGATCGCCCATCACCTTGCCGGCCGGGTCGGCGAAGAATTTGCCGGACGGGTCTCGGGCGTGACGAAATCCGGGCTATTCGTCGTCCTGCCGGACTATGGCGCCGACGGTTTCGTCCCCATCTCTACGCTTGGCACCGATTATTTCATCTATGACGAGGCGCATCAGGCGCTCTCGGGTGAAAGAACAGGGCGCGGCTATCGCCTTGGCGACAACGTCACGGTGAAGCTTGCCGAGGCGATCCCGCTTGCCGGGGCGCTGCGTTTCGAGATGATCAGCGAGGGCCGCGAGATGCCGACGGCGGTGCGCTCCTTCCACAAAGCCGGCCGCCGCGACAGGGGCCAGGTCCGCAAGAAACCCGGAACGAGGCCGCCGCGCGGACGGCACTAGATCCGAAGAGGAACACCCAATGAGCACACCGACCGAACCGGCCGTCCGCCACGGGGATGCGCCTGAGGTCGAGCGTCCGGTGGGGCGCTCCATCATGCGCGGGCTGATGAACCGCTGCCCGGCCTGCGGCAATGGCAAGCTTTTTCGCGCCTTCCTGAAGCCGGTCGATCATTGCGCCGTCTGCGGCGAGGCGATGTATCACCAACGCGCGGACGACCTGCCGCCCTATATCGTCATCCTCATTCTCGGCCACGTCGTGGTCGGCGGCTATATGCTGACCGACATGACCTTCGTGCTGCCGGTCTGGATGCATCTTGCCATCTGGGCGCCGATCACCGTGATCACAGCGCTTGCCTCGATCCAGCCGATCAAGGGCGGCGTCATCGGCCTGCAATGGGCGCTGCGCATGCACGGCTTCGGTGGAGGGAGTGACGATCCGGGCGATTATGACATCCCCGGCCGGTCGGACTAGGCCGGATTAGAGCATGTCGCGTGACAACGACATGCGAGAAATAAGGAGCTAAAGCGCAGGCAGCGAATCTGAAAGATGGCGACGCGCTTTAGCGCCTTCACCTTCCAGACATATTTGACGTGTAGTGGCAGCGCTCCACCGATCACCACCGGGGGCAGCCGACGATCCTCAACGACTTGACATGGTAAGCTTTTCTTGTCTGAACAGGCTTTACATTCCGCAGGTGGTCACTCACATCGGAAATACTGCGAAACGCCCCCGTCACCTGGATTTGGCACGCCTGTGTCTTTCTGTGTGAGGTGATCGGCCGATTCGCTCGCGTAGCTTTCTAAGGATGGATAAATGTCTCAGCCGAGAAACGGCACACCGGGCGATGTCGAGGAAATCCATTGGCCTTCTCTGGTGGCAGCCATCTCGTCCATATCAGCCGTCGGCATAGCAATCGGCCTCGGGCTGCCCCTCCTCAGCATCATCCTCGAAAAACGCGGCATCTCGTCCACCCTGATCGGGCTCAACACGGCGATGGCCGGGGTCGCGGCGATGGCTGCCGCACCCATCACCACCAAGCTCGCCCATAAATACGGCGTTGCGCCGACAATGCTCTGGGCCGTGCTGATTTCGGCGCTGAGCGCGCTCGGCTTTTATTATGCCGAGGATTTCTGGATGTGGTTTCCGCTGCGTTTCGCCTTCCACGGCGCAACGACGACGCTGTTCATCCTCTCCGAATTCTGGATCAACGCCGCTTCGCCTCCTTCCAAACGCGGCTTCGTGCTCGGCATCTATGCGACGGTGCTTTCCCTGGGCTTTGCGGCCGGGCCACTGCTATTTTCGATCCTTGGCAGCGACGGCATCTTCCCCTTCCTGATCGGCGCCGGCGCCATCCTGCTTGCCGCCATTCCGATCTTCATCGCCCGCGACGAAAGCCCGGCGCTCGAGGAAAAGCCGGAGCTGCATTTCATGCGCTACGTCTTCCTGGTGCCGACGGCGACGGCGGCGGTCTTCATCTTCGGCGCGGTCGAAGCGGGCGGACTGTCGCTTTTCCCGATCTTTGCGGTGCGCGCCCATTTCACCGAATCGCAGGCAGCTCTGCTGCTCACCATGATGGGCGTCGGCAACGTCATCTTTCAAATCCCGCTCGGCCTGCTTTCCGACCGCGTCGGCGACAAGCGACCGCTTCTGGCCGGCATGGCGCTGATGGGGTTCATCGGCTCGATGATGCTGCCGTTGCTGCTCGACAACTGGCTGCTGATGGCAGGGCTGCTGCTTTTCTGGGGCGGTTGCGTCTCCGGCCTCTATACGGTCGGCCTCAGCCATCTCGGCTCGCGGCTGACGGGCTCCGACCTTGCGGCCGCCAATGCTGCCTTCGTCTTCTGTTATGCGATGGGAACCGTGGCCGGGCCGCAGGCGATCGGCGCGGCGATCGATGTCGCTGGAAATAACGGGTTTGCCTGGGCGATTGCCGCTTTCTTCGGTCTTTACGCCCTACTTTCCGGCATCAGACTGATGTTCATTCGAAAACGGACTTGACTTTTCGGGCGAGATTCGTAGTTTCGCGCCAGAATTTGCCGTGGAGCCCATCCGGCTTCCACGGCTTTCATTTCTTAAAGGCAGGACGACTATGGCCAAGGCTACAACAATCAAGATCAAGCTGCTGTCGACAGCCGACACCGGTTTCTTCTACGTCACGACGAAGAACAGCCGTACGATGACGGACAAGATGACGAAGACCAAGTACGACCCGATTGCAAAGAAGCATGTCGAGTTCAAGGAAACCAAGATCAAGTAATCACTTGATGTCGGGGATTCAAAAAGCGCGCGCCCTCGGGTTGCGCGTTTTTTGTTGCCCGAATTGATCCTCACTGGAAGATGATAGCGCAAACAGAAAAACGCCGCCCTTCCATCTTCGGGAAGTGGCGGCGTTTTCGTGTAAGGGGGTCGGCCAGCATGCAAAACGGCACGAGGAACCGCTATAATTTGCGTACCAGCCGACCGACCCCACGACCCAGGAGATGCGGCGGACCTGAGCATCATGGGGTATCGACAACTCCTCAACGGGAGCGCTTCTCTTATGAGCCGATAATTTGCGCAGAAATGAAAGAAAATCAACAAATTCTTAATGGTGAAATTTCTTAGCTTGATTCTATGGTTAAAAGTCCAATTTTGGGACATGCAATGATTTATCGGCTCTGCTTAGGCCCGAAGCCTAATGTCGGATCACGCCAAGAAATTCGACACTATAACGTAATAACTTACGCCTCCCCTCCCCCTACGTGAGGTGACGCCGCCGCACTCTATTTGAGGCTGCAGGCGACGGGCATTTTTTATAGTCTCCATTTCATCTGAAGCCAGGGCCTCGGCGCCCTCAAGACTGTCACGCGGCGACAGATCCGCAGCAACGCCGGAAGTCCATTTTTAGGCTATTGAGTTCTAAAATTTCGCCTCGAATTGCCCAGGCGAGGATTAAAAATCGGTAACAATTCGCTTACCGCAGTGGAAAACCCGCAAACGACGCCTGTGGCGGCAAATGATTCGTCAGGCGGCTGCGGCGACCACGCGGTTGCGGCCGGTATTCTTGGCCTCGTAAAGCGCGAGATCGGCCTGCTTCATCAGCTGGTCCGGGGTCAGCACGGCTGCAATCCGCGAGGCGATGCCGAAGGACGCGGTGACGTTCAGCGCCTCACCGGCGTGTTTCAGCATGAAGGGAGCGCTTTCGATCGCCGCGCGCAGGCGCTCGGCGACGGTGGCGGCAATTTCCGGCGAGGTGTCGGGCATCACGACGACGAATTCCTCGCCGCCGTAACGGCAGGCGAGGTCCGCACCGCGAATGGTCGAACGGACGCGGTTTGCAAATTCCCGCAGCACTTCGTCGCCGCCGTCATGGCCATAGGTGTCGTTTACCTGCTTGAAGCGATCGATATCGGTGATCAGCACCGAAAGCGGCCTGCCCCGCGCCATTGAACGGTTGAAGAGCACATTCAGGTGGTTGTCGAGATAGCGCCTGTTGTAAAGGCCGGTCAGCGGATCGGTCACGGCAAGCTCGATCGTCTGCTTGACGCTGGCGCGCAGGCGGTCGTTGTAGCGCTTGCGGCGGATCTGCGTCAGGCTGCGGGCAAGCAGTTCGTTGGGATCGACCGGGCGGATGATGTAATCGTTGACGCCGAGATCGAGTGCGCGCACCACCATCTCGTCAGCCCCCTGCTCGGTGATGATCAGGATCGGCAGGAAGCGTGTGCGCTCCAGCGAGCGCAGCTGCGAGCAGAGGCGAAGCGGATCGTAATCGTCGAAGTTGGCGTTGACGATGACGAGATCGAAGGCGCTCTCGGCCGCCTCGAACAGGGCGGCCTGCGGATCGGAAAGGGCAAGCACGTCGGCGACGGGCTTCAGCGCCTTGATGATGCGCTCCTGCGAATTCGCGCGGCCGTCGACGAGTAGGACCTGAGCGGTTTCGTCGGCGCGGCCCTCGCCTGCCCGCGTGAGGTCGTCGATGCCCATCGTATGGGCGGTGTCGGCGCGAATGCGCAGCTCATCGCTCAGCGTCTTTAACCGTAGCAGGCTCTTCACCCGCGAGATCAGCTGCAGATCGTTGACCGGCTTGGTGAGGAAATCGTCGGCGCCGGCCTTCAGGCCGCGCACGCGATCGGCCGGCTGGTCGAGCGCGGTGACCATGACGACGGGAATATGGGCGGTCTTCTGGCTGGCCTTCAGCCGCTCGCAGACTTCGAAACCGTCTATCCCGGGCATCATGATGTCGAGCAGGATGAGATCGACCTGGTTGCGCTCGCAGATCGCCAGCGCCGTGTGGCCGTCGGCTGCGGTCATCACGTCGAAATATTCCGCGAGCAGCCGCGCTTCGAGCAGCTTCACATTGGCCGGAATATCGTCAACCACCAGTATTCGCGCAGTCATAATTGTCTTTCCGATGCGTCAGGCATCGCCCAGATAGGTCTTGATCGTCTCGATGAATTTCGGAACCGAGATCGGCTTGGAAACATAGGCCTCGCAACCGCCCTGGCGGATCCGCTCCTCGTCGCCCTTCATCGCGAAAGCCGTGACGGCGATGACGGGAATCACGTGCAGCTCGTCGTCTTCCTTCAGCCATTTCGTGACTTCGAGGCCGGAGACCTCGGGAAGCTGAATATCCATCAGGATGAGGTCGGGGCGATGCTTGCGCGCCAGATCCAGCGCCTCCATGCCGTTTCTGGTCTGGATCGTGGTATAGCCGGACGCCTCGATGAGGTCGCGAAAGAGCTTCATGTTGAGCTCGTTATCTTCTACAATCATCACCTGTTTGGGCATGACAAGCTGTCCCTACGTCCGTTCGCGCAGCTGTTCGTCCCATGGGAAAGGCACATGCGGACAATAGCTCCGTGAAACCGATAGCGCACGCTACCGGTATTTGGTTGAAGAAAAGGTAACTTACCCCTCGAAATGCAAAGCAACTTCAAGACTTCGAAACAACCGGCCGCCGACCCGCACGCAACCGCGATCGCCGTGCTCGGCTGGCTTGCCGACGATCCCGACATGTTCGGCCGCTTCCTTGCGCTCACGGGTGTTGCGCCCGGCCAGGTGCGCAGCGCCGTCAACGATCCGGGATTCCTCGCCGGCATGATGGATTTCCTGATGAACCACGAACCGACGGCATTGGCCTTCTGCGCGGCGAGCGGCATAAGCCCGGAGACGGTAACCGCCGCCTGGCAGCATTTCTCGTCGCCGGGCCTCGATTCCGGAGAATACTGACCGTGACCTCCGGGGAATTCGACATCTCGCATATCCGCCTCGGCGAACGGCCGTTGATCGTCTGTGACGTCGACGACGTCGTGCTGCAGTTCATCGGTCCCTTCCAGCTTTTCCTTGAGAGCCAGGGTCACGCGTTTCTGCCGCGCTCGTTCAAGCTTCATGGCAACATCGTCTCGCAAGCTGATGGCACGGAGATCGAGGATCAGCAGGTCAGCCGGCTGATCGAGGAATTCTTCGCAGCGCAGGAGCAGTGGCAGACCCCGCTCGACCGCGTCGTCGAAACGCTCGACCAGCTTTCGCAAGAGGCGGATGTGCTTTTCCTGACGGCCATGCAGCCGCGGTTCCAGGAGCAGCGCCGTCGCCTGCTCGACAGGATCGGCCTGCTCTTTCCGTTGCTTGCCACCGAAGAGCCCAAGGGGCCGATCGTTCACGCCTTGCATGCCAGCCGCTCCCTTCCCGTCGTCTTCATCGATGATATGGCGCGCAATCTGCATTCCGTCAGGGATCACGTCGCCGATTGCCTGCTGATTCACCTGATGCCGAACTCGCCCGTCCATCGTTTCGCACCGGCGGCGGCCGACGACATCACCCGCGCCGCCGACTGGGCGCATGCGGCCGAGCTCATCCAAGCGCATTTTCTGTCCGGCACGGTCGGTCGCGCAGTTCCAGCCGCATGAGCGGGCGGCCGTCCTTGCGCCGCGCCACCGTCTCGAAACCGGCTGCATCGAAGATCGCCGTCGAGCCGATGCAGAGCGTCACCGATTTCGACTGCTTCACATGATCGATCGGACAGGCTTCCAGCCGCCGCGCGCCATGGCGCCGCGCATGATCGATCGCGGCGGCGAGCAGGCGATGGCTCATTCCCTTGCCGCGCAGCTTGGGCAGCAGGAAGAAGCAGCTGACGGCCCAGTTCGACGGATCACGCGCATCGCCCTCCTCCAGCGGCCGCGAGACGGTGCGCGGCGAATTGAATTGCGGTACGTCATGGCGCGGCCCGACCTGTACCCAGGCGACCGGCGCGCCATCGGCATAACAGAGAATGCCCGGCGGCGGGCCTGCTTTGATCCGATCTCGCATATGCGCCCTGCGCTCATCGGCAGCCATCCCAGTCCTCGTTGCATGCGGCAAGCGCAGCGCCACGCACCAGCAATTACAGAAAGCCCCCTGCGACCCGAACAGGGTTTCGAAGTCGTCCCAGCGCTCTGACGTGACCGGTTCGAAACGAAGACCATTATCCAAAGGCAAAGCTTCCCCCTCTCTTGTGACTCGCAAGCTTAAGGCGTAATGTCCTGGCGTTCAATCTTTGTTCTCATCATGACACCCGCGCCCGACAAGACAACCGGCTTCTGTCGCGACTGCCTTGCCGAGCAGAAGGGCGAGGCGCGCCGATGCATTTCCTGCGGCAGCCCCCGCCTCGTACGCCATCGCGAGCTCTACGCATTGACGCTTGCACATATCGATTGCGACGCCTTCTATGCGGCCGTGGAGAAACGCGACAATCCGGAACTTGCCGATAAGCCTGTGATCATCGGCGGCGGCAAACGCGGCGTCGTCTCCACCGCCTGCTATATCGCCCGCATCCACGGCGTGCGTTCGGCGATGCCGATGTTCAAGGCGCTGGAGGCATGCCCGCAGGCGATCGTCATCCGCCCCGACATGGAGAAATATGTCCGGGTGGGGCGGCAGGTGCGAGCACTGATGCAGGAGCTGACGCCGCTGGTACAGCCGCTGTCGATCGACGAGGCCTTTCTGGAGCTTGGCGGCACCGAGAGACTGCATCACGATCCGCCGGCGCGCACGCTCGCCAAATTCGCCCGCCGTATCGAAAAGGAGATCGGCATCACCGTTTCGGTCGGGCTTTCCTATTGCAAATTCCTCGCCAAGGTCGCCTCCGACCTGCAGAAGCCGCGCGGCTTTTCCGTCATCGGGCGCGAAGAAGCAGTCGAATTCCTGGCGCCGCGTCCCGTCACCACGATCTGGGGCGTCGGCAAAGCGTTTGCGGCGACGCTCGAGGCGGACGGCATCCGCACCATCGGCCAGTTGCAGCAGATGGAGGAAAACGACCTGATGCGCCGCTACGGCAGCATCGGCCAGCGGCTCGCCCGGCTGTCGCGCGGGATCGACGACCGTGAAGTGCATCTCAACGATGCGGCCAAGAGCGTTTCTGCCGAGACCACCTTCTTCGACGACATCTGGCGTTATGACGATCTGGTGCCGATCCTGCGTAACCTCTCCGAAAAGGTTTCCTGGCGGCTGAAGAAAAACGGCATTGCCGGCCAGACGGTGGTGCTGAAGATGAAGAGCGCCGATTTCAAATCGCGCACCCGCAACCGCAAGCTCGAAGACCCGACCCAGCTTGCCGACAGGATCTTCCGCACCGGGCTCGAGCTTCTCGAAAAAGAGACCGACGGCACGAAGTTCCGTCTGCTCGGCATCGGCGTCACCGATCTCGGCGATGCCGCCCGCGCCGATCCGCCTGATCTCATCGACCGGCAATCGGGCCGGCGGGCGGCCGCCGAAGCGGCGATGGACAAGCTGCGCGACAAATTCGGCAAGAACACGGTCGAGACCGGCTACACCTTCGGCAGCGGCAAGCGCGATCACTAACACGTGAGTTCGCTCGGCCGCTCCGCCTATAAAATCTTCCTTAAACTTCGTCCCATAATGTCCCGGACCAGTATTGCGTATGGTTGGGTATCATGTTCTCGCGTCTCGTCTTCGGCCTCGGCTTGCTGTCGGCCACCGCACTCGTGCACCCTGCTCTTGCTGCAGATGCGCGCACGCTGCAGATCATCGTCTCGAAGGACAAGCAGTCGCTTGCGGTCTATGACGGCACCGAGGTCGTCGCGACCTCGAAAGTCTCGACCGGCAAGGACGGGCACACGACACCGAGCGGCATCTTCTCGGTGCTCGAAAAGCAGAAATACCACGAATCCAATCTCTATTCAGCGGCGCCGATGCCGTTTATGCAACGGCTGACCTGGTCCGGCATTGCGCTGCACGAATCCAATTCCGTGCCGCGTTATCCGGCCTCGCATGGCTGCGTGCGCATGCCCGGCGCCTTTGCCAAAATGCTCTACGGGATGACGGAGCCCGGCATCCCCGTCATCATCAGCGACGGCGAAGTGGTGCCGCAACCGATCGACCATCCGACCCTTTTCCATCCCGACGCACCGGTGCCGATGCCGCTGCTTTCGGATGCCGAGTTGCGGCCCTCCATGCCCGACAGCCCCGAAAAACCGGTGCAGGTGGCAATGAACGACACGGCTGCGATGCCGATGCCGGCAATACAGCCGGCCGCAACACCCGCAGCCGAGCCGCCGTCCGAACCGATCAGCATGCTGATCACCCGCCGCACGCTGCGCGAGACGGTGATCGACATCCAAACCCTGCTCAGTCAGCTCGGCTTTTCCGCCGGTAATCCGGACGGCGTGCTCGGTCCGTCGACCGTGCAGGCGATCAGGGCCTTCAGGGCGCTGCGGCCGGCGGAGTTTGCCGGCGACAGGAGCCTGGTCTCCGACACGCTACTCAAGGAAGTTTATGCCGCAACTGGCAAGGGTGCGCCGCCGAACGGCATCATCATGGTGCGCCAGGCCTTCAAGCCGATCTTCGAAGCGCCGGTGACGATCGCCGATCCCGGACTGGCGCTCGGCACGCATTTCTTCACGCTGCATGCGGTCAATGAAAAGGCCGGCACGGCAGACTGGCTCGGCATCACGCTCGAGAACAATCTCCCCCGCGAGACGATGAAGCGGCTTGGCATCACCAATCAGGAAAGCTCGATTGTCACAGGCAGGCCGATCGCCCGTTCGCTCAGCCGCATTACGATCCCCGACGAAACCCGCCGCAGGATCGACGCGCTGATCGCGCCCGGCTCGACGCTGACGATCTCCGATACCGGCCTAGGCCGCGAGACCGGCGAAGGCACGGATTTCATCACCATCACCCGCGGGTGATGAGCTCTTTGTTTTATGCATGTCGTTATCCCGGAACCGCTGCACACTTCCGGGCGACATGCACTACAGCGCCGCGCGTCTTTTCACACGCGCAAAGGACGCTGTAACCTTTTGAATCTACGCATCGTGCTTTCCGAAAATCGATTCCGATTTTCGGCCCATGCGCTAATCAGACAAGCTCGACATCGACAACGCCGGGGGCGGCGCGAAGGGCGGCGGCGATCTCCGGGGTGATGCGGTATTTCTCCGACAGCGCCACTTCCACCTCGCGTTTGCCGTCCTCCTTGATGACGATGAAGGAAACGAGGCCGTCGCCCTTGGCGTTCAGATGGCCGGCGACCATCTTCAGCGGTCCGGAATCTCTGATATAGACGCGCAGCGCCTTCTGCATCTGCAGCGACTTTTCCTCCAGCGACTGGATCGTCTGGATGCGCAGGCCGATGCCCTCCGGCCGCTCCTCCCCCGTCGCGGTCAGCACGAAGGATTTTCCCGACTCGAGCATGTCGCGATACTGGTTCAGCATTTCCGAAAACAGCACCGCTTCGAACTGGCCGGACGAATCCGAAAAGACGATGATGCCCATCTTGTTGCCGGTGCGGGTCTTGCGCTCCTGCTTGGAGATGACGGTGCCTGCAAGCCGCGCATTGGCCGCGCCCTGTTTGATCGCTTGGGAAAATTCGGCAAAGGTCTGCACCCGCATCTTCTGCAGGATGTTGTTGTAGGAATCGAGCGGGTGGGCTGTCAGATAAAAGCCCAGCACCTGGAATTCCTTGAGCAGCCGCTCGGAGGGGAGCCAGGGCGAGAACGGCGGCAGGGAGATCTTCTCAGGCCCCGTGGTCAACGTACTGCCGAAAATGTCCGACTGGCCGCTCAGCTTGTTCTCCTGGGCGCGCTGGGCATAACCGAGGATGCGGTCGAGGCCGGCTGCAAGGTGGGCGCGGTCCATATCGAAACAATCGAAGGCGCCGGCATAGATCAGGCTTTCGAGCACGCGGCGATTGACCTGACGCGGATCGATGCGCAGGCAGAAATCTTCGATGCCGGCGAACGGCTTATCGCCACGCACCTCGACGATGTGGTCGACGGCGGATTCGCCGACGCCCTTGAGGGCGGCGAGCGCGTAATAGATGCGGTTGTCGCCGGTTTCGAAATGGCGGAAGGAGGTCTGCACCGAGGGTGCGATCACTTCGATGCCCAAGCGCTTGGCGTCCTGACGGAAATCATTGACCTTTTCCGTATTGGACATGTCGAGCGTCATCGAGGCGGCGAGGAATTCGACCGGATAATGCGCCTTCATGTAGGCCGTCTGATAGGAGACGATGGCGTAGGCGGCGGCATGCGACTTGTTGAAGCCGTAATTGGCGAACTTCGCCAGCAGTTCGAAGATGTTGTCGGCCTGCGGCTTCGAGACGCCGTTCTTGACGGCGCCGACGACGAAGCGCTCGCGCTGCTGGTCCATCTCGGCCTTGATCTTCTTGCCCATGGCGCGGCGCAGAAGGTCGGCTTCACCCAGCGAGTAACCGGACAGCACCTGGGCGATCTGCATCACCTGTTCCTGATAGACGATAACCCCTTGAGTTTCCTTGAGCAGGTGGTCGATCATCGGATGGATCGATTCCAGCTCCTCGTCGCCGTGCTTGCGGGCATTGTAGGTCGGGATGTTCTCCATCGGGCCTGGACGATAGAGCGCCACCAGCGCGATGATGTCCTCGATGCAGTCCGGCTTCATGCCGATCAGCGCCTTGCGCATGCCGGCACTTTCCACCTGGAACACACCGACCGTCTCGCCGCGCGACAGCATCTCGTAGGTCCTCTTGTCGTCGAGAGGAATGGCCGCGAGATCGACCTTGATGCCGAGCTTGGCGACGAAATCGACGGCGACCTTCAGCACCGTCAGCGTCTTCAGGCCGAGGAAGTCGAACTTGACCAGGCCCGCCTGCTCCACCCATTTCATGTTGAACTGGGTGACTGGCATATCCGAGCGCGGATCGCGATACATCGGCACAAGCTTGGACAGCGGCCGATCGCCGATGACGATGCCGGCGGCATGCGTCGAGGCGTGGCGGTAAAGCCCCTCGATCTTCTGGGCGATGTCGAGCAGGCGCGCGACCACGGGTTCTTTCGCCGCCTCCTCCTGCAGCTTCGGCTCCTCCTCGATCGCCTTCGACAGCGGCGTCGGATTGGCCGGGTTGTTCGGCACCAGTTTGCAGATCTTGTCGACCTGGCCATAGGGCATCTCAAGCACGCGGCCGACGTCGCGAAGGGCGGCGCGCGCCTGCAGCGAACCGAAGGTGATGATCTGCGCCACCTGCTCGCGGCCATACTTGGCCTGGACGTAGCGGATCACCTCTTCGCGGCGGTCCTGGCAGAAGTCGATGTCGAAGTCCGGCATCGAGACGCGTTCGGGATTGAGGAAGCGCTCGAACAGCAGCGAAAACCGCAAGGGATCGACATCGGTGATCGTCAAGGCGTAGGCGACCAACGAGCCGGCGCCCGAACCGCGGCCCGGGCCGACCGGAATATCATGCTGCTTGGCCCATTTGATGAAGTCGGCAACGATCAGGAAGTAACCGGGAAAACGCATGCGCTCGATAACGCTGAGCTCGAAATCCAGCCGCTCGCGATAGTCCTTTTCCTCGTAACCCGGCGACATGCCAAGCGTTGCAAGCCGCATGTCCAGTCCTTCGACCGCCTGGCGGCGCAACTCGCTCGCCTCGGCGCGTTCGGCCTCCTCGGCGTCGTCGGTCGCACCGGTGAAGCGCGGCAGGATCGGCTTGCGCGTCTTCAGCACGAAGGAGCAACGCTTGGCGATCTCGATCGTATTTTCCAGCGCTTCCGGCAGGTCGGCGAAGAGCTTGACCATCTCGGCCCGGCTCTTCAGATAGTGGTCCGGCGTCAGACGAAAGCGGCTGTCGTCGGAGACGATGGCGTTGTGAGCGACCGCCATCAGCGCATCATGGGCGTCGTAATCGTCGCGTGTCGGGAAGAAGGCCTCGTTGGTTGCAACCAGCGGCAGGTCGTGGGCATAGGCGAGCCCGACGATCTTCTGTTCGTGCCGCTTGTCGTAGGTGCCGTGCCGCTGCAGCTCGACATAGAGCCTGTCGCCGAAGAGACGCTTCAGCAGGAGCAGCCGGGCTTCCGCCTGGGCGGGATGGCCTTCCTTGATCGCCATGTCAACTGGCCCGGTCGGGGCGCCGGTCAAGGCGATCAGCCCTTCCGTGCCGGCCTCTGCCAGCCAGGAGGCGTTGATATGAACGGCCTGGTTGCTTTCGCCGCCGAGATAGGCGCGGCTGACGAGATCGACGAGCCGTTCGTAACCGGCATCCGTCGCGGCGAGAAGAACGATTGACGGCAGCTTGACCAGGGCCTGGTGGCCGCCGCGCTTTTCGGTTTCCAACCCGTCTCCCATGTCGATGGAGACCTGGCAGCCGATGATCGGCTGCAGGCCCTCGTCCATCGCCTTCTGGGAGAATTCGAGGGCGACGAACAGATTGTTGGTGTCGGTAATCGCAATCGCCGGCTGGCTATCGCCGGTCGCCTTGTAGAGAATCTTCTTCAGAGGCAGAGCACCCTCAAGAAGCGAATAGGCGGAATGGACCCTCAGGTGGATGAAACCCGGCGTGCCGCCGGTCGCCTCACCCGTTGAACCCTTTGCCGTATCCGCCATGACATGCCTTCCCAATCACCCGAATGAATCGGACGCATTGTCGGCATAGAGGGCGATGATGTCCAGAAGAAGTCCCGCGTCCGGACCGCATGAGTGCCACGCGGTCCCCTGAAAATTTCAGATCGCCATCACGATCAGCGAGAAGCTGGCAACGAACATTGCGATGGAGGTGAATGCTGCGATATCACGGATCATGTCAGTCATTTGGCTCTCCTTTACTCGTTATGTTTTCACTTTGTTCGATGTATGTTCCGTTGTCAACAGGAATCTTTTCCTTCTTTGTTGCGTTTGGAAAATGCCGAATTCGCGTCTGCGAATCGCTGAGAACCGGCACTCGACGGTGATCGGCGGCAACTTGCCCTTCTTCCTCCTCTGAGCGCGCTCTTAATTTTCGGCTTATGTTCTTCATTTGTTCTTTACATGTCGCAGCATATTTGCCAGCATCGGGCTGAGAGGAGAGCAACATGCTCGACATTGCGATGCTGAATGAATTCGTCGTGGAGGCGAAGGCCGCGACCTATGTCGGCGGCGGCGTGCCGCGCGCGCCATGCCGGCCGGGTTCCCACGATATCGGCTACGAACGCGGTGGTTGGCGCTATCTCGACAGCTATTTCGGCGGCACCGATTTCGCCGGGCAGGAAGTGGTGTGGTTTGCCGGCGAGCCCGTCTGGGCGATGAATTATTTCGGCTGCGTCAACGCGCCTGATCTCATCGACGGCGCAGCAGCCGGAGCGGTGATCAAGGCGGCACTTTCGGCGATGTACCGAGAGGGCCGGTTTCTGGGCGGCATGGAATTCGATCATTCGTTCGGCCGCTATATCGACCACAGCGACGGCGGCTGCGCGCGGTTCAACGGCCAGGAATGCATCTTGGTCGAGGGCCGGAGGGCCTATGTGCTCGACTATCGCGGCGGGCTGATCATCCCCTGACCGCGGTCCGCCCGGTCAAAAATGTGAACTAAGTGTTAATATCCCGCGAGGAGGTCGGCGAGATCAGCCCCATCCGCCTGCCGGCACCGACCGGGGTCGAGCCACGGGTCTCGACCCGTCCTTCGGACCCCCGCTGGCGGGGCGAAGGGACCGTGCCGCGTCCTCTCCGTTCCCCGCCTACTCGCCCCGTTTACGGGGGGCAGCAGGACGGGGCAAGACGAGTGGTTCGATCCCGGTAGATTAGCGTGAACGGCAGTGATTGGCGTCAACCGGACAGCCATGGACCGCAGTCTCAAAAATCGACGATCTTGCCGTCGGAGATCGTCACGCGCCGATCCATGCGGCGGGCGAGTTCGTGATTGTGGGTGGCGATGAGGGCGGCAAGGCCGGACTGACGCACCAGCGCTTCCAGCGCGTCGAAGACGTAGCTTGCCGTTTCAGGGTCGAGATTGCCTGTGGGCTCGTCGGCGAGAAGCAGGGCCGGCGCATTGGCGACGGCGCGGGCGATCGCGACGCGCTGCTGTTCGCCGCCGGAAAGCTCTCCCGGACGATGGGCGCCGCGATGGCCGATGCGCATATAATCGAGAAGCTGGCCGGCCCGCTCTCCGGCTTCCTTCCAGGACAGCCCGGCGATCAGCTGCGGCATCATGATGTTCTCAAGCGCCGAGAATTCCGGCAGCAGGTGGTGGAACTGGTAGACGAAGCCGATTTCGCTGCGGCGGATCGCCGTGCGTTTATCGTCGCTCAGGCCATCGCAGGCATGGCCGTTGATGGTGACTTCACCGCCGTCCGGATGTTCCAGCAGACCGGCGACATGCAGCAGCGTCGATTTGCCGGTGCCGGAGGGGGCGACGAGAGCGACGATTTCGCCTTTCGATATCGAAAAATCCGCACCCTTCAGGATCGGGAGCAGCGTATCGCCCTGCCCGTAATGGCGCTCGACGCCGGTAAGCTTGAGAACGACGTTGCGTTTCATGAAGGCGGCATTCCTTATTCGTAGCGCAGGGCCTGCACCGGATCGAGCTTTGAGGCACGCCAGGCGGGGAAAATGGTCGCAATGAAGGAGAGCGTCAGCGCCATGACGACGATCGAGATCGTTTCGCTGAGATCCATTTCTGCCGGCAGCTGGCTGAGGAAATAGACCTGCGGATTGAAGAGCACGGTGCCCGATATCCAGGAGAAGAACTGGCGGACGGATTCGATGTTGACGCAGACGAGAACGCCGAGCAGAACGCCGGCAACGGTGCCGACGATGCCGATCGCCGCTCCGGTCATGAAGAAGATGCGCATGATCGCGCCGGCACTGGCGCCCATGGTGCGCAGGATGGCGATATCGCTGCCCTTGTCCTTCACCAGCATGATGAGGCCGGAGATGATGTTCAACGCCGCGACAAGCACGATCAGCGTCAGGATCATGAACATGACGTTGCGCTCGACCTGGAGTGCCGAGAAGAAGGTCTGGTTGCGCTGGCGCCAGTCGGTGATGGCGATCTGGCGGCCGGCCGCCTCCTCCACCTTGGGCCTGAGAGCGTCGATATCGTCGGGATTGTCGACGAAAAGCTCGATCGACTGCACCAGCCCCTCGGCATTGAAATAGAGTTGTGCTTCCTCGAGCGGCATGAAGATGATCGAGGAATCATATTCCGACATGCCGATCTCGAAAAGGCCTGAGATCTTGTAGGACTTGATGCGTGGGCTGACGCCCATCGGCGTGATGTCACCGTCTGGCGACGTCAGCGTAATGAGATCACCGACACGCAGGCCCAACTGGTCGGCCATGCGGGTGCCGATCAGCACGCCGTCGCCGGAGGCATACCCCACCATATCGCCTGATTTGATGTTGTCGGAGATCGTCTTGAGCTTGGTCAAGTCGTCGGCGCGGGCGCCGCGCACCAGCGCGCCGGTGCTGCCACCGGCCTGGGCGGAAGCCAACACCTGGCCTTCCACCAGCGGCAGCGCCATCTTGACGCCGGGCACGGCGGCGAGCTTGCTAGCGAGGGCGGGATAATCGGTGAAGGGGCCGTCGACCGGCTGGACGATCATGTGACCGTTAATGCCGAGGATACGCGAGACGAGCTCGGTGCGGAAGCCGTTCATGACGGCCATGACGATGATCAGCGTCGCAACGCCGAGCATGATGCCGACAAAGGAAAAGCCGGCGATCACCGAGATGAACGCCTCCTTGCGGCGGGCGCGCAGATAGCGCCACGCCACGAGGCGTTCGAAGGTGGAAAATGGCTTGCCAGCCGGACCCAAGCCGGATTTTGAACTCCGGTCCACTGCTGCCTCTGCCATTTCGCCTCCGTTTCCTTAAGCCGCGAACCTGTTGATCGCCGCCTCGATGGTCATCGTTTCGCGAGCGCCGGTCTTGCGGTCCTTCACCTCGACTTCGCCGTTGGCGACCGCGCGCGGGCCGGCGATGATCTGGACGGGCACGCCGATCAGGTCGGCGGTCGCGAACTTCGTGCCGGCCCGGTCGTCGGTATCGTCGTAGAGCACATCCTTGCCCGCCTTGCTCAGCGCGGCATAGATCAACTCGCAGGTATCGTCGCAGGCCTGATCGCCCGCCTTCATGTTGATCACCACGACATCGAAGGGCGCGACCGATGCCGGCCAGATGATTCCGTTGTCATCATGCGATGCTTCGATGATGGCGGGAACAAGGCGTGTCGGGCCGATACCGTAGGAACCCATGTGAACGAAGTGTTCCTTACCGTCCGGTCCCTGCACTTTCGCGCCCATCGGCTCGGAATATTTCGTGCCGAAATAGAAGATGTGGCCGACCTCGATGCCGCGGGCCGAAAGCCGGTCGCCCTCGGGAACGGCGCTGAAGGCCGCCTCGTCGTGCATTTCCGAGGTCGCCGCATAGAGCGAGGTCCACTTGTCGAAGATCGCCTGCAGGCCCTCGACGCTGTCGAAATCGGTGCCTTCGCCGGGAATGTCGAAATCGACGAAATCCTTGTGGCAGAAAACCTCGGATTCGCCGGTATCGGCGAGGATGATGAATTCGTGGCTGAGATTGCCGCCGATCGGGCCGGTATCGGCGCGCATCGGGATGGCGCGCAGGCCGAGCCGATCGAAGGTTCTGAGGTAGGCGGCGAACATCTTGTTGTAGGAATGCTCCGCCCCTTCGCGCGTCAGATCGAAGGAATAGGCATCCTTCATCATGAACTCGCGCGAGCGCATGGTGCCGAAGCGCGGGCGGATCTCGTCGCGGAACTTCAGCTGGATGTGATAGAGATTGAGCGGCAGGTCCTTATAGGACTTGACCGAGGAGCGGAAAATATCCGTCACCATCTCCTCGTTGGTGGGACCGTAGAGCATCGGCCGATCCTGGCGGTCCTTGATGCGCAGCATCTCCTTGCCGTAGGCGTCGTAACGGCCGCTCTCCTGCCAGAGTTCGGCCGATTGCAGCGTCGGCATCGACAGCTCGATGGCGCCGGCCCGGTTCTGCTCGTCGCGGATAATGGCGTTGACCTTGTCGAGGACGCGCTTGCCGAGCGGCAACCAGGAATAGATGCCCTGCGACTGCTGGCGGATCATGCCGGCGCGCAGCATCAGCCGGTGGGAGACGATTTCCGCCTCCTTGGGGTTTTCCTTGAGGATGGGCATGAAATAGCGGGACAGACGCATGGCGGATTCCGAAGCAGTTGGATCCCGCGGCAGGCGGAATCGAAAGACAATGGTTAATGTCGGGAGCGTTCATAGCCGCTTCGCGGCAGGAAGGAAACCCGCAACTGATGTTGGCAACCTCCCGCATGCGCATGTTCGCACCCGCAAAATGACAGGGCGTGAAAAAGCGCGTGTTTATAAGGACTTGAACGAAAATCTTGTCAACAGAAAAATTTTGCTAGAGTGTAGCAAAAATGCAAAAAAAGCTGATGACAAAGCCCAATGTTTGAGCTAGCTTTAGCTCACAAAACAGGCAGGAAGGATAAATTCTTGTCGAATTCGCGGTCAAGTCTTGGGAGGATCAGATCTTAGGCGCGCTCGTCGCAGCCCCGGCAACGGTTACAGATCACGCGATACTTAAAACAAGGCTTTTAGCCTTGTTTTTTTTTGGTTTTTCGGCTCACGTCCCCCGCAAAATCCTGCCCGCCTCCCGTTGGGAGATGGGCCTCTTTCCGTTACGTGAGCTCTTTGCCGCAAAAACATGACACTGGTATGACGGTATACCGTCCGCCGATTGTACATATGCCCAAAGTTTGGGCAAAAGCTAGCTCTTAATAGAAGCTCGGCCCGAGTTGTGGAAGGGCGTCGAAACCCCAGCCGAAATATGTGTCGCAGACATACCAGAGACCGTAGATCACAGCCGAAATCAGTGTCGTCAGCGAAAAGACGAAGGCGGCGCGAAACCGGGCGGGCGCGCTCGGAACGGTGCCGAGCACGACATCATTGTCTTCCGCCTGGGTGCGCAGACCGATCGGCAGGACAGCGAAAAGCGTCATCCACCAGATGATGAAGTAGACGGCAAATCCCTGAAGAAAGACCTGGAGCATTATGGTTCCCGTTGATGCCGCGGTGATATGGCGTCCTTATACGGCGAAATGTCGGCCAACTCAAAGCGGGCAAAACGTTTAGCCGCCTTTGGGTCACTCTGCCGCAGCGGCTCAGGCCTGTTCGAGTTCGATCAACGTGCCGAAGAAATCCTTCGGGTGCAGAAAGAGCACCGGCTTGCCATGCGCGCCGGTCTTCGGCTGACCGTCGCCGAGCACCCTGGCGCCCGCCTCAACCAGCCGGTCGCGGGCGAGAATGATATCCTCCACCTCGTAGCAGATGTGATGCATGCCGCCGGACGGGTTCTTTTCCAGGAAGGCTGCGATCGGCGAGGTCTGCCCAAGCGGTTGCAGCAATTCGACCTTGGTATTCGGCAATTCGACGAAGACGACGGTGACGCCGTGCTCCGGCAGTGCCTGCGGCTGCGATACCGCAGCCCCCAGCGTGTCGCGATAGGCAGCCGTCGCCACTGCCAGATCGGGAACGGCGATGGCGATGTGGTTTACCCGGCCGAGCATGATCAGACCTTGGTCACAAAGGCGGTGACGACGGGCTTCTTGCCCCAGGCATGGTTCGCAGCTGCGCGGATGGCGCGGCGCACGGCCTCCTGCAGCATATCGATATCCTTGCGGCGGGCGCGCGGAATGCTCTCGATGGCGCTGATCGCGGCGTCGAAGAGCGTATCTTCCATCTCCTCGCCCTCGTCGTCATAGACCGGCAGGCCGATCGAAACGAGATCGGGATCGCCGACGATGTCGTAGCGGGCGTCGAGCACGACGTTGACAGCGACATGGCCGACATAGGAGAGCTTCTTGCGCTCGCCGATACCCATCTCGTCGAAATCACCGATCAGCGAGCCGTCTTTATAGATGCGGCCATGCGGCGCCTCGCCGATCACCTCGACGGGACCGGGCGCCAGCCGCAGGATATCGCCATTGCGCACGCGCGGCACGATCGCGATACCGGATTGCTCGGCAAGTTCCTTATGCGCCGTCAAATGCGTCGCTTCGCCATGCACCGGCACGACGATCTTTGGCCGCGTCCACTCATACATCCGCTGTAACTCGTTGCGGCGCGGATGGCCGGAAACGTGGACCAGGGCTTCGGTATCGGTGATGATGTGCACGCCCTGCTCGACAAGGCCGTTCTTAATGTCCTGGATCGCCTTCTCGTTGCCGGGAATGGCGCGCGAGGAAAAGACGACGATATCGCCTGCGGCAAAGGCCACATTGCGCATCTCGTCGCGTGAGAGCTTGGCAAGCGCTGCCCGCGCCTCGCCCTGGCTGCCGGTCAGGATGACGACGACCTTGTCGCGCGGGATATAGCCGTATTCATCTTCGGAGATGAAGGGCTTCACGCCTTCCATCAGGCCGATGTCCTGGGCGACGTTGACGACGCGCTTCAGCGAACTGCCAAGCAGCAGCACTTCGCGGCCTGCCGCCTCGGCGGCCTCGGCAACGGTGCGAATACGCCCGACATTCGACGAGAAGGTGGTGATCGCCACCCGACCCTCGGCATTCTCGATGATCTTGCGCAGGCTTTCGGACACATCCTTCTCGGAGGGCGAAACACCGTCGCGCAGCGCATTGGTGGAATCGCACATCAGCGCCAGGACGCCCTCGTCGCCGAGCTGGCGGAAACGCGTCTCATCGGTCAGCGGCCCGAGCGAAGGCTCGTGGTCGATCTTCCAGTCGCCGGTGTGGATGACATTACCGGCCGGCGTGCGGATCATCAGCGACATCGGCTCAGGGATCGAATGGTTGACGGCGACACCTTCGATGCTGAAGGGGCCGACATTGATCGCATCACCTGCCTTGAACGGCGTCACCGGCACTTCGCCGATCGTCGCCTTCTCGAAATTGCGCTTGGCTTCGAGCAGACCTGCGGTAAAGCCCGAGGCATAGACCGGCACGTTGAGCCCCGGCCAGAGATCGGCAAGCGCGCCATAATGATCTTCATGCGCATGGGTGATGATGATCGCCTTGAGGTTCTTGCGCTCGCTGGCGAGGAAGCGGATATCGGGCAGCACGAGGTCGACGCCCGGCAGGTCGGGGCCGGGAAAGGTGACGCCGCAATCGACCATGATCCATTGGCGATGCTCGGGCGGGCCGTAGCCATAAAGAGCGAGATTCATGCCGATCTCACCAACGCCGCCCAGAGGCAGGAATACCAACTCGTCCTGTTTCGCCATAATTTTCGATTTTTCCGCTATCCAAAAAACACATCACCGGCGGCAATGGGCATTATCCTGCCAGCGCCGGTATCGAGCATCAACAAGCCATTATCATCAATTCCGGCGAATTGTCCGGAAATCGATCGGTCCGGCAAATTCACCGTGATCTTTTCGCCAATGCCGCAGGCAATAGTGCGCCAGAGCGCCGTGATCTCGCCGATGCCGCGGCCCTCATCCCATATTTCAAGCACATCCGCCATGGCGGCGAAGAGATGGGCGAAGAGTTCCTCCGGCGAGGCTGCACTTCCCTGCTGACGCAGGCAGGTGACGGGGTAGAGCGGATTGTCGGGCATCACCGAGACATTGATGCCGATGCCGACGATGAGGGCATAACGGCCATCCGGCAGCCCCTCGCCTTCGACGAGGATGCCGCAGGTCTTCTTTCGGCCGATGAGGATATCGTTCGGCCATTTAACCTCGAGCGGCTCGGCGCCCGGCGGCAGCACCCGGCGGATCGCCTGGTGCACGGCAACGGCAACGGCCAGCGGCAAAGAGCTCAGGCGCTCCATCGGCGCCGGGTCGATCAAAAGAAGAGAGGCGTAGAGATTGCCGCGTTCGGAAACCCAGAGCCTGCCGCGGCGGCCGCGGCCGCCGGTCTGTCGTTCGGCGGTCACCCAGAGATTGCCGCCATCACCCGCCCGAGCCCGGACGAGGCATTCGCTGTTGGTGGACGATGTTTCCGACAGAGCTTCGTGCCTGAAATCGCCGAGCGATATCCGGCGCCGCCCGTCGGAAGCCATTAAAAGAGCGTCGCGGCGGCAAGCTCTGCCGCGCCGCCGATCGGGCCGCCGATGAGGACATAGGCGGTGACGAAGAGACCGGAGAGACCGAAGACCAGACGCAGTGCGCCGGAAACCCGGGCGAATTCGCCGGTCGCCTCATCGAACCACATCAGCTTGATGACGCGCAGATAATAGTAAGCGCCGACGACCGAGGCGAGAACGCCGATGATGGCAAGCGCATAAAGCTTGGCTTCGATGGCGGCGACGAAAACGAAGTACTTGGCGAAGAAGCCGGCGAGCGGCGGAATGCCGGCAAGCGAGAACATCAGCGCCGTCAGCACCACGGCCATGAATGGGTTGGTCGTGGAAAGGCCGGCGAGATCGTTGACCTCCTCGACGACGGTGCCGTCCTTGCGACGCATCGACATGATGATCGCGAAGGTGCCGAGCGTCATGACCATGTAGATGACCATGTAAAGCATGACGCCGGTGACGCCGGTCTGGTTGCCGGCGGCAAGGCCGACCAGCGCATAGCCCATGTGGCCGATCGACGAATAGGCCATCAGTCGCTTGATGTTCTTCTGGCCGATCGCGGCAAACGAGCCGAGCAGCATCGAGGCGATCGAGATGAAGACCACGACCTGCTGCCAGTCGGCCAGAACCGGCTGGAAGGCGGTGATGACGATGCGGGTCATCATCGCCATGGCGGCAACCTTGGGGGCTGCGGCCAGGAAAGCGGTGACCGGCGTCGGCGCGCCTTCATAAACGTCAGGCGTCCACATGTGGAAGGGAACCGCCGAGATCTTGAAGGCGATGCCGGCGAGGATGAAGACCAGGCCGAAGACGAGACCGAGCGAACGCGCGCCCTCGACCGAAAGCGCCTGGGCGATCTCGGAGAAGTGGGTGTGGCCGGTGAAGCCATAGACCAGCGACATGCCGTAGAGCAGCATGCCGGAGGAAAGTGCACCAAGAACGAAATATTTGAGGCCGGCTTCGGTCGACTTCAGGCTGTCGCGGTTGATCGCGGCGACGACATAAAGCGCCAGCGACTGCAGTTCCAGCGCAAGATAGAGCGAGATCAGGTCGTTGGCCGAGATCATCAGCAGGATGCCGAGGGTCGCAAGCACCAGCAGAACCGGGAATTCGAACTTGTCGAGCTGATTTTCGCGGGCGTGGCCCATCGTCATGAACAGCGCGACCAGCGAACCGATGAGCGCCACCAGCTTCATGAAGCGCGAGAAGCCGTCGGCCATATAGACGCCGCCATAGGCAAGGCCTTCTGCCGGCACGAAGAGCAGCCACAGGCCGGAGGCCAGCAGCAGGACGATGGCGAGGCCGGTGACGACAAGGCCCGACCGCTCGCCCGAGAAGACGCCGACCATCAACAGGACAAGGGCGCCGACCGCGAGGATGAGCTCCGGCGCGGAAAGATGCAGACTAAGGAGAATGGTTTCAGCGGTCATGTCCAATAAGTCCCGTCATCAATTCATAGACAGCGCAACATTCTGCGCTGCGTGCACGGCGGCCGTGTAGTTGTTGACCAGCAAATCCACCGAGGCGGCCGTCGCATCGAAGACCGGAGCCGGGTAAACGCCGAAGAAAATGGTCAGCGCGACCAACGGATAGAGGATCAGCTGTTCGCGCCTGGAAAGATCGAGCAGCGCCTTCAGCTTTTCCTTTTCCAGCGCGCCGAAGATCACCCGGCGATAGAGCCAGAGCGCGTAGGCGGCCGAGAGGATGACGCCGGTGGCGGCAAAGAGTGCCACCCAGGTGTTGACCCGGAAGACGCCGATCAGCGTCAGGAATTCGCCAATGAAGCCCGACGTGCCGGGAAGCCCGACATTGGCCATGGTGAAGACCATCATCGCGACGGCATATTTCGGCATGTTGTTGACGAGGCCGCCATAGGCGTTGATCTCACGGGTGTGGGTGCGGTCGTAAATGACGCCGACGCAGAGGAAGAGCGCGCCGGAGACGATGCCGTGCGACAGCATCTGGAAGATCGAACCCTGAACACCCTGCATGTTGGCGGCAAAGATGCCCATGGTCACATAACCCATGTGCGCCACCGAGGAATAGGCGATCAGCTTCTTGATGTCGTCCTGCATCATCGCCACCAGCGAGGTATAGATGATGGCAATGACGGACATGGCGAAGACGAGCGGCGCGAAATAATCGGAGGCGACCGGGAACATGCCGAGCGAGAAGCGGATAAGGCCGTAACCGCCGAGCTTCAGGAGCACGCCGGCCAGGATGACCGAGCCTGCCGTCGGCGCCTGAACGTGGGCATCGGGAAGCCAGGTATGGACCGGCCACATCGGCATCTTCACCGCAAAGGAGGCGAAGAAAGCCAGCCATAACCAGGTCTGCAATGCCGGCGGGAACTTGTAGGCGAGCAGCGCGGTGATGTCGGTCGTGCCGGCCTGCCAGTACATCGCCATGATGGCGAGCAGCATCAGCACCGAGCCCAGCAGCGTATAGAGGAAGAACTTGTAGCTCGCATAGACGCGGTCCTTGCCGCCCCAGACGCCGATGATCAGGAACATCGGAATGAGGCCAGCCTCGAAGAAGACGTAGAACAGCACGATATCGAGCGAGACGAAGACCCCGACCATCATCGTTTCCAGGATGAGGAAGGCGATCATGTATTCCTTCAGGCGCTTCTCGATCGAGAGCCAGCTCGCCAGCACGCAGAAGGGCATGAGGAAGGTCGACAGGATGACGAACAGCATCGAGATGCCGTCGACGCCGACGTGATAGCCGATGCCGGTGCCGAGCCAGTTATGCTTCTCGATCATCTGGAAGCCCGGATTGGCATTGTCGAAGCCGGTCCAGATGAAGAGCGAGACGACGAAGGTGAAGACGGTGGTGATCAGCGAGATCCACAGCACGTTTTTCCGGCCGGTTTCGCTCTCGCCGTTCATCAATAGCAGGAGCACCACGCCGACCAGCGGCAGGAAGGTGACCGTTGAAAGAATAGGCCAATCGGTCATCAGAAGGAACTCCCGAGCATCATCCAGGTAACGAGCGCCGCAATGCCGATCAGCATCGCGAAGGCGTAGTGATAGAGGTAACCGGTCTGCAGGCGGACGACACGGTCGGTGACGGCGACGACGCGGGCGGCGACGCCGTTCGGGCCGTAGGTGTCGATGACGCCGACGTCACCCCTCTTCCACAGGAAGCGGCCGAGCGCCTTGGCCGTGCGGACGAAGAGGAAGTCGTAGAGTTCGTCGAAATACCACTTGTTGAGCAGGAAGTGGTAGAGCACGCGATGCTGCTTGGCGAGGGTGCGCGGCGTCTGCGGCGAGCGGATATACATGTACCACGCGGTGACGAAGCCGAGCACCATGGCGATGAAGGGGCTCAAGCCCACGAGCGCCGGTACATGGTGGAACTCTTCGACGAGTTCATTCTCGGCGCCGGTAAACAGCGCACCCTTCCAGAACTCGGCATATTCCTCGCCGTAGAAGCGGCCCTCGAAGAGGAAGCCGGCAAACACCGCACCGATCGCCAGGAGATAGAGCGGCACCAGCATGACCTGCGGCGACTCGTGGACGTGGTGCATGACCTCGTGCGAAGCGCGCGGCTTGCCGAAGAAGGTCATGAAGATCAGGCGCCAGGAATAGAAGCTCGTAAACAGAGCCGCGATGACCAGCAGCGAGAAGGCGAAGCCCGAGACGGGCGAATGCGATGCATAGGTCGCCTCGATGATCACGTCCTTGGAGAAGAAGCCGGCAAAACCGATCGGCGTGAAGGGAATGCCGACACCGGTGATCGCCAGCGTGCCGATGATCATCATCCAGAACGTTACCTTGATGTGCGGCCGCAGGCCGCCCATGTAGCGCATGTCCTGCTCGCCATCGACGGCATGGATGACCGAGCCGGCGCAGAGGAAGAGCAGCGCCTTGAAGAAGGCATGGGTGAAGAGATGGAAGATCGCCGCGCCATAGGCCCCTACCCCGAGCGCCACGAACATGTAGCCGAGCTGTGAGCAGGTGGAATAGGCGATGACGCGCTTGATGTCGTTCTGCACCAAGCCGACGGTGGCCGCGAAGAAGGCGGTGATCGCGCCGATGACCGTGACGACCGTAAGCGCATCCGGCGACAGTTCGAACAGCGGCGACATGCGGGCGACGAGGAAGACACCGGCGGTGACCATTGTGGCGGCATGGATGAGAGCCGAGACCGGGGTCGGGCCTTCCATGGCATCCGGCAGCCAGGTGTGCAGCAGGAACTGCGCCGACTTGCCCATCGCGCCCATGAACAGCAGCAGGCAGATGCCGGTCAGCGCATGCGCCTTGTCGAGCTGCATGCCGAAGAGGTTGAGGATCACTTCGCTCGCCTCGCCGCCACCTTCATGCGGGGCGAAATTCGAGGCGTTGGCGAAGATCGTGTCGAAGTTGATCGAGCCGAACAGCACGAAGACGCCGGCAATGCCGAGCACGAAGCCGAAGTCGCCGACGCGGTTGACGATGAAGGCCTTCATCGCCGCAGCCGTCGCCGACGGCTTCTTGAACCAGAAGCCGATCAAGAGATAGGAGGCAAGACCGACGCCTTCCCAGCCGAAGAACATCTGGCCAAGGTTGTCGGCCGTCACCAGCATCAGCATGGCGAAGGTGAAGAGCGACAGATAGGCAAAGAAGCGCGGACGATGCGGATCGGTATGCATGTAGCCGATCGAATAGACATGCACCAGCGTCGAGACCGTGTTGACGACGATCAGCATCACTGAGGTCAGCGTATCCACACGCAGCGACCAGGAGACGTCGATGCCGCCGGACTGGATCCAGCGCAGCACCTCGACCTTGATCGGGCCGCCTTCGGCATGGCCCATGCCGACGGTGAAGAAGACGACCCAGGACAGGATGGCGGCGATGATCATCAGGCCGCTGGTGAGATATTCCGAAGCCTTGGCGCCGATGGCGCGGCCAAAAAGGCCGGCGACGATCGCACCGATCAAGGGAAGAAAGACGATAGCCTTATAGAGGAACATGAGCCACTCAGCCCTTCATCATATTGACGTCTTCGACCGCGATCGAGCCGCGGTTGCGGTAGAAGACAACGAGAATTGCAAGACCGATCGCCGCTTCGGCAGCCGCGACCGTCAGGATGAACAGCGCGAAGACCTGGCCGACGATGTCGTTCAGGAAATGGGAAAAGGCGACCATGTTGATGTTGACGGCAAGCAGGATCAGTTCGACCGACATCAGGATGACGATGACGTTCTTCCGGTTCAGGAAGATGCCGAAGACGCCGAGCGTGAAGAGGATGGCGCTAACCGTCAGGTAGTGGGAAAGTCCGATGACCATGTTCTTTGTTCCTTGACCTGCCTTAGACGCCCTGCCCGGGCTTGACCGACACCACCTCGACGGCGGTGGCGGGCGTGCGGGCAACCTGCCGCGGAATATTCTGCCGCTTGATGTTGGTGCGATGCCTCAGCGTCAGCACGATCGCGCCGATCATGGCGACCAGCAGCACCAGACCGGCGATCTGGAAGAAATAGACGTAGTTGGTATAGAGCACGTCGCCGAGGGCGGCCGTATTCGTCCGCTCGCTGAGTGCCGGGATCGGCATGGCGACTGATTTGGCGATCTCCGGCGAGATGACGCTGCCGCCGATGACGACGATCAGTTCGGCCGCCAGGATCACTCCGATCAGCCCGCCGATCGGCGCATATTCGAGAACCCCTGCCCTCAATTCGGTGAAGTCGATATCGAGCATCATCACCACGAAGAGGAAGAGAACGGCGACGGCGCCGACATAGACGACGAGCAGGATCATCGCCAGGAATTCGGCACCGGCCAGCAGGAAGAGGCCGGCCGCGTTGAAGAACACCAGGATCAGGAACAGAACCGAGTGAACCGGGTTCTTCGCCC
Organism: Rhizobium sp. BT04; assembly: GCF_030053135.1. NCBI lineage: Bacteria > Pseudomonadati > Pseudomonadota > Alphaproteobacteria > Hyphomicrobiales > Rhizobiaceae > Rhizobium > Rhizobium sp. BT04. The sequence goes on along the minus strand of NZ_CP125652.1, from coordinate 23,940 downwards.
AGATGACCATGAACGCCGACGCCACCGCGACAAAGGCGAAAAGATAGAAAAATAGAGCCTGCAGACCCATGTTGGTGCCTTTTTCATCTTCCCCCGGGCAGCCGGGAGTTTTTCTGCCCGATAGAGCTTTGCGCGGCTGACCGGCAGAACTCCTGTGCATATTGACCGCGACCGAAGCGCTCAAGCTCCATTACGGCATTTCAAAAACTCGATCAGCGGTACGGCGAGTCGATCGCGATGTTGCGGGCGATTTCGCGCTCCCACCGGTCTCCGTTATCCAGAAGCCGCGCCTTGTCGAAATAGAGCTCTTCGCGGGTTTCCGTCGCAAATTCGAAATTCGGGCCTTCGACGATCGCGTCGACCGGGCAGGCTTCCTGGCAGAAGCCGCAATAGATGCACTTCACCATGTCGATGTCGTATCGCACCGTGCGGCGCGTGCCGTCGTTGCGGCGCGGACCGGCCTCGATGGTGATCGCCTGGGCAGGACAGATCGCCTCGCAGAGTTTGCAGGCGATGCAGCGTTCCTCACCGTTCGGATAACGGCGCAGCGCATGCTCGCCGCGGAAACGCGGGGAGACCGGGCCTTTTTCGAAGGGATAGTTGATCGTCGCCTTCTGGCGGAAGAAATAGCGCATCGACAGAAAGAACGCGCCGACGAATTCCTTGAGAAACAGCGAGCTGATGGAGCCGGACAAGCTTGCCATCTTCAACCTCCAATTTTGCCGAAAACGAGAGCGGGCATCATCATGCCCACCCCGTCAGTTTCAGCACGAATGCAACGATGACGACCATGGCGAGCGACAGCGGCAGGAAAACTTTCCAGCCGAGGCGCATGAGCTGGTCGTAGCGGTAGCGCGGAACGAAGGCCTTGACCATCGCGAACATGAAGAACACCAGGCAGGCCTTCAGCGTGAACCAGATGATGCCTGGGACCCAGTTGAGGATCCAGATATCGACCGGGGGCAGCCAGCCGCCGAGGAAGAGGATCGTCGTCAGCGCGCACATCAGGCAGACGGCCGCATATTCGCCGAGCATGAACATCATGTATGGCGAGGAGCCGTATTCGACCATGAAGCCGGCAACGAGTTCCGATTCGGCTTCCGGAAGGTCGAAAGGCGGACGGTTCGTCTCGGCGAGTGCCGAAATGAAGAAGATGATGAACATCGGGAACAGCGACAGCCAGTGCCAGTCGAGGAACGACGCCGGCAGGCCGAGCATGGTGCCCAGGCCGGTATGCTGAGCATTGACGATGTCGGTCAGGTTCAGCGATCCGACGCAGAGAAGCACGGTGACGATGACGAAGCCGATCGAGACTTCATAGGACACCATCTGTGCGGCCGAACGCAGCGCGCCGAGGAACGGATACTTCGAGTTCGAAGCCCAGCCGCCCATGATGATGCCGTAAACCTCGAGCGAGGAAATCGCGAAAATATAGAGGATGCCGACATTGATGTTGGCGATCACCCATCCGTCGGCCAGCGGCACCACTGCCCAGGTGGACAGCGCCAGAAGCACCGTCACCAGCGGGGCCAGCAGGAACACCGCCTTGTTGGCGCCGGCCGGAATGATCGGCTCCTTGAAGACGAACTTCAAAAGGTCGGCGAAGGACTGGAACAGGCCGAAGGGACCGACGACGTTCGGGCCGCGACGCAGCTGCACGGCCGCCCAGATCTTGCGGTCGGCGAGCAGCACATAGGCGATGAAGACGAGCAGGCAGACGAGAAGCAGCAGCGACTGACCGATCATGATGATCGCCGGCCAGACATAGCTCGAAAAGAAAGAATCCATAGTCCCCTGCCCTTACTCTGCCGCGACTTTGAAGTTGTTGCGGGCCAATGCCGAGCACTCCGCCATGACAGCCGAGGCACGCGCTATCGGGTTCGTCAAATAGAAGTCTTTCACCGGCGACGCAAACCCTGACTTGTTCATCTTGCCGGCTTTTTTCGCAACTGCGGCAATTTGGGCGCTATCGCTTTCGGCGATCTCATCGATGGCGGCGAAATGCGGGAAAGCGGCATAGAGCCGGACGCGCAATTCGCTCAGCGAATCGAAGGGAAGCTTCTTGCCGAGCACGTCGGAAAGAGCACGGATGATCGCCCAGTCCTCGCGGGCATCACCCGGCGCAAAGCCGGCGCGGTTGCCCATCTGAACGCGGCCTTCGGTGTTGACCCAGGTGCCGGACTTTTCGGTATAGGCTGCGGCCGGCAGGATGACGTCGGCATGATGCGCGCCGTTATCGCCGTGCGAGCCGATATAGACGGTGAGCCTGGCCTTCTTGGCGGCAAAGTCGAGTTCGTCGGCGCCGAGCAGGAAGAGCACATCCATTGCCGTCAGCATTTCGGCGGCGTTGACGCCCTTGGCCCCCGGCACGAAGCCGAGATCGAGGCCACCGACGCGGGACGCTGCGGTATGGAGGACGGCAAAACCGTTCCAGCCTTCGACAACAGCGCCGACCGAACCGGCGAGCTTGGCCGCACTGGCGAGAACGCCAGCGCCGTCGGTGCGCGACAGCGCGCCCTGGCCGATGATGATCATCGGCTTGGCGGCATTCTTCAGGACTTCGGCGAAGGCATGGTTGCCGTCGACCAGATCCTTCAGCGTGTCGGGACCGCCGCCGAGGTAGTCATAGCTGTAGCGCAACTCGCCCGGCTCGCCGATGACGCCGATCGGGAACTTGCCCCGGCGCCAGCGCTTGCGGATGCGGGCGTTGAGGATGGCTGCCTCGAAACGCGGATTGGCGCCGATGATCAAGAGCGCGTCGGCCTGGTCGATGCCCGAAATGGTCGGGTTGAAGAGATAGCTTGCACGGCCGAGCGACGGATCCAGTGCGGCCCCATCCTGGCGACAGTCGAGATTGGCCGATCCCAGCGACTTCACCAGTTCGGAGAGCGCATACATCTCCTCGACGGAAGCAAGGTCGCCTGATATCGCGCCGATCTTGTCGCCCGAGGTGGCGCTGACGGCGGCCTTGATGGCGCCGAAGGCTTCGGCCCAGGTGGCCGGCTGCAGGCGGCCGTCGCGGCGCACATAGGGCCGGTCGAGGCGCTGGGTCTTCAGGCCGTCCCAGATGAAGCGGCTCTTGTCGGAGATCCACTCTTCATTGATCGCCTCGTTGACACGCGGCAGGATGCGCATGACTTCGCGGCCGCGGGTGTCGACGCGGATCGCCGAACCGACGGCATCCATGACGTCGATCGATTCGGTCTTGTTCAATTCCCAGGGGCGCGCGGTGAAGGCGAAGGGCTTCGAGGTGAGCGCGCCGACCGGGCAAAGGTCGACGACGTTGCCCTGCAGCTCGGAGGTCATCGCCTGTTCGAGATAGGTGGTGATCTCGGCATCCTCACCGCGGCCGATCAGGCCGAGTTCGGAAATGCCGGCGACCTCGGTGGTGAAGCGGACGCAGCGCGTGCAATGGATGCAGCGGTTCATCACCGTCTTGACCAGCGGGCCGATATACTTGTCCTCGACGGCGCGCTTGTCTTCCTGGTAACGCGAAGTGTCGATGCCGAAGGCCATCGCCTGGTCCTGCAGGTCGCATTCGCCGCCCTGGTCGCAGATCGGGCAATCGAGCGGATGGTTGATCAACAGGAATTCCATCACACCTTCGCGGGCCTTCTTGACCATCGGGGTGTTGGTGAAGACCTCGGGCAGTTCGCCGTTCGGGCCGCCGCGGATATCGCGCACGCTCATGGCGCAGGAAGCCTGCGGCTTCGGCGGGCCGCCCTTCACTTCGACAAGGCACATGCGGCAATTGCCGGCAACCGACAGCCGCTCGTGGAAGCAGAAGCGCGGAACCTCGGCGCCGGCATCCTCACACGCCTGCAATAGCGTGAAATGATCCGGAACTTCGATCTCGTTGCCGTCAATCTTCAGTTTTGCCATCGTCGCTCAGTCCTGTTTCCCGTTTGCCTGATGACGGCAAACAAACCTATTTTTGCAACACTCTCACTGCCAAGCCGGATCTTTCGTCCTGCCGACAGCTGATGTCGCCGAAGTTCTCTGTCGCGCGTTCCAGACCCGGAACCCGCAGCGGCATCTGCAGCGTGAGGCCCCCCGCCCGTCCGCCGATCTGCCCTTTTTCCGGCCGATGATCCGGCCGGACAGTTCATTTCCGTCTACGGCCCCGTCCCGCCAGAACCTTCGCCTGACCAGTCCAGTCGTCACGGCCGATGCGGCCATTGAAGCCAAGCTCGGCGTCGAGCCGGACGATTTCCTCATCGCTCCATGCGGCGATCTCGGCGAAGCTGCGAATGCCCCTGGCGTTCAGTACCTGCTCCAGCTTCGGGCCGATACCGGTGATCAGCTTCAGATCGTCGGCCTTAACAGCCCGCGCAACCGGCCTGGCCTTGACGGCGGGCTTCGGCTGGCTGGCAGGAACCGGTTCGCTGACCGGTGTGACAACAGTCAGTTTCGGCCTTGCCTTCTTCTCGACGTCAGGCTTGGTCTCGGCCGCCGGCTTGGCGACAGCCTTGACGGCAGGGCGAATATTCTCCGGCCGGATCTCGACGTCGGGCATCAACGCGTCCGGCGGCGTGTCATCGAGGGCGGCAGCAAGCTTGCCGGTCGTTTCCAGTGCGCTCTGGAAGGCGCCGAAAAAGGCGCCTGCCATCTGGGTCGAGAAACCAAAGCCGATCGCCGTCGCGGCGGCAAAGGCTGCGGCAGGATGTGCCATCAGCGGATGCACCGGCATTGCCCGCGCATTTTCCAGCATCTCGGCAGCAAGCCGGCCAAAGCCGGCCGGGAAATCGGCTGCCTCTTCCTTCTTTCTGCCGTCGGATGCCTTGTCCACCATGATTATTCAGCCGCCTCCAGAACCGCACCGTGATCGAGCGCGCTCGCCGTATACTGGTCAATGCGCTTTTCGATCTCGGGACGGAAGTTACGGATCAGACCCTGCACCGGCCATGCGGCGGCGTCGCCGAGCGCACAGATGGTGTGGCCTTCGATTTGCTTGGTCACCTGGAACAGCATGTCGATTTCACGCTTCTGGGCATTGCCCTTGGCCATGCGCTCCATCACCCGCCACATCCAGCCCGTGCCTTCGCGGCACGGCGTGCACTGGCCGCAGCTCTCATGCTTGAAGAAGGCGGAGATGCGGGCGATCGCCTTGATGACGTCGGTGGACTTGTCCATGACGATCGCGGCGGCCGTGCCGAAGGAGGAACCGACGCCGCGCAGGCCGTCGAAATCCATCGGGCAGTCGATGATGTCCTTGGCCGGAACGATCGGGCAGGACGCACCGCCCGGAATGACGGCGAGCAGGTTGTCCCAGCCGCCGCGGATGCCGCCGGCATGGCGGTCGACCAGCTCGCGGAAGGTGATGCCCATTTCTTCTTCGACCGTGCACGGCTTGTTGACGTGGCCGGAGAGCATGAACAGCTTGGTGCCGACATTGTTCGGACGGCCTATGGCCGAAAACCAGCCGGCGCCACGGCGCAGGATGGTCGGCGCCACAGCGATCGATTCGACGTTGTTGACAGTCGTCGGGCAACCATAGAGGCCCATATTGGCCGGGAAAGGCGGCTTCAGGCGCGGCTGGCCCTTCTTGCCTTCGAGGCTTTCGAGCAGTGCGGTTTCCTCGCCGCAGATGTAAGCGCCGGCGCCGTGATGGACGAAGATGTCCATGTCCCAGCCGAGCTTGTTGTTCTTGCCGAGCAGGCCGTAATCATAACATTCGTCGATCGCCGCCTGCAGCGCTTCGCGCTCTCTTATATATTCGCCACGCACATAGATGTAGGCGGCATTGGCGCCCATGGCGAAGCTCGCGACAACGCAGCCTTCGATCAGCGTATGCGGATCGTGGCGCATGATGTCACGGTCCTTGCAGGTGCCAGGCTCCGATTCGTCGGCGTTGACGACGAGGTAATGCGGGCGGCCGTCGCTTTCCTTCGGCATGAAAGACCATTTGAGGCCTGTCGGGAAACCGGCGCCGCCGCGACCGCGAAGGCCGGATGCCTTCATCTCGTTGATGATCCAGTCTCGGCCCTTTTCGAGGATCTGCTTGGTGCCGTCCCAGTGGCCGCGGCTCATCGCGCCCTTCAGGGATTTGTCCTTGAGGCCGTAGATGTTGGTAAAGATGCGGTCTTTATCTTGTAACATGCTTCACCTCTTACCGCGGCTTCTTGCCGAAGACCTTGATATATTCCGCTTCGCCGCCCTTGGCGAGCGCCTTGGCCTGCTTGACCCAGTCGTCGCGCTCGATGCGGCCGCGGAAGTTCAGGTAGCCGTCGACCCATTCGCGCTCGGCCTTCTTCCAGCCCGCGACCTGCGAGAAGGTGAAGATGCCGATCTCGTTCAACGTCGCCTCGATCTTCGGGCCGACGCCCGAGATCATCTTCAAATCATCCGGTGTGGCGGGCTTTTCGATGCCGGCCGGACGGTTCTTGTCGGTCAAAGCCGGCTTTGCCGCCGGGGCGGCTTCGGCCTTGACGGCAGCGGCAGGCGCCGGTTCGGCAGCGGCGGTGCCTGATATCGGCTGCTCCTGTGCAGCCTTTGCGTTCTTCGCCGCAGCCTTCGGCGCCGTTGCCGGCGTCTTCAGGGCAGCATTGGTTTCCGCGTCGGTGCTCTTCGGGCGGGCAGCCTCGGAGGGGGGAACCGGAGCGCCGTCGACCGGACCGGAAATGGTTTCGGCATCCGCCTTCTTGGCGCGCGTCCGTGCCTTCGGCTCTTCCGTCGTCAGCGAAGTCGGGCCGCCTTCAGGCGCCGAGAATATCCGGTCAATCTGGGTGCCCGGCTTGATGCTGGCGCCATTGCCGCCGGCAAAGGCATCGATGATCTCTTCGAGACGCTCAGGCGTCAGGTCCTCGTAGGTGTCCTTGCCAATCATCACCATCGGGGCGTTGACGCAAGCCCCGAGACATTCGACCTCTTCCCAGGACAGCGTGCCTTCGGCATTGCGCTCGAAGGTATGAGCGTGGATCTTGCTCTTGCAGACCGACATCAGCGCTTCCGAGCCGCGCAGCATGCAGGGCGTCGTGCCGCAGACCTGGACATGGGCGCGTGTGCCGACAGGGTGCAGTTGGAACTGCGTATAGAAGGTCGCGACCTCGAGCACTCTGATATAGGCCATGTCGAGCATGTCGGCGATCTTTTCGATCGCCGCGCGCGTGACCCAGCCGTCCTGCTCCTGTGCCCGCATCAACAGCGGAATGACAGCCGATTGCTGGCGGCCGGCGGGGTATTTCTGGATCGTCTTGTCCGCCCAGACCGCATTCTCATCGCTGAAAGCGAATGCGGCAGGCTGAAATTGATCTTCGGCTAATCGACGAACGGACATTCTTCCTCACGCCTTGTCAGTTTAGGGTTCCACACCGCGAAGCGGTCAAAGACTGCATTTCGCAGGCATAGGCCGACTGGTCTTTCTGCATAAACACTACGAATTTGCTGCCATTCGGAATGGCGGCCTTGATCTGATAGCCCTTGGACAAAAGCTCGCCCATGGACGTTTTCGCCGCCGGCGGCGTCACTTCCTTACGGCCCAGCGGCGTGCCGAGGCTATCGGCTTCCTGAGCCGAAACCCCGGATGCCGCAAGAAGAAGTGCAACGGCAAGCGGCAGAGCCTGCATCAGCGGTCCACCTCGCCGAAGACGATGTCGAGCGAGCCGAGAACGGCTGCGACGTCGGCAAGCTGGTGGCCGCGGCACATGAAATCCATCGCCTGTAGATGGGCATAACCCGGCGCGCGGATCTTGCAGCGATAAGGCTTGTTGGTGCCGTCGGAGACGAGATAAACGCCGAACTCGCCCTTCGGCGCCTCGACAGCGGCGTAAACCTCGCCGGCCGGCACGTGGTAGCCTTCCGTATAGAGTTTGAAGTGGTGAATCAGCGCTTCCATCGAGCGCTTCATCTCGCCGCGCTTCGGCGGCACGACCTTGCCGTCGATCGACGAGAAAGGACCGGTCTTGGCATCGGACAGCAGGCGATTGACGCATTGCTTCATGATGCGGACCGATTCGCGCATCTCGATCATGCGGATCAGGTAGCGGTCGTAATTATCGCCGTTCTTGCCGATCGGAATGTCGAATTCGAGATCGGAATAACATTCATAAGGCTGGGCGCGACGCAGATCCCAGGCCGCGCCCGAACCGCGCACCATGACGCCGGAGAAGCCCCAGGCCCAGCAGTCTTCCAGCGAGACGACGCCGATATCGACGTTGCGCTGCTTGAAGATGCGGTTGCCGGTCAACAGATTGTCGATGTCGTCGAGCGCCTTCAGGAAGGGATCGCACCAGTCGCCGATATCCTGCACAAGCTTTTCCGGCAGATCCTGGTGGACGCCGCCCGGACGGACATAAGCGGCGTGCATGCGCGAACCGCTGGCGCGCTCGTAGAACACCATCAGCTTCTCACGCTCTTCGAAGCCCCAGAGCGGCGGCGTCAGCGCGCCGACGTCCATGGCCTGTGTCGTGACGTTCAGGAGATGCGAGAGGATGCGGCCGATTTCCGAATAGAGAACGCGGATCAGCTGGCCGCGGATCGGGATCTCGATGCCGAGCAGCTTTTCGACGGCCATCGCATAGGCATGCTCCTGGTTCATCGGCGCGACGTAATCGAGGCGATCGAAATAGGGCACGGCCTGCAGATAGGTCTTGGTCTCGATCAGCTTCTCGGTGCCGCGGTGCAGCAGGCCGATATGCGGATCAACCCGCTCCACAATTTCGCCGTCAAGCTCCAGGACAAGACGAAGAACGCCATGCGCCGCCGGATGCTGCGGTCCGAAATTGATGTTGAAGTTGCGGACGTTATGTTCTGTCATGGCGATCAACTCGCTTAGAGTGAGTAGTGAATAGTGGGTAGTGAGTAGTTTTCATCCGTTCACTATTCGTCAGCTTTTCTCTGCTGAACGCTTCGAATAAGCGATCCCAGCATCTTTCCAATTTCGTCGCATCGGTCGAGCAATTCGTCCAAGGCCGCGGCTTGAAGAAAGCCAATTCGTCCGGCGATGATCAAATGCGTCTCCAACTCTTTCAACGAGCCCTGAGCGATCTTGAGAATTGGGTAAACGAGCCTCGATTTTCTCTTCCATATCCCTCTGCGACATTTGCAGCCACGGAAGCGGAAGGTCGTCTGATCTGGCTGGTCAATCCATAAATCTCTTCCCGCGGGAAGGTTCTCGTCACCTCATAACAAACGACAGACAGCTCGATAGCGAATTGCCAGACTTTCAAATCACGATAGGAACTGATTTTCCCGTTCGCCACCCAAATATCTGCCCACTAATCACTACCGACTATTCACTACTCACTGTTTCGCCTTTTCATCCCCAGGCAGCACATAGTCAGTGCCTTCCCATGGCGACATGAAGTCGAAGTTGCGGAATTCCTGCTTCAACTCGACCGGCTCGTACACGACGCGTTTCGCGGCGTCGTCGTAGCGGACCTCGACGAAACCTGTCGTCGGGAAGTCCTTGCGCAGCGGGTGGCCTTCGAAACCGTAGTCGGTGAGGATGCGGCGCAGGTCCGGATGGCCGGTGAAGAGTACGCCGTACATGTCCCAGGTTTCGCGCTCGAACCAGTCGGCGCCGGGATGGACGGCGCAGGCGGAGGGAACCGGCGTATCTTCGTCGGTTGCGACCTTGACGCGGATGCGCAGATTCTGCTTCGGCGACAGCAGGTGATAGACGACGTCGAAACGCAGCTCGCGCTGCGGCCAGTCGACGCCGCAAATATCGATCAAGTTGACGAAACCGCATTTGGCGTCGTCGCGCAGAAAGGTCAGCAGCGCGATCAGGTTTTCACCCGTCGTCGTCAGCGTCAGCTCGCCATACTTCATCTGCGATGTCGCGATCAGATTGCCGCGCGCTTCGCCAAGGTAGGACGCAAGCTCAGTCAGGGCTTCACTCATATGCCTTGTCCTTAACCCTTAGCGTTCGATCGTGCCGGTGCGCCGGATCTTCTTCTGCAGCAGAAGCACGCCGTAAAGCAGCGCCTCTGCCGTGGGGGGACAGCCCGGCACGTAGATATCGATCGGCACGATGCGGTCGCAGCCGCGCACCACCGAATAGGAATAGTGATAATAACCGCCACCATTGGCGCAGGAGCCCATCGAGATGACATAGCGCGGCTCGGGCATCTGGTCATAGACCTTGCGCAAGGCCGGCGCCATCTTGTTGGTCAGCGTGCCGGCGACGATCATCACGTCGGATTGGCGCGGCGAGGCGCGCGGCGCAAAACCGAAGCGCTCGACGTCGTAACGCGGCATCGACAGCTGCATCATTTCGACGGCGCAGCAGGCAAGACCGAAGGTCATCCACATCAGCGAACCGGTGCGGGCCCAGTTGATCAACTCGTCGGTCGAGGTGACGAGAAAACCCTTATCGGCAAGCTCGTTATTGATCTCGCCGAAAAAGGCGTCGTTACTGCCGATCGGCTTACCGGTCGAGGGATCGATGATCCCCTTCGGCTGCTGGGCAACGAGCGGCTGATTGCTCACAGGGGCTACTCCCATTCCAGGGCTCCCTTCTTCCATTCATAGATAAAGCCGATGGTCAGCACGAGGAGGAAGACCATCATGGACCAGAAGCCGAACCAGCCGATGGCGCCGAAGGAAACGGCCCAGGGGAAGAGGAAGGCGACTTCGAGGTCGAAGATGATAAAGAGGATCGACACGAGGTAGAAGCGGATGTCGAACTTCATGCGGGCGTCGTCGAACGCGTTGAAGCCGCATTCGTAAGCCGAGAGCTTTTCCGAATCGGGCGCTTTGAAAGCGACGGCGAACGGCGCAATGAGCAGCGCCAGGCCGATAACGAGCGCGATACCGATGAAGATGGCGATCGGAATATAAGAACTGAGCAGTTCAGTCATCATGTTCATCCCTGCTTGCCGGAGGCGCCAGACGGCGCATTTGGGCAAATGCCCGGCAAGCGAACGTGCGTTGCAACAAGCCGTGGTTAGCGCAGCCGACGCCCCGGCGCAAGAGATTTACAGAGGCAATTCGACGCGTCGCGCGCGGACATTATCAAGCAGGTGCAACGATGTCGCGACAAATCCGCCCAAACCGCCTGAAGCTGCATGTCTGACCACTGGAAACTGCATGGCTTTCAGAAGAAAATGGCGCGAGTGACGGGGCTCGAACCCGCGACCTCCGGCGTGACAGGCCGGCACTCTAACCGACTGAGCTACACCCGCGCATAGGACCGGCCATTTGCGGCCGCGAGGATGAAGAAAACCGGACAAACGACAAATCACATTTGCGTTTCACAAGACTTGAAATGGCGCGAGTGACGGGGCTCGAACCCGCGACCTCCGGCGTGACAGGCCGGCACTCTAACCAACTGAGCTACACCCGCAATTCATTTCAAGCAGTCCGGATGCCTTCGCACCCTCACCAAAACGGCTGCCCGTTTCGATGAGCGGCTAACTACGGGGTTCGTCTTTTAGTGTCAAGCAGGTTTGGAGACAAAACCATGACAGTCGTTGAATTGTTTCGGCAAGGCCCGCACGCGGCGAAGGAAAAGCCGACAATTCCGTTTGCCGCAGCGGCACGGAGGCCCAATCGAAGCCGGTGGCACGGCCGAAGCCGACATGCCCATCGCCTCCCCCTCCCCTTTATCCACAGCCCGGCCGCGGCCCATCGACATAACAGGGAGCGAACCGCCACCAAAAAAATCAAAAAATCTTCACAAACACTCTTGCGGTTTTGCCGCGATCCGCATAGATCACGGCCACCAACGCGGCAGGCCGATCCGGCTTCGTTAGCGATGGGCGATTAGCTCAGTTGGTAGAGCGCCTCGTTTACACCGAGGATGTCGGGAGTTCGAGTCTCTCATCGCCCACCATTTTTTTCCTTCAAGTGTCAAATATCTGGGCGATGTCTAGGCCTTCGCGGACAGACGCCTGCAGGTTGCTTCGTCAGCATATCTACAATTCCAATGAGCCTACCGATCCAGTGAGCGCACCCGGCAGATTTGGATGCGGCGCACCGCGTGACAGGCAGCTCCACCAAACGGACTACTCCGGCCGCCGCACCACCTCCTATTGGGCGAATGGATGGGGGCCAGCAAAAGTGGGAGTATTCGCCGCCCGGAAAGTCTCCGCGCTTGAAGGCTTACGACGCCTGGAGGTGTGCCATGAAGGCCCTGTGCTCCGCATTGACGCTATGCGTTGCGATTGCCCTATGCACGCCAAGTGCCATCTATGTCAGCCTGCCCGGATACGCCTTCAAGACGAATCCGAAATGCCAGCGCCACGAACCAAAAACGCGATTCGACAAGAGGTGCGACTGGCCGAAATTGGGCTTCAAGGACTTTACGCCCCCGCTTGTGACCGTGCTTGGGATCTGAGGATCAGCTCAGCCTTTCGCAAATTCTCGCAGTCCAGAGGCCCCTGGCAGCGCGAGGGCCTCACCCCTTCGCCAATTCCCTCTCCACCGCCGAAACCAGCCGCGAATCATCTGCCGTCACGTCAGGCGCAAAGCGGGCGGCGACTTTGCCGTCGCGGCCGATCAGGAATTTTTCGAAGTTCCAGAGGATGTCGTCCTCGTCGCCGCCTGCCAGGCCGTGGGATTTCAGGCGTTCGCGCATCGGGCCGTCGCCTGTGGTCGCGACGCCCGACTTGGTCAATTGGCGGTAAAGCGGGTGCTGTGCCTCGCCCTTGACTGAGATCTTCGAGAAGATCGGGAAGGTGACGTCATAGGTGCTGGTGCAGAAGTCGACAATCTCGGCGTCGGTGCCGGGCTCCTGGCCCTTGAAGTCATTGGCGGGGAAAGCGGCGATGACGAAGCCGCGCTCGCGCTTTTCGCCATAGAGCTTTTCCAGCCCCTCATATTGCGGCGTCAGCCCGCATTTCGAGGCGACATTGACGACCAGGAGCACCCTGCCCTTGTATTCGTTGAGCGTGGTCTCGCGACCATCCACAGTTTTGACCGGGATATCCAACACGTTGCCCGTCACGGGAACCTCCAATTTTTTTAGGATATGGTTCGCCAAACTTAGCGATATCGCCGCCATTGTCACCAGTGTCGGGATCAACTCGGCGTCAACAAAATGCCGGTGCGGCTTCCGGCCGCACCGGCCTCCGCACCTCAGGCCGGGGATGTTTCCTTCACGTCGTCGAGCAGGAAGTGCACGACGAGGTAATCCGTCTTGTAGTGGCGGCCACTGTCCGACACGGAATCGACGCTGCCGCCGTCCTTCGGGTGCCAGGCGTGGTAATGGGGGTTGGTGGTGATCAGGGTGATGGCCTTGCCATCTCTGTCGCCAAGCCGGAAACGCATCTCGGCGAGCGGCCAGATCCGCTCGTAATCCTGCATGGTGATTCGCGCCTTCAGCGCCTTGCGCTGCAGCGGCGCTTCGCCGGCCTCGGCGGGTACTTCCAACGTCACCTCCTCGGCTCCGCTGATAATGGCGTTGAATTCTTCAGGCCACATGCGTCTCATGAAATCGCTCCTCCCGAGGCTTTTCCGTCAGTCCACAGCTGCAACTTAGCGGTTTGTCCGAAAGAAGCAAATTCCTGTCATGTGGTTGTCATCGACATCAGTCGCTCCTACCTTCCCGTCAAACCGCATCAGGGCCGTCAGGCGCCCGCAATCCCGAGTTCAGAGATGAAGACACGTGAAGACAGGCAGGCGCTGCGGGCGAGCATGCCGCGCACTCCGCTCAGCGCCCATCATATGGAAAATGCCCGGCTGCTGCCGGACCGCGGCGAGCTGCTCTACCGCATCCCGAACGGCGGCATCGGTGTCGAGGTGGGCGCCGCCTTCGGCGAATATACGGCGGAGATCCTGGAAAAGAATCGCCCGGCGCAGCTCTACCTCATCGATCCCTGGTCGATGGATCGCTACAGCTCAGGGCTTGATGCGATCCATACGAATTTCGCGGCCGAGATCGCGGCCGGCCGGCTGCATCTGATGCAGGGCACGTCGCTGGAGAAGCTTGCCGAATTCGAGGACGATTTCCTCGACTGGACCTATGTCGATACCGACCATTCCTTCGAGCTCACCTGGCAGGAGCTGCTGCTCTGCGACAAGAAGGTGAAGCGGACGGGGCGTATTGCCGGGCATGATTTCTGCACCGGCAATACGGTGAAGCCGATCGTCTATGGCGTCGTCGAGGCGGTCACCAAATTCTGCAAGGATTACGGTTGGCAATTCGAGTTCCTGACGGTCGAATCGCACGCGCATTTTTCCTATTGCCTGAAGCGGCTCTGATTGACTTAGGCCTTGCCGGAATATTGCGCGTCGCTGACCTTTTCCATCCAGTCGACGTGCTTGCCATCCAACGCCTCGTGAATGGCGATATGCACCATCGCCGTATCCGGGGCAGCCCCGTGCCAATGTTTTTCACCCGGTGAGAACCAGACGGCGTCGCCGGCGCGGATCTCGCGGATTTCCTCGCCCCAGCTCTGGGCGAGGCCCTTGCCTGATGTGACGATCAGCGTCTGGCCGAGCGGATGCGTATGCCAGGCCGTGCGGGCGCCGGGTTCGAAGGTGACGGAGGTTGCCCTCACCCGGGCCGGCGCCGGCGCTTCCATCAGCGGATCCTGGCGGACGGCGCCGGTGAAATAGTCGGCCGGTGGCTTCGTCGAGGGGCTGGAGCCGGCGGGTTTGATCTCCATGGTCTTTCCTTTTCCATTCATTGCTGTTGAAGCCTTGTAACCTGACGATATTTCATCGGGGCAACCAATCAAAGCCGGATCGACAATTTGCCGCAAAGTCCCCTGCCTGATAGGCCAGTGTCTTTCATCACCTACGGAGGATTTTTCATGAGACACCATGCTTTTGGCCGCATGCCCTTCACCGTCACCAATGTCGGCTTCGGCGCCTGGCAGATCGGCGGCTCCTGGGGCGATATCAGCGAGGCTGAGGGGCGCGCGGCGCTGAATGCCGCGCTCGATGCCGGCATGACCTTCATCGATACGGCTGACGTTTATGGTGACGGCCGTTCGGAAAAAATCATCGCCGACGTGCTGAAGACCCGTGGCGGCGCCCGCCCGATGGTCGCCACCAAGGCGGGCCGCCGCCTCAATCCGCATGTCGCCGAAGGCTACAGCAAGGCCAATCTCGAAGGCTTCATTGACCGCAGCCTGACGAATCTTGCCGTCGACAGCCTCGACCTTGTGCAGTTGCACTGCCCGCCACGCGACGTGCTTTACCAGCCCGAGGTCTTCGAAGGTCTCGACGCGCTGCAAAAGGCCGGCAAGATCAAGGGTTACGGCGTCAGCGTCGAAAAGGTCGAGGACGGGCTGAAGGCGATCGAATATCCCGGCGTCGTCAGCATTCAGATCATCTACAATATCTTCCGCCAGCGCCCCGATCACCTGTTCTTCCAGGAAGCGCGGCGCAAGAACGTGGCGATCATCGCCCGCGTGCCGCTCGCAAGCGGCCTTCTCTCCGGCAAGATCACCCGGGACACGCACTTTGCCAGCGACGATCACCGCAATTTCAACCGCAACGGCGAAGCCTTCGATGTCGGCGAGACCTTTGCCGGCGTGCCTTTCGAGGTCGGACTGCAGGCGGTGGAAGAGGTGCGCAAGCTGGTGCCTGCGGGCGCCACGATGGCCGCCTTCGCGCTCCGCTGGATCCTGATGGCTGAAGCCGTCACCGTCGTCATCCCCGGCGCCCGCAATGGCGAGCAGGCGAGAGCCAATGCGGCTGCCGCCGACCTCGCGCCGCTTTCGACCGACGTCATGGCGGCAACGCGCGAGATTTACGAGCGGCTGATAGCGCCGCATGTGCATCAGCGCTGGTAGGCGTCCAATACTCCAAAATGCAAATGGCCGGGTTTTCGCCCCGGCCATTTTTATGTCACCGATCCGTCAAGGCTCAGTTTGTGCCGACCAGATCGACCGGGAAGAACAGGGTTTCGCCGGAGGAGTCGCTGACGCCGTCATTGTCGGTGACGGCGTAAGGCTTGCCCGAGGCGTCGAAGGTGAAGCCTTCGAGTTTGTCGAGCACATAGCCGTTAGTGGCAGCCTTGAGTTCGCCGAGAAAGTCGTGGGCTTCGGTCTTCTTGACGACCGGCAGCTCGGTCCCGAGCTTGGCGGGCTTCAGCTCCGAGATCGCCACCTTGTAGAGCTTCTTCAGCTTGGCTGCATCGCCGACGAGGTTGTCGCGCTCGATGATGTAGACGCTGTCGCCATGAGCCGAGATTTCCGATAGGCCGACCCAGCCGCTTTCCGTCTTGTCGAGCGGATAGCGGACAGCGCCCCATTCCTTCTTCTTCGGATTGTAGGAGACGAGCTTGACGAAGCCCTTCTCGTCGTCAGCCCACTCGCGCTGGACCGCCATCCAGAGCGTCGCATCGTCGCCGGTGCCGACAATGGTGACCCCTTCGAAGCCATAGCGGATTTCGTTGGCGGCGAGCTCCTTCGGCAGGGCGATCTCGGCCTTGATGTCACCCTTGGCGTTGACGTTGTAGAGGGCGTGCGGGACGAGACGCTCGCTGTAGCCTTCCGAGGCGAGCCAGAAGGAGCCGTCGGCGGCAGCCGCAATGCCTTCGATGTCGAGCTTCTGGGCCGGGGCGCCGTCACGCTTGACGACGAGGGCGTCGGTAATGACGGCTGGCTTCTTGCTGGCATCGATCGTGTAGATCGTCGGCTGCGAGCCGAGAACGCTGTCGCTGACGGCGTAGAGCATGCCTGGCTTGCCCGGAACCGCGGCGAGACCCGAAAGCGCTGCAAAGCCGATCGGATTGCCGTCCCTCTCGGCCGAAACAATCTGCGGATAGGCCTTTTCGCCTTCCGAGCGCTCATAAATCATCACATGCGAGCGGGCGCCGCCGTCCTTGCCGAGGTCGAGTTCGTTGGCTGTCGCGAAGAGATTGCGTGCAGGGATGGCGATCCCGCCTTCCGGCGAAATCCCCGACGGCAGCAATTGCACGAGTTCGGGATCGGCGCCAGTATCCCTGTAGACGCCGACGACCGAAGCGCGCTCGGCGAGCAGGAAGAAATACTTGATATCACCGAACGTGGCGGCTTCGAGACCTTCCGGCTCGACGCCCTTCGATCCCGAGCGGCTTTCCGGATAGTGGCCGAGATGAGCGACGGCGCGTTCGAAGGAAGCGCCCGATTCGTAGAGAACCTTGCCCGTCTTGTCGAAGATGGTAAAGCTGCGCGAGCCGCCCTGGTAGTCGCCTTCATTGGCAATGACGAACCGGTTATCGTCCAGCCACTTCACGGCGTCGGGCTCGCGCGCAACAGCCTTGGATTCGCCTGAGAATTTCAGGGCGCCGTCACGCTTGGTGTCGATGCCGGTAAGATCGACGCTGCCGGCGGAGAAGTGCGTCTTCACTTGAGCCGTGTTGGCGTCGATGATGATGATCTCGTTGTTTTCCTGCAGCGTCAGGGCGATCTCGCTCAGGCCGTTGAAGGCGACGAATTCCGGCTCCGGATCTTCGGGCGCGACGCCGGCAAGGCCGGTCAACGCCACGTGTTTGATCGTGCCGCAATCGACAGTGCCGTTCTTGACCTGGAAGACGACAAGGTCGCCGGCCGGCATTTGCGGGATCTTGCCGTCATTGACCTCTTCGTCGCGCTCGTTTTCGATCGCGATGGCACCGAGCGTCTTGTCCTTGTTGAGGGCGATCGAATCCGGCTGGCCGCCGAGATCGCAGCTGTTCTCGATCTTCTTCGTCGCCACGTCGACGATTGCGAGACGGCCCGACGGCTTGGCTTTGCTTTCGGAGGTGTTGACGGCGACCAGCGCCTTGCCGGCGCTCGAGGTGACCGATGTCGGCTCGCCGTCCATCATCAGCGCGCCGCCGGCCTTCGGAGCCTTGGCATCGGTAATGTCGATGAAGCCGATCGCGCCGAGCGGGCTGTCGCTATAGATCAGCGTGTTGCCGTCGTCGGTCGCGGTAAGGATTTCGGCCGACGTGGCCGAAAGCTTATCCTTGTCACCAGGCAGGTTCTGGGCCACCGGGAAAGAGGCGATTCGGTTGAAGACCGGTTCGGCCGCAGCCGGAAAGGCAACGGATGCGAGAAGCACGGCAGCAAGCGCTGCCTTGCGCGATGAAATTGTCATGAAATCCCCCATGTGTCGAACATTCGAAACATGAGTTTTCTGCGGGAGCGGCGTGACAGAGGCATGACAGATGCGACATTTTGCGCCGGATCAGATCAGGCGGGTTTGCGCTCCCTGCGCATCTCGTTTCGCATGATGAAAAGCGAAGCGGACAGGATGAGCGCCGCTCCCAGCCAGAGGTAACCCGCCGGCGCATAACCGAAGAACAGCCAGCCGGCCAGCACGTTCAGCGGCAGTTTCAGATCGTCGAAAGGCTGGACGTAGGCGGCATCGGCTGCGGCATAGGCAAGCGTCAGAAAATACTGCGCCGCCGCGGTCAGCAGTCCCGCCAGGAGGAACAAGGCAAGGGCTGCGCCCGTCGGCACGGCAAAGCCTGCCGCAAGCGCCAGGCCGCCGTTTATCGGCGTCAGCAGAACGAGCAGCCAGACGGTGATCGTCTCCGGTCGTTCGATGCCCGTCAGGCTCTTGGTGATCAGCGACGAGGCGCCCCAGAGCACCGCCGAGAGCACCGGCAGGAGCGCGGCCCAGCCAAAACTGTCCGACCATGGCTGCAGGATGATCATCGCGCCGCTGAAACCGGCTGCGGTCGCCGCCCAGCGGGCCGGACCGACGCGCTCACCCAGGAAAAGCCGGGCGCCCAGAATGATGAAGAAAGGCGAGGTCATCACCAGTGCGATCGCCTGCCAGATCGGCACCGCGGCAAGACCGGCAACCCACGCCTCGACGCCGAGCGCGGCAAGCACGACGCGCGCGAGGTGGCGCCAGGGATAGTGCGTGCGCATCGCCGCAAGGCCGAGCTGGCGAAGGAACGGCAGCGAAAACAGGAAGGCGAAGCCATATTGCCAGAAGGCGGCCGAGGCCGAGGGGAAGGCAAGCTTCATCGTCAGCCATTGGGTGACGACGTTGAGAAGCGAAAAAGCAATGCCGGCAAGGACCATCCAGAGGGCGCCAACAACGGCGCGGGACGGCTCGGCAGCAAGGGAAGTCTGATTCATGTCTTTCATCCACGACTTAGGGACCAACATAAATCAGGACGCATGAGCTACCGACACGGACGACATGACGAATCCTCGCCCTTCGCACGACCGACTCATTCTCTTCCATCCGGACTTTAACCGTCGGCTCCGGAATCGCACCGGATCTGCTGACCCCTCCCCCGCTTCGACACGAGAAAAGGCGCTCGCGGGCTTGGGCCGAGACCCTTACCGCCGGTGGGGAGTTTCACCCCGCCCTGAGAACGGGAATCTCGTAGATCAAAGCCGGCGCGGCGGCAAGGCCGGCCAAAGCAAAAAGGTCCGGCAAAGCAAATGGCCCGCCACAAGCAAAAGGGGTCCGGCAAGCCGAACCCCTCTCAAATCCTGCACAACCGGTCTCGTTTCCGGCTGGCGGATAATCCCAGATCAGCCGTTGACGGCGTCCTTCAGGCCCTTGCCGGGCGTGAACTTCGGCACGTTGCGAGCCGGAATGTCGACTTCAGCGCCCGTCGACGGGTTGCGGCCCTTCGTTGCGGCGCGATGAGAAACGGTGAAGCTGCCGAAACCCGCGAGGCGGATGTCGCCCTTGTTCTTGAGTTCAGCCTGGACAACGTCAAAAACCGCGTCAACAGCGGAAGCCGCGTCAGACTTCGTCAGTCCTGCCTTTTCGGCGACTGCGGACACGAGTTCATTCTTGTTCATGTTTCCACCCCTTTCTAAATGGTATGAAACGACTCAAAAGTAAGCTAGGCGCCGAATAGGTTTCATCAGGCCCGCCGGAAACCCAAAAGCCCTGCAAATCAAGGAAAAGCAAGCGTCTCCATGACGTTTTCACAAAAAAGGCTGGCGTTTTCGCCAGCCTTTTTCCGTGTTTTGCTCCAATGGGGCATAAATGTGGCCGAGGCCATTCAATGCGCTATGGTTGCGCCTGTCTCATCGAGGCCTTCGACCGATGTGATGACGGGCGTTTCCACCGTGCCGTCCCATTCGATCGGCTCCGGCCGCCGGATCAGCGCGTGCTTGATCACCTCGCCCATGCGGGATACCGGGATGATCTCCATGTTGTTCTTCACGTTGTCCGGAATCTCCGCCAGGTCCTTGGCGTTTTCCTCCGGAATCAGCACCTTCTTGATGCCGCCGCGAAGCGCTGCAAGCAGCTTTTCCTTGAGACCGCCAATCGGCAGCACACGGCCGCGAAGGGTGATTTCACCGGTCATGGCCACGTGCCTGTTCACCGGGATACCGGTCATGATCGAAACGATCGCGGTCGCCATGGCGACGCCGGCCGAGGGGCCATCCTTCGGGGTCGCGCCTTCCGGCACGTGCACGTGGATGTCGCTCTTGTCGAAGCGCGGCGGCTCGATGCCGAAATCGACGGCGCGCGAGCGGACATAGGAGGCCGCCGCCGAAATCGATTCCTTCATGACTTCCTTCAGATTGCCGGTGACCGTCATGCGACCCTTGCCCGGCATCATCACGCCTTCGATCGTCAGCAACTCGCCGCCGACCTCCGTCCAGGCAAGACCGGTCACGACGCCGACCTGATCCTCGCCCTCGGCTTCGCCATGGCGGAAGCGCGGGACACCCAGATAGTCGGAGATGTTGGCGGCCGTCACATGAACGGACTTCGTCTTGCCCTTGATGATCTCGGTGACCGCCTTGCGGGCGAGCTTCATCAACTCGCGTTCGAAGCTGCGGACACCGGCTTCACGGGTGTACTGCTGGCTGATCGCCATCAGGGCGTCGTCGCTGACCGAGAATTCTTCCGGCTGCAACGCATGTTCCTTGATGGCCTTCGGCAGCAGGTGCCGCTTGGCGATCTCGCGCTTTTCATCCTCGGTGTAGCCGGCGATACGGATGATCTCCATGCGGTCCATCAGCGGCGCCGGGATATTCAGCGTATTCGCCGTGGTGATGAACATCACGTCCGACAGGTCGTATTCGACTTCCAGATAATGATCCATGAAGGTCGAGTTCTGGGCCGGATCGAGCACTTCGAGCAGGGCCGACGACGGATCGCCGCGATAGTCCTGGCCGAGCTTGTCGATCTCGTCGAGCAGGAACAGCGGGTTGGACTTCTTCGCCTTCTTCATCGACTGGATGACCTTGCCGGGCATCGAGCCGATATAGGTGCGGCGGTGACCGCGGATTTCGGCTTCGTCACGAACGCCGCCGAGCGCCATGCGGACATATTCACGGCCGGTCGCCTTGGCGATCGACTGGGCGAGCGAGGTCTTGCCGACGCCCGGAGGGCCGACGAGGCAGAGAATCGGGCCCTTGATCTTGGTGGCGCGGGCCTGGACGGCCAGATATTCGACGATGCGTTCCTTGACTTTGTCGAGACCGAAGTGATCGGCTTCGAGGATCTTCTCGGCATTGTTGAGATCGGCCTTGATCTTCGACTTCTTGCCCCAGGGAATGCCGAGCAGCCAGTCCAGATAGTTGCGCACAACGGTGGCTTCCGCCGACATCGGGCTCATCTGGCGCAGCTTCTTCAGCTCCGCATCGGCCTTTTCACGGGCCTCCTTGGACAGCTTGGTCTTGGCGATGCGCTCTTCCAGTTCGCTCATCTCGTCGCGGCCTTCCTCGCCGTCGCCAAGTTCCTTCTGGATCGCCTTCATCTGCTCATTCAGATAATATTCGCGCTGGGTCTTCTCCATCTGGCGCTTGACGCGCGAGCGGATGCGCTTTTCGACCTGCAGCACCGAAATCTCGCCTTCCATGAAGCCGAGCGCCTTTTCGAGGCGGGCCTTGACGCTGGTGGTTTCCAGCATCTCCTGCTTCTCGGTGATCTTGATCGACAGATGCGAGGCGACCGTATCGGCGAGCTTGGAATAGTCGTCGATCTGGCTGGCTGCGCCGACCACTTCGGGCGAAATCTTCTTGTTGAGCTTCACGTAGCTCTCGAATTCGGAGACGACCGAACGCGACAAGGCTTCCAGCTCGACCGGATCGTCGTGCGGCTCTTCGAGCACATGGCCGAGGGCTTCGTAGAAATCTTCGCGGCTGGTATAGGTGTCGATCTCGGCGCGGGCACGGCCTTCGACCAGAACCTTCACGGTGCCGTCGGGCAGCTTCAGAAGCTGCAACACGTTCGCCACAGTGCCGACATTGTGGATGGCGGACGGATCCGGATCGTCGTCACTGGCGTTGATCTGCGTGACCAGCATGATCTGCTTGTCGGAACCCATGACCTCTTCGAGCGCACGGATCGACTTTTCCCGTCCGACGAACAGCGGCACGATCATATGCGGGAAAACCACGATGTCGCGCAGGGGCAGAACAGGGTAGGCAGTACTGCTCGCTACAGACGTTTTCTTCGTCATTTTTAAGTCCTTTCCATCGTCCCGTTGCCGGGCTCTCTGCACGGCCGCTTGGGACCGGCCGGCACTCTCACTTGGGTCTACAAGTGGAGGTCCTGACTACGCTTTTCAAGCCACGCTAACGCCCGCGTTCCCCGGATGTGACAGCTTCATTACAACGGAACGCCAACACTATGAAGCGCGTGGCTGGACCGGCGCTTACCACTTCCGACCCGGCTAAAATACAAACGCCAGCAATAGGCTTACGGAATCACCGCATCATTGCCAAGCACTCTCCGTTGCGCAACATCGGCAAAGGCAATTCCGTCCCCACCGGCAAAATACTAACAGCGCCTTGCATGATTTTTCAAATAGAAAGGGGCCTGCCGATGGCAAGCCCCCAAAATAATCATAGGAAAGCCGCAAGGTCACGCCGAAGCGTTGGCCTTTTCTTCCTGGCGATCGGCATAGATGTAAAGCGGACGGGCAGAACCGCGCACCACTTCCTCCGAGATGACGACCTCGCGCACGCCCTCCAGCGTCGGCAGTTCGAACATCGTGTCGAGCAGGATCTTCTCCATGATCGAGCGAAGGCCGCGGGCGCCGGTCTTGCGGACGATCGCCTTGCGGGCGATTTCGCGCAGGGCATCCTCGTGGAAGGTCAGCTCGACGTCTTCCATCTCGAACAGGCGCTGATACTGCTTGATCAGCGCGTTCTTCGGCTCGGACAGGATCTGGATCAGCGCATCCTCATCGAGATCCTCAAGCGTCGCCAGAACCGGCAGACGGCCGATGAACTCGGGGATGAGGCCGAACTTGACCAGGTCTTCCGGCTCCAGTTCGCGGAGGACTTCGCCGACGCGGCGGTCGTCCTGGGCCTTGACCGTCGCGCCGAAGCCTATCGAGGTCTTCTCGCCGCGGGCGGAGATGATCTTGTCGAGGCCGGCGAAGGCGCCGCCGCAGATGAACAGGATGTTCGTCGTGTCGACCTGCAGGAATTCCTGTTGCGGGTGCTTGCGGCCGCCCTGCGGCGGAACGGATGCAACCGTGCCTTCCATGATCTTCAAGAGCGCCTGCTGCACGCCCTCGCCCGAGACGTCGCGGGTGATCGACGGGTTGTCGGACTTGCGCGAAATCTTGTCGACTTCGTCGATGTAGACGATGCCGCGCTGGGCACGTTCGACATTGTAGTCGGCCGACTGCAGCAGCTTCAGGATGATGTTTTCGACATCCTCGCCGACATAACCGGCCTCGGTGAGCGTCGTCGCATCGGCCATGGTGAAGGGAACGTCGATGATGCGGGCGAGCGTCTGGGCAAGATAGGTCTTGCCGCAGCCGGTCGGGCCGACGAGCATGATGTTCGACTTCGCCAGTTCGACTTCGCCGTTCTTGGAGGCGTGCGCCAGGCGCTTGTAGTGGTTGTGAACGGCGACCGACAGGATCTTCTTCGCCTGCCGCTGGCCGATGACGTATTCGTCGAGAACCTTGATGATGTCCTGGGGCGTCGGAACGCCATCGCGGGACTTGACCATCGAGGACTTGTTCTCCTCGCGGATGATGTCCATGCACAATTCGACGCATTCATCGCAGATGAAGACGGTCGGTCCGGCAATCAGTTTCCGGACCTCGTGCTGGCTCTTTCCGCAGAACGAACAATAAAGCGTGTTCTTGGAGTCGCCGCCGTTGCTGCCGCTGACCTTGCTCAT